>CATZRD010000005.1 GCA_958423465.1 uncultured Oscillospiraceae bacterium | reverse complement strand
CCGCACTCGTCCAGCTTTCGGACCCTTCCGTAAACAGCTTGATTAATATATCAGACATCTCTCCAATTGTCAACACTTTTTTCGAAAATTATTCAGATTTTTTCTCGTTTCCGGTTTTCCACGATTTGACCCACGGCATATGGTATTTTGCGCCGCTCACACCCCAAGATATGGCCCTGCTTCCCCCGATCCGGAGGCGCTCCAGGCCGCCGTTTTTCCCCCTGCCGGAGAAAAAGCGCAAAGCGCTTTACAAACGCCGGGTGCAGGACGTATAATAGAAGCGCATCGCGGTGCCCCGGCACGGCAGCAGAACCCGGGAGGTGACGCCCATGTACACCCTGTTCCCCGCCCAGCTCACTCTCGCCTGGGAGCGGGCCGCCTATCTCTTCCTCTTATTAATGTTTTACAGCTTCGCCGGCTGGTGCGGCGAGATGGTATACTGCTCCATCGGCCAGCGCAAGCTATGCGAGAAGCGGGGGTTTCTCAACGGTCCCATCTGCCCCATCTACGGCCACGGCGCTCTGGTGGTGCTCATCGTCCTCCGGGGCGGCTGCGAAAGCCCTGTGGCCACCTTTTTCCTGGGCGCGCTGCTGACCTCCGCCGTGGAGTATATCACCAGCTACGCCATGGAGAAGCTGTTCCATATGCGCTGGTGGGACTACTCCCGCTACCGCTTTCAGCTCAATGGCCGGATCTGCCTTTTGAACTCCAGCCTCTTCGGCTTGGCCAGCGTGGTCCTGTGCCACGGGATCGGGCCGGCGGTCAGCGAGGGAGTCCTGAGGCTCTTTGCCGCGGGGGCCGCTCTGCCCCTGGCGGCGGTGCTGGCCGTGCTGTACGTCTCGGACATCGTGGTCTCCGTGCGCAGCGCGATCCAGATCGGCCAGCGGCTGGAGAAGCTCCACGCCGTCCACGACGAGCTGGCGGCAAAGCTGGACGCCCTGAAGGAGGAGAGCCGTCAGGCCATGCTGGACCAGCGGGAGAAGCTGGGGACCAGCCTGACCTCCGCCCGGCAGACCGCGTCGGAGAAGGCGGGCCGCGCCGCCCAGGCCCTCCACGCCAGGCTGGAGCCCCTGGGCGAGCTGGGGGACGCCCTCAACGGGCGGCTGGACGCGGCAAAGGCCGAGGCCCAACAGAAGCTCCAGCGTCTCTACGACGGGCAGGGCTTCTTTGAGCGCCGTCTGCTGCGCTCCTACCCCGCCCTCCGCTCCCCCAAACACGGGGACGCGCTGAAGAAGCTGCGGGAGCATCTGGAGAGCCGGAAAAAGTAGCGACCTTCCCAGCCCGCCCCACGGTTCCGGCGCCCGGAGCGGGGCGGACCACAAAAACGGATACAATATTATTAATATGATAAGGAGAACTGCTGCAAATGTCTGAATGTACCCATGATTGCAGCTCCTGCGGCGAGAGCTGCGGCGAGCGCACCCAGCCCCAGTCCTTTCTGAAGGAAAAGAATCCCGCCGCCCGGGTGGGGAAGATCTTCGGCGTCGTGTCCGGCAAGGGAGGCGTGGGCAAGTCCATGGTCACCAGCCAGCTGGCGGTGCTGCTGCGCCGCAAGGGCTATTCCGTGGGCGTGCTGGACGCCGACGTCACCGGCCCCTCTATCCCCAAGGCCTTCGGCGTCCACGCCCGGGCCATGGCCGATGACCGGGGCATGCTGCCGGTGGAGACCGCCGGCGGCATCCAGCTGATGAGCGTCAATCTGCTGCTGGACAACGAGACCGACCCCGTGGTCTGGCGCGGCCCCGTCATCGGCGGCGTGGTGACCCAGTTCTGGACCGACGTGGTGTGGGACGTGGACTACCTCTTCGTGGATATGCCCCCGGGAACCGGCGACGTGGCCCTCAGCGTGTTCCAGTCCCTGCCGCTGGACGGCATCATCATCGTGGCCTCCCCCCAGGAGCTGGTGGGCATGGTGGTGGAGAAGGCCGTGAAGATGGCGGAGATGATGGACATTCCCATCGTGGGCCTGGTGGAGAACATGAGCTACCTCCTCTGCCCCGACTGCGGCAAGGAGATCCCCCTCTTCGGCCAGGGCAAAACCCAGGCCGCCGCCAAGGCCCACGGTCTGAAGCTGCTGGCCCGGATGCCCATTGATCCCCAGCTGGCCGCCCTGACCGACGCCGGCCGTATCGAGGACTTCTCCGGCGACTGGCTCAACGGCCTGGCGGATATCGTGGAGAAATTTGAAAACTGATCGTATATTCACATTAAAAAAGTACCGGCTGTTTTGAAACAGCCGGTACTTTTCTGTTCTTTATCCGCCGGACGCCCAGGAGGCGCTACGCCCGGTCCCGCTCCGCCAGGAGCAACGTTACGAAGTCCGGCTCCCCCAGGGGGATGCCGCTCTCGTCCCGGAAGGCCGTCACGCCGGTCACGATGCCGCCGTCGTGGCGCACCGCCACATACAGGGGGGCGTGGTCCGTGTACCAGCCGTCCTTCACCTCCAGGCGGTCCGGGTCCGCACAGGCCTCGCTGATGCCGGTCTGTCCGGCCTCCGTCAGGCCGTACCACACCCCGGCGGAAAAGACGTCCACATAGGCCTCGTCCTCCAGGCAGGTGATGCTGGCGGCCCAGCCCAGGTCCTCCAGCCGGTACTTGCCGGTGTGCAGGGCCTTGAAGCTGTCGTCCCAGGCGTTCATCCCGGCCTCCACGGCCTTTTCCGCCTCGTCGCTGACGGCGTAGCCGTCCTTATCCATCCAGAGGACGGTCTTGCCCTCGGCCTCCTGCCAGTCCGGCTCCGAGGCCACGGGATACAGCTCGGCGAAGGGCCGCTTCCCGCCTACGGTGAGGGTCCGGGCCAGGGCGGTCATCAGCCGCTGATAGGCGTCCCACTCCGCCCTGGGAGTCTGACAGCGGACCTCCCAGGCGTCCTCCGCCCCGCCGCTGTAGAACACACGCTCCCGCCGCTCCTCCGTGTCGGACAGCTTCTGGGCGGAGCAGGCGATGTACGCGCCCTCATAGGCCGCGGGACTGGACTGGACCACCTCCACCCGGGCCAGCTCCTTCCCGCCGCTTCGCAGCACGAAGGCGCCGCCGGCGGCCTCCGCCTCCGCGGTCCAGCCCTCCGGCACATAGATGCTCCAGCCGTCCCCCTCAAAAATGGTGCAGGGGATCTTCTCGCCGGCCACGGAGAGGGTGGGCCCCTCCTTCTGCGGCTGGTCCGGCTGATCCGCCGGCGTCTGGACCGAAGGCGGGTCCGGCTGATCGTCCGCCGGCTTCTTCCAGGGCTGCCAGATCCCCAGGGCCACGGCCAGGGCCAGCAGGCATCCGCCCGCGGAGCCCAGGATGATCTTGGTTTTCTTCGTCATCGTTTCCATATGTACCCTCCCTTTCTGTCTGCGAGGTTGTCTCTATGGCGATGATTTTACCCGGAGATTGCCGCATAGTTGTTTCATATCCCTTACGATTCCGTAACAAATATCATCAAAAAGTGACTGCGCCGCTTTTTGACGGCACACCGCCTCGCCGCTTTTCAGCTCTCAAACAGCGGTGTGGAGAGATACCGGTCCCCGGTATCCGGCAGCAGGACCACGATGGTCCTCCCCGCCATCTCCTCCCGCCGGGCCAGCTCCAGGGCGGCCCACAGGGCCGCGCCGGAGGAGATCCCCGCCAGCACGCCCTCCCGCCGGGCCAGCTCCCGGCCGGCCCGGTAGGCGTCCGCCTCCGTCACCCGGATGATCTCGTCATAGACGCCGGGGTCCAGCGCCTCCGGCACGAAGCCCGCGCCGATGCCCTGGAGGCCGTGGGGTCCCGGCTTCCCGCCGGACAGCACCGGCGAGCCCGCCGGCTCCACCGCCGCCACCCGGACGCCGGGGTTCTGCCCCTTCAGATACCGGCCCACGCCGGTGATGGTGCCGCCGGTGCCCACCCCGGCCACGAAGGCGTCCACCTGCCCGCCGGTGTCCCTCCAGATCTCCGGGCCGGTGGAGGCCATGTGGGCCGCCGGGTTGGCGGGATTGATGAACTGCCCCGGGATGAAACTGCCGGGCGTGGCCGCCGCCAGCTCCTCCGCCCTGGCGATGGCCCCGGCCATCCCCCTGCTGCCGGGGGTCAGCACCAGCTCCGCCCCATAGGCGGCGATGAGCCGGCGGCGCTCCACGCTCATGGTGTCCGGCATGACGATGATGACCCGGTAGCCCCGGGCCGCCGCCACCGCCGCCAGGCCGATGCCCGTATTGCCGGAGGTGGGCTCGATGATGACGCTGCCGGGCCCCAGCAGGCCCCGGTCCTCGGCGTCGCGGATCATGGCCAGGGCCACCCGGTCCTTGACGCTCCCCGCGGGATTGAAATACTCCAGCTTGGCCAGCACCCGGGCCTTCAGACCCAGGGCCTCCTCCAGACGCTTCAGCTCCAGCAGAGGCGTTCCCCCGATCAGCTGGTCCATGGATGTGAAGATATGGCTCATACGCCGCCTCCTTGCCGCCCTGCGGGCGATCATTCTAAGGGAAGTATATGCCTCTTTCCCCCATTTGTCAAAGCGGCCGGAGAAAAAGGGGGTCGGGCTTTCGCCCGACCCCCTGGGTCTCGCTCGATTTACGCCTCGTACAGGTCCTTCAGCTTCAGCAGGTGCTCGTAGCGGGCCTTGGCGGACTCCTCGTTGCGGGCGAAGAGCTCGTTGGCGCGCTCCGGGAACTCCCGGGTCAGACGGGAGTAGCGGGCCTCGTTCATCAGGAACTCCTGATAACCGCCGGCGGGCGCCTTGCTGTCCAGCGTGAAGGGATTCTTGCCCTCGGCAGCGGCGGCGGGGTTGTACCGGAACATGTTCCAGTAGCCGCAGTCCACCGCACGCTTCATCTCCTTCTGGCAGTTCATCATGCCGCCCTTGATGGAGTGCATCTCGCAGGGGGCGTAGCCGATGATGAGGGAGGGGCCGTGATAGGCCTCGGCCTCGGCGATGGCCTTGATGGTCTGGGCGGTGTTGGCGCCCATAGCCACCTGGGCCACGTAGACGTAGCCGTACTGCATGGCGATCTCCGCCAGGGACTTCTTCTTCATCTCCTTGCCGGCGGCGGCGAACTGGGCCACCTGACCGATGTTGGAGGCCTTGGAAGCCTGTCCGCCGGTGTTGGAGTACACCTCGGTGTCGAAAACGAACACGTTCACATCCTCGCCGGAGGCCAGGACGTGGTCCAGTCCGCCGTAGCCGATGTCGTAGGCCCAGCCGTCGCCGCCGAAGATCCACACGGACTTCTTGTTCAGGTACTCCTTCTGGGCCAGGATGGCCTCGCACAGCCTGCAGGCGTCGCAGTCGCAGTACGCCTTGCCGGCGGCCTTCAGCGCCTCGCCGTGGGCCTGGAACTTGGGATCGCCGCAGGCGATCAGCTCCTCCACGGTGCAGATGCCCTCCTCCAGGGCGGCCACATACGCCTTGGCGGCGGCCTGGTTGGCGTCGCCGTCATTGTAGGTATCCAGCCACTTCTGGGCGGCTTCCTTCAGAGCGGGCTGGGCCCACTCCACGGCGATGAGGGCCTCGGTCTTGGCCTTCAGGTCCTCCCGGATCTTCTTCTGGCCCACATACATGCCCAGGCCGTGCTCGGCGTTGTCCTCAAAGAGGCTGTTGCACCAGGCGGGGCCCTTGCCCTCAGCGTTGGTGCAGTAGGGGCTGGTAGCGGCGGGGCCGCCCCAGATGGAGGAACAGCCGGTGGCGTTGGAAATGTACATATGGTCGCCGAACAGCTGGGTCACCAGACGGGCGTAGCTGGTCTCGGCGCAGCCGGCGCAGGAGCCGGAGAACTGCAGGTAGGGCTGCTTGAACTGGCTGCCCTTGACGGTGTTGTCCTGCATATCGGCCTTGGGCGCGGTCTTGACCAGGTAGTCCCAGACCTGGGCCTGCTGGGCCTCGCTCTCCTGGGGCACCATCTTGATGGCCTTGTCCTTGGCCAGGCAGGCCTCCACGCACACGCCGCAGCCCATGCAGTCCAGGGGGCTGACGCCGATGGCGTAGGTGTACACGCCCTTGCCCTTGCCGGCCTTGATGGGAGCGGTCTTCAGGCCCTCGGGGGCGTTTTTGACCTCCTCCTCCGTCAGGGCGTAGGCCCGGATGGTGGCGTGGGGGCAGACATAGGCGCAGGTATTGCACTGGATGCACTTGCTGGGATCCCAGGTGGGCACGGCCACGGCCACGCCGCGCTTCTCATAGGCGGAAGCGCCCTGCTCGAACTGGCCGTCCACATGGGGCATAAAGGTGGAGACAGGCAGGCTGTCGCCGTCCATCTTGCCCACGGGCAGCAGGATGTCCTTGACCATCTTCACCAGCTCGCTCTTGCCCTCCAGGGCGTGCTCCACGGGAGCGTCCACGGCGTCGGCCCAGTCGGCGGGCACGTCGATCTTCACGAAGGCGGTGGCGCCGGCGTCGATGGCCTTGTGGTTCATCTCCACCACGTCCATACCCTTCTTGGAGTAGGACTTGGTGGCGGCGTCCTTCATGTACTGGATGGCCTCAGCCTGGGGCATGACCTTGGCCAGGGTGAAGAAAGCGGACTGGAGGATGGTGTTGGTGCGCTTGCCCATGCCGATCTTGGCGGCCAGGTCGATGGCGTTGATGGTGTAGAGCTGGATATCGTTCCGGGCGATGTAGCGCTTGGCCTCCGCGTTCAGGTGATGGTTCAGCTCCTCGAAATCCCACTGGCAGTTGATCATGAACACGCCGCCGGGCTTCACGTCGTTGACCATCTTAAAGCCCTTGGTGACGTAGCTGGGGTTGTGGCAGGCCACGAAGTCGGCCTTGTTGATGTAGTAGGGGGACTTGATGGGCTTGTCGCCGAAGCGCAGGTGGCTGATGGTCACGCCGCCGGTCTTCTTGGAGTCGTACTGGAAGTACGCCTGGATGTACTTGTCGGTGTGGTCGCCGATGATCTTGATGGAGTTCTTGTTGGCGCCCACGGTGCCGTCGCCGCCCAGGCCCCAGAACTTGCACTCGATGGTGCCTTCCGCGGCGGTGTTGGGGGCGGGGACCTCCGGCAGGGACAGGTTGGTAACGTCGTCCACGATGCCGATGGTGAACTGACGGCGGGGCCTCTCCGCGTTCAGCTCGGTGTAAACGGCGAACACGCTGGCGGGCGGGGTGTCCTTGCTGCCCAGGCCGTAGCGGCCGCCGATGACGGTGACGTCGCTCCGGCCGGCGTTGGCCAGGGCGGTGACCACGTCCAGATACAGAGGCTCGCCCTGGGCGCCGGGCTCCTTGGTCCGGTCCAGAACGGCGATCTTCTTTGCGGTGGCGGGGATGGCCTCAAGCAGGCGGTCGGCGGCGAAGGGGCGGTACAGCCGGACCTTCACCAGGCCCACCTTCTCGCCGTGGGCGTTGAGGTAGTCGATGACCTCCTCGGTCACGTCGCAGATGGAGCCCATGGCGATGATGACACGGTCCGCGTCGGGGGCGCCGTAGTAGTTGAACAGCTTGTAGTCGGTGCCCAGCTTCTCGTTGATCTTGCCCATGTACTTCTCCACCACGGCGGGCAGCTCGTCATAGAACTTGTTGCAGGCCTCCCGGTGCTGGAAGAAGATGTCGCCGTTCTCGTGGCTGCCCCGGGTGTTGGGGTGCTCGGGGTTCAGGGCATGCTTGCGGAAGGCCTCCACGGCCTCCATGTCGCACATATCCTTCAGATCCTCGTAGTCCCACACGGCCACCTTCTGGATCTCGTGGGAGGTGCGGAAACCGTCGAAGAAGTTGATGAAGGGCACCTTGCCGCTGATGGCGGCCAGATGGGCCACGGGAGACAGGTCCATGACCTCCTGGACGTTGCCCTCGCACAGCATGGCGAAGCCGGTCTGGCGGCAGGCCATGACGTCGGAGTGGTCGCCGAAGATATTCAGGGCGTGGGTGGACACGGTACGGGCGGAGACGTGGAACACGGTGGGCAGCTGCTCGGCCGCGATCTTGTACATATTGGGGATCATCAGCAGCAGGCCCTGAGAGGCGGTGTAGGTGGTGGTCAGCGCGCCCACGCCCAGAGAGCCGTGGACCGCGCCGGCGGCGCCGGCCTCGGACTCCATCTCCACCACCTTGACCTGGGTGCCGAAGATGTTCTTCAGGCCGTTGGCGGACCACTGATCCACCAGATCGGCCATGGGGCTGGACGGGGTGATCGGGTAGATCGCCGCAACCTCGGAAAACGCATAGGAGACATGCGCCGCCGCGTTGTTGCCGTCCATGGACTTGAACTTTCTTGCCATAGAATGCTCCTCCTGAATATTTTTGATATTCTGGCTTATAAACTTGCCTGGGTACTTAGGGAAAGCCAAACTCATACGAATAAACTATAGCATAAAATTTCTCCGCTGTAAATGTTATCTTCCTGCCATTTCGCGAAATTTTTTCTTTTTCGTCCCATCGCCCGGCGGCGGGTCAGTATTCCCGCAGGACCAGGTCCGTGGCCCCGGGGTTCAGCCCCACCTCCAGCCGCTTCACTTTGGGGTGTTTCCCGTACTCCCGGCGCAGCATGTCCCGCAGCTGGGTCCCGCCCCGGTAGCCGTGGATCACCCGCAGCCGGTACACGGACCCGCCCGCCCGGCGCAGGGCGGCGTCCACCGCCGCTTTGGCCTGGACTTGGGTCATGCCGTGGAGATCCAGCTCCACCACGCCGCCTGTAACGCCCCGCATCCGCCGCACCTCCTTCCGGGCCGCCGCCGCTCATCCCCTGCCCCTGGCGTCCAGGCGGTCAAAGGCGTGGAGCCAGTCGGCCCGCAGATAATAGATGAGAAAGATCACCGCGCTGACGGTCCAGCTCACGGGATAGCCGGAGAACACCATCTCGATGGCCGGGATCAGCCGCACCGCCACCGTGATGTAGCTCACCCGCAGCAGGCACCAGCACAGGAGCATCACCGTCATGGGCACCGCCGCCCGTCCCGCCCCCCGGAGCACCCCGGCCACGCAGTGGTTGAAGGCCAGCAGGCAGTAGAACAGGGCCTCCACCCGGCACTGGCGCACGCCGTAGGCCAGCACCGCCGGGTCGTCGTTGAACAGGCCCACCAGCGCCGGCGCGGCCAGGAAGATCCCCAGTCCGATCAGCTCCGCCATGACCACCGCGCACAAAATGCCGAACCGGGCCCCCCGCCGTGCCCGGCCGTACTCCCTGGCCCCCAGGTTCTGGCCCACGAAGGTGGCCAGGGCCATGGAGAAGCAGGTGATGGGCAGAAAGGCGAAGCCCTCCAGCTTGAAGTAGGCGCCGCAGCCCGCCATGGCGTCGTCGCCGAAGGCGTTGATATTGGCCTGCACCACCACGTTGGCCAGGCCGATCATGGCGTTCTGCACCCCGGAGGGCAGGCCGAACCGGGCGATCAGCCCCAGGGTGGGCCGGTCCACGGCGACCTTCCGCAGCTCCACCCGCCAGACCTGTTCGGTCCGCGCCAGCTGGGCAAGGCACAGGGCCGCGCTGACCACCTTGGAGATGACGGTGGCTGCCGCCGCCGAGGCCACGCCCCAGCGGAAGCCCCCTACGAACAGCAGGTCCAGCCCCACGTTGATAAAGGAGGACAGCATCAGGTAATACAGGGGCCGGCGGCTGTCCCCCACCGCCTGAAGGACGCCGGTGGCGGCGTTATAGAGGAAGGAGGCGAGCGCGCCGTAGAAGTAGGTGCGGAAGTAGGCCACGGAGGAGGGCAGCACCGTCTCCGGCGTCCCCATCCAGCGGAGGATCCAGGGCGTCAGGGCCACCCCCGCCGCCGTCATCGCCAGCCCCGCCAGCGCCGCGGCGGCCAGGCCCGTGTGGATGGCCCGGCTCATCTTGTCGTACTCCTTGGCCCCGTAGTATTTGGCGATGAGCACGCCGGCCCCGGTGGTCAGGCCGCTGAGGAAGCCCACCATCATGTTGATGAGGCTGCCGGAGGAGCTGACCGCCGCCAGGGCCTCCTTGCCGATGAAGTTGCCCACGATGAGGGTATCGGCGGTGTTGTAGAGCTGCTGGAACAGATTTCCCAGGAAAATGGGAACCGCGAAATCCACCAGGCTCCGCCAGATGGAGCCCTCCACCATGGAGAGCTGGCCCCGGGAGGGCCGGACGCGCTGACGCAAGAGGTCCACTTCCTTTCCCGCCCCGCACGGGGCAAACCATCTCAGTGTCCCCTGATTATAGCGCAGGCGCCGGACTTTGAAAAGAGGCGTCCGCCACTTTTCCGCCTATTTTGCGCAAAAGTCTGAGGACGGCCTTTGGGGCCGTCCTCAGACTTTCCCCTTATGCTTTTTTCTTCTTCCGGAAGAATACCGCCAGCGCTCCGCCGGTGACGATCACCACGGCCCCCACCAGGAGATAGGGCGTATAGCCCCTGGCGGGCAGGCGGGGCGTCTGGGGGGCGGTCAGCTCCCCGGCGCTGATGAGGTCCTCCGCCTCCGGGATACAGGAGGTCATCATCCCCGCCGCGGCGGGGTCGTCCAGGCAGAACCAGGCGTTGAGCCTGCCGTACATATAGCCCACGAAGCCCCAGGTCAGGCCGTTTTCATCCACATAGACGGACTGGATATAGCTCTCCCGGTCCGGCCCGCCGGTGAGGTTCAGCAGGGCCTCCCCCCAGTCCGCCAGAGAATAGGTGTACTGAATCTCCGGCGCGCCGGGATAGGAGAAGAAGCTGACAGCCTCCGCGTCCCCGGCGTAGTCCGCGAACTCGCCGGCGTAGGGCCGGATGTCGGCGGCGTGGTCCTCGGCGAAGGAGATGTAGTCGTAGATGAGGTACAGGTCCTCCATGGGGACCCAGCCGCCGCCGTTGTCCCTCTCGGCGTAGCCCCAGTCCTCGTACCGCCACTGGATGTACAGTCTCTCGCCGTTTTCCAGCTGCATGGCCACCGCCGAACCGCCGGGGGCGTCCCACAGCGTCACGAAGCCGTCCTTACCGTTGGCGTAGTAGGCCCGGCCCGCCGTATACTCGCACTGGTCCTGATGGGTATTGTAGAAGCGGTTATCCGGCTCCCAGATCACGTCCGCCCGGGCGGGGGCCGCCAGGGCCGCCAGCGCCGTCAGGATCAGAAGCGTGGTCAAAAGTTTTTTCATGGTCGTTTCCTCACTTTCTCTTCCGGAATTTCCGCAGCAGATACACGGTGACGGCGATCACCGCCGCCACCAGCGCCGCCGGCAGCAGGTACGCGGCGGCCACGGCGGCCTTCTCCACCGGCCCCCACATCACGTCGGCGCGGGCCACGCCCGTCAGCCCCGCCGCCGTCAGCAGGAGCAGGCACAGCGTACAGATCCGTCTCATGACATCTCTCCTCCCCCGCGAAGCCTCCCTTCGCGGCAAACGTTTCTTTCATCCCTTCCCCTTCAGGGAAAAAGTGCGTATGTCTGTCATTTATAAAACAAACTGCAATAACTGCCCCGCACCGTAGGAAAAGGCGTTGGCCAGCAGGGCGAACAGGAAGGGCCGCTCCAGCTGCTCCGAGCAGGCCCGGCAGCACCGCCACTCCGCCAGCACCGCCAGAGCCTCCAGCGCCGCCGTCACCGGCGGAGCCGGCCACCCCCACAGCCCCACGGCGGTGTGACGGGCCAGCACCACCGCCGGATTGGTCAGCACATTCACCAGCGCCACCACCGTCAGCTCCCGCCGTCCCCGGAGGCCCCAGCAGAGGGCAAAGCCCTCCTCCAGCAGCACCGTCAGGCCCAGGGACACGGCCAGACTCCTCAGCACCGGACCGCCTCCCCTCCCAGGGGACGCCACAGCAGGGCCAGGGACAAAAGGCTCACGGCGGCATAGGTCCAGGGCCCGGCCAGCAGATTCGGCCAGCCCAGGTAGGAGGGCAGCCACCCCAGGAACAGGGCGAAGGTCAGAAGGCCGAAGGCGAACCCCTTGGCCCCCGGCAGCTCCTTCGCCGCCGCCCAGAGGGTAATGGGCATGGTCATATTAAAGAGGAACACCGCCAGGACTCCCGCCGGGGGCCAGAAGCTGGCAAGGTACAGCCCCGCCGCCGGGAGCAGGGACCACAGGGCGGCGGATCGGGGACCCAGCCGGTCCGACAAAAAGCCCCCCGCCGCCTTGCCCAGCACCAGCGCCAGCACCAGGAGCAGGCCC
Source organism: uncultured Oscillospiraceae bacterium (assembly GCA_958423465.1). Lineage (GTDB taxonomy): Bacteria > Bacillota > Clostridia > Oscillospirales > Oscillospiraceae > Pelethomonas. The sequence continues at coordinate 79,866 of CATZRD010000005.1, read as the reverse complement.
CACCAGCCCCTGCCCTTCCAGGGGAAGGACTGGTTCATGCCCATGTAGGACCGGAGGACCACCACCAGAAACAGGGGGACCAGCCGGCCATAACGCCCCGCGGGCGTCAGGTCCACCGGCGCGTTGCCGGAGCGCGGGGAGCCGAAGGTCCGGCGGCAGAGCCATGGGATGGCCCCGGCCAGAGCCAGCAGGCCCAGGGGCCCCAGCCACAGGGCGGGAACCATTCCCCGGCCCCAGGCCGTGCCGATGTACAGCCCCAGAGCGCCGGGGGAGACGAAGATCCCCAGGGCCGCCGCCCGCTTCTCGCTGCCGTTGAGCACGTCCAGGCCGCCCCCCAGATGGAAGAGGGCGTTGCCCAGCCCCGCCGTCACCGCCGCCGCCGGGGACGGCAGGGGCAGATAGGCCAGGGCCGTCAGGGCGCAGCCCGCCGCCGCCAGGGCGCCGTTGCGGTCCAGCCGGTCCACCAGAAGGCCCAGAGGCATCTGGAGGGCGAAGGCGCAGAAGTTGTAGAGCAGCAGGCACAGGGCAAAGTCCGCTCCCCGGCCCAGGACCCGGAACGCCAGAAACGCGCAGCTCAGGTCCACCCAGAAGTGTGCCAGGCCGTACAGGGCCAGCAGGGACCGTTTCCCCATCGCCTCATCCCCCCTTGCTATTTGTCAGAATAGACGCAGCCCCCGCCGGAAAAGTTCCCGCAGGGGCCGCGATCTTCACGCGATAGTTTCTGTTACTTGTCCTTTTCCACCAGCGCCTGGACCCCGGCGGCCAGACCGGCCAGACCCTGGATCTCGCTGGGAATGATGATCTTGGTGGCCTTGCCGTCGGCGGCGGCCTGGAAGGCCTCCAGCGCCTTCAGCTTCACCACCTGGTCGTTGGGAGCGGCCTCGTTCAGCAGCTTCAGGGCGTCGGCGGTGGCCTGCTGCACCCGGAGGATGGCCTCGGCTTGGGCCTCCGCCTCCATGATCTTGGCCTGCTTGGCGGCGTCGGCCCGGAGGATCACGGACTGCTTCTCGCCCTCGGCCACCAGGATCTGGCTCTGCTTCTGGCCCTCGGCCTGGAGAATGGACTCACGGCGCTCGCGCTCGGCCTTCATCTGCTTCTCCATGGCGTCCTGGATCTCCCGGGGCGGGATGATGTTCTTCAGCTCCACCCGGTTGACCTTGATGCCCCAGGGGTCCGTGGCCTCGTCCAGGATGGCCCGCATCTTGGTGTTGATGTGGTCCCGGCTGGTGAGGGACTGGTCCAGCTCCAGATCGCCGATGATGTTGCGCAGGGTGGTGGCGGTCAGGTTCTCGATGGCGCTCATGGGATGCTCCACGCCGTAGGTGTACAGCTTGGGGTCGATGATCTGGAAGTAGATGACGGTGTCGATCTGCATGGTCACGTTATCCTTGGTGATGACAGGCTGGGGGGCGAAATCCACCACCTGCTCCTTCAGGCTCACCCGCTTGGCCACCCGGTCGATGATGGGCATTTTCAGATGCAGGCCCACGCCCCAGGTGGCCTGATAGGCCCCCAGACGCTCCACCACGAAGGCCCGGGACTGCTGGACCACATGGATATTGGTCAGCAGCAGCACCACCACGATCACGCCCAGGGCGATCAGAATATACGGCATAGTCTTTCCTCCTAAAAACGTATTTCACGGCTCTTTCCCGCGGTATGCGGGAACTCACAAATTTAGTATATCACACTCTTCTCCCGATTTCCACTGGAATTTTCGTTGCCTTTTTTCTACAGGTTTGCTATACTGAGAATCGTTCTAATTTCGCCCCTGCCGGGGCTTGGGAGGAAGACCGCCTATGCTGACATTTGCCATCCCCTGCCTGTTCGGCCTGGAGGGCCTGGTGGGCGACGAGGTCCGCCGTCTGGGACTGGCCGGCGTGCGGGTGGAGAACGGCCGGGTCCTCTGCCAGGGTGAGGCGGGAGACATCCCCCGGCTGAATCTCAATCTGCGCTGCGGCGAGCGGGTGCTGGTGGAGCTGGCCGCCGGGCCGGTCCACAGCTTTGAGGCCCTCTATCAGCTGGCGGCGGGAGCGCCCTGGGAGGCGTTTATCCCCCGGGAGGGCCAGTTCCCCGTGAAGGGCCACGCCCTGGATTCCCAGCTCCACTCCGTCCCCGACTGCCAGAAGATCGTGAAAAAGGCCGCGGCGGCCCGGCTGGGCCGGGTCTACGGTCTGGAGCGCCTGCCGGAGACCGGGGCCAAATACCAGATCCAGTTCGCCGTCCTCCGGGACCGGTGCTCCTTATACCTTGATACCACCGGGCCGGGGCTCCACAAGCGGGGCTACCGGGCCGTGGGGGTGGAGGCCCCTCTGCGGGAGACCCTGGCCGCCGCCATGGTGATCCTCAGCCGCTACCGGGGGAAGGACCCCTTCCGGGACCCCTTCTGCGGCTCCGGCACCATCGCCATCGAGGCGGCCCTCATCGCCAAAAACCGGGCCCCGGGCCTGGACCGCTCCTTCGACGCCCAGAAGTGGGGCTGCCTCGACAGCCGCTTCTGGCTGGACGCCGCCGGGGAGGCCATGGACCGGGAGTTTTCCGGCAGCTACGACATCTGGGGCGGCGACATCGATCCCCGGGCCGTCCGCATCGCCCGGGAGAACGCGGTGAAGGCCGGCGTGGAGGACGTGGTCCGCTTCGACGCCGCGGATATGCGGGACCTCCGCTGTCAGGGGGAGTACGGCCAGATCGTCACCAATCCGCCCTACGGCGAGCGCCTGCTGGAGAAGCGGGAGGCGGAGGAGCTGTACCGGGCCTTCGGTCAGGTGTACCGGCAGATCCCGCCCAAATGGCGGGTGCTGGTCCTCACCAGCCACCCGGAATTTGAAAAGGCATTCGCCCGGAAGGCGGACAAAAAGCGGAAGCTCTATAACGGCATGATCCCCTGTGAGCTGTACCAGTTTACCCGGTAGACAGGCGCCGTCAGGCGTGAAATACAGAAAAAGGGAGCTCCACCCCATGAAACATGTTTTCATCATCAACCCCACGGCGGGAAAGAGAAACTGCACCACCGAGCTGATGGAGATGGCCAAGGCTCTCCAGGCCCGCCACGGCCTGGACCTGGACTGCATCCTCACCAAGCGCCCCGGCCACGCCACCGAGACCGCCCGCTCCATCGCCGCCGCCGGCGGCACCGTCCGCTTCTATGCCTGCGGTGGAGACGGCACCGTCAACGAGGTGGCCAACGGCATCGCGGGCATGGAAAACGCCGCCATGACCTGCATCCCCGTGGGCACCGGCAACGACTTCCTCAAAAACTTCGGGGACGCGGCCCCCCTGTTCTCCGACGCGGAGAACCTGTGGGACGGCCCCCAGTTCCCCCTGGACGCCATCGACTGCAACGGGCGGCTGGCCATGACCATTGCCTGCTCCGGCTTCGACGCCCAGGTGGCCGAGGACGTCCACCGCTTCGGCAAGAGCCCCCTGCTGGGGGGCCAGGGCAGTTACATCGCCTCCCTGGCGGTGAATTTCCTCATCCGGGGGCTGAGCCACCGGTGGACCGTCGCCCTGGACGGCCGGGAAATGCCCGGGGACTACGCCCTGACGGCGGTGTGCAACGGCAGGTACTACGGCGGCGGCTTCATGCCCATGGCCGAGGCCCGGATGGACGACGGCGTGCTCAACACCCTGGTGGTCAAGCGGGTCAGCCGCCCCACCTTCCTGCGCTTCGTGGGGGCCTACTCCAGCGGCGGCTACTACAAGTTCCCCAAATACGCCCAGGGCTACACGGCCAAAGAGGTGGTCATCGACTCCCCCGACAGCGACATCATTACCTGCCTGGACGGCGAGATCGTCCACAGCCGCCGGGCGGTCATCCGCATGGCCGACGGCAGGGTGAACTTCTTCGGGCCCGCCGGCTGCGACCCCAACGCCACCTGCCGCCCTCTGCCCCAGGGGGAGCTGTGAGCGTTTGTGAACTTTTTGTAAAACACCGGATTTTTCCTGATTTCCCTCTTGCATTATGGATTCAGTTGTTGTAAGATAAGCACCGTTAGCACTCCAAGTTTATGAGTGCTAACGGTGTCACATTATGTTCAAAAAATATTCATATAGGAGGAACCAACTATGAAACTCACACCCTTAGCCGACCGCGTGGTGCTCAAGCCCATGGAGGCGGAGGAGACCACCAAGGGCGGCATCATCCTCACCTCCAAGGCCCAGGAGAAGCCCTCCGTGGCCGAGGTCATCGCCGTGGGCCCCGGCGGCCTGGTGGACGGCAAGGAGATCGTCATGACCGTCAAGCCCGGCGACAAGGTCATCACCGACAAGTACGCCGGCTCCAATGTGAAGATGGGCGACGAGGAGTTCACCATCGTCCGTCTGAACGACATCCTGGCTATCGTTGACTGACAAAAATAAAATTCTTTGGAGGTAATTGATTATGTCTAAGCTGATCAAGCGGGGCGACGAGGCCCGCAAGGCTTTGGAGGCCGGCGTCAACCAGCTGGCCGATACCGTTAAGGTCACTCTGGGCCCCAAGGGCCGCAATGTGGTGCTGGACAAGAAGTTCGGCGCTCCCCTCATCACCAACGACGGCGTGACCATCGCCAAGGAGATCGAGCTGGAGGACCCCTTTGAGAACATGGGCGCCCAGCTGGTGAAGGAGGTCTCCACCAAGACCAACGACGTGGCCGGCGACGGCACCACCACCGCCACTCTGCTGGCCCAGTCCATCGTTCGCGAGGGCCTGAAGAACCTGGCCGCCGGCGCCAACCCCATCGTCATGAAGAAGGGCATCTCCAAGGCCGTTGAGGCCGCCGTGGCTTCCGTGAAGCACGACGCCCAGAAGGTCAACGGCAGCGCCGACATCGCCCGCGTGGGCGCGGTGTCTTCCGGCGACGAGCAGATCGGTTCCCTCATTGCCGAGGCCATGGAGAAGGTGGGCCACGACGGCGTGATCACCATCGAGGAGTCCAAGACCGCCGACACCTACAGCGAGGTGGTGGAGGGCATGATGTTCGACCGGGGCTACATCACCCCCTACATGGTCACCGACACCGAGAAGATGGAGGCTGTGGTGGACGACGCCTACATCCTCATCACCGACAAAAAGATCTCCGTTATCGCCGACATCCTGCCCATCCTGGAGCAGCTGGTCCAGGCCGGCAAGAAGCTGGTCATCATCGCCGAGGACGTGGAGGGCGAGGCCCTGAGCACCCTCATCGTCAACCGCCTGCGGGGCACCCTGAACGTGGTGTGCGTCAAGGCCCCCGGCTTCGGCGACCGCCGCAAGGAGATGCTGCAGGATATCGCCATCCTCACCGGCGGCCAGGTCATCAGCGAGGAGCTGGGCTATGAGCTGAAGACCGCCGACGTGTCCATGCTGGGCCGCGCCCGCCAGGTGAAGGTCACCAAGGAGAACACCGTCATCGTGGACGGCGCCGGCGACAGCGAGGCCATCAAGAGCCGCGTCTCCCAGATCCGCAGCCAGATCGGCGTCACCACCAGCGACTACGACAAGGAGAAGCTCCAGGAGCGTCTGGCCAAGCTGGCCGGCGGCGTGGCGGTCATCAAGGTGGGCGCCGCTACCGAGACCGAGATGAAGGAGAAGAAGCTGCGCATCGAGGACGCCCTCAACGCCACCAAGGCGGCTGTTGAGGAGGGCATCGTGGCCGGCGGCGGCACCGTGTTCGTCAACGCCATCCCCGCCGTGGAGGCCCTGCTGGCCCAGACCGAGGGCGACGAGCGGACCGGCGTCCAGATCATCGCCAAGGCCCTGGAGGCCCCCATCCGTCAGATCGCCGCCAACGCCGGTCTGGACGGCTCCGTGATCCTGGAGAAGGTCAGAAGCTCCGGCAAGACCGGCTACGGCTTCGACGCCTACAAGGAGGAGTACTGCGACATGGTCGCCGCCGGTATTGTGGACCCCGCCAAGGTGACCCGCTCCGCCCTGGAGAACGCCGCCTCCGTGGCCTCCATGGTGCTGACCACCGAGTCCCTGGTGGCCGACAAGCCCGAGCCTCCCGCGCCCGCCCCCGCCGCCCCCGATATGGGCGGCATGTATTAAAAATACCGCAGCCCTTGAAGCGCTTGGACCTCAGCGTCAGGAACAGCGGATTGACGCCGGACCTGCGCCGCAAGCAAAGCGCATAATGGGGTGATAAAGGCCGACATTCACGATCGATGTGGATGTCGGCCTTTTCTGCTGTCAGGCGTCTGTGATGTAACGCAAACCGCCTGCCATTGTCCGGAAACAGACATGCTCCGCGCTCAATATGCGAGATGTTTGACGGCTCTTGATTGGAAAGCTCCGCTAATATCTGCTGCGTGATCCCCCGCTCCTTTCTGAACCGGCGGATCCGCACGCCAATCGTATGATCATCAAGTGCCATCTTGCCGCCTCGTCTCAGACAATCCTGTTGTATATCCGAAAATGATGTGGTAAAATAAAGTACATATCCGAAAAGGATATACAAAAGCAGTATAATGTGGTATGATGACCCGCGGAGGCAAAGCGCCAGTTGAATTTTCGACAGAATGTGACGTCTGTCCCTATCATGGCACGGGGGCCGGAACGATCTGTTTCACCATGCGGACGCGCCCGATCCGGCGCGGATGTCCCTGAAGCCGCGGCGGTCCCAGGCCATACCGGCGGGATCGGCTGACCAGTGTGAAACTGCGGAAAACATGGGAGGTATAAGCGCATGAAAAAACGTTTTTGGGCAAGCCTGCTGTCGCTGTCCCTGCTTCTCACCCTTCTACCCGCGCCCGCCCGGGCGGCGGAAAGGGACGAAAGGGACGCCGGGGCGGCGACGGTATCGCTGCAAAAGCCAGGCGGCAGCACCAGCTCTCTGACTATGCCGTATATTGATATCACAGACTGCGATGAATATAAGGATGACGATGGCAATATTTCTTTCAAGTATTATATTTCTATCTCATCGAAGTCCTTTTTTTCCACGCACGTAGAGCCCAATGCCAATGTAGAGCCATACTCCGGCAAGTGGAAGAGCCGTCAGGACGCGGAGAGCTTTACCGCAACGATCCCGGCGGAGATTTTCAGCGAATACCTGACTGTGGATTGGGACGGCGTGCTTATTTCCAACACAAGCGCTTATGAAAAGAAAACCAGCGATGCGGACGGCGGCATTGTTTTGCAGGGCAAATACGGTTCAAATTACGTAACGGCTTTCGGTTCTTACTCCAACGTCACCGTCCGCGTCCCCGTTACCCTGCCTGCGGATCGCTTTGAAGCTGCGGCGGCATACGGCGCGCTGGAGCTGGACGGCACGGCGGTCATCAGCAACTCACAGCTTGGCGCAGACAGCGATTTACGGTATACCATTTCCCATTCCATCACAGTGGAAGACCCCAACAACCGGAGAGGCTCTCTGGAGGTTGACGGCCCGGATGGCGATACGCCTGCATTTGACGGCGCCAGCGGCGCATGGGTGCTGGAAGGACCCGGCTCATATACCTTCTCAGGCACAGCGGCGGATTTTGAGTCCATCCGCATTGCTGGAAGCAAGATCGAGCTGAACCTGGACGGCGTAGACATCGATTGCGGCGATAACCGCAAGCCCGCCATCAGCATTGAGCCGGACAGCAGCGCAGAAATCATCCTTTTCGGCGACAATACCATCGAGGGCGGCCCCGGCTGCGCGGGCATCTATGTGGCCCCCGGCGCGGAGCTGACCATCTCCGGCAAGGGGACGCTGGATGTCACCGGCGGCGGGTCCACAATATATACTGACGCGGAGATTACCGGGGATCCCAAACGAGATATTTATGTTGCCGGAGGCGCGGGAATCGGCGGCAACGGCTATTCTTTTTGGGAATCGGGTTCCGTTGTACAGCTCATGCTGCCAAGCTTCGGCACGGTCATCATAGAGGATGGCACAGTTAACGCCACAGGAGGCATTTGGAAGGACCCGGGTTGGGGGAAAGTCAATAATGTCGGGGCGGGCGCGGGAATCGGCGCCGGCGGGACCAGCTCGCAAGGCGGCTTGGACGGCGTCCCGGATGGAACGGTGATTATTTCCGGCGGCGAGGTCACGGCCACCGGCGGGGACACCGAAAGCGATTCTCTGACCGGCGGCGGCGCGGGCATCGGCGCCGGCGGTGCGACAGGAGATTGGTTTTTACCATACAACAACCTCGTTCAGGTTACGATCCGCGGCGGCACGGTCACCGCCGCCGGCACGGCGGACGGCGCGGGCATCGGCGGAGGAGCCAACGTGGACGGCGGCGTCATCTCCATCACCGGCGGCGAGGTCACGGCTACCGGCGGCTATGAGATCGAGGATGGCCGGCAGTCCGGCGGCTATGGCGGCGCAGGCATCGGCGGCGGCGATAATGGCGGCGTAACCTCCATCTCCATCACCGGCGGCACGGTCGTCGCAGAGGCGGTCGGCGCGGCGGCGGGAATCGGTGCCGGCAATTTGGGTTTTGTCGGCGATTTCATCTATGATGAAGATAAAGGTACAAAAGAGCCGCGGCAAGGAGAGATTCTCATCGGCGGCACGGCCGACGTCACCGCTTACGGCGGCTCTCATGTTGACGGCAAGCGGGGCGGCGCGGGCATTGGAGCCGGCAGATCTGAGTCATATGCCAATAATGGCTGCGGCGCAATCGCCCTCTCCGGTAACGCCGCGGTCAAAGCCTATGCGGGCACGAGCGCTCAGGCCATCGGCGTAGGCAGTCGTTACGTCGAAAGCGATCCCAATTCCCTTATCATCGACGACACCGTCGCCCTCTGGGCGCAGAATCGGGATACGGCCCTCCCCGCCCTGTTGGACAAAACGGCGTACCATAGCGCAGCCAACTATCTGGTTTTCAGCACGGACACGCAGAACCAGGCAACCGGCTATCTCGACCTTCCCGGCAACGATGGAGGTACTGTGCTCAGCTATGCGCTTGAGGATAACTCGCTGACCATCGATGGTACAGAGATCCCCGCCGCGGAGCCTGAGGCTCCCGTGGGCAGCTGGGCCACGCTGTATAGCAAGCCCACGCCCCGGTACAACGTAGTCTACGATTTGCAAGGCGGCACAGAAGCGCCCGGCGTGGACTATGATGGCCCCTTCACTTTTGAGGAGGGTGAGACCGTCACCGTTTTGGCTGCCCCCGCAAGGGAAGGCTTTCTGTTTGATGGCTGGAACACGGCGGCGGACGGGTCCGGCACGGTGTATTGGCCGGACGACACCTTCTCCATTGCGGGCGACACCACCCTGACCGCCCAGTGGATCGATACCGCCATAACCTATACCGTCACCTATGATTTGGGGACCGGGAACCCTGCGGGCAATCGAACAGTAGTTGTGCACGGCGGCGATCCAGCGCCGGAAATCACGCCGGACGGCTGGGAGGACCATGTGTTTGCCGGCTGGTACGCGGACCAAGAGAAAACCGAGCCCTACGATTTTACCGCCCCCATCACAAAGAATGTGACGATCTACGCCAAGTGGAAGCAGCTGAAATACACCCTGCGCTACGGCGACGGCAGACCGAACGACGGTGAGTGGGGCTACCACTACGCCGAGGGGCAAACCGGCTATTACGTCCCCGGCCGCCCCAAGCCGCTTCCCTCCGAGGTGCGGCATTTCACCGAAATCGACGTCAATAAACCGATCTATCCCGGCGTGACCGCTGCCGGCTGGTATTTTCTGAGCTGGATGCGCTTTGCGGAGATCAGCGAGGCGGATATCGATCCAAGCAGGGACGTGTACGTCAAAAACGGCGATGGATGGGAAGAGCTTCGCGACTGGCGAGGCAGCGGCGAAACGCTTTATCAATACATTGCCGAGGGGCAGACGCCGGACACGGACTGCGGCGACGTCGACTATTTCGCCCAATGGGTGCTGATTCAGATCGACGTGGAAGTGGATATTGAGGTCGGCGTTTCGATCTCCGGCATCGGGGAAACCCATGCGCTGGTCGCTATCGACGACAGCCAGAGGAGCGCGCTGGCGAAGAATGTCAATCTTGCCACGGATGTCCGAGACAGCAATACTGAGATCAAGATCACCGCTTATGTCCGCAACGCCTCCTCCGACGCGGAAATAGCCGCGCTCACCGCGCGTCTGGACGGACAGTATTCCTACGGCTCCAACCGCATCGATTACGATGTTTCGGTGGAGAAGGAGATCACCTCGGACGGCAGGACCGAAATCACTGCGCTTAAAACGCTGGCAGAGCCCATCGAAATCGTGTTTGCGGTGCCCGATCAATGGCAGGGCCGCGGTACGGTCTCCATGTTCCGCGCGCATACAGACGCCGGCGCCGCCGCAGTGGAAAAGCTTCCCGACCTGGATAACAATGCCGCGACTTACACCATCGAGTCCGACAAGTTCTCCACCTATGCCATGATCTATGTCCCGGCTCCCGTCGGCCCCGGCGGCCCCGGCGGCGGCGGAGACGACTACTGCACCCTGCACTACGCGTCCAACGGCGGCACCAGGTACAAAGACGAGCGGTACGCAAAGAATACGGTGGTGCAGCTCGATAAAGCGCCCGTCCGCGAGGGCTACCAGTTTACCGGCTGGTACGCGGACGCGGACCTGACCCAGCGGATCACCAGCATCAGGATGACCGGCGATCGGACGGTCTACGCGGGCTGGCGCAAATCCGCCGTGCCGGATATGCTCAACGGCGATGATCACTTCGCCTATGTGGTCGGCTACGCCGACGGAACGGTGCGGCCCGACGCGAATATCTCACGTGCGGAGGTGGCGGCGATCTTTTTCCGCCTGCTGAAGCCGGAGATTCGAGAGGACAATTTGACCGGCCTCAGCACCTTTGCAGATGTCAGCGAGGGTATGTGGTACAACAAGTCCGTCGCTACCATGGCAAAGCTGGGCATTGTCAAGGGCCGTCCGGCGGGAACCTTCGACCCCGACGAGCCCATCACCCGCGGGGAGTTCGCCGCCATCTGCGCCCGGTTTGACGCCGGCATGACCGATGGTGACAGCAGCTTCACCGACATTTCCGGCCACTGGGCTGAGGCGGAGATCGAGCACGCCGCTTCTCTGGGCTGGATCATGGGGTATTCGGACGGCACCTTCCGCCCGGACAGCTACATCACCCGCGCCGAGGCCATAACGATGATCAACCGGGTCCTGTGCCGCATCCCGGAGAACGAGAGCGACCTGCTCCCGGGCATGCGGGTCTGGCCGGACAATCAGCCCGGAACCTGGTACTATCTCGCTGTACAGGAGGCCGCCAACAGCCACAGCTTCCAATATAAAGGCGAGATCTATGAGTATTGGATCCGACTGATTGCCGACCCCGATTGGACCAGGTATCAGGACTGATGTGATCAAATCGCTTCCCGATGTATTCGTCAGACGCCCGTATGGGGCCGGAGATCCGCGGGGTCTCCGGCCCCTTTGTTTTCCTTCCCGCCAAAAAAGCATAAAAAAGAGCCGCTGCAAAGCGCAGCGGCCCAAACGGGTGGGATATTGGAAAGCTTCCGTAGAGTATTGTACAGCCTGTCCCCGGTTTTGTAAATAGGAGCTTTTGCCGCATTTTGGGAATCTTTGCCGCTGTTTGTCGATGTCCCGGCGTCCGGCCCGTTTTTGGATAAAATAGGCAGGGAAACAAAAATTTTACAAAATAAAACTGTACAAGCTGCCCATCCGTATGGTACAATATAGTCACCCCCTCCAGGGGAACCAAGAAAGGAGCGGATCATATGAAGTTCACATTTACCTGCCGGAAGGTGTCCCTCAACGACTCCGTGAAGGAGTACGCCGAGAAGAAGGTCTCCAAGCTGGACCGGTACTTCAAGGAGGACGCCGACGCACTTGTGACCTTCTCTGTGGAAAAGGACCATCGCTGTGTGGTGGAGATCACCATTCGCGGCGGCGGCACCCTGTTCCGCGCCCAGGAGGAGTCCCGGGACGGCGACATCCGCGGCCTCATCGACGCGGCCTGCGCCACCATCGACCGCCAGATTCGCAAGAACAAGACCCGCCTGAGCAAGCGCCTGCGCCAGGACGCCCTGGTCCCCGACATCGCCCCGGAGTTCGACATCAGCGAGGAGACGGAGTTCCCGGTGGTGCGCACCAAGCATGTGGCCGTCAAGCCCATGAGCGCCGAGGAGGCCATTTTGCAGATGAATCTGCTGGGCCACGACTTCTTCGTCTACCGCAATACCGACGACGTGATCAGCATCGTCTACCGCCGGCGCAACGGCGGCTACGGCCTGCTGGAGACCGACGGGGCGGACGAGGACTGAGCCGGGCAAACGAGCATATCAGAGGGGGAGAGGCTGTGCCTCTCCCCCTCTTGCTTATTTCCGGCGCCGGGCCTTCCGGGCCGCGCCCACCGCCGCCAAAATCACCGCCAGGGCCCCCAGGCTCAGCAGAATGATGACCATGACGTTCGAGGCGATGCTGTTGTCGTACACGGCGGCGCCGTCGGCCGCCGGCGTCACATAGGGCCCCCAGTAGGAGAAGTCGAAGGGGATCAGCAGGCGGTAGGGATGGCTGGTGGTCCAGCCGTTGGCCGCCAGGATCCGCTCCCCCACCCAGGGGTAGAGCCACAGCCACAGCCCCGTCCAGGCGCAGGAGGCGGAGGCCCGGAACCATCCGCTCACCGGCAGGTAGCGGATGAGGGCCATAAGCCCCCAGGGCAGGGTCAGCGCCGCCAGCGCCTGGGGCACCCCCTGGGTAAGGAACCAGTCTCCGCCGGTGCGCCAGCAGACCACCGCCAGCAGCGCCATGAGAAAGACCGTCTCCAGAGAGAAGTACGCCAGGGCCTTATGCCGCCCCAGGGCCTGGGGCAGGGGCAGCTGCCGGAGGAACACGGGCAGGAACACCACGCTCAGGCCGAACAGCGTCCCCGCGGCGGCCAGAATGAGCCAGTCCCCGCCGGTGTACAGGCAGCAGACCAGCAGCAGAAGGATCAGCAGGACCGTTTCCAGCCCCAGATACAGCGACGTCTTCCGTCCCGCCAGGGCGGCGGGCAGGGGCAGCGTGGGCAGCAGGAAGGGCAGCAGCGCCAGGCTGAGGCCGAAGATGGTCCCGGCGAAGGCCACCCAGAACCAGTTTCCCCCGGTATAGAGGCAGCAGATCAGCAGCAGCAGCTCCAGGGACGCCGCGGCGCAGCCCAGGGAGACGGCCCACTTGTACCGCTCCAGGGCCGGGCGCATACTGACCAGGGCCGGGGCCAGGGTCAGGGACGCCGCCAGCAGCACGCTGGCCAGGACGATCCAGAACCAGCTCAGGGTGTGCTGGACCGCCAGATTCACGATAAAGCAGATCAGAATCGTCCCGCCGTACAGGATGTACTGGGTCACCCGGTAGTTCCGGGCCAGACGCAGGTACTTGGCCGCCAGCTTCTCGGCGGTGCGCTTCTCGGTATCCTCGCTGGCGGTGAGCAGCTCGTGCTCCGTGATGTCCAGCACCGCGCAGATATCCCGCAGCAGCGTCACGTCCGGGTAGCTGAGGCCCCGCTCCCACTTGCTGACGGCGGACTCCGTCACATACAGTTTGTCGGCGAACTCCCGCTGGGTCAGTCCCAGCTCCTTCCGCCGGCGGCAGATATACTCGCCAAAGGTCTTTTTGTTTTCCATAGGATCGCTCCTTTTCCGGTTTGGTCTTGCAAGCCTGGCTCCACTGTATGCCGCCCCCCTGAAAAAGTCAACCAAAATCACCCAATTCCCCTCTCGACCGTTGGGAAAGTCCCGTGTTTGCAAGGGGTTGCGGGTTTTGCGGCACGCGGCCAAAGGCAAAGGGGGGATTGACATTTTCCCGCCGGGCCGGTATCATAGGCTGGAAACGATCAGGCAGAGCAAGGAGCGGGACATCATGTTTCAGGGCTACAGCGGCGCGACGCTGGATTTTATGTGGGGCATCCGCCTCAACAATGACCGGGCCTGGTTCCAGGCCCACAAGCAGGACTATCTGGACCACCTGTACCAGCCCACGGCGGACCTGGGCCGCCAGGTCTATGACCGGATGCTGGAGAAGTATCCCAAGCTGGACGCGGACCTGCACATCTCCCGGATCTACCGGGACGCCCGGCGGCTCCACGGAAGGGGTCCCTATAAGGACCACCTGTGGTTCACCATCCGGCCGGAGCGGGACCTGTGGACCCAGCAGCCGGTGTTCTGGTTCGAGGTGGCCCCGGAGGGCTGGAGCTGCGGCGTGGGCTTCTGGAACGCCTCCCCCGCCATGATGGCCGCCATGCGCCGGGACATGGAAAAGGACCCCAAACGGCTGGAAAAGCTGGCCCGGCGGCTCAGCCGCCAGGACGTGTTCACCCTTCAGGGGCCGGACTACGCCAAGCCGAAGGGTACGCCCCCCTCCCCCCTGCTGGCCCCCTGGTACAGCAAAAAGAGCCTGTCCATCGGCTGCGACCGGCCCTTCGACGATCTTTTGTGCTCCCCGGCGCTGGCGGACTTTCTGACGGAGGGCTACGACTTCCTCATGCCCTACTACCGCTATCTGGCCGCCTTCTGCAAGACCGGCCTGGAGGATCTGAAGTGACAAAAGGCGACCCCGCCCCGTGCCGAACGGCATGGGGCGGGGTCGTTCTCAATCTGGTATAGCGAAACCGTAGCCACGCAGGGTCAGGAGGATCCCATCCTCTTCCGGGGCGGGCGCCACTGTCTCCGCCAGCCGTTTCAGCGGTCCATATCCGTTTTCCATGGCCACACCATGGCCCACCTCTGGCAGCATATCCATGTCATTGTAACCGTCACCGAAGGCATAGGCGTTTTCCCGGCTTATGCCGAACCGCTCCAGGCACCAGCGGATGGAATGAGCCTTTCCCGCCTGTCTGCTGATGAGATTGCACAAATAGGGGTGGGACCAGTTGGTGATATAGCCGTCCAGCAGCTCGGCAAACAGGGTGCTTTCATCCTGGGTAATGTACAGGCTGGCCTGATAGACCGGAGCACTCTTCTCAAAGTGCGGTGCTACTCTGGGAATCTGATCGTGGAAATCTTCCCAGACCGTGCGTACCCGGTCATCGATTCCGCTGATCACCAGGCCATCTTGGTCATATCCGCCGCAGATGACGCCGCAGGAACGGGCTCGGGCGCAGAGCGCGCCGATAGCCAGCGGCGGGATGTGCCGCTCAAAGACCTGCTGGCCGTCCCGTAGGATGATCTGTCCGTTGAGGAGGCAAATCAACTCCGGCAGCACGTCAAACTCCCTGCGGAACATTGACAGGGATTCGTTGCCTCGGCCGGAGACCAGCGCCACGATATGCCCATGCTCCCGAAGCCAGGCCAGCGCCCGCAGGGCACTGGGCGGGATCCGGCGGCTCTGGTGGGAGTAAAGGGTATTATCGAAATCAAAGAAAAAAATGGATCTGTCACACATGATGGTCCTCTGTTCGATGGGCCTTTTCGCCAAAGGCACGCCTTCAGCGGAAGAGCCGCTGTCATTTTATGGCCGTTTACTTCAGTTCGTCCACAGCGGCGGCAATCGCCTCGTCAACATTTTGATTTCCGATGATGATAGCCTGCCACATGGAGCCTGTAGCGGACGCCAGGGGCGCAGTCACAGCACTCATTTTCTCATAGGACATATAATCTGTCATCTTCAGCGAGGCGTTGATCTCGGCGGCGGTGTAATACAGCTTGCTGCCGTCGTTGTCCGTCTCCAGGAACGCCTTGTAATCGGGATTGTCCGCCATGGTGGAGGTAATGGGCAGATTGCCGGTAGCGATCAGCCACTCCACATTCTGCTCGTCCTGACTCAGGAACTTAATGAGCAGCCAGGCAGCCACCCGCTGCTCAGCGGTGGCATTGGAGAAGACACAGTAATCCTCGCCGCGGGTAAAGACCAGCTGATTGCCGGTATCGTACTGCGGCACCGGGGCAATACCCACCTCAAAGACCTCCTGGCCGCTCTCGGCACTGGGGATGCTGTACTGCGCGCCGGCGGCGGAGCCAACAAACATGTAGCACTCCTGATAAACGAACCCCTTGTTGGAGTAGTTGCCGCCGTTGGCGCTGGGCATATCCATGGGCATGGTAAAGTATCCGGCGTCATAGTTGGACTTATAGAACTGGATGGCGGACCGGGAGGCGTCGTTGTCGATATCCGCCTCACCGGCGTCTGTGATATAGGGGCTGCCCCACTGCATACTCAGCAGGTGGAAAGGTGCCTCCGCGTAAGCCACGTCGTAGCTGAAGCCAGGCTTGCCCGTATCCTCATAGATCAGCTTACTGTAGGCCGCCACCTCGTTCCAGGTAGCAGGGGCGCTCCAGCCCTGGGCATCAAAATAGGTCTTGTTGTAGAAGAGAACCTCGGTGGTCTTTTTGTTGGTGGGGAAGCCATAGAGTGTGCCCTCGCCGCCGAAGCTTTCCGCCTCCTTAATGAAGGACGGCAGAAAAGCGGCCTTCTCCTCGGCGGTAAAGCCGATCTCGCTGTGATTGTAGTAGTCAGCCAGATCAATAATGGCGCCGCTGTCAATGTATTCCTTGAAATAGGTGGGGCTCACATTGGACAGGGTAGGCGTGGATTTGGCCACGATGTTTTGCGTCAGCTTATCCATCAGGTCGGAGACCGGCCCCTGGTTCTGGAAATCTACGTGAATGTTGGGATACGCTTCCTGGAACGCGTTGACAATGGTCTCCAGATAGGGGAAGTTGGCGGCGCCGGTGCCGGTCCAGAAGGAGATTTCCACATCCTTCTTGTCCACCAGCACGCTTTGCACAGCAGCGTCCAGGCCGGCGTCCGCCTCCTTTTCGCCGCTCTGTCCGCAGGCTGTAGCCAGCAAGGAAAGGCAGAGACACAGGGCCAATACGGCAGCAATCGATCGTTTCATGTTGGATTCCTCCTATTTTTTAATGTTACCCCTTGATCCCGCCCTTTGTCATGCCGGAAAGAATATATTTCCGGAACAGGACAAAGACAATGATCAGAGGGACGGTAACCATGGTGGCAGCTGCCATCTGCAGCTCATAGGCGACCTCGCCGGAGGCCTGAGTAAACGCGTTTTTCAAACCATTGGAGATCAGGCGAAGGGAATCGTTGGTAGTCACAAGATTGGGCCAAGCGAAGATGTTCCAGATCCAGATCATTGACAGCAGCATGGTGGTGAAGATGGCGGACTTTACCTGGGGAATTACGACCTTGAGCAGAAAACGGAAATTGGAGAGTCCGTCAATGCGGGCTGCGATATAGAGCTCATGGGGAATCTGCTTCATATTCTGCCGCATAAGATAGATGTGAGAGGCGTTGATGCAATAAGGAACGATCAGCGCCTGATAGGTATTCATCCAGCCCCAAGCGGCGATGGTCTTGAAATTCGTGATAATGAGCATCTCCTGAGGAATCATCATCGTAGCCAATGTCAGGAAAAACAGCAGATCCCTACCAGGGAATTCCAGCCGGGCGTAGGCAAAAGCAGCCGAAATGCTGACAACAGCGCTGATGGAGACCACGGCAGCGGCTACGATGACCGTATTGAGGAAATAGCGCAGGAACGGCGCTACCTGCAGCGCCTTCAGGTAGTTATCCAGATGGACGCTGTGGGGATACAGCGTAGATGGCGTCATGGCCACCTCCGCGTTGGATTTCAGGGACGTAGCCACCATCCAGTAGAAAGGAACCAGCACGATCACCAGCAGCAGAAGCAGGTAGAGCCGCCCTCCCAGATTTTTTGTCCGTTTCATCCGTAATACACCTTCCGTTCCGTCAGCTTCATTTGAATACCGGTCAGGATCATGATGGCCAACAGTAGAATCACGGCAGCGGCAGAGGCAGTAGACACTGCGCCCGGCTCAATGTAGCCGCCCAGCTTCTCCAGAATGTATCCTACCAGGGTAATCATCATTTTGGAGTTGTCACCGGGTGGACCGAAGTTGCTGCCAAACAGCGCCACCACAGCGGAATACGCCTTGAATGCGGTGATACTGGAGGTAATGTAGACATATAGCGTGGTGGGCGACAGCAACGGCAGCGTGATCTTCCGCAGCACCTGCCAGCGGGAAACGCCGTCCAGCCGCGCCGCCTGGCGATACTGAGGATTGATGCTCCGCAGTCCCCCGAGGAACAAGATCACCTTCAGGGACAGACCGCTCCACATGGAGTAGCAGAACAGAATGAACAGACACCGCAGGTAGGAGCGGTGGTATAGAACCGGATCGCCCGCGATGCCCGCACCGCTGATCCACGCCACCGGTTCGATGCCCAGCCAGCCCAGCGCCGTATTCAAAAGGCCGAAGTTGTTGTTAAAGATCAGGGCAAATACAAAACCCGCCGCGATCACGTTGGTCACCTGGGGCAAATAATACAGCGTTGTCAAAAGCTGCTGGAACCGCTTGGAGCTGTCCAGGGCCAGGGCCGCCGCGAGAGACATGCCCATGGAGCAGGGTACGCACACGAAGGACAGGAACAGCGTGTTCTTGCAGGCCCGCAGAAATACCGGGTCCTGAAAGATCTCCCGATAGTGGCGGACGCTGAAAGCCGCGAACTCCCCGGTCAGGAACCTGTAATCATACTCAAAAGAGGTAACGATGGTATTGACCGTTGGATAGACAATGAACATCGCCATGAGCAAGAGCGCCGGCAGAAGATACAGATAGGCGGTATAGGTGTAATTCAGCGGACGCTGCGGGCGTTTTTTCCCTACCATTGCGCCATTTTCCTCCCCGTCTCGTCAAACAGCATGACCCCGTTGGGAACCGTGTGCAGATGAATCGCGCTGCCCTCGGCCGCCGGCGCGGCGTAATCCTGAAGCAGGAGGACCTTCCCGCCGGTCTGGAGTTCTGCCCGCACGGTAGTAACGCCTCCCAAGCGGGAAACATCGGTCACCCTAGCCGGAAGGCCCTCCCCACCCATGCGGAAAGACTCGCTGCGCACGCCTACCCGCACCGGGCCGTCCGGTAGCGCCGGTGGTGCGGCCATCCAGGGGGTCTCCCCGATCCACAGCAGTTTGTCCCGCAACTGCCCGTCAAAGAGATTGATAGGCGGATTGCCCAGAAATTGGGCCACAAACTGGTTATCCGGAAAATCAAAAACTTTCTGCGGCGGCCCCACCTGCTGCAGCACGCCGCCGCGGATGACCACGATCTCGTCGCAGATGGACAATGCCTCCTCCTGGTCATGAGTCACGAATACCGTCGTAATGCCGGTCCGGCGCTGGATGCGTCTCAGTTCCTCCCGGGTCTGGAGCCGCAGTCGGGCGTCCAGATTGCTCAAAGGCTCGTCCAGCAGGAGGATCCGGGGCTTTTTTACCAAGGCGCGGGCGATCGCCACCCGCTGCTGCTGGCCCCCGGAAAGCTCGGAAGGCCGGCGGTCCAGGCAGTCTTCGATCTCCACCAGGCGGGCCGCGTCCCGCACCTGCTCCGCCACATACTCCTTGTACCGCATCCTGCCCCCGCCGGCCCGGTTGCGGGACTCCAGCTCCTGGGAAAACTGCTTCTTGATATCCTTGGAGTTGACCAGCGGGAAGGCGATATTGTCATAGACAGTCAAATGAGGATAGAGCGCGTAGTTCTGAAACACCATGCCCACTCCCCGCTTTTCCGGCGGAAGCTGTGTCACCCGGTCGTCTCCAAACCAGATATCGCCCTCCGTAAGCGTATGGATGCCCGCGATCATATAGAGCGAGGTGGTCTTTCCGCAGCCAGAAGGCCCCAGAAACCCTACCAGCTTTCCGGAGGGAATGGTGACATTCAGACAATCTACAGCGGTCACCGGGCCCTTATTCCCATCAAACCGTTTTGTTACATTCTCAAGTCGTACCTGCATAGTCTCTTACCCCTTATGTTCCAGGATAATGTTGGTGGGATACCGATCATACAAGACCTTGGTCCGAGTAAAATAGTCCAGCATGAGCCCTCGGACCGTCTCCGGATGATACGTCAGCCGCTCGCCCTCCGGGAAATGGAAGCCGAAGGGATTAGATGCCAGATAGTCCTCTATCGCCACAGAATAACGCCGGTCCGGGTCCAGGGGCGCGCCATCCTCTGTCCGGATGGAAAGCACCCGCCGTCCGTTGGGACGGCTGGGATCCAACGTCACGATCAGGCCGCCGACCGCCAGAGGAGACGCCCCATCGGCGTGCAGCGTCCGCATACCGATGTTCACATTTTCCCAAATCTCCACCCCGGTCATCTCCGTTGTGACCAGAACATTGGCAAAAGGATAGGCGCGGTAGAAATCCCGGCGCGTTACCGGTCCCTTTGAAAAGCCCTGCCCACCTACCCGTCCGGCATAGATCAGGGCAATCTCGCAGCCTCCGGCCTGGCGCATAACATCCGTAGCCAGCTTGGACAAAGGCGTTCCGGTAATGGGCAGGGAGAATTCCGCCATGTTGATATTGTGGATGTCCTCCGCCGCCGTGAAAAGCTCCTGTCCCAGCACCGGGGCAGCCTCCCGGTCATACCGCTCCAGCACAGACGCCATCTCCCGGTCCGCCGTCAGAACGGCCCGGCTTGACCGCAGATCATAAGCCAGTGGGACCACGCTGAGCAGCCGCCGTGTATCGTCAAAGGTCAGGCATAGCACGGAAAACCCCTGCCCCCGGCAGCCGCCCTGGACCACCGGCGTCTGTCCAATGATCCGCTGCAAAAACCGGTGGTAGTGGGCGGTAAACATTCCATCCAGTCCCGGTACGGCCGCCGCCGCGAAAGCCTCCTCCCCCTCGAAGATCCCGTCCTGCCGGTCCTTCAAACCCAAATGGGTCAATGCGATCACCGCATCCAACCGACCCGAACGCTTCTCCTCGCCCAGCAGGCTGGCATAGCGGCGGGCAGCTGCAGCGGGGTCCGTCAGACGGTAAACGTCCCAGTCCGCTGGATGATCCGGCCCGGGCAGTTCCTCTACAGTGGAAAGTCCCAGCACGCCGATTCGAAAGCCGCCCAGCTCCAGTACCGTGTAGGGCTGAACGAAATCCGGCTGTCCGCCGGATCGGTCTTCCAGATTCGCCGCCAACAGCGGGAACCCGCCGTAACCGGACCAGGTCCGGACCTGTTCCACAGAGGAATCCAGATCGTGATTACCCAGCACCGTAGCCCTGGTGTTCAGCGCGGCCATCATGTCCAGCACAGGCTTTCCGCCGAACAGGTCGGAAACAGGCTCCCCAAAGCAGTTGTCTCCGCCGAAAAGTACCGCCGTATCCGGGTAGGCCGCCCGGTACGACTTCACCGCCGTCACCAGCTTGGCCGCGCCCAGATCGGAGCTGTTCTCCTGGAGAACGCCATGAAAATCGTTAATACAGAGCAGCCGCACAGCGGATCGGTCCCGCCGGGACAGGCGGTAGCTGGCGATCCTGCGGAAGGCCGGTTTTTGTGGGCCGGGAAGTACCTGGCACAGTTGAAACGCGCTCACGTGCCAGACCATCCCGGTCAGGGGGGTATCCACCGCCCGCAGGGCCTCCCGATCAAAGGTGCGGTCCGTGTAGGAGAGGGTTATGTGAGGCGTAAACCCCGTCTCAGGCGTAAAGTCCCCGCCTGCCAGCGCCCGTGCCACAGCGTCCCGCAGAGAGCGGAGCCGGGGCTCCTCCTCCACCCCCTGCCAGAGGACGCTGCCGGGGACCTCCCGGCGGTCAAAGGCGTCCATGCGGCCAAAGCGCAGATCAAACGGGTCGGCGGCCACCGTGCTCAACCGCTGGGCAATTTGGTTGACCTCATCCGTATGGCCCAGATAGTGCAGGGTAAGGTGCAGATCCTCCGGATGCTCCGCCGGATGCTCCGCCAAAGCCCGCCGGGTAAAATCCGACAGTGCCTGAGCCTGTTCGGGCTCCAAACAAATGGCGACAAACAATTCCATGGCGGACCTCCTATTTTGTCCAATAAACCGCTGCGATTTGTTCCAGCACTTCTCGGCGGCCAGCCGCCATCAGGTTAGTCCGCCGGTCCACCGGCACCGGCGCGCCGGCCCAAGTGAGCATGGCGCCGCCAGCCTCCGCAAGGATAATTCTGGCCGCATTGTGGTCCCAGGGGCAGGACCGCTCCGCCAGAAACAGATCCGCCTCTCCGGCCGCCACCGCGCAAAGCTCCAGCGCCACGGATCCCAGGGATCGGACCGCTCTCACATCCCCGGCCAGACGGCGCATACCGCTGAGCAGCGGGTGATCGTCGATCAGTGTGCCCTGCACGATAGGCGTATAGAGGATCATCTCCTTCAGGGCCGTCCGTTTGCCGCTGGTAATCGGCTGCCCGTTGCAGAAAGCGCCCCCACCCGCCCTCGCGTGGTAGAGCCTGTCCTCCGCTACGTCATAGACCAGTCCAAACACCGGCTCCCCCTGGCAGTAGCAGGCGATGGAAATGGCGTAATTTCGAAGTTGACTAACAAAATTAGTAGTGCCGTCAATAGGGTCGATGTACCAGATCCAGCCGCCGCCGTGGGGATGCTCCATCTCCTCTCCTACGATGCCGTCGCCGGGAAAAGCGGTCAGAATCTGGCCCGCCAGATACATTTCCACTTCCTTGTCATATTTTGAAACGATGTCCGCATGGCCGTTCTTTTCCTGAAACGCCACCGGCGCGCTGCCCGGCAGCGGCAAACAACGCGCCGCGCGGCGAATCTCACGTTCCGCCAGATCGTACCTGGGATCTGCCATAGAATCGCCTCCGTTTTCTTTCTGCCCCTATTATAAGCCGCCTATCACCTTTCCGCAAGCATTTTTTAACTAAATTTTTACTTATATAAATTATTACAAATTTCAAATGCAGCGTTTGGCAAATATCACAAAAAAATCCCCCTCTGGCAGGGGCCGCGGCGTCCGCGTCTGCCGAAGGGGGAGGGCTGGCTATTCCTGTATAGAGAGGCGGGGCGTGACCACAGTTGTGATCGTCTCTGTCCGCCCGCGAAGCTGCTCCAGTAACATCTGAATGGCTTTTTGCCAAAGAATATTTGGATAGACGTTTAAAAGCGCATAATTTCCCTGTGGGAGCCGGACGGAGCGAATGTCCCGGTAGATGACCAACCGGATGTCACGGCCAGTCTCCTTCCCCGCCTCCCGCAGCGTCTGGAGGGCCCCGGCGGCCACAATATCCGACCCCAGAAGCATAGCGTCCGGGCAGCGGCCGCTGTCCAGCAGCCGGGCCATCAGTTCACGGCCGGTAGCCTCGCTAAACGCGCCGGTAAAGATCAGGGACGGATCGTACCGGTCCATCTGCTTCATGACGGACACCGCGTTTTCCAGACGCCGCAGGCCGATGCTGTAACCGTCTCCCCGGTGAAGGCCGCCAATGTAGCCTACGCTTCCGGCTCCGGCTATGTAATCCCGTGCCTGGGCCCAGGCACGGTCCAGATTGACCTGGATGCGGTCATAATCCCCGCTGTAGGACCCGCTGTTGATGAACGCGACGTGCCGCACATCCCGCAGCAGCAAATCGGTCTCTTCCCGGGTCAGCTCACCAAAGACCAACAGCCCATCCACCGGGCAAACGCTGCCGCTGTCTATGCGGACATAATCGATCTTCATTTCCGGGTACATGGTCTCCGAAATGAATTTCAGCGTATTGAGGTCCTCGTCCTGGCTTGGATCCACAATCACCTTCCAGTCCGCCACACCGATCCGCAACGTATTTTCCAACTGCTTCCTACGCCGGGGAGGCACATAGCCCAAAGCGTAGGCCGTTTCAAAGATCGTCCGCCGAGTCTCCTGGCTGACGGCAATCACTTCGTCGTTGTTGAGCACCCGGGAGATTGTCGTAGGTGACACGCCAGTGCGCTTTGAGATGTCTTTTAATGTTGCCATATGGACCGCCTTCAGAAGGTATTTTCCTCTGCAATGCTCCCGGGGGCGCGTGAGAAAGGACGCGCCAAACCGCCCCATGTCCTTCTTCCTGCAACTGGCCCCCGCCTCATACCACCACATGAGACGGGGGCTTTCGCTGGGGCGGGCCGCCGGGGCCGAAGCCCGCGGGCGGCCTGCGGACAGCCCGGCTCCGGCTAGTTAGCCGGACTGTTCCGCGGGGAATTTGCCGCCGGGCAGGCGGCAAACTTCTATGGGCATCATACCATAAACCGGGCGGACAGGCAACAGGAAAATTTGCCGCCGGGCGGATTCATTTGCCGGAAGCGGCCAGCTCCCCGGGCAGGAGGCCCAGGTCCTTCAAAACCGCCAGGGTCCCGGTCATGTCCGCCGTGAGGTCCAGACGGATGCTCCGGCTGAGGCTGCTTTCCACGTCCACCAGCTCGAACTGCAGGGTGCCCAGGGCCTGATGGGTCTCGACCGTCGCCGCGGTGGAGACCTCGCCGCGGAAGAACTCCTCCGGCTTCGACGGGGTCTCCAGCCCCCGGCCGGCGGCCAGGTCCGCTATGGCCGCCTCATGGAGCCGCCGGGCGTCGGCCCCCTCCAGCCACGTGTCGGCTGAATCGGTGGAGAGGCACACCTCCGCCCCCACCATCCGGTAGCCCCGGGGGATCTCCTTGCTCCGCAGCCACAGAGTCCGGTCTGTGGCCATGGCCAGGGCCTTGGCGTCGTAGGTGTCCGCCTCCGCCGCCCGCGCTCTGGTCAGGGGCAGGCTGTAGGTCCGGTGGAGGGTGGAGCCGTCCTGGAGGGTGTAGTTCAGGTTCAGATGGATGCGGCCCTCGCTGTCGCTGGGATTGCCCGCGGAGCGGATGTAGTCCGCGTCCTCCGCCACCGCCCGGTGGAGGTCCAGGATCCGCTCCGCCAGCTCCGGCTCCGCCAGGGCGTCCACCTGGAGCGTGGGCATATTGCCGCTGATGCCGGCGCTGATCGCGCTCACCTGGTCCAGCTCCGGCACCCGGCGCTCCGCCCCGGTGACGTCCAGCCGCATACAGAGGACCAGAACGGCGCAGGCGGCGCAGACCGTCAGAATCCCCTTCCAGCTTCCCCGGAACACCCGCAGGCTCTTATCCAGCAGCATGGAGGCGATGTAGTAGCCCAGGGCGCCCCCCAGGGACAGGCACACCGCCATGGGGACCGCGTCGGCGTAGATCCCCCGCTGGAAGAAGGGGCCCCACAGCGCGATATACAGCAGCCACCCCAGGGTCAGGGCGCTGAGCAGGGCCACCCCCAGACGGAACAGGGGCCGCAGCCACCGGAAGGTCACCACGTCCCCGGCGCTCTCGCTGTGGCGCAGGCGGTACAGCAGCCAGGACGCCGCCAGCAGGGCAATCCCCACCAGCCCGTAGACCGCCACGGTCCCCAGGCCGTGAAGCTCCTGGACCACCAGCGCGCCATCCTCCCATACCCGCTGGAACCCGAACACGCTGTAGATATGGGTCAGGGGGCTGAGCCAGCCCATGACCGGGGAGCTGCCGGCGCCGGTAATGCCCACCAGGAAGGTCTGGCTCATGCTGCGGACCAGAGAGTCCAGCAGAAGGGAGAGGAAGTTCGCCAGCGCGTAGAAAATGGGCATGGCGAAGAGGCTGCCCGTGACCATGGCGCACAGGGTGGCTATCCCGAAAAACAGGACCGTCATGCACAGCACCGCCAGCACCGCCTGCAGCACCGCCGTCACGGGGAAGCCCCCCGCCGTCAGCGCCGCCAGACAGGTCAGGCCCCCCACGATCACATAGGGGATCAGAGCCATGGCCAGCCCGGACAGGGTGTTGGTGATAAACAGCCCCGTCCGGTCGATGGGCAGAGCGTGCATCATCCCCACCGCCCGGGCGGAGAAGAGATAGTTCCATACCAGCATGGCGCACAGGGCCGCGTAGACGAAGGAGACGCCGGGCACCAGCAGCGTCACCGCCTGATAGAGCGCCGTGGCAACGTCCTGGGGAGAGGCTGTCCGCCCGATCTCCTGACTGGCCAGGGCCAGCAGCAGGTAGAGGGGGGCCAGGCTCCCCACCAGACTGACCCCGCCCCACAGGGGCCAGGTCCGGCTCAGATTCTTCCGAAAGAGGGTGGGATTAAAGAATGATCTCTTTGACTGCATAGTGCTCACCTCCCAGCTCGTAAATAAAGATCTCCTCCAGACTCAGGGGCAGGGCCTCCAGCATCAGGGGCTGGTACCGCTCCAGCCGTTCGGCCACCTCCCGGGCGCTCCCCCGGATGATGTAGGTGTACACCCGCCCCACATGGGAGGTGTGCAGCACCGTGAACTCCCGGGGCAGCACCGGCGTCTCCGCGCCGCTCCACACCGCCTGGATCTTGACGATGTTCTCCTGCAGGTCGCTGAGGCTCCGCTCCAGCAGCACCCGGCCCTTATTCATGATGCCCACATGGTCGCACACATCTTCCAGCTCCCGGAGGTTGTGGCTGGATACCAGCACCGTGGTGCCGTTCTCCCCCACGTCGCCCATCATCAGGCTCCAGACCTGACGGCGCATCACTGGATCCAAGCCGTCCACCGGCTCGTCCAGCACCAGATACTTCGGCCGGCAGCACATGGCCAGCCAGAAGGCGGCCTGCTTCTGCATCCCCTTGCTGAGGCGGCGGATCACCGCCTTCTCCGATATCTCAAAGACGGTCTTGAACTTCTCGTACCGGTCCATGTCGAAGCCGGGGTAGAAGCCCCGGTAGAACCGCATCATGTCCGCCACCGTGGCGGAGGAAAAATAGAACCAGTCGTCGGGAATGACGGCCATGGCCGCCTTGGCGGCGGGGTTCTCGTACACCGGCTGCCCGTCTGCCAGCACCTGGCCGCTGTCGGGGCGGTAGATGCCCGTCAGATGCCGGATCAGCGTGGATTTTCCCGCGCCGTTGGGGCCTACCAGCCCGTACACCGCCCCCTCCGGCACGGTGACGCAGGCCCCGTCCAGAGCGGCAAAGCCGCCGAAGCGCTTCACCAGATCCCGTATCTCGATCATGCTCTCACCTCCTCGTTTACGACCTCCAGAATCTCCGCCTCGGAGACCTGGAGGAACCTCAGCTCCGCCAGCAGCTCCCGCAGGCGGCCCAGCAGCTCCTCCCGCCGCCCGGCGGCGGCGTCCCGGGGCGGGCAGGCGAAGCTGCCCTTGCCGGGGATGGAATAGACGTAGCCCTCCGCCTCCAGCTCCCCGTAGGCCCGCTGGATGGTGTTGGGATTGATGGCCAGGTCCATGGCCATGGCCCGCACCGAGGGCAGCTTCTCGTCCGGCGCCACCGCGCCGGTGATGATGAGCCGGCGCAGGCCGTCCTTGATCTGCCCGTAGATGGGCCGGGAGTCCCGATAGTTGAGCGTTATCAAATCTGTCACCTCCGGGTGTATGGTCTGTATTATTACGCTTAGTACAGTTATCCTACCAGAACCCGCCGCCGGCCGCAAGGGAGAAAGGGCGAAGAAATCCTTAAGATTGCTTTAACTCCCCCGCCGCCGGGAAAAAAGAGACCGCCGGGACCTCCATCGAGGTCCCGGCGGCCAAAAACGAAAGGGACGCGGGCGGGCGGCTCCGCCGCTTGTCTGAAGGGCTTACTCCCTGACCAGCTCCTCCAGCTCGTCCACCAGCTGGCCGAAGAGCGCCAGGGCGTCGTTCACCGGCTCCGGCGAGGACATATCCACCCCGGCGATCTTCAGCAGGGACACCGGATCGGTGGAGCAGCCGCCGGAGAGAAAAGCCAGATAGTCCTTCACGGCCTCCTCCCCGCCCTCCAGAATCCGCTTGGACAGGGCCATGGCGGCGGAGAAGCCGGTGGCGTACTGGTAGACGTAGAAGCAGCGGTAGAAGTGGGGGATGCGGCTCCACTCCACCTCGATCTCCCGGTCCACCGTCACCGACGGGCCGTAGTAGAGCTGATTGAGGCCGTAGTAGATCTCGCACAGCTTCTGGGCGGTGAGGGTCTCCCCGCTCTCCGCCAGGCGGTGGATCTCCAGCTCGAACTCCGCGAACATGGTCTGGCGGTACACGGTGGTGCGGAACTGCTCCAGGAAGTAGTTGATGAGCACCGCCCGCTGCTTTTTGTCCGTGGTCTTTTTCAGCAGGTACTGCATCAGCAGGGACTCGTTGCAGGTGGAGGCCACCTCCGCCACGAAGAGGACGTAGCTTTCGTAGATGGGGGGCTGGTTCCTGCTGCTGAGATAGGAGTGCATAGCGTGGCCCATCTCGTGGGCCAGGGTGAACTCGCTGTTGAGGTCGTCCTTGTGGTTGAGGAGGACGAAGGGGTGGACCGGGCTGCCGATGGAGTAGGCCCCGGAGCGCTTGCCCTCGTTCTCGTAAATGTCCATCCACCGCTGGTCGAAGCCGCTTTTCAGCACCCGGCTGTACTCCTCCCCCAGCACCGCCGTGGCGGCCAGCACGTCCTCCCGGGCCCTGTCGAAGGGGATCTCCTGACCCGCCTCAGGCAGCATGGCGGCGTAGATGTCGTACATATGCAGCTCGTCCACGCCCATGATCTTTTTCCGCAGGTCCATATAGCGGTACATCTTGTCCATGTTCTCATGGACGGCCCGGATCAGGTTGTGGTACACCGCCTCCGGCACCTCCACCGGTCCCAGAGCGCCGGCCAGGGTGCTCTCATACTTTCTGGCCCGGGCAAAGAAGATGTTCTTCTGCACCTCCGCGTTGAGCATGGCCGCCAGGGCGTTGCGGCTGGCGCCGTAGACGCCGTACAGCGCCCGGAAGGCGTTGGCCCGCAGGGTCCGGTCAGAGCTCTCCATCAGGGAGATGTAGGAGCCGTTGGTGAGGGCGTAGGTCTTTCCCTGGCTGTCGGCCACGGAGGGGAACTTCATATCCGCGTCCACGAAGGCGTCAAAGACGCCGCTGGGCCCCTGGCTCATCTGGCCCGCGGCGGCCAGCAGGTTCTCCTCGGCGGAGGACAGAACGTGGTCCTTCTCCAGCCGGGCCTTGTCCAGATAGCGGCGGTACTTCTCCAGCCCCGGCTCCTCCTCATAGAACCGGCCCAGGGTCTCCTCCGGGATCGCCACCAGCTCCGGCCCCTCAAAGGCCACGGCGCTCTCAAACTCCACCACGAAGCTGAGGCAGCGGCCCCTGACGGCCTGGTAGACGGGGTTGGCGGTATCCTCGTCGCCCCGGATGAAGGCGTAGACATACAGCTTCTCGATCCGCTGGTTGGCCTCCTCAAAGCGGCGCAGGTACTCATACAGGGTCCCGGCGCTCTCCCCCAGCCGGCCCTGATAGGCGGCCAGCTCCCCGGGCAGGGCCCGCAGCTCCTCCAGATCGGCGCTCCACGCCTCGTCGGAGGGATACAGGTCGGCGGTGTTCCAGCAGACCGCGGGGTCCATCTGGTTCCGTTTGAGGATCTTCATGTCCTTTGCCATATGCGTTCTCCTATTCTTACAGTCTTGCCTCCCGCCAGGGCGGGACAGTCATGGGCCAAGCATACCACATTTCCCGCCGGGGGACAAGTGCTTGTCAAAATTTGCGCAAAGCCGCAAAATAGGACTAGCCAAACCACAAAAGCCGGCGTATAATAGTTTCCGCGCGGAGGCGGCGGAGAGGGCCCCATACCTCCAACGGGCTTTTCCGTGTACCGCCGCCTGATGAACGCGCGAAATCTGAATGGAAAACAGAGCAGGAGGAACAAAACCACAATGAAACAATGGAATAAGCTGCTGGCGCTGACGCTGGCAATGGTCATGGTCCTTGGCCTGTCCATCCCCGCCCTGGCGGAGGAAGAGACGGCTCAGGGCTATACCGACGTGCCCGAATGGGCGGCGGAGTATGTGGAGCGCGTCACCGAGCTGAAGCTCATCGACGGCAGGACCGACACCGCCTTCGCCCCCAACGAGAACGTGACCCGGTCCGTCATGGTGGAGGCCCTGTACCGTCTGGCCGGCTCTCCCGAGATCCCCGCCGCCGCCGTGAACCCCTTCACCGACGTGGCGGAGGACGCGGCGTACCGGAACGCCGTGGTCTGGGCCAGCGACAAGGGTATCGTGAGCGGCACCACCGACACCACCTTCACCCCCGACGCCGCCATTGAGCGCCAGGCCATGGCCAAGGTGCTCAACCGTTTCGCCGCCGACCAGGTGGGCAAGGAGACTCTGACCACCGCCAACGACGCCATCTCCGCCTTCCCCGACGCCGGCAAGGTGGCCGATTGGGCCAAGGACTACATGAACTGGATGGTGGCCTGCGAGTTCATCTCCGGTTCCGACGGCAAGCTGCTCCCCACCGGCACCGCCACCCGGGCCCAGCTGGCCGCCATCCTCTGCCGCTACCTGGATGACAACGCCACCGGCACCGCCATCCACGACGATCCCCGCAACGGCGACGAGATCGGTGAGAAGGAGCTGCTGGTGGTGAGCTTCGGCACCAGCTACAACGACAGCCGGGTAGCCACCATCGGCGCCATTGAGGGCGCTCTGGAGGAGGCCTTTGAGGGCTGGTCCGTCCGCCGGGGCTTTACCGCCGACATCATCATCGACCACATCCTCCGCCGGGACGGCGAGAAGATCGACAACGTCGCCGAGGCCCTGGAGCGGGCCAAGGCCAACGGCGTGAAGGAGCTGCTGGTCCAGCCCACCCACCTGATGAACGGCTTTGAGTACGGCGATCTGGTGAAGGAGCTGGAGGGCTGCGCCGCCGACTTTGAGTCCATTAAGATCGGCGCGCCCCTGCTGACCACCGATGACGACTTCGCCAAGGTGGCCGAGGCCATGGTCAGCGCCGCCGCGGAGTTCACCAAGGACGGCAAGACCGCCGTCTGCTACATGGGCCACGGCACCGAGGCCGCCTCCAACGGCGTCTACGCCAAAATGCAGCAGGTCCTCACCGACGGCGGCCACGCCAACTTCTTCGTGGGCACCGTGGAGTCCGAGCCTACCGCCCAGGATCTGGTGAAGGCCGTGAAGGCCGCCGGGTATGAGAACGTGGTCCTCCGTCCCATGATGATCGTGGCCGGCGACCACGCCAACAACGACATGGCCGACGCGGGCGATCCCGAATCCTGGTACTCCGTCTTTACCGCTGCCGGGCTGAACGTCCAGGCGGACGTCCGGGGCCTGGGCGAGCTGAAGGAGATCCAGGATCTGCTGGTTGCCCACGCCAAGGCCGCCGTGGAGCTGGACAAGACCGGCATCGACGTGGAGCCCAACCCGGAGAACGCCGGGCCCGAGGCTCTGGCGGACGGCGTGTACGCCATCGAGGTGACCTGCGCCCAGTCCATGTTCAAGATCGACAGCTGCACCCTCACCGTCAAGGACGGCAAGATGACCGCCGACGTGGTGCTGGGCAGCGAGAGCTTTGACAGGATGTTCGCGGGCACCGCCGCTGAGGCCGCCCTGGCTGAGAGCGCGGTAAACGGCGCCGCCGCCGACGGCAAAACCACCTTCACCCTGCCGGTGGAGGCCCTGGACAAGGCCCTGGACTTCGCCGCCCACAGCGTGAAGAAGGACGTCTGGTATGACCGCACCCTGACCTTCGTCTCCGCCACCGCTCAGGCGAAGTGATCCTCTCCCCGGTCCGGGGAGGAGGGCGGAGCGCATTCGCTGCGCGGGCCGCCCGTCCCATCAGAAAACGCGTGTGAAAGAGCGCCGCGGAGGGTCCTCCCTCCGCGGTGTTTTTTTATTTCCCTTTTCCCCCGAAAAGGGAAATTCCGGTTGCGTTTCCCGGTCCGCCGTGCTATACTAATGCTGGCCGCTTCCGCGGCCCACAACTGCATAGCGAAGCAGACGGTGCCGCCAGCCCTCTTCCGGGCCGGGGCGGATAATAGGGAAACAGGTGAGAGGCCTGTACGATCCCGTCACTGTATGCGGCGCGCGCGCCTCCATGCCGGAAAACGGCGGCCACTGGGTCTTTCCCGGGAAGGCGGAGGCGGGCGGAGAGCCGCGAGTCAGGAGACCTGCCGTCTGCCGGGTACAAAGCGGGCGCGCCCTGGGCCGCCCGGGATCACGGAGCTTTGGTCGCGCGTACCGTCCGCCCCTGGGGGCGGCATGTGTCGTGGTCATTTTTCAGTGACCGCGATTTTCTTTTGAAGGAGGAGTTTACTCATGAGAAAAAGAAGCCAATGGATCGCCCTGCTGGCCGCCCTGGCCATGGTCCTGTCCCTGCTGGCGGGTTGCGGCGGGGAAAGGGGCGGCGACGCCCCTCAACCCGATTCTCCGGCCCTGACAGACCAGCAGCCGGACGTCCAGCCTGCCGAACCCACGCCGGATACAGACACCCCCGCGGACCCTGCGCCGGATGACAGCCAGCCCGCCGAACCTGCGCCGGATGCGGATGCCCCCGCCGAACCCACACCGGATGACGGTCAGTCCGACGGCCAGCAGCCCCAGCAACCCGCGGAGGGTCCCTCCGAGCCTACGGAGGACCCCAAGCCCTCCGATCCGGCGCCGGAGCAGCCTCCTCAGGAGGAACAACAGCCCCAGGAGGAACAGCAGCCCGACGGTCTGGCCGACGGGATCTACACCGTGGCCGTGACCCTGGAGGGCGGCTCCGGCCGGGCCGGCGTGGAGTCCCCCTGCTCCCTCCGCTGCCAGGGGGGGCAGATGTGGGCCACCATCGTCTGGAGCAGCTCCAACTACGACTACATGAAGGTGGACGGCGAGAAGTACGAGCTTGTCAGCGCCGCCGGGGAGAACTCCGCCTTTGAGATTCCCGTGGCCGCTCTGGATCAGGCCCTGTCCGTCATCGCGGACACCGTGGCCATGAGCACCCCCCACGAGGTGGCGTACACCCTGACCTTCGACTCCGCCACCCTGACCCAGTCGTAAGGAGGGCGCTTATGAAGAAATACGCCGCTTTCACCGCTCTGCTGCTGACGGTGCTGACCCTCCTGTGCGCCTGCGGCGGGCAGGAGCCCGCCCAGGAGGACGCGCCGCCCCCGGAGGATCGGGAAGAGCAGGCCCTCTATCGCTGGGACACCATGTGGGACGGCCCTGGCGCCGAACCCTTGGCCCTTGCCTACGCCCAGAGCTTTTCTGTGGATCTCAGCGAGTACGGCTACGCCCGCATCACCATCGACGGCGACGTCTATCTGCTGGTCCCGGAGAAGGCCCCCCTGCCCCAGGGCACGCCGGAGGACGTGGTGATCCTCCAGCAGCCCATCGGGAACATCTACTTACAGGCCACGTCGTCCATGGACTGCTTCCGGCGGCTGGACGCCCTGGACGCCATCGCCCTGTCCGGCACCCAGGCCGACGGCTGGTACATCCCCGAGGCCCGCGAGGCCATGGAGGCCGGGAAGATCCTCTACGCCGGAAAGTACAGCGCGCCGGACTACGAGCTCATCAAATCCTCGGACTGCGGCCTGGCCCTCATGTCCACCATGGTCTACCACAACCCCGAGGTGAAGGAGCAGCTGGAGCGGTTCGGCATCCCCGTGCTGGTGGAGCGCTCCAGCTACGAGACCCATCCCCTGGGCCGGATGGAGTGGATCAAGCTCTACGGCGTTCTGCTGGACCGGCTGGAGGAGGCGGAGGCCTTCTTTGACCGGCAGCTCACGCAGCTGGCCCCCATT
Organism: uncultured Oscillospiraceae bacterium; assembly: GCA_958423465.1. GTDB lineage: Bacteria > Bacillota > Clostridia > Oscillospirales > Oscillospiraceae > Pelethomonas. Next base: position 46,698 of record CATZRD010000005.1, on the reverse strand, counting down.
CTGGAGCAGGAGAACACCGGCAGGACCGTGGCCTTCTTCGCCATCAACTCCAACGGCTCCGTCACCGTGCGCAAGAGCGGGGACTACATCGCCAAGGCCATCGACCTGGCCGGCGGCGTCTACGCCTTCCACGACCTGACGGAGGAGGAGAACGCCCTGTCCACCATGAACATCCAGATGGAGATCTTTTACGACACCGCCAGGGACGCGGACATCCTGATCTACAACAGCGCCATCGACGCCAATCTGACCACCATCGAGGAGCTGCTGGACAAGAGCGCCTCCCTGGGCAACTTCAAGGCCGTGCAGAACGGCGACGTCTGGTGTACCGGAAAGAGCATGTTCCAGGAGTCCCTGGGCGTGGGAGACATGATTCTGGATCTCCACGCCATCTGCTCCCAGGAGGACCCGGCGGACCAGGACCTGCGCTACCTGCACCGGCTCGCCTGACGGAGGAACGCTATGAGAAAAACCCGGATTCGATACTGCTTCTGCTTCGTCTTTCTGATCGCCCTGCTGCTCGTCCTGCTGCTCTGGAACCTGAACGCCGGCAGCGTGGACTTCACCCCCCGGGAGATTCTGGACACCCTGATGAGTCCCCCTGACGACGGGATCATCTGGGGCATCCGGCTGCCCCGTCTGCTGGCGGCGGCCATTCTGGGGGGCGCGCTCAGCGTGTCCGGCTTCCTGCTCCAGACCTTCTTCGCCAACCCCATCGCCGGGCCCTTCGTGCTGGGCATCTCCTCCGGGGCCAAGCTGACAGTGTCCCTGATGATGGTGTTCTTTCTGAGCCGGGGGGTGCGTTTTAACTCCATGGCCATGATCCTGGGGGCCTTTGTGGGCTCCATGCTCTCCATGGGCTTTATCCTGCTGCTCTCCCGCCGGGTGAAGGAGATGAGTATGCTGGTGGTCAGCGGCGTGATGATCGGCTACATCTGCTCCGCCATCACGGACTTTGTGGTGACCTTCGCGGAGGACGCCGATATCGTCAACCTCCACAACTGGTCCCTGGGCAGCTTCTCCGGCAACTCCTGGGGGGACATCCGGCTCATGGCCATCGTGGTCTTTACGGCGCTGGCCCTCACCTTTCTGCTGTCCAAGCCCATCGGCGCCTACCAGATGGGGGAGGTCTACGCCCAGAACATGGGCGTGAACATCAAGCGGTTCCGTCTGGAGCTGATATTGCTCTCCAGCATCCTCTCCGCCACCGTCACCGCCTTTGCCGGCCCCATCTCCTTTGTGGGCATCGCGGTGCCCCACCTCATCAAATCCCTCTTCCGCACCGCCAAGCCCGTGGTCATCATTCCCGCCTGCTTTCTGGGCGGCGGGGCCTTCTGCCTCTTCTGCGACCTCATCGCCCGCACGGCCTTCGCCCCCCGGGACATGAGCATCAGCTCCGTCACCGCCGTGTTCGGCGCGCCCATCGTGATCTACCTCATGGCCTCCCGGCGGGGCAGGGGAGGTGAGCGGTGATGGGCGAGGTGTGCCTCCGCACAGAGGACCTGTCCGTGGGCTATAACGGCAAGCCTCTGATCCGCCAGATCGCCCTGCGGCTGCGCCGGGGGGAGATCGTCACCCTCATCGGCCCCAACGGGGCGGGAAAATCCACCATTCTCAAGAGCATCATCCGCCAGCTGGACCTGGTCCACGGGGCGGTGTATCTGGACGGCCGGGACATGGCGGGCCTCACCGAGCGGGACGTGTCCCTCTCCATGAGCGTGCTCATGACCGCCCACGTCCGCCCGGAGCTGATGACCTGCTTCGACGTGGCGGCCACCGGCCGCTACCCCTACACCGGGCGGCTGGGCATCCTGACCCGGGAGGACCGGGAGAAGGTCTATCAGTGTCTGGAGCTGGTCCACGCCGCCGACCTGGCCGGCGCGGATTTTTCCCGGATCAGCGACGGCCAGCGCCAGCGGGTGCTGCTGGCCCGGGCCCTGTGCCAGGAGCCGGAGGTCATGGTGCTGGACGAGCCCACCTCCTTCCTGGACATCCGCCATAAGCTGGAGCTGCTGGCGATTCTGAAAGACATGGTCCGCCAGCGCAAACTGGCGGTGCTCATGTCCCTCCACGAGCTGGACCTGGCCCAGAAGATCAGCGACTTCGTGGTCTGCGTCCGGGGGGACGTCATCGACCGCCAGGGCCCCCCGGAGGAGATCTTCACCTCCGACTACATCATGGACCTGTACGGCGCGGCCCGGGGCAGCTACAACGCTCTTTTCGGCTCTCTGGAGCTGGAGGCCCCCCGGGGACAGCCGGAGGTGTTTGTCATCGGCGGCGGTGGGGCCGGCATCCCGGTCTACCGCCGGCTCCAGCGGCAGGGGGTCCCCTTCGCCGCCGGCGTCCTCCAGGAAAGCGACCTGGACTTTCCGGTGGCTTCGGCCCTGGCGGCTCAGGTGGTGTCGGAAAAGCCCTTCCAGCCCATCGGCCCGGAGGCCCTCCGGCAGGCGGAGGCCCTGATGGACCGCTGCCGCCGGGTGATCTGCCCCCTCACCGGCTTCGGTCCGATGAACGAGGGGAACCGCCTCCTCCGGGACACGGCCCAAAAGGCCGGGAAGCTGGACTCTCTGGAGGCGGTCCTCGCCTCCCTCCCCGCATAAGCCCAGGGCGGCCGGGTCTCCCCGGCCGCCTTCTCCCTGCCGGGAAGCTCTTGCCCTCCGGCGGCGTCCATGGTATACTGAGGGCGGCGGATCAGATCTCCAACGTGACGAAGGAGGAGACAAGGCGTGAACAAGAGCGTCGATATCAGCGGGACCGTACTGCGTACAGAGCGAATGACCCTGCGCCCCTGGAAAACGTCTGACCTGGCGGACTTCTTCGAGTATGCCAGCGTTGACGGCGTCGGGCAGATGGCCGGGTGGCCGCCGCATCGGAGCGTGGAGGAATCCCGCCAAATACTGGAGCTGTTCATCGCGCAGAAAAAGACCTTCGCGCTGGAATACCAGGGGAAGGTCATCGGCTCCCTCGGCATAGAGCGGTATAACGAAGATCGGAACCCTGAGCTGTCCCCGCTCCAGGGCCGGGAGATCGGCTATGTCCTCTCAAAGGAATACTGGGGCCGGGGACTGATGCCTGAGGCGGTAAGGGCCGTCATTTCATACCTCTTTGACGTTGAAGATCTGGACTTTATCCTGGCGGGCCATTTCGAGAAGAACAGCCAGTCGGCCCGGGTCATCCAGAAGTGCGGATTCCAGTACCTCAAAACCGTTCCCTACGAGACACAGTGCGGCACCGTGGAAACCTGCAGAGAATATATTCTATATCACCCGCAAAAAGGAGGCAGCAGCCATGACCATCGCTGAACGCATCGACGCCGCCGCCGCGGCCATCCGGGAGCGCACCGCCGCTGCGCCGGAGCTGGGTCTTATTCTGGGCAGCGGCCTGGGGGATTTTGCCGACAGGCTGGAGGACCGGACGGTGGTGCCCTTCGCCGACCTCCCCGGCTTCCCCCGGTCCACGGTAGCCGGCCACCGGGGGGCCTTCGTCTTTGGGACCTGGGGCGGACGGGCCGTAGCGGCCCTCAGCGGCCGGGTCCACTACTACGAGGGCTACACCCAGCAGGAGGTCACTCTGCCGGTGCGGGTGCTGGCCCGGCTGGGGGTCAGGACCCTGATCCTCACCAACGCCGCCGGCGGCGTGAACCTGGACTTCGCCGCCGGGTGCCTGATGCTCATTTCCGAACACATCAACCTCTCCGGCATGAACCCCCTCATGGGGCCCAATCTGGACGAGTTCGGCCCCCGGTTCCCGGATATGAGCGATATCTACACCCGCTCCCTCCGGGAAAAGCTGAAGCCTCTGGCCGCCCAGGCGGGCATCGACCTGCGGGAGGGCGTGTACATGATGTACCCCGGCCCCAGCTACGAGACTCCGGCGGAGATCCGGGCCTTCCGCGCCCTGGGGGCCGACGCGGTGGGTATGTCCACCGTGCCGGAGGCCATCGTGGCCCGCCACTGCGGGATGCGGGTCATGGGCGTCAGCTGCATCACCAACATGGCGGCGGGGGTCCTGGACCGGCAGCTGGACCACAGCGAGGTGGTGGCCACCGCCCAGCGGGTGAAGGACGACTTTACCCGCCTGCTGGAGCTGATGCTCTCCATCGCATAACGGCCCGTATTTTTGATTTGAGTTATTACAGACAGTAAAGAGCCGCAGGGCGTTTTTCAGCGCTCCGCGGCTCTTTTCGTATGCGTTTATCCCTCCGCCGGGATGGTCAGGCGGCAGGTCCCGTCCCCGGCCTCCTCCAGAAGAAGGTCCAGGTCCTCCTCCAGCAGCCGGGTGAGCTGCTCATGCTGCTCCGCCGTCAGCTCATAGACGGCGCCCGGCTCCCAGGTCCAGCCCTGCTCCTCCACCCAGGCCCGGAGGCCGCCGGCCGGCTGTTCGGTTTCCTCACGGTCCGGCTCCACGGCAGGCTCCTGGGGCGCGCAGTTGTCCCCGCAGAGCGTGCCGGCGGCCTGGTCCTCCATGAGGGCGGCCTTCTCCTGGAGAGCGCCGTCGCAGTCGTCCGTTCCCGCCGGGGCAGCGTCGGCAGGGGCGGCCTCCCCGCTTCTGGGGGCGGCGGAGTCGTTCACGGCCGTGCACGCCATGCTGCCGCCCATGCCCAGGCTCGCCCTCCACCACCAGCCCATGGCCACCGCCAGGGCCAGGCAGGCGGCCAGAGCCGCCCACCGCTGCCAGCGGACGGCAGGCTTTCTCCGCCGCCGGGCCGGGGACGCGCCGCCGTCCTGGGGCGTGTTCGCCACGGCGTCCATGACGGACCGGGCAAGATCCTCCGGGGCCTTTTCCTCGTCCGGCTCCGACAGGGCGTCCTGAATCGCCATCAGATCGTCAAAATACTGCCGGCAGGCGGGGCATCCGGCCAGATGCTCCATCAGCTCCGCCTGGTATTTGGGGTCCAGCTCTCCGTCCAGCAGGGCGCTGAGCCACGCCTCATAGGTCTCGCAGGTACGCATCAGCGGCCCTCCTTTCCTTTGGCATCCACCCCATTAGACGGCAGGTAGCCGGATAAGTTCCCGCCGGCGATGAGAATTTTCCGCAGAGCGCCTCTGGCCCGGGAGATGCGGCTCTTCACCGTCCCCAGGTCCATGGAGAGGGTCTCCGCGATCTCCTGATAGCTCAGCCCCTGCAGCTCTCGCAGCACCAGCACCGCCCGGTAGCCGTCGGGCAGGCGGCGGAGGCCGTCATCCACGGCCTCCCGCAGCTCCCGCCCCTCGGCGGCCTGCTGGGGGCCGGGGGCGCCGTCCGCCACGTCCAGACGCAGCCCCTCGTCGTCCAGGCTCACGTTCCCCTTCTGACGCCGGGTCCGGCGCATATGGTCGATGGCGGCGTTGGCCGTCAGCCGGTACAGCCAGGTGGCGAAGCCCGCCTCCTGCCGGAAGGCGGGCAGGCCCCGCCAGGCGCCGAGAAAGGCCTCCTGGGCCACGTCCCGGGCGTCCTCCGGGTCCGAACACATCCGCAGGGCCAGGCGGTAGACCTGATCCTCATATTGCCGCACCAGCCGGGCGAAGGCGTCCTGATCGCCCCCCGCCGCCGCGCGGACCAGTTCATTCGTCGTCATGCAGATCCCTCTTGATTCCTTCCGTCACCCGGTACACGTCCGCCAGGGTCTCCATGCGGACGATCTGTTCCTTATAATAGGAGGCGTGGGGCACCCCCTTCAGATACCAGGCGTAGTGCCGCCGGGCGTTGAGCACGGCGATCTTCTCGCAGTTATACTGTGCCGCCAGCTGGATCTGGCGCACGGCGGTGTCGCACCGCGCCGCCAGAGGCGGCCGGCCCGGCACAGGCTCCCCCGCCAGGGCGGCGGCGGCCTGCTGGAAGAGCCAGGGGTTGCCGAAGCAGCCCCGGCCGATCATGGCCATATCCGCCCCGGTGAACCGGAGGATCCGCACCGCGTCCTGGGGAGTGAACACGTCCCCGTTGGCGATCACCGGGATGGAGACCGCCTCCTTCACCTCCCGAATGGTGGTCCAGTCCGCCTGTCCGCCGTACATCTGGGCCCGGGTCCGTCCGTGGACGGCGATGGCGGACACCCCCGCCTGTTCCAGCATCCGGCTGAGCTCCACGGCGTTGATGCTGCCCTTGTCCCAGCCCCGGCGCATCTTCACCGTCACCGGCACGGGACTGGCCTTCACCACCGCCTCGGCGATACGGGCCGCCTTCTCCGGGTCCTTCATCAGGGCGGAGCCGTCGCCGCTGGACACCACCTTCCCCACGGGACAGCCCATGTTGATGTCCAGCAGGTCCGCCCCGCTGGCCTCCGCGGCGATCTGGGCCGCCTCCGCCATACAGGCGGCGTCGCTGCCGAAGATCTGGGCCGCGAAGGGCTTTTCCCCGGGAAAGGGCATCAGAAGCTGGCGGCTCTTCTTATCCTGGTAGCACAGGGCCTTGGCGCTCACCAGCTCCGTACAGGTCAGGCCCGCCCCCAGCTCGGAGCAGATCTGCCGGTAAGCGGCGTCCGTCACCCCGGCCATAGGCGCCAGGGCCAGCTTTGACGGGATCTCCACCTGTCCGATCCGCAAAGACGTTCCCTCCTTTTTCCGGTCGTTCCCATAGTATGCCGCGGTTTTCGGCCCCCGCCTTCTTACCGGTCCCGCTTCTGGAGGCGGATGTCCCGGCCGAAGAACCGCAGGAGCTGATACTCCCCCTCGATCCGGGAGCGGACGGCCTCGCCGTAGCGCCGCCCGATCTCCTCCGGCGGCAGGTTGGTGGACAGCACCGTTTTTCTCCGGCTCAGCAGCCGGTCGTTGACGATGCGGTAGAAGGCGGACTGGACGAAGCTGGTGAGCATCTCCGTGCCCAGGTCGTCCATGATCAGCAGGTCGCACTTGAGATACCGGTCGATCTCCCGGTCCGGGTCCTCCTCGTAGGGGTTGTCCCGGCCGAACTTGCCGCTCTCGAACTGCTGGAACACATGGGCGGCGGTGTCGTAGACCACGGAGAAGCCGTGGTCGCTGACCTCCCGGGCGATGCAGGCGGACAAAAAGGTCTTGCCCAGCCCCGGCGCGCCGGTGAACAGCAGGTTCCCGCTCTGAGGCCCAAATGTGTGGGCGTAGTTCCCGCAGATCTCCCGGACCGTCTCCATGTTGGCCAGGGGGCTGCACCCGTACTCCGGCCACACCTCAGAATCGTACCACTCGTAGGAGAAGGTGTCGAAGGACTGGCCCCCCAGATCCAGCAGCTTGGAGAGCCGCCGGTTCTGCTCCCGGGTGTAGTAGGCCATCAGGCACCGGCAGGGGCTGCCGTCCCGGAGATAGCCGCTGTCCCGGCACAGGGGGCACAGGACCTTCTCGTCGGTCTCGTCGTAGGCGTAGCCGGCCCCCACCAGCAGCTCGGCCCGCTCCCGCTGGAGGGCCAGATTCCGCTCCTCCAGAGCCCGGAGGGCCGGCTCCGGGTCCCGGCCGCCCTCAAAGGCGGCGATCATGATCTGTCCCATGGTCCCCCGCAGCTCCCGGTCGATGTCCTCCACCCGGGGCAGGCGGCGGTACACCTCCCGCACCCGGCGCTCCTGCTCCTGCCGCCGCCGGTCCCGGTCCTCCCGGAACTTCCGGACCGCAGCGGTCATGATTCCCGCGTCCTGATGCATTTAGCCTTCCCCCCTCTCCGCCTTTTCCCGGCGCAGCTTTTCCAGATATTTCTCCATCCGGGCCAGATCCTCCCGGACGCCCTCCGGTTCCTTCCCCCGGGGCCGGGGGGCGGCGGAGCCGCCGGGCCGGTCTCCCCGCCGGATCTCCTCCAGGGTATGCAGCCCCTTCTGATGCCAGGAGGTGAGGATCCGGTTCATATAGGGCCATTTCAGCTCCTTGCATTTCAGCACGGTCTTGTCATAGGCCAGCTCCACCGCCTCCGGCGGGAAGCCCATATCGATCCAGGCCGTCAGGTACTTCTCCTCGCTGGGGGAGGGCTTCCGGTCCCCCAGGCCCAGCAGCCGCATCATCCGGGGGAGCTGCCGCCGGGCCTCCGCCTGACGGCGGATGTAGGCGCTGGCCGCCTCCTGGGTCATAAGGCCCAGCCGCGCCCAGGTATAGCCCTCCCGCTCGATCTGCCGCATGGTGGGCCGGCGGCCCGGCCCGTACTGGGCGGCGGACCGCTCCACGCAGAAGCCCACCAGCAGGAAGATCACGTCCGCCGGGAGGCCCAGGTCGTCGTACAGCCCCAGGAGAAGGCCCAGATCCGGCGTGGTCAGCTTCTTCCCCAGCTTCTCCTCCACCGCGCCGGTCAGGGCGGCGAACTCCCGGCCCTCCATGGCCCGGGCCAGGTCCGCCCGGGTATACTCCGGCCGCTGGTCGCCGGCGGAGATCCGGGGCTTTTCCGCCTCCCGTGGCGGCGGAGCCGCCGGCGCTCCGGCGGGCCGGGCCGCCAGCCCCTGGCGGGACAGGGCCTCCATGGCCCGGCCCACCCGCTGGGGCGGCCAGTTCAGCAGGGCGGCCAGCTTCTCCTCGTCCATGGCCCCCTTATTTTGCAGCACGGCGATGTACGCCAGGGCGGCGTCGCCGTCTCCCTCCCGGATCAGGCGGCGGACCACCGGCCCCGACAGCACCACGCTCTCGTCCTCCGGCAGATGCAGGACATAGCCGCTCATATTTCCGCCCCCTTTCCCGGTGTTCATACAGTTCTTTTTATTCTACACGAAAACCCGATTTTCGTAAAGGGGGGAAATTTGCCGGGAGAGCAAGGCGGGTCTCCGGCAAATTCCCGGTTCTTTCACAGAATTCGGATTGCTTTTCCTGCGGAATATGGTATACTCTAGTGTGAATCAGTATCGATCGGGAGCCTTCGTACAAATAAAGAGGAGGAAAGCGTCATGGATAATCGTATCACCGTCAGCATCTGCGGCACGGAGTACACTCTGGCCGCCCAGGAGAGCCCCGCTTACATGCAGAAGGTGGCCGCCGCGGTGGACGCCAAAATGGGCGAGATCCTGGCCGGGGGCCGCATCAGCCGCATGGACGCCGCCGTTCTGGCGGCCATGAACCTGGCCGACGAGATGTTCAAGCAGCAGGCCGCCGGCGAAAATCTCCGGGCCCAGCTCAAGGGCTACCTGGACGAGGCCGGCAAGGCCAAAAACGAGCTCAGCGAGTGCAAACGGGAGATCTTCAAGCTGCAGCAGCAGCTGGCCAAGAAGTAAGATGGAGCTGCTCTCCCCCGCCGGCCACTGGGAGTCCATGGTGGCCGCCGTCCAGAACGGGGCGGACGCGGTCTATCTGGGCCTGGACAGCCTCAACGCCCGGCAGGGCGCCAAAAACTTCTCTCCGGAGGAGTTCCCCGCCGCGGTGGATTACTGCCACCTTCGGGGGGCGAAGCTCTACCTGACCCTCAACACCCTCCTGACGGACCGGGAACTGGACCGGGGGGCGGAGCTGCTGCGGCTGGCCAGCCGCAGCGGCTGCGACGGCGTCATCGTCCAGGACTGGGGCCTTGCCGCCCTGGCCCGGCGGATCGTGCCGGACCTGCCCCTCCACGGCAGCACCCAGATGACCGTCCACTCCCTGGCGGGGGTGGAGGCCGCCGCCCGTCTGGGGCTTTCCTGCGTGGTCCTGGGCCGGGAGCTGAGCCGGGAGGACATCCGGACCATCTGCGAAAAAAGCCCCATTAAAATCGAGGTTTTCGCCCACGGGGCCCTGTGCATGTGCTGGTCCGGCCAATGCGCCATGAGCGCTCTCATCGGCGGCAACAGCGGCAACCGGGGACGGTGCAAGCAGCCCTGCCGCCTGCCCTACCGGCTGGACGGCGGCAAAATGGGCCGGCCACTCAGCCTGAAGGACGCCAGCCTGGCCGGACACCTGGCGGAGCTTCAGGACATGGGCGTGGACATTTTGAAGCTGGAGGGCCGGATGAAGCGGCCGGAGTATGTGGCGGTGGTCACCCGGATCTACGCCGCCCTGCTGCGGGAGCGCCGCCGGCCCACGGCGGAGGAGCTGGGGGAGCTGGAGCTGGCCTTTTCCCGGGGCGGCTTCACCCAGGGCTACTGGGACGGGGCTCTTGGCCCCGCCATGTTCGGCTCCCGCCCGGAAAACGCCCCCGTTCCCACAGAACTGTTCCAGGCCGCCAAGGCGGCCTATGACCGGGAGGACCTGCGGACGGTCCCCGTGACCCTTCGCGCCCATCTGGCGCCGGACCGGCCCGCCAGTCTCACCGCCGCCGACCGCGACGGCCATGCCGTCACCGTCACTGGCCCCTGTCCCGAGGCCGCCCGCACCCGGGCGCTGACGGCGGAGGAGGTCTCCCGGCGGCTGGGCAGGACCGGCGGCACCGTGTTCCGGGCCGAGTGCATCGACTGTCAGGTGGCGGAGGGCCTCTCTCTGCCGGCCAGCGCCCTCAACGGCCTGCGCCGGGAGGCGCTGGACCGGCTGGCCCGGCTTCGCTGCGCCCCGCCGAAGCGGCGGGAGGAGCCGGTCCCTTCTATGCCGGAAAACGGCTTTGCCGGCGGGGAACCGGTCCTCACCGTATCCCTCTCCCGGGGGGACCAGCTCACGGAGGCGCTGCTGGCCCTTTCCCCCGCCGTGGTCTATCTCCCGGCGGAGCGAATAAGCGAATTTGACGCGGAGCTGTGCCGGCATACCGGCGGGGAGCTGTGCGTCTCCCTCCCCCGGATCTGCAAGGACCGGGAGGAACCCGCCCTCCGGGCGATGCTGGAGAAGGCAAAGGCCCGGGGCTGCGTCTCCGCCGCCGTGCAGAACGTGGGCCAGCTGGCCCTGGCCCGGGAGCTGGGCTTCTCCCTCCGGGGGGATTTTGGGCTCAACGTGTTCAACAGCCGCAGTCTGGAGCAGCTCAGGGACTGGGGCCTTGAGAGCGCCTGTCTCTCCTTCGAGCTGCGCCATGAGCAGATCCGGGACCTGCGCAAGCCCCTGCCCTGCGAGACTCTGGTCTATGGCCGCCTGCCCCTGATGGTGGTGGAAAACTGTCTGGTCCGCAACGGCCTGGGCTGTACCAGCCGGGACCTTTACGGCCCCTGTGTCGGAGGCCACAGCCTCACCGACCGGCGGGGGGAAGTCTTTCCCATCCTGCCGGTGTTCGGCTGCCGCAGCGAGCTGGAAAACAGCCGCCGCCTCTATCTGGCGGATAAGCCGGATTACCGCCGGTGCGGCCTGGCCTGCGCCCGCCTCCGGTTCACCGACGAGGGGCCGGAGGACTGCGTCCGGGTCCTCCGCCAGTATCTGGCGGGGGGAGAGCCTCCGGCGCCGGAGGACACCCGGGGCCTCTTCTACCGGGGCGTGGAGTGATATTCGCCTCCAAATTGTATATTCCGCATCTATTTATACGTTTTGTAAAGGATTTTTCTATGGAACTTCTGATCAAGCCCCTCTCTCCACACATTGGGAAGGACATCCCTCTGCCCTACTACGCCACGGAGGGCGCGGCGGCCCTGGACCTCCACGCCTGTCTGGACGAGGCGGAAGTCATCCCCGCCGGGGGCCGCGCCCTGATCCCCACCGGGCTGGCGGTGGCCATCCCCGCGGGTTATGTGGGCATCGTGGCGGTGCGCTCCAGCATGGGCATCAAAAACGGCGTCACCCTGTCCAACGGCATCGGGGTCATCGACAGCGACTACCGGGGTCCTCTGGGGGTGGGGCTTCTCAACACCACCGGCGCGCCCTATACGGTGCTGCCCGGGGACCGGGTGGCCCAGCTCATGGTGGTCCCTGTGCTGTGTCCCGCCCTGCGGGTGACGGACGAGCTGCCGGAGACCCGGCGGGGCCAGGGCGGCGTGGGCTCCACCGGCAGATGAGAAGGAGGACGGTCCTATGACGCGTATCATACTTGCCTCTCAGTCTCCCCGGCGGCGGCAGCTCCTGGGCCAGATCTGGCCGGGGCCCTTCACCGTCCTGGTCCCCCAGGCGGACGAAAGCTACGACCCCTCCCTCTCCCCCCAGGAGATCGTCTCCGCCATCTGCCGGAAGAAGGCCGACGCCGCGGCGGCCCTGGCCGGGGATGAGGACGCCGTCATCATCGCCGCCGACACCATGGTGTTTCTGGACGGCCTGCGCCTGGGCAAGCCCCACAGCCAGGCGGAGGCGGCGGAGATGCTCCGGGCCCTCTCCGGCCGGACCCACACGGTCTGCACCGGCGTCACGGTCCGGCGGGGGGACCGCCGGGAGACCCGCTCGGAGACCACCGGCGTCACCTTCCGGCCCCTGACAGACCGGGAGATCCGCCACTATGTTTCCACCGGCGACCCCATGGACAAGGCCGGGGCCTACGGCGTCCAGGGGCTGGCCGCCCTCTTTGTCAGCGGCATCCAGGGGGATTACTTCAACGTCATGGGCCTGCCTCTCTGCCTGCTGGGCGGGATGCTGGCGGACTTCGGCGTGGATCTTTACGGGGAGGCGGAGGGTTGAAGCGGCTGTTCACCAAATACGGCGCGGCCCTGCTGGGCCTGGCGGCGGCGATCGCCGTGCTGCTGAGCGTCATGACCTATTTTTCCAGCACCTCCGCCGCCTTTCCCAATCTGGCGGGGATCATCGCCTCCCCCTTCCGGGCGGCGGCCTCCGCCGTCACCGGAAAGATCACCCAGTGGCACGACTATCTCACGGAGTTTGACGCGCTGAAGAAGGAGAACCAGCGGCTGCGGGAGGAGAACCAGCGGCTGGCGGAGGAGAACCGTCAGGCCCAGCGGGACCGGGAGGAGAACGACCGGCTCTATGAGCTGCTGGAGCTGCGGAAAAAGCGGCGGGACCTCTCCTGGGAGCCGGCCTCCATCGTGGAGGGCGACAGCTCCAATTGGGACAGCGTGTTCACCGTCAACCGGGGCACCGCCCACGACGTGGCGGTGGGGGACTGCGTCATCGATTCCACCGGCTATCTGGTGGGCGTGGTCACCGAGGCGGGCCTCAACTGGTCCACGGTGCGCACCGTCATCGACAGCGACTCCTCCATCGGCGCCCTGGTCTACCGCAGCGGCGAGGCCGCCGTGGCCCAGGGGGATTTCGCCCTCATGGGCCGGGGCCTGCTGCGCCTGGCCTATCTGGGGGGCGACGCTGACGTGGCCGCCGGGGACCTGATCGTCACCTCCGGCCTGGGCGGCTACTACCCCTCTCAGCTGGTCATCGGCTATGTGGAGGAGCTGCGCGCCGGCGAGGACGGCGTGACCCAGTTCGCCGTGGTGGCCCCCAGCACCCGGCTGGAGGACCTGACCGAGGTGTTCATCATCACGGATTTCGACATCGTGGAGTAAGCGGAAGCGTCCCGGCGGACCGCCGCCGAAGGAGGAAAAGCGTTGTGCTGCCGAAAAGCTATGTGATCGCCAAATGGGTGGTGTACGCTCTCGCCACCCTGGCCCTCTTCGCCCTGCAGGATGTGCTGCTGGACCAGCTCCGCCTGTGGGGCGCGGCCCCCTTTATTTACCCCATGCTCCCGGCGGTGCTGGCCTCCTACGAGGGGCTGCGCCGGGGCGGAGCCTTCGCTCTGGTCCTTGGCGTGGTGTGCGACCTGCTGCTGCCGGGGCCCTTCATGGGCTTTTTCACCCTGACGTTCACCCTGACGGGGCTGCTGACCGGTCTCGTCGGGGAGAAGCTTCTCTCCCCCGGCCCTCTGTGCGGCCTGTGCGCCGCCGCCATGGGGCTGCTGATCACCGGCTTCGCCCGGGTGGCGGTGCAGCTCCTCTCCGGCGGCGGGTATCTGGGGCTCATGGCCCAGACCGCCCTGCGGGAGGCTCTGGCCACCCTGCCCGCCCTGGCGGCCGTGCTGCCGCTGTACAGCGTGATTCATCGCCGGTGCGCCGCCGACTACTGACCCATCCCTCCCAGGAAGGAGCCTCCATGGAAAACGAAAAGCAATTTCACCGCCGCAGCGCGGTGCTCCTGGGTATTTTCGCCCTGTGCCTGCTGGCCTTCGCCGGCCTGCTCTATCACGCCCAGGTGGTCCGCCACCAGGACTATCTGAGCAAGTCCGCCACCCAGGTCACCCACACGGAGACCATTGAGACCTCCCGCGGCGTCATCACCGACCGCAACGGCAAAACGCTGGTCACCAACCGGGAGATCTATACCGTCTCCTTCGACCCCAAGCAGGTGCCAAAAAACGAGAGCGCCGCCTGGGCGGCCCTGCGGCTGGTGGAGCTGTTTCAGGAGCAGGGCCTGACCTGGACCGACACCCTGCCCATTACCCAAACGGCCCCCTTCTCCTACACCACCGCCACCGCCGGCGTCACCAACCGCACCCGGTTCGAGAAATATCTGAACGCCCTGGGCTGGTCCGACTCCGTACTGACGGAGGAGGACCCCATCCCCGTGATGACGCCCTCCCTCCGAGCCAGACTCAGCTCCGTCAGCGAGACCCTCACCGCCGGTTCTGTGATGACCCTGCTGCGGGAGCGGTACAGGCTGGACGACGGCGTGCCGGAGGACCAGCGCATGACCGACCGGCAGGCCCGCCTGGTCATCGGCGTGCTCTATGAGGCGGACCTGCGGGCGGTATCGCTGAAAAATTACTACGTCCCCCCCTACGTCTTTGCCCAGGAGGTGTCGGCGGAGGTCCTCTCCATCCTCAACGACGGCGGCTTTTCCGGCGTGGCCGTGGGTCAGGAATCGGTGCGGCAGTATAACACGGACTACGCCGCCCACATCCTGGGCCGGGTGGGGGATATCCAGTCCACCGACGACCTGGACCAGCTCAACGCCCAGTGGGCCGCCGCCCAGGGCCTGGCGGAGGGGGAAAGCCCCCAGTCCCCCTACCGGCTGGACGACCGGCTGGGCCGGGACGGAGTGGAGCGGGCCTTCGAGACCTATCTGCGGGGCATCGAGGGCAAGCGCATCGTCACCACCAACGCCGCCGGCAAGATCACCGGCGAGCTGTACACGGCGGACCCCCAGCCCGGCGGCACCGTGGCCCTCACCATCGACATCGACTTCCAGGCCGACGTGGAAAACGCCCTGGCGGAGACGGTGGAGGCCATGAACGCCGAGGACGGTCTGGAGACCCGGGGGGCCGCCGCCGCCGTGGTCAGCGTGGCCGACGGCGGCATCCTGGCCCTGGCCTCCTACCCCAATTTCAGCCAGCGGACCTATTTCCAGGACCTGGAGGAAAAGAGCGCCGACCCCGGCAACCCCTTCTACAACCGGGCCCTGCTGGGGACCTACGCCCCCGGCTCCACCTACAAGCCCCTTACCGCCGTGGCCGCCCTGGAATCCGGGATCATTTCCCCCTCCACCAGGATCAACGCCACCGGCCACTGGGTCTATCCGGGGGACCCCACCAACAGCTACGCCAACTGCTGGCTCTACAACAGCTCCCGGGGACACCACGGCCGCATCAATGTCAGCGAGGCCATCAACGTCTCCTGCAACTACTTCTTCGCCCAGCTGGGCTATGAGCTGGGGCTCACCGCCCTGACGGAGTACACTGCCGCCTTCGGCCTGGGCCAGCCCACGGGCATCGAGCTGGGGGAGAACGTGGGCGTCCTGCCCGCGGGGCAGCCGGGCCAGGACCCGGCCCCCTGGGCCGCCTTTGGTCAGGCGGACCAGCTCTACACCCCCCTCCAGCTGGCCAGCTACACCGCCACCCTGGTCCGGGGCGGAGAGCGGTACGCCGCCCACCTGCTCCAGTCCGTCCGGTCTCACGACGGCAGCCAGCTGCTCTATGAGAGCCAGCCGGAGGTGCTGTCCTCCGTGGATATGTCCCCGGAGACCCTGGCGGCGGTGAAAAAGGGCATGGGGGATCTGGTGACCACCGGCAGCATCGCCCGGTATTTCCAGGACTGCGCGGTCTCCGCCGGAGCCAAGACCGGCTCCGCCCAGACCGGCGAGAAGGTAGCCAACGGCGTCTTTATCTGCTTCGCCCCCTTCGACGAGCCGGAGATCGCCGTGGCGTTGGTCATCGAAAAGGGCGGCAGCGGCGCGGCTCTGGCCTCCACCGCCGTCAGTATCCTCAACGCCTACTTTGATCAGAGCGAGATCGGCGCGGCCCTCCTCCCCGAGGGGACGCTGCTGCCGTGAGACATATCCCCCTGTTGTGTTGTGAAATCCACCTTAGAAGGAGAATCTTTTCATGGATACCCCTGTTTTTTCCTCCCGTGACGGCCGGTATAAGTCCCCCTACGGGGCGGTCCCCTGCGGGACCGCCGTCACGGTGACCCTCCGCCCTCAGACGGCGGAGGGTTTTGCCGCCTGCACGCTGGTGGTCTACGGCGAGTTCGCCGACTGCCGCCGGGAGATCCCTCTGACCCCCGCCGGCACGGAGGACGGCTGCCGGCTCTTTACCGGCGGCTACAGGGTCCCCGATCAGCCGGAGCTGATCTGGTACTGCTTCCGCTTCGTCCGGGACGGCGGCCAGGTGGTGTGGCTGGGCAAAAACGGCTACTGCGGCGAGGGTCAGTCCATCTGCTGGCAGCAGACGGTATACGACGATTCCCTGCCCACGCCGGACTGGTTCGGCCGGGGCGTCACCTACCAGATCTTTCCCGACCGGTTTAATCGTACGTTTGTTCCAAATCCTGATGGGATGCTGGGGGACCGGGTGGTCCACCAGAACTGGGACGAGCTGATGGACTATCTGCCCGACGAGAGCGGCGAGATCCGCAACCGGGACTTTTTCGGCGGCAGCCTCCGGGGGGTGGAGGAAAAGCTGGACTATCTCCAGAGCCTGGGAGTCACCACCATCTACTTCAATCCCATTTTCGAGGCAGACTGCAACCACCGGTACAACACCGGCGACTATGAGAAGGTGGACCCCATGCTGGGCACGGAGGAGGACCTGCGCCGCCTGTGCGAAAAGGCCCGCCAGCGGGGCATCCACATCATGCTGGACGGGGTCTTTAACCACACCGGCAGCAACAGCCGCTACTTCAACGCCCTGGGGTCCTATCCCTCCCTGGGGGCGGCCCAGAGCCAGGACAGCCCCTATTACGGCTGGTACAACTTCTATCCCTGGCCGGACCGGTACGACTCCTGGTGGGGCATCCACACCCTCCCCGCCGTCAACGAGAGCCGGCCGGACTACATCGATTACATCATCGAGGGGGAGAACTCCATTATCCGCAGGTGGCTGCGGGCAGGCGCCGACGCCTGGCGGCTGGACGTGGCCGACGAGCTGCCGGACGAATTCATCCAGCGCATCCGCCGGGTGATGATGGAGGAAAAGCCGGACAGCTTCCTCCTGGGGGAGGTCTGGGAGGACGGCAGCAACAAGATCGCCTACAGCCGCCGGCGAAAGTACCTGCTGGGCCGGGAGACCCACGGCCTCATGAACTACCCCTTCCGGATCGGGGCCATGGACTACCTCCGGGGCGGCGACGCCCGGAACTTCGTGGAGGCCATGGAGACCATCCGGGAGAACTACCCCCGCCCCGCCTTCTACAGCTGCATGAATATGCTGGGCACCCACGACAACCCCCGCATCCTTACGCTGCTGGGCACCTTCCCCAAGGAGGCGCCTCCCACCCGCACCGAGCGGGCCCACTACCGCATGACCCCGGAGGAGTACCACCGGGGCTGCCGCCTGCTTCAGACCGGCGCGATCCTGCTGTACGCCTTTCCCGGCTCCCCCACGGTGTACTACGGCGACGAGGCCGGCATGGAGGGCTACGAGGACCCCTTCAACCGGGGGACCTTCCCCTGGGGCCGGGAGGACCGGATGCTCCAGCGGCGGTTCGCCCTGCTGGGCAGCCTGCGGCGGAACCGCCAGTCCCTCCAGCAGGGGGAGCTGCGCTGGCTCTATGCCCAGGGCCACGGCCTGGCCTTCGCCCGGGAGCTGAACGGAGAGCTGACCATCGCCGCCACCAACGCCGGGGACGAGCCGGTGTTCATGACCTTCGACTGGTCCGGGGATCTGGCCACCGACGCCCTCACCGGCCAGCAGTTCTTCTCCGTCCAGGGCAAAGTCACCATCTGCCTGCCCCCCCTGGACGGCGTGCTGCTGGTATAGGCCCGCGGTTTCCTCCGGGGCGGATGTTTCATGTGAAACATCCGCCCCGGAGATCTTTCACAGGCAGAATCGTCAGGAAAAAAGTTGAATTCCCTGTTGAAAACTTCTTTGATTATGTTATACTACATGTATGCAAATTTCTGGCCTGTCCAGATCCGGGAGGTGTCCCTGTGGCAAAGATCATAGCCATCGTCAACCAGAAGGGCGGCGTGGGCAAAACCACCACCTGCGTCAATCTCACCGCCGCCCTGGCGGGGATGGGAAAGCGGGTCCTCCTGTGCGACTTTGACCCCCAGGCCAACGCCACCTCCGGCATGGGCGTGGACAAGAGCCTCAGCCAGGGCGTCTACGACGTGCTCATCAACGGCTTCGAGCCGGAGAAGCGGGTGGTTACTACCCGCTACGGCGACGTGCTCCCCTCCTGCAAGGGTCTGGCCGGCGCGGGAGTGGAGATGATCGGCATTGACCGGCGGGAGTTCCTCCTGCGGAGCGCGCTGGAAAAGCTGTCCCCCGGCTACGACTTCATTTTCATCGACTGTCCCCCCTCCCTGGAGCTGCTGACCCTGAACGCCCTGTGCGCCGCCCACTCCGTGCTGGTGCCGGTCCAGGGGGAGTATTTCGCCCTGGAGGGCCTCAGCGACCTGATGAACACCGTGCGGATCGTCAAGCGGAACCTGAA
The DNA here is from genome assembly GCA_958423465.1 of uncultured Oscillospiraceae bacterium. Taxonomy (GTDB): domain Bacteria; phylum Bacillota; class Clostridia; order Oscillospirales; family Oscillospiraceae; genus Pelethomonas. Next base: position 28,160 of record CATZRD010000005.1, on the reverse strand, counting down.
CCACGCCCTGGAGCTGGAGGGGGTGCTGATGACCATGTTCGACGGACGCACCAATCTGGCCCTTCAGGTGGCCCAGGAGGTCAAGCGGTTCTTCCCCGGCAAAGTCTACGCCACCGTCATTCCCCGGAACGTGCGGCTCAGCGAGGCCCCCAGCCACGGGAAGCCCATCACCGCCTACGACCGCTCCTCCCGGGGCTGCGAGGCGTACACCGCGCTGGCGGAGGAGTTTCTTCGTAAAAATCAGCCATGATCCGCCCTTTTGGCGGCAATCTGTACCACATTCTATGAAAGGAGCGGCCTATGGCAGGTAAGACCAGCGGCCTGGGGCGGGGCCTGGACGCCCTGTTGGGCGAGGACTTTTCCATCGATCCCCCCGCGTCCCCCTCTGCTCTCCCCATCTCCCAGGTGGAGAGCTGCGCCGCCCAGCCCCGCAAGAATTTTGATCCAGAGAAGCTCAGCGAACTGGCGGACTCCATTCGGGAGCACGGCATCATCCAGCCTCTCACCGTGCGGAGGCTGGCCAGCGGCTACTATCAGATCATCGCCGGCGAGCGGCGCTGGCGGGCCGCCCGGCTGGCGGGCCTGACGGAGGTCCCCGCCGTGATCATCGAGGCGGACGACCGCACCGCCATGGAGCTGGCCATGATCGAGAACCTCCAGCGGGAGGATCTGAACCCCATGGAGGAGGCCGAGGGCTATAAGGCTCTGGTGGAGGGCTACGGCATGACCCAGGAGCAGGCCGCCCAGCGGGTGGGCAAATCCCGCTCCGCCGTGGCCAACGCCATGCGGCTGCTGTCTCTGACCCCCGCCGTCCGCCAGCTGGTGGAGTCCGGCCAGCTGTCCGCGGGACACGGCCGCACCCTGCTCCCCCTGCCCCCGGCCCTTCAGCAGCAGGCTGCCAAAACGGTCCTGGACAGCGGCCTCAGCGTCCGCCAGACCGAACAGCTGGTGAAGCGCCTTCTGGCCCAGCCAAAGGCGGAGCCGGCGAAGGCCCCCTCCCCCGCCGTGGACTATGTGGCGGAGGCCGAGCGGGAGCTCAGCGCCCGGCTGGGCCGGGCCTGCCGCATCGCCCAGGGCAAGCGGAAGGGCCGCGTGGAGATCGAGTACTACGATCTGGACGATCTGAACGACCTGCTGGAGGCGTTGGAATCTCTGGGCAAATAGCCCCCGGACCGTTCAGGGGGGCCTTGTCCGAACGTTCCCGTTTCACGTGAAACATCCCCGCGTCAAACGCGGCATAAGGAGAACTGCGTCATGTTAGATATCAAGTTTGTCCGGGAAAATCCCGAGCTCGTCAAGGAAAACATCCGAAAAAAGTTCCAGGAGGAAAAGCTGCCCCTGGTGGACCAGGTCATCGAGCTGGACCGCCGGAACCGGGCCGCCATTACCGAGGCCAGCGAGCTGCGGGCCGCCCGCAACAGTCTGAGCAAGCAGATCGGTATGCTCATGGGCCAGGCCAAAAAGGACCCCTCCAAGCTGGCGGAGGCCGAGGCCGTCAAGGCCCAGGTCAAGGCCAACGCCGACCGCTTGGCGGAGCTGGAGGCCCAGGAGGGGCAGCTGGAGCAGGAGATCCGCCATATCATGCTCCAGATTCCCAATATCATCGACCCCTCCGTGCCCATCGGACCTGACGACACCCACAATGTGGAGGTCCAGCGGTTCGGCGAGCCGGCGGCGCCTGCGTTTGAGATCCCCTACCACACGGAGATCATGGAGCGGTTCGACGGCGTGGACATGGACGCCGCCGGCCGGGTCTCCGGCGCGGGCTTCTACTACCTCATGGGGGACATCGCCCGGCTCCACGAGGCGGTGCTGGCCTATGCCCGGGACTTCATGATCGGCAAGGGTTTCACCTTCTGCGTCCCCCCTTTCATGATCCACGGCAACGTGGTGGAGGGGGTCATGAGCCAGACCGACATGGACGCCATGATGTACAAGATCGAGGGCGAGGACCTGTACCTCATCGGCACCAGCGAGCACTCCATGATCGGCAAGTTCATCGACCAGATCATCCCCGAGGACAAGCTGCCCCAGACCCTCACCTCCTACTCCCCCTGCTTCCGGAAGGAGAAGGGCTCCCACGGCATCGAGGAGCGGGGCGTGTACCGCATCCACCAGTTCGAGAAGCAGGAGATGATCGTGGTCTGCAAGCCGGAGGAGTCCATGGACTGGTACGAGAAGATGTGGCGCTGGTCCGTGGAGCTGTTCCGCTCCATGGACATCCCCGTCCGGCAGCTGGAGTGCTGCTCCGGCGACCTGGCGGACCTGAAGGTCAAGAGCTGCGACATCGAGGCCTGGTCCCCCCGGCAGCGGAAGTATTTTGAGGTCTGCTCCTGCTCCAACCTGGGCGACGCCCAGGCCAGGCGGCTGAAAATGCGTGTCAAGGGCGCGGACGGCAGGATGTATCTGCCCCACACCCTGAACAACACCGTGGTGGCCCCGCCCCGGATGCTCATCGCCTTCCTGGAGAACAACCTCCGCTCTGACGGCTCCGTCGCCATCCCCGACGTGCTGCGGCCCTATATGGGCGGCACAGAGGCGCTGATCCCCAGGCATTGACCGGAACGTACCGGAAAACCGGATGAAATCAAATTCAGATAAAGGAGAGCATGCTATGAAAACCTTCCTGAAAGTGTTAGGAACCACCGCCCTGCTGGCCGCTGTCGTCCCCGTCAAGGTCCAGAAGGATGAGGAGACCGGCAAGACCTCCTATCAGTCCCTGCTGTGGAAGCTGAATATCACCCCCAACGGTGAGAACGGCGGCACGGACGTGGGCCTGGACCTCGCCAACGGCGTCCTCACCGCCCCCCTGATGGAGGCTGTCGCCGCCAAGCGCGACGGGGAGACCCACCTCTTCACCGACAGCCTCCATGTGGATTACGACGCCAAGGACGGCGACGTGTTCCCCGAGGAGGAGCCGGTGGTGGAGGCTCCCGCCGCCCCGGAAGCCCCCGAGGCTCCCGAAGCGCCTGAGGCTCCCGAGACCCCGGAAGAGGCGGAAGTTTCCGAAGCCCCCGCCGAGGCCCCGGCGCCGGACGCGCCCGCCGCTGAATAAGGCGTAAAAGTTTCAGAACATAGGAGATAATCCGAAAATGAAGAAGTTTTTTGAGGAATTCAAGGCCTTCGCCATGCGGGGCAACGTGCTGGACATGGCCATCGGCGTGGTCATCGGCGCCGCCTTCGGCAAGATCACCACTTCCCTGGTCAACGACATCATCATGCCCGCCGTGTCCATGCTCACCGGCGGAATCAACTTCAGCGACTGGAAATGGGTGCTGAAGGAGGCCGTGGTGGAAAGCGGCGAGGAGATCGCCGCCGCTGTGTCCATCAACTACGGCACCCTGCTGTCCACCATTCTGGACTTCATCATTCTGGCCTTCGCCGTTTTCTGCATGGTCAAGGGCATCAACAAGCTCCACCGGAAGAAGGAGGAGGCCCCCGCCGCGCCTCCCGCGCCTCCGGAGCCTTCCGCCGAGGAGAAGCTGCTCACTGAGATCCGGGATCTGCTGAAGGACCGGAAATGAGGGACATCCTGGCCCGGGGCCTGCCCCAGCTGGGGGTGAGTCCCGACATCATCCCCCGGCTGGAGGAATTCTCCCGGCTGCTGCTGGAGAAGAACCAGGTCATGAACCTCACCGCCATTACGGAGCCTGACCAGGTGGCCACGCTGCACCTGCTGGACAGCCTGAGCCTGCTGCCCCTGGCGGATTTCGCCGGAAAAACGGCGGTGGACGTGGGCACCGGAGCCGGTTTTCCCGGGGTGCCTCTGGCCATCGCCGTCCCGGAGAGCCGGATCACCCTGCTGGACAGTCTGGGCAAGCGGGTGGATTTTCTCCGGGAGAGCTGCGCCGCCCTGGGCCTTTCCAACGCCGTGTGCGTCCACGCCCGGGCGGAGGAGTTCGCCGGAGACCGCCGGGAGAGCTTTGACCTGGCCGTCAGCCGGGCGGTGGCGGCTCTGCCGGTGCTGTGTGAGCTGTGCCTGCCCCTGGTGAAGCCCGGCGGGGCGTTCATCGCCATGAAGAGCGTGGACTGCGGCCGGGAGCTGGCGGAGGCGGAGACGGCCATCCGTCTGCTGGGCGGGCGGCTGCGGGACACGGTGGACTACACCATCCCCACCACCGGGATCGTCCACCGGGCGGTGATCGTGGAAAAGGTCTCGCCGTCCCCCAAAAAGTATCCCCGCCGGTTCGCCCAGATCAAAAAGCAGCCTTTGGGCGCGTAACGCCCGCCATTTTCTCAGCCAAGGAGGTGTCCCCCATGGGACAGACCATCGCCGTGGTCTCCGGCAAGGGGGGCACCGGCAAAACGTCCTTTACCGCCAATGTGGGCATGGCCCTGGCCCAGCTGGGCCGCAGCGTCCTGTGCATCGACTGCGACGCGGGCCTTCGGAATCTGGATATCGTCATGGCCATGACGGACCGCGCGGTGATGGATTTCACCGACGTCACCAGCGGCTTCTGCTCCCTTCAGGACGCGGTGGTGGCCCACCCTCTGCAAAAGGGCCTGTACCTGCTCACCGCCCCGGCGGAGCTGCCTCCCCAGGGGGTGGACCCCGCCGCCTTCCGCCGTCTGCTGTACGCCGCCAGGGCCCAGTACGACTACTGCCTGCTGGACGCCCCGGCGGGTCTGGGCAGCGGCTTCCGGATGACCGTCCAGGGAGCGGACCGGTCGGTAGTGGTGACCACCACCGACGCCTCCAGCCTCCGGGACGCCCAGCGGACGGTGATGGAGCTGAATCACCTGCCCAAAAACCGGGTCCATCTGGTGGTGAACCGCTGCCAGCCCCGGCTCCTGCGCAGCCTGCACCAGACCATCGACGACGCCATCGACACCGCCGGTCTGCCTCTGCTGGGCGTGGTGCCGGAGGATGAGACCATGCCTCTGTACGCCGGCCGGGGCGTCCCCCTGCTGCTCAGCGGCAACAACTGCGCCGCCCGGGCCTACCGGAATATCGCCCGCCGTCTTACGGGACAGCGCGTCCCCCTGATGCGGCTGCGCTGATCCCCCCTGAACATATCCTCGCCAATAGAAGAACCAATAGAAAGGATGGAACGTCATGTATATCGCGCTGATGTCCCACGACAACAAGAAGGAGCTGATGGTACAGTTCTGCACCGCCTACGCGGGCATCCTGTCCCGGCACAACCTCTGCGCCACCAACACCACCGGCCGGCTGGTGGCCGAGGCCACGGGCCTGAACGTCCACCTGTTCCTCTCCTGCCAGCACGGCGGCAGCCAGCAGATCGGCGCCCGTATCGCCTATAACGAGATGGACATGGTCCTGTTTTTCGTGGACCCCAACGACTCCTCCATGGAGAAGGAGCTGCTGTATATCTCCCGCCTGTGCGACCAGAACAACATCCCCTTCGCCTCCAACGTGGCCACCGCCGAGATGCTGGTGCTGGGCATGGACCGGGGCGACCTGGACTGGCGGAACATCGTCAATCCCAAGCACAAGTATCTTCGCTGATTTTCCCGGGAATCCACCGCCGCCCCATTGACTTTTTCCCGGCAGCTGTACTATAATACTGCCCATGAACAGACGCCATGAGGGCGCAGGAGTACCCCCGCACACCGGACAGAGAGAGCCGCCGGGTCACTGGCTGAAAGCGGCTCACGGCACAGGACGGGGGGAAGACAGCGCCGGAGCGCGGGCGGAAACGTCCCGGCCTCCCCGCCGCCGTTCGACAGGGGAACCAAAAGGTCCGTCCGCTGCCCGCGCAGCCGCCGGACGAATGTGGGTGGCACCACGAAGTATGACAGGTTCGTCATGCTCTCGTCCCGCTAAGACAGGGGACGGGAGCATTATTTTATACACGGGGCCGGAACAGAGCGCCCCCCTTCCCAGAGAACAGTCAGCAAAGGAGACAACTATGAGCAACAAGATCCAACCCCGCACTCTCTCCGGCTTCATGGAGCTGCCGCCCCGGCAGCAGGTCATGATGGAGCGCATCATGTCCACCCTGCGGGAGACCTACGCCCTCTACGGCTTCACGCCCCTGGACACCCCCCTCATCGAAGCCAGCGAGATTCTTCTGGCCAAGGGCGGCGGGGAGACGGAGAAGCAGATCTACCGCTTTACCAAGGGCGACGCGGACCTGAGCCTCCGATTCGACCTCACCGTGCCTCTGGCCAAGTATGTGGCCCTGCACTACGCCGAGCTGGCCTTCCCCTTCCGCCGGTATCAGATCGGCAAGGTCTACCGGGGGGAGCGGGCCCAGCGGGGCCGGTTCCGGGAGTTCTACCAGGCGGACATCGACGTCATCGGCGACGGCAAACTGGACATCGTCAACGAGGCGGAGATTCCCTCCATCATCTACCAGACCTTCTCCCGGCTGGGCCTGAAGCGGTTCCAGATCCGGGTGAACAACCGGAAGATCCTGAGCGGCTTCTATGCCATGCTGGGTCTCACGGACCGGGCCGCCGACATCATGCGCACCGTGGACAAGCTGGACAAGATCGGCCCGGAAAAGGTGGGCCTCATGCTGGTGGACGATCTGGGCCTGAGCCAGGACGCCGCCGACGATATCCTCACCTTCATCCTCATCAAGGGCGGCAACCGGCAGGTCCTCTCCGCCCTGGAGGACTACCGGGGCCGGAACGACCTCTTCGATCAGGGCCTGGACGAGCTGAACACCGTGGTGAAGTACCTGGCTGCCTTCGGCGTCCCGGAGGACCATTTCGCCGTGGATCTCACCATCGCCCGGGGGCTGGACTACTACACCGGCACGGTCTACGAGACTTTCATGCTGGATCACCCGGAGATCGGCTCCATCTGTTCCGGCGGCCGGTATGATAACTTAGCGGAATATTATACAGATAAAATACTCCCGGGAGTCGGAATTTCCATCGGTCTCACCCGTCTGTTTTATGTTTTGAATGAACAGGGTATGCTGAACCAGGAGCTGAACGCCGCCCCCGCCGACGTGCTGATCCTGCCCATGACCGAGGACCTCTCCCCCGCCGTGGAGCTGGCCACCCGCTTCAGGACCGCCGGCGTCCGGGTCCAGCTCTACACCGAGCAGAAGAAGTTCAAGCAGAAGATGAGCTACGCGGACAAGCTCGGCGTGCCCTTCGTGGTGTTCCTGGGGGAGGATGAGATCCGCTCCGGCGCGGTGGCCTGCAAGGATATGGCCACCGGGGAGCAGACCACCCTGCCCTTCCCGGAGACCCTGGGGCGTATCCAGGCGGGTCTCGCCGCCCGGGACAGCGGCTCCGTCATCCGGGGATGACGGCTTTCCGCTGGGCAGGCGGAGCGCGGCGCGGCCCCGGAGGCCAGAGAGCAACTACTATTTGAATAATCAGATGTAATTTATACTATTCGTATTAGAAAAGAGGTCGTTTGTATGCAAAATCGTACCCATACCTGTAACGAGCTGCGGCTGGACCATATGGGCCAGTCCGTGAAGCTCAGCGGCTGGATGGAGAATGTCCGGGTGGTCTCCGCCAGTCTGGCCTTCATCGTCCTCCGGGACTACTACGGCACCACCCAGGTGGTGGCGGAGACCGAGGACATGGTCAGCGCTTTCAAGGCCATCAACAAGGAGTCCACCATCTCCGTGGAGGGCGTGGTCCGGGAGCGCAGCAGCAAGAACCCCAAGCTGCCCACCGGCGACATCGAGGTAGTGCCGGAGAAGCTGGAGATCCTGGGGGCCTGCCAGCACAACGAGCTGCCCTTCCAGATCAACCGCAGCCGGGAGGCCGACGAGGCCATCCGCCTGAAGTACCGGTTCCTGGACCTCCGGAACCCGGAGCTGAAAAAGAACATCGTCCTGCGCTGCAACGTGGTGGCCGCCATCCGGGCCGCCATGACGGACCACGGCTTTTTGGAGATCACCACCCCCATCCTCACCGCCTCCTCCCCGGAGGGGGCCCGGGACTACCTGGTCCCCGCCCGGAAGCACCCCGGCAAGTTCTACGCCCTGCCCCAGGCCCCCCAGCAGTTCAAGCAGCTGCTCATGACCTCCGGCTTCGACCGGTACTTCCAGATCGCCCCCTGCTTCCGGGATGAGGACGCCCGGGGCGACCGCACCCCCGGCGAGTTCTACCAGCTGGATATGGAGATGGCCTTCGCCAGCCAGGACGACGTGCTGGAGACCCTGGAGGACGTGCTGATCCCCATATTCCGGAAGTTCGGCCGGTATGAGCGGGTGTCCGGCGCGCCTCTGCGCCGCATCCCCTTCAACGAGGCCATGGAGCGCTACGGCTCCGACAAGCCGGACCTGCGCATCGACCTGGAGGTCCAGGACGTCACCGAGGTGGTCCAGGGCTGCGGCTTCGGCCCCTTCGACAGCCCCTGCGTCAAGGCCGTGGCAGTCCACGATTTCGACCAGGGCCGCAAGTGGATCGATAAGCTGCTCACCGATGTGGAGGTACAGACCGGCAATAAGGCCTGCTGGGTGAAGGTGGACGAAAACGGGAACCTCACCGGCGGCGTCTCCAAGTTCCTGACGGAGCGGCAGGAGGCCCTGAAGGAGGCCCTGGGCCTGAAGCCCGGAAGCTTTGTGTGCATGGCCGCCGGAAAGAAGGCCGCCGCCCAGAAAACCGCCGGCGTCATCCGCACTCTGCTGGGCCGCCGGTGCCCCGGTCACTTCGACGAGGAGCAGTACGCCATGTGCTGGATCGTGGACTTCCCCATGTACGAGATCGGCGAGGAGTCCGGCCAGCTGGAGTTCTGCCACAACCCCTTCTCCATGCCCTCCGGCGGTCTGGAGGTCCTGCTGAAGGCGGAGCGGGGGGAGATCGACCCCCTGACCATCATGGCCAACCAGTACGACCTGGTGATCAACGGCTACGAATCCGCCTCCGGCGCCGTGCGGAACCACGACCCGGAGATCATGATTAAGGCCTTTGAGCTGGTGGGCCTGGGGGAGAAGGACGTGAAGAGCAAGTTCCCCGCCATGTACAACGCTTTCACCTACGGCGCGCCCCCCCACGCCGGCGCGGCCCCCGGCATCGACCGCATGGTCATGCTGCTGGCGGGTGAGGAGTCCATCAGGGAAATCATTACCTTCCCCATGAACCAGAAGGCCCAGGACCTGATGATGGGCGCTCCCAGCGAAGTGACCCAGAAGCAGCTGGACGAGCTGCATATCGCCATCACTGAAAAAGAAGACGAATCCGCCGAGTAATGCCGGGTCTCCCGGCTTCTGGGTCACTGGGGCCCCGCACAGCGGGGCGCGCGGAAAGCGCGTACAAGCGTTTTGCGCAGCAAAACCTTGGCGCAAGGGCGAATTCATTTCGCCCGCGCAGGTTAAATCCAACGGGGTCCCCGCGGGGCCTGCCCCGTGGGGCGGCCCAGAAGCAGCTGGACGAGCTGCACATCGCCATCACCGAGCGGGAGAATGAGGACGCCTGAGCCTCCCCCCTCCCCTATTACGGCCAGCGGATGATCCCTCCGCTGGCCGTTCTCCCAACAGGAGGTCTTTATGAAGCACGTTCTTCCCCTGCTGCTCCTCATGCTGCTCCTGACGGGCTGCGGCCCGTCCGAACAGCCCGGGCCCGCGCCGGAACCGCCTTCGCCTCCGGCCCAGACCGTCCCCGACACGCCGCCGGAGGAGCCGCCGCCTGAGCCGGAACCCGAACCGGAGCCGGACCCCCGGCAGGAGACCGTCCAGGGCCTGCTGGCGGACATGACCGACGAGGAAAAGGTGGGCCAGCTCTTTTTCGCCCGGTGTCCCGCCGCCGGTCAGGCGGAGAAGATCGAAGCGTACCACCTGGGGGGCTATCTCCTCTTCGGCCGGGATTTCAAGGACGCCGCCGGCGATTGGCTCACGGAGAAACAGTTCACGGAGACCCTCCGGTCCTATCAGGCGGCCAGCGCCATCCCCCTTCTCATCGGCGTGGACGAGGAGGGCGGCGCCGTGGCCCGGGCCAGCCGGAACCCCAACCTCTTCGAGGCGAAGTGCAAGTCCCCCCAGGCGTTGTTCGCCCAGGGGGGCATGGAGGCCATCGAGGCCGACGCTCTCAGCAAAAACACCCGGCTGCTGGAGCTGGGCGTCAACGTGAACCTTGCCCCGGTGGCGGACGTATCCACGGACCCCGGCGACTTCATCTACGACCGCGCCTTCGGCCGGGACGCCAAGGCCACGGCGGAGTATGTCCGGGCCGTGGTGGAAAACATGGACGCCGCCGGCGTCGGCTCGGTGCTGAAGCACTTCCCCGGCTACGGCAATAACGCCGACACCCACACCGGCGCGGCCCTGGACGAGCGCCCCTGGGAGCAATTTATCACCGAGGACTTTCTGCCCTTCCAGGCGGGGATCGACGCCGGGGCCGGGGCGGTGCTGGTGAGCCACAACGTGGCGTCCTGTATGGACGCCGCCCTCCCCGCCTCCCTGTCCCCGGAGGTCCACCGGGTCCTCCGACAGGACCTGGACTTTGAGGGCGTGATCCTCACCGACGACCTGGCAATGGACGCGGTGGATGCCTACGCCCGGGACGGCTCCGCCGCGGTGCTGGCGGTGCTGGCGGGAAACGACATGATCCTCACCACCGATTTTGAGACCCAGATCCCCCAGGTGCTCGCCGCCCTGGAGGACGGGACCATTCCCCGGGAACTGCTGGACCAGGCTGTCAGCCGGGTGCTGGCCTGGAAATACGACCTGGGACTGCTGGAGGAGAACCATGACTGAGAAATTGTATGACATCGACCCCTTTCTGCGGGACTTCACCGCTGCGGTCCTCTCCTGCGAGGAGGCTGCGGGCGGTTACGCCGTCACGCTGGACCGCACCGCCTTCTACCCCGAGGGAGGCGGCCAGCCGGCGGACCTGGGCGTCCTGGGGGACGCCGCCGTCACCGACGTCCGCAACCGGGGCGAGGACGTGGTCCACATCTGCTCCCGTCCCCTCCCCGTGGGCGGGACCGTGGCCGGGGCCATCGACTGGGACCGGCGGTTCGACCTGATGCAGCAGCACAGCGGCGAGCACATCGTCAGCGGCCTTATCTGCGGCCGGTTCGGTTGCGACAACGTGGGCTTCCACATCGGCCACGACCTGGTGACCATCGACTTCAACGCGGAGCTGACCATGGAGCAGGTCCGCGGGATCGAGGCGGCGGCCAACCGCTATATCTGGGCGGACCGGCCGGTCCAGATCGCCTGGCCCTCGCCCGAGGAGCTGGCGGCCCTGTCCTACCGCAGCAAAAAGGAGCTGACGGGCCGGGTGCGCATCGTCACCTTCCCCGGAGCGGACCGCTGCGCCTGCTGCGGCACCCATGTCCGCTCCAGCGGCCAGGTGGGACTGGTGAAGCTGCTGAGCGTCCAGAAATTCCGGGAGGGCGTCCGCATCGAAATGGCGGCGGGGGGCCGGGCTGTGGCCTATTGCACCGCCATGCTGGACCAGAACACCCGGATCTCCCAGCTCCTCTCCGCCAGGCCCGCCGCCACCGCCCAGGCGGTAGAGCGGCTCCAGCAGGAGCTGCGCCAGCTCAAAAACCGGGCGGCGGCCCTGGAGGCGGAGGACTTCGCCCGGAAGGCGGAGCGCTGCGCCGGCGCCGGGGACGTGCTGCTGGTGGAAGGTCCCATGTCCAGCGAGTCCCTGCGGAAGCTGTGCGCCGCCGTTCAGGAGACCTGCGGCGGACGCTGCGCCGTCTTCGCCGGGGAGGGTAGCTTCTACCAGTACGCCGTGGGCTTCCCGGGCGGCGACCTGCGGGCCATGGCCAAGGCCCTCAACGGGGCGCTGAACGGCCGGGGCGGCGGAAAGCCCGCCTTTATCCAGGGCAGCGTCCAGGCGGAGGAGGCCGCCATCCGTTCCTTTATGCGCTCCTGGTCAGGGGGCCCGCAATGAAGTATCTGCGTCAGGCCGCCGTTCTCGCCGCCGTGTGCTGCGCGGCGGAGCTGCTCCACTACATCCTTCCCCTCCCCGTCCCCACCAGCATCTACGGTCTGCTGCTGCTGTTTCTGCTGCTGAAGACCGGGCTTTTGAAGCTCTCCCACGTGGAGGACGTGGGGAACCTGCTGCTGGAGCTGATGCCCCTGCTGCTGGTGCCCGCCACCGTCAGCGTGGTGACGGCTCTGGACGCCGCGGCCGCCATGGCGGCGCCGGTGCTGCTGCTGAGCTTCGCCGGCACTGTGGCGGTGCTGGCCGCCGCCGGATGGACGGCCCAGACCGTCATCCGCCGGAAAAAGGGGGATCGCTCATGAGGGATTTTTTCACCGATTCCCTGTATTTCGGCCTTTTCCTCACCCTGGGCGGGTTCTGGCTGTTCCGTGCCCTGAACCGGAAGCTGGGCCGGGAGGTGTTCCACCCTCTGCTGTGTACCTCTCTGGTCTGCATCGCCGTGCTGCTGCTGGGGGATCTGGACTACAGCGCCTACTACAGAGGCGCGCAGTATGTGGACTTTCTGCTGACCCCCGCCACCGTGTGTCTGGCCATCCCTCTGTACCGGCAGTATGAGCTGCTGCGGCGAAACACGGCGGCCGTCGCCGCGGGAGCGGCGGCGGGGGTGGCAGCCCACATGGCGGGCTGCCTGCTGATGCTTGCGCTGTTCCATCTGGACGCGGCCCAGTTCATCACCCTGCTGCCCAAGTCCATCACCACCGCCATCGGCAAGGGCCTGTGCCAGGAGCTGGGGGGCTACCCCGCCATCACCATGGTGTGCGTCATGATCACCGGGATCTTCGGGGCGGTGGCGGCCCCCGGCCTCCTCCGGCTCTTCCATGTCACGGAGCCGCTGGCCCAGGGGCTGGCCATGGGCACCGCCTCCCACGCCGCCGGGACCTCCCGGGCCGTGGAGCTTGGGGACGTTCAGGGCGCCGCCAGCAGTCTGGCCATCGTGGTCACGGGCCTGCTCACCGTGGTCACCGCTCCCCTCATGGCCCTGCTGGTGCAATAGCAGACAGGTCAAAAAATGAGGCCGCGCCCCGTAGGGACGCGGCCTTTTCTGCCGTCAATCAAGAAACTCGTTTCGCCAGTAGTGCTGGAGATACCGGAACTGGTCGAACAGCTCCCGGCGGGCCGCCGGTATGCTGTCGGTGAAATCGCCGTCCACCACATAGCAGCCGTGGGTGGTAACCACCGGGAACACCTGCCGCATATCCTCCATAGCCTGCATGAAGGCGGGGCCGGTCCAGCCGCACTGGTCAAAGAGCAGGTTCATGAGGTAGCAGGGGGAGACCGTGGGGCCGTCCCCTGTGAAGTCGTTGTCCAGGACCTCCCGGGCGGCGGCGTTGGCCCAGAGGAGATACCGGGTGGTGTAATGGCGGCGGAAGCCCTCCTCCGTACCGGGGTCGATGTCCATGCCCAGCTCATCGTAGAACACGTTGCCGTCCCCCATCCAGGGCAGATGGTCGCTGAACAGCACCAGCACCACCGGGTCCGGGTCCTCCCGCAGCTGGTCCACCAGGTCCATCAGCGCCTCGTCCCCCTGCATGATGGCGTCCATGTAGTTGTTCACGGCGTTTTTGCACGCCTGGGAGTAGTCCCCCGTCAGATACTGCGTCTGGCCGTCATAGTTTTCCGTATCGTAGGGGCCGTGGCTCTGGACGTTGAGCACAAAGGAGAAGTAGGGCTTTCCCGCGGCCTGACTGGCCTTATAGTCCGCCAGCACCTGGGGGTAGAGCACCGCGTCCTCCGGGTAGTAGGCTTTGGTGAGGGCCCCGTAGGTGTCCTCGTAGTACCGGTAGCGCTGGAAGCCCAGATAGCTGTTGACGTTCTGCCGGTTATAGAACCACTGGTAGTAGGGGTGGCTGCCCTCCACGGTGTAGCCCTGGTCCCGGAGATACCACAGATAGGAGTTGGCGCTGCCCCGGAAATTCTTCAGCTCATAGTTGCCCGTGAGGAAGCACCGCTCCGTATCGATGGTGCCCCCGGCAAAGATGTTGGTGAGAAGGTCCCCCCGGTAGCTCTCCGCCTCCAGGCCGTGATAGAGGTCGTAGCCGGAGACGTCAAGGCCGTCGATGCCGTACTGGGAGAAATCCACGTAAGCCTCCCGCATAATGGCGATGACGCTGACCTGTTTGTCCCGGGGGATGTCCCGGTCCTGATACCGGTCCAGCAGGGCCTGGGCCTCCCGCTTGCTGTAGCCCTCCGGCGGCGTTTCCACAAATTCGCCGATACTGTGGAGAAAAGGGTAGAAAAACCCGCGGGAGACGTAGTTCTGGGTGGGGCTCCACCGGTTGAGGTGATCAAAGTTTTCCACACTGTCGTAGAGCTTCTCGCTGCCGTACACCGGCCACAGGGCCAGGCACCCCGCCAGCACCGCCGCCGCCGCGCCCGTCCGCCCCTTCCAGCCCAAACGTTTTCCGGGACACAGCAGCCGCAGCAGCGCGGTCCCCAGGAGCAGGCAGACTGCGGCGAACGCCATCCGCTTGTCCACAAAGAGCCGGTAGGACGCCGCCATGTCCCCCGCCTCCCGCAGAATCAGAAGGTCCGCGAAATACAGGGGGTCGTCCCGAAACAGCAGCTTGAAGTAGCTGCCCAGGCTGAAGCCCAGGGCGACGCCGCCCCCCGCCAGAAAGCCCGCCCAGGCCCGGCCTGTGACGGCGTAGAACAGCAGCGCCAGCGCCGCCGCCGGCAGGGCGTTCAGCGCCAGCAGCAGCGGGGAGCGGAAATAGTCCAGAAACACCTCCCAGGAGTAGCCGCCATAGGCGAACAGCAGCAGCACCAGACCCATGCACAGCCCCGCGCAGAAGGTCAGGCCCCACCGCCAGAGCCAGTAGGCCGCCCGTCTCCCCCGGCTCCACTCCCCCTGGGGCTGGGGCCGCAGCAGAAAGCAGCGGTCAAAAAAAGCCTTCACTCAAAAGCCTCCTATCCAACGAAAAGGGCCGGTTTTCACCGGCCCTTTCAGTATAGAAACATCTTTGCGGAAAAACAAGGGGAAAGCTGTTAATTTTTTCTTAGTTTTCCGCCCGAAGCGCCGGAAAGCGCCCCGCCGCCTCTCAGTAGGCCAGCTTCTCCTCCAGCCACGCCTTCAGGCCGGAGATGGGGACCCGGACCTGCTCCATGGTGTCACGGTCCCGGATGGTGACGGCGTTATCGGCGGGGGTCTTGTCGTCCCCCACGGTGGCGAAGTCCACGGTGACGCAGTAGGGGGTGCCGATCTCGTCCTGACGGCGGTAGCGCTTGCCGATGGAGCCGGCGTCGTCGTAGTCCACCATAAAATACTTGCTCAGCTCCGTCTGGATCTCCCGGCCCTTGTCCGCCAGCTTCTTGCTCAGGGGCAGCACGGCGCACTTGAAGGGGGCCAGAGCAGGGTGCAGATGGAGGACGGTGCGCACGTCGTTTTTGGCCTCGTCTACCACCTCTTCGTCATAGGCCTCGCAGAGGAAGGCCAGGGCCACCCGGTCGCAGCCCAGGGAAGGCTCGATGACGTAGGGGACGTAGTGCTCGTTCTTCTCCTGGTCGAAGTAGCTGAGATCCTTGCCGCTGGCCTCCTGATGCCGGCCCAGGTCGTAGTTGGTCCGGTCGGCGATGCCCCACAGCTCCCCCCAGTCGGTGAAGGGGAAGGCGTACTCGATGTCGGCGGTGGCGTTGGAGTAGAAGGCCAGCTCCGCTGGCTCGTGGTCCCGGAACCGCAGGTGCTCCTCGGAAAGGCCCAGGTCCAGCAGCCACTTTTTGCAGAATTCCTTCCAATAGGCGAACCATTCCAAATCCGTGCCCGGCTGGCAGAAGAACTCGCACTCCATCTGCTCGAACTCCCGGGTGCGGAAGGTGAAGTTGCCGGGGGTGATCTCGTTGCGGAAGGCCTTGCCCACCTGGCACACGCCGAAGGGCAGTTTCCGCCGGGTGGACCGCTGGATGTTGGCGAAGTTCACGAAGATGCCCTGGGCGGTCTCCGGCCGGAGGTACACGGTGGAGGAGGAGTCCTCGGTGACGCCCATCTGGGTCTTGAACATCATGTTGAACTTGCGGATGGGGGTGAAATCGTGCTTGCCGCAGACGGGGCAGACGATATTCTCGTGGGAGGCGATATACTGGTCCATCTCCTCAAAGCTCATGGCGTCCACGTTCACGTCCGCGCACTCGTCGCCGATGAGCTTGTCCGCCCGATGCCGGGCCTTGCAGGCCTTGCAGTCCAGCAGGGGATCGTTGAAGTTGGACACATGGCCGGTGGTCACCCAGGTCTGGGCGTTCATGAGGATGGCGGCGTCCAGGCCCACGTTGTAGGGGTTCTCCTGGACGAACTTCTTCCACCAGGCCCGCTTCACGTTGTTCTTGAACTCCACCCCCAGAGGGCCGTAGTCCCAGCTGTTGGCCAGGCCGCCGTAGATCTCGCTGCCGGCGAAGATGAAGCCCCGGCCCTTGCACAGGTTCACGATCTTGTCCATGGTCTTGTCGCTGTGGTTCATGATAGTCTCTCCTTCTTTCACGATAGCGTAACGGCTCAAAACGAAAAGCGCCCTGAGCCATTTTTGGCTCAGGGCGAACAGTCTCTGTCCGTGGTCCCACCTGAATTCGGGCGAAGCCCGCTCTCCATGTCCGTAACGGGGACGGCCGGCGGGGCATTTCCTCCCCGCGGCTCCAAGGCGCCTTCGCCGTGCCTTCACAGGGACTTCCACCGCCCGTCCCCTCTCTTTGATCCGGCACCCGGCTACTCTTCCTTGTCGCAGCCTTTTCACGGGGATTACTGTACCATTTAAATCTATCTCTGTCAAGGGGGTATTTCTGCCCTTTTTCCGCCGGTACAGCCAGGAAACCCCGCCGAAGGCGGGGTTTCCTGGTGTGTGTTGTGTGTGTTTTAGGAGGGAGAAATCGCATTGGGTTTTACCCCTTTGCTGATTGTATCTTACCGGATGTTTAAGAAGAAATCATGAAGGGGCTGTAAACAAACTGTGAATTTGCCGCCCTTTTGCTTACTTCTCCAGACCCAGCCGCTCCACGGCCTCCTCCCGCATCTTGTATTTCAGGATCTTCCCCGCCGCGTTCATGGGGAAGGCGGTCACAAACTCGATGTACCGGGGCACCTTGTGCTTGGCCATGTGGTCCAGGACGAACTTCTTCATCTCCTCCACCGTGGCCTCCTCCCCCTCCTTCAGGATGATGCAGGCCATGATCTCCTCGCCGTACTGCTTGTCGGGCACGCCGATGACCTGCACGTCCCGGACCTTGGGGTGGGTGTAGAAGAACTCCTCGATCTCCTTGGGGTAGATGTTCTCGCCGCCCCGGATGATCATGTCCTTCAGCCGCCCGGTGACCCGGAAGTTGCCGTTCTCATCCTCGCAGCAGAGGTCGCCGGTGTGGAGCCAGCCGTCGGCGTCGATGGTGGCGGCGGTGGCGGCGGGCATCTTGTAGTAGCCCTTCATGATGTTGTAGCCCCGGGCCACGAACTCGCCGCTGACGCCGATGGGGCACTCCTCCCCGGTGTCCGGGTCCACGATCCTGCACTCCACGTTGGCAAAGCGGCTGCCCACGGTCTCGGTGCGCACGTCCAGAGGATCGTCGAAGCTGGACATGGTGCAGCCGGGGCTGGCCTCGGTCTGGCCGTAGACGGATATGATCTGCTTCATGTTCATCACGTCCGCGGCCTTTTTCATCAGGTCCGCCGGGCAGTTGGCCCCGGCCATAATGCCGGTGCGGATGTGGGAGAAGTCGGTGTGGGCGAAATCCGGGTGGTTCATCATGGCGATGAACATGGTGGGCACGCCGTTGAAGGTGGTGATCTTCTCCTGATTGATGCAGGCCAGGGCGGGCTTGGGGGAGAAATAGGGCAGGGGGCACATGGTGGCCCCGTGGGTCATGGAGGCGGTCATGCTGAGGACCATGCCGAAGCAGTGGAACATGGGCACCTGGATCATCATGCGGTCGGCGGTAGAGAGGTCCATGTGGTCCCCGATGTACTTGCCGTTATTGACCACGTTGTAGTGGGTGAGCATGACGCCCTTGGGAAAGCCGGTAGTGCCGGAGGTGTACTGCATATTGGCCACGTCGTGGATGTCCACGGCGGCGGCCCGGCGGCGGACCTCCTGGAGGGAGGTCTTTCCCGCCAGGGCCTGGGCCTCCTCCCAGGTGAGGCACCCCGCCTGGCGGCAGCCCACGGTGATGATGTTGCGCAAAAAGGGCAGGCGCTTGCAGTGAAGGGGCTTGCCGGGCTGGGCGGCGGCCAGCTCCGGGCACAGCTCCGCCATGATGGCGGCGTAGTTGCTGTCCCGGTAAGCGCCCTCCATCACCAGGGTGTGGGTGTCGGACTGGCGCAGCAGGTACTCCGCCTCGTGGATCTTGTAGGCGGTGTTCACTGTCACCAGCACCGCCCCGATCTTGGTGGCCGCCCAGAAGGTGATGTACCACGCCGGTACGTTGGTGGCCCATACCGCCACCTTGTCCCCGGCCTTCACCCCCAAGGCGATGAGGCTCCGGGCGAACTGGTCCACGTCGTCCCGGAACTGGCTGTAGGTCCGGGTGTAGTCCAGGGTGGTATACTTGAAGCAGTACTGGTCCGGGAACTCCTCTGCCATCCGGTCCAGCACCTGGGGGAAGGTGCAGTCGATGACCGTATCCTTCTTCCAGACGTACTGGCCGGTGCCCGCCTGATTGTAGTAGAGGTGCTTTTTCCGGCCCTGGCGCTCGTACCGGGACATGATCACCTGGAAGTGGGTCAGGATCATCTCCAGATCGTCGCAGCCCTCCGCCCAGGCGGGGTCCCACCGCAGGGACACGAACCCGTCGTAGTTCACGCTGCGCAGGGCGTTCATCATCTCCTGGAGGGGGAGCTTCCCCTCCCCCAGCAGCTCATAGGAGGCGCAGGGCGTCCCCTCCTCCGGCGAGGCGTCGGTGATGCGCACGTGGCGGACGTAGGCCCCCAGGTTGGTGATGGTGTCCTGGGCGGATTCCTTCCCCTCAAACCAGGTGTCCAGCATATTCCAGCAGGCCCCCAGGCTGTCGCTGGCAAAGCCGTCCAGCAGGTCCACCAGCTTTCTGGTGTCCGCCATACCGCCGCTGGTCTCCACCAGCAGCACTACCCCCGCTTTCTCCGCCAGGGGCTTCAGCCGGGCCAGCCCCTCCCCGGCGGCGGCGGAATCGGACGTCCCGGTGTGGACCACCACATAGGGCACCAGCAGATTTTTCGCCGCCTCCAGGGCCGCGGCGATCTCCCCCTCCGCCTCGGGGTCCGTAAAGTCTCTCCGGGTGCTGACGCAGGGGACCGTCAGGCCCTGGCCGATGAGCTGCCGCCGCTGAGCCGCCGCCAGCACCGGATTGGTGGGGCTGACCTTCTGGCGGAAGATGGGGTTATCCACGGAATCGATCTCCAAACCGTTCAGGCGGCTGTCCGCCGCCGCCCCGCAGAGCTGTCTCCAGTCCCTGCCGGTCCAGCCCTGGATGGTATAGGAAAGCTTCATATGTCTCTTCCTCCCGCCTGTCAGGAAATGGTGTCGTAGACGATCTTATTGAGGGCGCTGATATAGGCCCGGATGCTGGCGCCGATGACGTCGGTGGAGATGCCGTTGCCGGAGTACAGCTTTCCGTCGGAGCGGAGCTTCACCAGGGCGGAACCCATGGCCTCCCGCCCCTCGGTGACGGCCTGGATCTGGAAGTCGTCCAGCTCGTAGTGGTGTCCCACGATCTGCTCGATGGCCAGAAACGCCGCGTCGATGGGGCCGTCGCCGGTGCAGGCTCCCGTGAGCTTCTCCCCCTCCCGCTCCAGGGTCAGGTTGGCCATAGCGGAGATGGTGTTGCCGCTGGTGACCACATAGCTGACGATGTGGTAGGTGGAGGGCACCTGCAGAGCGGCGCTGGCCACGATGGCCTCCAGCTCCCGGGTGGAGACGAAGTGCTTTTTCACCGCGATGCGGCGGAACGCCTCGTACACCCGGGCATTGTCCTCCTCCGTGAGGTCGTAGCCCAGGGCGTTCACCGCCTTCACCACCTGCTCGATGTCGTCGGCGGCGGTGAGGCAGGCCCCGCCGGATACGTCGGACACCCCGGCGTCAAAGGGAGAGCCGGCGCTGCGCTCCGTCTGGAGCAGCCACCGGAGCTGACCCGCCGCCCGGTTCAGCTCGTGGGTCCTCAGCTCGCAGGCAAGGCCCCTCTCCTCCCCCTTGGCCTTCAGATACGCGGCAAAGTCCTCCGTGAGGGTCACCCCCACAGGGCTGATGGAGGTCTTGACCAGCGCCGCCCCGGCGTCCACGGCGGCGGCGGCCCCCGCCACGGCCATTTTCAGGCTGTCGCTGACCTCCACCCCCAGCTCCACCCGGCCCAGCGCCGGCACCCGCTCCAGCAGGCCCTGCAAAAAGGCGGACCACTCAAAGGCGGTCATGATCCCGGCGGAGTCGCAGAGCGTGACGCTCCTGGCCCCGGCGGAGACCGCGGCGCTGAGAAGCTGGTCCAGCACCTCCGGCTCCGCCCGGGTGGCGTCCAGAGCGGAAAAGGCCACCTGCTCGGTATAGTATCTGGCCTTGGCCACCAGCTTCTCCACCAGCTCCACCATGGCGGGGGCTTTCTTGTGGCACAGATACTCCATCTGCACGGCGGAGGCCGGGACCATGATGTGAAGCTCCGCTTCCCGGGCGGCGCGGACGCTCTCCCAGGTCTCCTCCACGCTCTCCTCCGTCAGGCCCACGGCGGCGGAGAGCCGGGCCGCGGTCACCACGGAGGCGATTGTCTTGTTGCTGAGCACGTCCGCCCTGCTGTCCCGGATGGGAGGCAGCTCGATGACGTCCACCCGAAGGCGGTCCAAAGTCCGGGCGATCTCCACCCGCTCCTTGAAGCTCAGGGAGGCGGCGCGGACGGCGCCGATCTCCCGCAGGGTCACATCGGAAATTCTGACAGTCCTCATGGTTTTTTCTCCTTCTGGAAAAAGGCTTCCCGGGCATAAAAAACCGTCCCGGGAGCAAGTCTGCTCCCGGGACGATAAATCTCTTTACCGCGGTACCACCCGGATTTACACAGTAACGTGTACGCTCATGCCGGCTCCAACAAGCCGCTGCCCGTATAACGGAGGCAACCCCGTGGCGCCCTACCGGATCTCTCTTTGGGACGCCCCGCTCCGGCGCCAGCCGCCAGACCGCCTCTTCCCGGCTCGCACCGCCCGCCGGTTCTCTGAAAGAGGGCCGCGTCTGACATAACGCCATCCACGCATTTTTCCTGATTCGCTGGCGCTATTGTAGCACAGGGGGAAAGTCCCTGTCAAGTGCCGCTTTTTCAAAACGCAGTCTGAAAAATCACCAGATTTTTTCCCTCCTCTTGGGAAGATTTTCTATCCTTATATTAGAATAAGTATAGACAATCCCCCTCCGTCTTTGGTATAATAAGTTAAATGGAGATTTTATGCTTCCATCGACGGATCACAAAGATAAAGATAAAAGGAGAGTTCCTATGCAGTCTGTTTCCGATATCTGGTCCATGGTGCTCTCCCGGCTGCGGGAGGACCTGTCCGAGACCACCATCAAGACCTGGTTCGACGACACCACGGTCGTCGCCCTGGAGGGAAACTCCCTGATTCTCTACTGTCCCAATACCTTTAAGCGCAACACCATTCAGGACCGCTTCCTCCCCAACATCCAGGCCAGTCTGAAGGATATCTTTTCCCAGGACATATCCGTCCGCTTTCTGGACGAGGAGGGCCTGCGCCGCTACCGGGGCCAGGAAGAGCGCAAGCCTGTCTCCATGATGGACAGCGGGGAGTTCACCTTCGAGACCTTCGTGGTGGGCCCCTCCAACAAGCTGGCCTGCGCCGCCGCCCGGGCCGTGGCCGACGCCCCGGGCCAGCACTACAATCCCCTCTTCATTTACGGTAACTCCGGCCTGGGCAAGACCCATCTGCTCTACGCCATCGCCCATGTGCTGCGGGACAAGTCTCCCGGCATCCGCATCGTCTACATCAAAGGAGACGAATTCATCAACGACTTCATCGACGCCGTCCGCTCCGGCAAGGCCGGTGATTTCCGTACCAAGTACCGGGAGGCGGACCTGCTCCTGGTGGACGATATCCAGTTTGTGGCAGGCAAGGTGGAGACCCAGAACGAGTTTTTTCACACCTTCAACACCCTCTTCGAGGGGAAAAAGCAGATCGTCCTTACCTCCGACCGCCCCCCCTACGAGATGGCCCAGCTGGACGACCGGCTGCGCACCCGGTTCGAGTGGGGTCTGATGGTGGACGTACAGCCGCCGGATCTGGAGACCCGGATCGCCATCATCAAAAACAAGGCGGTGCAGCTGGGCTTCGTCCTCAGCGACGAGATCGCCGCCTATATCGCCGCGAAGATCACCGCCAACGTCCGCCAGCTGGAGGGCACCGTCAAAAAAATCAAGGCCTTCCGGGACCTGGAGGGCAGCGACATCGACCAGGCCACGGTGGATCGGGCCATCCAGGACATGAGCCGGTCCAGCGGCTTCATCATCACTGCCGATACCATCATCAAGGAGATCTGCCGCTACTTCCGTCTGGAGGAGGATCAGATCCGGGGCCAGACCCGGAACCGGGACTGTGTCAACGCCCGCCAGATCGCCATGTACCTGATCCGCCGCCTGACCAACCTCTCCCTGGCGGACACCGGGGCGGAGTTCAGCGGACGGGACCACACCACGGTGCTCCACTCCATCGAGAAGGTGGAGGAGAAAATGAATACCGACCCCCGGTTCGCCGAATCCGTCAAGGCCATCATCACCAACATCAACTCCAAAAAGTGACAAACGTTTTTCCACAAAATCAACCGGGATTCACAAATGTTCCCTGTGGATAAACCGGGGCGAATGTTGTCCTGTGGATAATCCCGTCCCATTCCCTCATTTTTCCACATCCCCCTGTGGACAGGTTTTTCCAGCCCTTCCAACGGTTTCCGCCGGTTATCCACAAATTTTTTCCCTATCGCTTCTGTTACTAAAAAAGATATTCTATGCTTTTCTTACCGAAAATATACCTCCCCTCTGAAAAAAATATGAAAGGAACCTGCGTATGAAATTTTCCTGTGAAAAGGCGCTGCTGCTGTCAGCTATCGCTACCGCCTCCCGGGCCGTCTCTCAGAAGAGCTCCATTCCCGCTCTGGAGGGACTTCTCCTCCACGCGGACACGACCCTCACCGTTTCCGGCTACAACATGCAGACCGGCATCCGTACCAACGTGGAGGCGGACGTCACCGCCCCCGGCCGCATCGTCCTCAACGCCCGGCTCTTCGGCGACATTATCCGCCGGATGCCTGACGACGTGGTGGTCTTTTCCTCCGACGAGAAGCTGAACGTGAAGCTCATCTGCGGCGACGCCCATTTCGACATTCTGGGCATCGACCCGGCGGACTACCCGGACCTGCCGGAGGTGGAGGACCAGTACGGCGTGTCCATCCAGCAGAACACCCTGAAGGCCATGATCGGCCAGACGGCCTTCGCCGTCTCCACCAACGAGGCCCGGCCGGTCCACACCGGCTCTCTCTTCGAGATCACCGACCAGGGCCTTACGGTGGTCAGTGTGGACGGCTTCCGCTTGGCCCTCCGCCGGGAGCCCCTGGAAAAGATCGACGGCGGAAGCTTCTCCTTTGTGGCCCCCGGCTCGGCTCTGGGTGAGGTGGAGAAGATCTGCTCCGACAGCGAGGACATGGCCCGGATCACCCTGGGCAACCGCCATCTGCTGTTCGAGGTGGGACCCACCCAGCTGATCTGCCGCCGCCTGGAGGGGGAGTTTCTGGATTATAAGTCCGCCATCCCCCGGACCAATCCCATCGAGATCATCGCCGACACCCGGGCCATGATGGACTCCATCGAGCGGGTGTCCGTGGTCATCTCCGAAAAGCAGAAAAGCCCCGTCCGCTGCGTCTTTGACAACGACCGGGTGCTCATGTCCGCCAAGACCGCCAACGGCGAGGCCAAGGACATCTGCCATGTGGCCGGGGACGGCGCCGGTCTGGAGATCGGCTTCAACAACCGGTATCTGCTGGACGCCCTGAAGTACGCCCCCGCCTCCACGGTGAAGCTGGCCCTGAACACCGGCATTTCCCCCTGCATCATCACCCCGGTGGAGGGGGAGGAGAACTTCCTCTACATGGTCCTGCCCGTTCGTCTGAAAAATAACTGATTGGATATACTTTTCATATGGAAACCATCACGATCACAACGGAATTCATCAAGCTGCAGGATCTGATGAAGCTGGCAAACCTGGTCTCCTCCGGCGGCGAGGCCAAGGTCCTGATCCTGGACGGACAGGTGACGGTCAACGGGGAGACCTGCCTGCAGCGGGGAAAGAAGATCCGGCCCGGCGACGCCGTCGCCTTCCGGGGCCGGGAGCTGGGCGTAGCCTATGCGGATCGATAGCCTCCATCTGGAGGATTTCCGCAGCTATCGGGACCTGACCCTGGAGTTTGACCCGGTCTGCAACGTGATCTGCGGGGAGAACGCCCAGGGAAAGACCAACCTGCTGGAGGCGATGGTCTGCCTCTCCTGGGGCCGGTCCCCCCGGACCCGGTTCGACCGGGAGCTGATCCGCTTCGGCGGGGAGGGCTATGTGATCCAGGGCCGCCTGGACAGCCGGGGACGGACCTTCGTCAGCCGGATCCAGGCTGCCGCCGGGCGAAAGCGGAAGATCACCGTCAACGGCGTGCCGGTAAAGGCGGCGGCGGAGCTGGGCCAGGTGCTGGGCACCGTCTTTTTCAGCCCGGAGGATCTGCTGCTCATCCGGGAGGGAGCCGCCGCCCGGCGGCGCTTCATGGACGCCTCCCTCTGCCAGCTCCGGCCCCGGTACGCCGGGGCCCTGGCGGAGTACAACCGGCTGCTGGAGCACAAGACCCGCATCCTGCGGGACAGCGAGGAGTACCCCGGCCTGCTGGACACCCTGCCGGACTTCAACCGCCGCATGGCGGAGACGGGGGCGGTGCTCATCCACTACCGCTGCCGGTTCGCCCGGCTGCTGGGGCAGTACGCCGCCAGCGCCCACGGGGAGTGCTCCGGCGGAAAAGAGAAGCTGGAGGTCTCCTACCGGACCGTCTCCTCGGTAACGGACCCCTTCGCGGATACGGACCGGCTGACGCAGCAGCTTCTGGACCATCAGCGGACCCACCACGCCGCGGAGCTGGCGGCCCGGCAATGCCTCTCCGGCCCCCACAAGGACGATCTGGAGGTAAAGCTGGGAGGGCTCTCCGCCAAGAGCTTCGCCTCCCAGGGCCAGACCCGGACGGCGGCCCTGTCCCTGAAGCTGGCGGCCCGGGAGATCCACCGGGAGATCATGGGCGAGTACCCGGTGCTGCTGCTGGACGACGTGCTCAGCGAGCTGGACCCCCGGCGGCAGGAATATGTGCTCAACCGCATCGGCGGCGGACAGGTGTTCATCACCTGCTGCGAGGACGACCGGCTCTCCGCCCTGACGGCGGGCCGGGTGTTCCGAGTAGACGCCGGGACCGTCACGGAACTGTGACAAAAAGAGGATAAGGGGGGCGGGCTGTGTATCTGCACGTAGGCGGCGGCGTAGTGGTGCCGTCGGAGGACATCGTGGGCATCTTTGATCTGGACAACGCCTCCACCTCCCGCCGGACCCGGGAATTCCTGGCGGCGGCGGAGAAGGAGGGAATGATCCTCCCCGTGGGGGAGGATCTGCCTAAGTCCATGGTGGTCTGCTGCCCGAGAGGGAGCTGGCAGCGGGTCTATATCTCCCCCCTGACCAGCGCCACCCTGCTGCGGCGGCTGGAGGCTGACCCCCTCTCCCTCACTTCCGGCGGAGATACCGCCTGATATGACACCAATCGGAGGTTTTGCAATGTCTGATATGAGCGAACGGAACAGAAACGACGGCGGCACCCATGTGGAGCACGAGTACGGCGGCTCGGAGATCCAGGTGCTGGAGGGGCTGGAGGCGGTGCGCAAGCGCCCGGGCATGTATATCGGCTCCACCAGCGAGTCCGGGCTGCATCACCTGGTCTACGAGATCGTGGACAACTCCATCGACGAGGCCCTGGCGGGCTTCTGCGACGAGATCACCGTCACCATCAACGACGGGGACACCATCACCGTCACCGACAACGGTCGGGGCATCCCCGTGGACATCCAGCCCCAGACCGGCCTGCCCGCTCTGGAGGTGGTCTTTACGGTCCTCCACGCCGGCGGCAAGTTCGGCGGCGGCGGCTACAAGGTATCCGGCGGCCTCCACGGCGTGGGCGCCAGCGTGGTCAACGCCCTGAGCGAGTGGCTGGTGGTCCAGGTCCACAAAAACGGCCAGATCTATGAGATGCGCTTCGCCCGGGGGAACATCACCCAGAAAATGCGGGTGGTGGGGACCACGGGCCGCACCGGCACCACCGTCACCTTTAAGCCGGACCCGGAGATGTTCGACACCACGGTCTACAGCTATGAGACCATCCATACCCGTATGCGCCAGCAGGCGTTTCTCAACGCCGGCGTGCGGATCAAAACCTTCGACAGGCGTCCCGGACACGAGGACCAGGACGAGATGTGCTACGAGGGCGGCATCCGGGAGTACGTCTCCTGGCTGAACCGGAACAAGACCCCTGTCCATGAGGACGTCATCTATATCGCCGGGGCCAAGGGGGATTCCACCGCCGAGGTGGCCCTCCAGTATAACGACAGCTACAACGAGACCATCGTCTCCTTCGCCAACGACGTACATACCCCGGAGGGCGGTATGCACGAGGAGGGCTTTCGCCGGGCGCTGACCACGGTGCTCAACAACTACGGCAAAAAGAACAACATCATCAAGGGCGACGACAAGGTCTCCGGCGACGACTGCCGGGAGGGCCTCACCGCCGTCATCTCCGTAAAGCTCACCGATGCCCAGTTCGAGGGCCAGACCAAGGCCAAGCTGGGCAACAGCGAGATCCGGACCCTGGTCAGCAACCTTGTCTCCGCCCAGCTGGACGAGTACCTGGAGGAAAATCCCAGGGTGGCCCGGCTGCTGCTGGACAAGGCCATGATGGCCAACCGGGCCCGGGAGGCCGCCCGGAAGGCGAGAGAGTCCATCCGCCGGAAAACCGCCCTGGGCGGCGCGGCCATGCCCGACAAGCTGCGGGACTGCAACGAGGTGAACCCGGAGCTGACGGAGCTGTACATCGTCGAGGGCGATTCCGCCGGCGGCTCCGCCACCCAGGGCCGGGACTCCCGGTTCCAGGCCATCCTTCCCCTGTGGGGCAAGATGCTGAACGTGGAGAAGGCCCGGGCGGACAAGGTGTACGGCAACGACAAGCTCCAGCCGGTGATCATCGCCCTGGGGGCGGGCATCGGCGACGAGTTCGACCTCAATAAGCTGCGCTACCACAAGGTCATCATCATGGCCGATGCCGATGTGGACGGCAGCCATATCCGCACGCTGCTGCTGACCTTCTTCTTCCGGTTCATGCGGCCCCTCATCGAGCACGGCTACGTCTACTCCGCCGTACCGCCTCTGTTCAAGCTGGTCCGGGGCAAGACCACCCGGCTGGCCTTCTCCGAGGAGGAGCGGGACCAGATCTCCGCGGAGCTGCGGGGAGACAACCCCAACACCAAGGTGGTCATCAGCCGCTTCAAGGGCCTGGGCGAGATGGACTACCACGAGCTGTGGGAGACCACCATGGACCCGGAGCGCCGCACGCTGCGGCGCATTACGCTGGATGACGCTGTGGCGGCGGACGAGGTGTTCACCGTTTTAATGGGCGAAAAGGTGGAGCCCCGGAAAGAGTTCATTGAGAAAAACGCCAAGTACGCCGTCAATCTGGATTACTAAGGAGGGAAGGATACCAACATGAGCAAGAAACCCCAATACGACCCTGAGGAGATCCGGTATCCCGACCAGAAGATCGTGGAGTCCCCCCTGGTCCCGGAGATGGAACAGTCCTACATTGAATACGCCATGTCCGTCATCGTGGGCCGGGCCCTGCCCGACGTACGGGACGGTCTGAAGCCCGTCCACCGCCGGATCCTCTACGCCATGTACGAGGACGGCCTCACCGCCGACAAGCCCTTCAAGAAGTCCGCCACCTGCGTGGGCGACGTGCTGGGCCGGTATCACCCCCATGGCGACGCCTCTGTCTACGACGCCCTGGTCCGTCTGGCCCAGGACTTCTCCATGCGCTATCCTCTGGTGGACGGCCACGGCAACTTCGGCTCCGTGGACGGCGACCCCCCGGCGGCTTACCGGTACACCGAGGCCCGCATGTCCCGGATCTGCGACGAGATGCTCCGGGAGATCGACAAGGACACCGTGGACTGGGACCCCAACTTCGACGAGAGCCGGAAGGAGCCCCGGGTGCTCCCCTCCCGGTTTCCCAACCTGCTGGTGAACGGCTCCAGCGGCATCGCCGTGGGCATGGCCACCAACA
>CATZRD010000004.1 GCA_958423465.1 uncultured Oscillospiraceae bacterium | reverse complement strand
CCTTGTGGCAGCCGGTGGGGAACCACTTGCCCGCCATGGCGATGATGCGGCAGGGCACGCCGGAGAGGGCGGAGGGGATCTCCACATAGTTGGGCACGGCCTGATAGAGCCCGCCGGACTCCTTGGCCTCGTTCTTCCAGGTGATGCGGAACAGGTTCAGGGGGTTCACGTCCCACAGCCCCACGTCCTTCAGTTTGGCCTGGATCTTCTCGGGGATGGTCTCCGGGTTCTGCATCTGGGCGAAGGTGGGGATGATGACGTTGTTCTCCTTGGCCTTCTGAATATTGTGCTGAAGGCCCTCCTTGTTGATGGTCAGATCGATCTTACTCATGCTGCTTCTCCTCCTGCTTGGCGTCAATATAAGAATATAATGTGTATTTGGATATTCCGAAGTATTTGGCGACCTTGTCGCCGGACTTGGTGATGAGGAACGCGCCGTGCTGGCTCAGGAACTGGATGGCCTTCACCTTGTCGTCCTTGTTCATCAGGGCCACGGGCTTGCCTACGATGGCCACGCTCTGCTCAATGAGCTCATCCAGCACGTCGTTGACGTTGAACACCGTGATGCGCTCCTGCTCTCCCGGGGTCTCGTTGGGGGTGCTGATGAGGCCGGAGACGGCGTTGTTCACCATGAGCAGGGCGGAGATGTCGTAGTTGATGGAGAGGATGGCGGAGACCTTCCCCTTGCCGCTGCGGATATAGACCGTGGAGGATTTCAGGATCTTGCCGTCCGGCGTGCGGGTCAGGTAGGCCAGGTGATCCACGGGGTCCTCGTCTCCCCGGAGGATGTGCTCCATGACTACCTTGGAGGGGCCGTCCCCCACCCGCCGGCCGGTGACGTGGCCGTTGACGATGTAAACGATGGGATGTTCCGTGTTTTGGGCGGACAGGTCGTGGATGACCACCTCGCAGTTGGGGCCGAACTGTGCCGCCAGCGCCGCGGCGATCTGCTTGAGCATTTCCATTCGACTGGTCTCCAAAGCGCTATCACCTCCATATATACGTTTTTACAGGTCCATCATACCAGCATCCCGGACAGATTGCAACGGTTTTTCAAAAATATTTTTAGGTTTCTGCAAAAACTTTTTGGCAAAACCGCCTGTCCGGCCCGCTTGTCCAAAAAATTTTTTAGGTTTTCTTACTTTTTGTTTGACAACGTGGGATTCTATGATATGATAGAAGCGTAAGACGCCCCCGGGGCGTCCATGGAGCTTGCGAAGAATATTGGAATAAACGGATATGCAGGAGGGATTGCACCATGAACTTTGACGCCATCAAGCAGGCCGCGCAGAATTATCAGGCGGACATGACCCGTTTTCTGCGGGATATGATCGCCATTCCCAGCGAGAGCTGTGAGGAGGAGGGCGTTGTACGCCGCATCGCCCAGGAGATGGAGAAGCTGGGCTACGACAAGGTGGAGATCGACGGTCTGGGCAACGTCATCGGCTGGATGGGCCAGGGTGAGAAGATCATCGCCATCGACTCCCACATCGACACCGTGGGCATCGGCAACATCAACAACTGGGAGGCCGATCCCTACCAGGGCTACGAGACCGATGACATCATCTACGGCCGGGGCGGCTCCGACCAGGAGGGCGGCATGGCCGCCGCCTGCTACGGGGCGAAGATCATGAAGGACCTGGATCTGATTCCCGACGGCTACAGCGTCATGGTGGTGGGCTCCGTCCAGGAGGAGGACTGCGACGGCATGTGCTGGCAGTACATCGTCAACAAGTACTTCTCCAGCAAGGAGGAGGCCCAGCGGCGCATCGAGTTCGTCATCTCCACCGAGCCCACCGACGGCGGCATCTACCGGGGCCACCGGGGCCGCATGGAGATCCGGGTGGACGTAAAGGGCGTCTCCTGCCACGGCTCCGCCCCGGAGCGGGGGGACAACGCCATCTACAAGATGGCCGACATCCTCCAGGACGTCCGCGCCCTCAACGAGAACCCCGCCGACGACACCGTGGAGGTGAAGGGCCTGGTGAAGATGCTGGATCCCCGGTACAATCCCGAGCACTGGGAGGACGCCCGTTTCCTGGGCCGGGGCACCTGCACCGTCAGCCAGATCTTCTACACCTCCCCCAGCCGCTGCGCCGTGGCGGACAGCTGCGCCATCTCCATCGACCGGCGCATGACCGCCGGGGAGACCTGGGACTCCTGCCTGAAGGAGATCGAGGACCTGCCCGCCGTGAAGAAGTACGGCGGGGACGTGAAGGTCAGCATGTACATGTACGACCGCCCCGCCTGGACCGGCGAGGTCTATGAGACGGAGTGCTTCTTCCCCACCTGGATCAACCGGGAGTCCGCCGCCCATGTCCAGGCCCTGGCCGACGCCCACCACGCCCTCTGGGGCGAAAAGCGCATCGGCCACGCCGACGCCGACCCCAGGAAGGACGCCATGCACCTGCGGGAGGGCCGCCCCCTGACGGACAAGTGGACCTTCTCCACCAACGGCGTCAGCATCCAGGGCCGGTACGGCATCCCCTGCGTGGGCTTCGGTCCCGGGGCCGAGAGCCAGGCCCACGCCCCCAACGAGATCACCTGGAAGCAGGATCTCACCACCTGCGCCGCCCTGTACGCCGCCGCCATCCCCCTGTATAAGCCCGAGAACAGGACCGCCGACGTGACGGAGTTCCGCCAGAGCCTGACGGACAACGACATCCAGTAAATCGAAATAAAATCAAAAAAGCGCCAGCGCTTTTCCGCCGGCCCCGCCGGCAGCCACACACATTATGGAAATAAGGAGAATACTGCTATGAGCAAGACGGAACAGCTGGTCCAGCACCTGGAAAAGCTCCACATCAACAACATGTACAAGAACGACTTCTACTGGACCTGGGACAAGACCGGCGACGAGCTGGACGCCATCTTCACCGTGGCCGACGCTCTGCGGGACCTGCGGGAGCGGAACATCTCCACCAAGGTCTTTGACTCCGGCCTGGGCATCTCCATCTTCCGGGACAACTCCACCCGCACCCGCTTCTCCTTCGCCTCCGCCTGCAACCTGCTGGGCCTGGAGGTGCAGGACCTGGACGAGAAGAAGTCCCAGATCGCCCACGGCGAGACCGTCCGCGAGACGGCCAACATGGTGTCCTTCATGGCCGACGTCATCGGCATCCGGGACGACATGTTCATCGAGGAGGGCCACAAGTACCAGAAAACCTTTATGGACGCCCTGGACGAGGGCTATGACAAGGGTATCCTGGAGCAGCGCCCCACCCTGGTGAACCTCCAGTGCGACGTGGACCACCCCACCCAGTGCATGGCGGACCTGCTCCATGTGATCCACGAGTTCGGCGGCGTTGAAAACCTGAAGGGCAAGAAGGTGGCCATGACCTGGGCCTACTCCCCCAGCTACGGCAAGCCCCTCAGCGTGCCCCAGGGCGTCATCGGCCTCTTTACCCGGTTCGGCATGGACGTGGTGCTGGCCCACCCCGAGGGCTATGAGATCATGCCCGAGGTGGAGGACATCGCCAAGGCCAACGCTGAGCAGTCCGGCGGCTCCTTCACCAAGGTGAACTCCATGGAGGAGGCCTTCAAGGACGCCGACATCGTCTATCCCAAGAGCTGGGCCCCCTTCAAGGCCATGGAGAAGCGCACCCAGCTCTACCGGGACGGCGACAAGGCCGGCATCGACCAGCTGGAGCAGGAGCTGCTGGAGCAGAACGCCCAGCACAAGGACTGGACCTGCTCCGAGAAGATGATGGAGCTGACCAAGGACGGCAAGGCCCTCTACCTCCACTGCCTGCCTGCCGACATCACCGGCCTGAGCTGCGAGGAGGGCGAGGTGGACAACAGCGTCTTTGACCGGTACATCGTGCCCCTCTACAAGCAGGCCAGCTTCAAGCCCTACATCATCGCCGCCATGATCTTCCTCAGCAAGGTGAAGGACCCCGTGTCCGCCCTGCGGGACCTGGAGGCCCGGGGCGAGAAGCGGAAGGACTTCTGATCCCAACAGACGAGACCACCCCCAGCGAAGAGATGCTCCGCCGGGGGCGGTCTTTTCCCTCTTTGGTTGTCTTTCCCGCATGGTATACAAAAATTTTTTGCCGCCCTGCAAAACTTTTAGTTGAAATTTACCAAAAAATGCGGTACAATACGGTTAGCGGTCCTAACAGGAGAATTGGAACAAACATATTTAAGGAGGACATACTATGAAGAAGCTACTGGCACTGCTGCTGTCCCTGGTCATGGTCCTGTCTCTGGCGGCCTGCGGCGAGGGCGGCGACAAAACCACCGGCGACGGCAAGACCGTCAAGGTCGGCCTCATCTGCATCGGCGACGAGAACGACCAGGGCTACACCTACAACTTCATCCGCGGCAAGGAGGCCGCCACCGAGGCGCTGAAGGCCAAGGGCATCAACGTGGAGTGGGTGGTCAAGTACAACATCAAGGAAGACAGCGGCTGCGCCGACGCCAACATCGAGCTGGCCGAAGAGGGCTGCCAGCTCATCATCAACAATTCCTACGGCTTCGAGCCCTTCATGCTTCAGGTCGTGGACGACTACCCCGACATCCAGTTCATCGCCTGCACCAACCAGGGCTCCTGGAACGACGGCCGGGACAACACCCACAACGCCTTTGCCAACATCTACGAGGGCCGTTATCTGGCCGGCGTAGTGGCGGGCATGAAGATGCAGGAGATGATCGACAAGGGCGAGATCGCCGCTGACGAGGCCGTCATCGGCTATGTGGGCGCTTTCTCCTTCGCCGAGGTGGTCTCCGGCTTCACGGCCTACTACCTGGGCGCCAGGAGCGTCTGCCCCAGCGCCACCATGAAGGTCAACTTCGTGGGTTCCTGGTCTGACGCCACCGCCGAGGGCAACGCCGCCTCCTCCCTGGCCGACGACGGCTGCGTCATGATCAGCCAGCACTCCGACAACACCACCCCCGCCACCACCGCCCAGTCCAAGGGCGTGTTCCACACCGGCTACAACAACGACATGATCTCCGTGGCTCCCGAGGCGTCCCTGATCGGCACCCGCATCGACTGGTCCTACTACTTTGAGTACGCCATCGAGGCCGTGGCCAAGGGCGAGGCCTTCGACCAGGATTGGTGCCACGGCATGGACATGGGCGCCGTGGTCCTGACGGAGCTGAACGAGGACATCGCCGCCCCCGGCACCGCCGAGAAGCTGGCTGAGGTGGAGAAAGCCCTGGCCGACGGCTCCCTGCAGGTGTTCGACACCTCCACCTTCACCATCGGCGGTGAGGAGCTGAAAAACGCCTTTGCCCTGGATACCGACGGCGACTTCGCCCCCGACGCCGAGGAGGCCGTGTTCGACGGCGCTTTCCACGAGTCCTACTTCCAGTCCGCGCCGTACTTCACGCTGCAGATCGACGGCATCGAGTGGCTGAACTCCGCTTATTGATCCGAGGGAGAACCCTCCGACCCTACATAACTGAAAAGGGGGCTGCGCAGGCAGCCCCCTTTTTATAAAAACCGCCGTGTCCTTTGTCCCATTTCCACGCGGCGGACTCCCACATAGAAAGGATGACAGCCTTGGAACCTGTTTGCGCCATTGAGCTGCGGGGCATCACCAAACGCTTCGGCAGCGTTGTCGCCAACGACGGCATCGACCTGAAGCTCTGCCGCGGCGAGATTCTCTCCCTGCTGGGGGAGAACGGCAGCGGCAAGACCACGCTGATGAACATGCTCGCCGGGATCTACTTCCCCGACGAGGGGGAGATCCTGGCGGACGGAAAGCCCGTCTCCATCCGCTCCCCCAAGGACGCCTTTGACAACGGCATCGGCATGATCCACCAGCACTATAAGCTGGTGAACGTCTTTACCGCCGCGGAGAACATCGTTCTGGGCCTCCAGGACGGCGGCAGACTGGACCGCAGGGCCATCGCCGCCAGGGTCCAGGAGATCAGCGACCGCTACGGCTTCGGCATCGACCCCAACAAAAAAGTCTACGATATGTCCGTCTCCGAGAAGCAGACGGTGGAGATCGTCAAGGTCCTCTACCGGGGCGCGGACATTTTGATTCTCGACGAGCCCACCGCCGTGCTGACCCCCCAGGAGACAGACCGTCTCTTCGACATCCTGCGGGCCATGAAGGCCGACGGCAAGGCCATCGTCATCATCACCCACAAGCTCCACGAGGTCATGGCCCTGTCTGACCGGGTGGCCGTTCTGCGGAAGGGGAAGTACATCGGCACGGTGAACACCGGCGAGACTACCCCCCAGGCTCTGACGGACATGATGGTGGGCCACAGCGTCACGCTGAACATCGACCGCCCCATGCCGGTGGATCCGGTCCCCCGGCTGGAGGTCCGGGGCCTCACCTGCCTGGACGCGGAGGGCGTCAAGAAGCTGGACGATGTGACCTTCACCGCCATGGGCGGCGAGATCCTGGGCGTAGCCGGCATCGCCGGCTCCGGCCAGAAGGAGCTGCTGGAGTCCATCGCGGGCCTGTACCCCGTGGCCGCCGGCTCCATCCAGTACACCCCGGCAGGCGCGGAAAAGCCCTTTGACCTGGTGGGCAAGCCCCCCATGGAGATCAAAAAGGCCGGCGTCGCCATGGCCTTCGTGCCGGAGGACCGCCTGGGCATGGGGCTGGTAGGCGGCATGGGCATGACCGGCAACATGCTGCTGCGCTCCTGGCGCAGGGGTAAGGGCGCCTTCGTCAACCGGAAGGACCCCAACGCCCTGGCCCTGGAGATCAAGGAGCGTCTGGAGGTGGTCACCCCCGACGTGGACTTCCCCGTCCGGCGGCTGTCCGGCGGCAACGTGCAGAAGGTGCTGGTGGGCCGGGAGATCGCCTCCTCCCCCACCGTCCTCATGAGCGCCTACGCCGTCCGGGGCCTGGACATCAACACCTCGTACACCATTTACAATCTGATGACGGAGCAGAAGATGAAGGGCGTCGCCGTGATCTATGTGGGCGAGGATCTGGACGTGCTGCTGGAGCTGTGCGACCGGATCCTGGTCCTCTGCGGCGGCAGGGTCAGCGGCGTCGTGGACGCCCGGACCGTTACCAAGGAGCAGGTGGGCCTGCTGATGACCCGCGTCGGCGGAAAGGAGGAGACGCCCCATGCATGAGAAGAAAACGCCCCTGATCCGGCTGGCGAAGCGGGACGCCATGCCCGCCCGGCAGGTCTGGTGCATCCGGGCCGGGTCCTTCGTGGCGGCCATCCTTCTGGGCGGCCTGATCTTTCTGCTGATCGGCAACAACCCCTTTACCGCCTACGCCACCATCCTCTCCGGCTCTCTGGGGAAAAAGACCGCCATCCGCCAGACGGTGAAGATCGCCATCCCTCTGCTGGGCACGGCCCTGGCCATCGCCCCCTGCTTTAAAATGCGCTTCTGGAACATCGGCGCCGAGGGACAGATCACCGCCGGCGCCGTGGCCGCCAGCTACTTCGCCCTCTACTGGTACGACAAGCTGCCCGCTCCCCTTCTGCTGCTGGTCATGTGCGCCGCCGGCGCCGCGGCGGGGGGCCTCTGGGCCCTGATCCCCGCCTTCTTTAAGGCGAAGTGGAACACCAACGAGACGCTGTTCACCCTGATGATGAACTACATTATCATCGGCGTGGTCCGGTGGCTCCAGGGCGGCCCCTGGGAGGGCCGTCCCGGCTCCCAGATCATCCCCCAGTTCGATTCCGCCGCCGTGCTGCCCAAGATCTTCGGCGTCCACTGCGGCTGGATCATCGTGCTGGTCCTCACCGTCCTCATGTACATCTATATGCGCTATACCAAGCACGGCTATGAGATCGCCGTCATCGGCGAGAGCGAGAACACCGCCCGCTACGCCGGCATGAACGTGGGCCGCATCATCATGCGCACCATGTTCCTCTCCGGCGCCATCAGCGGCATCGTGGGCTTCATCGTGGTCTCCGGCGCCAACGCCACGCTGTACGACGGCGTGGCCGCCGGCGTGGGCTTCACCGCCATCACCGTGGCCTGGCTGGCTCAGCTCAACCCCTTCGCCATGGTGGGCATCTCCGGCCTGCTGGCGGTGCTGGAAAAGGGGGCGGACACCCTCCAGACCCGCATGGCCGTCCCCGCCTCCATCTCCGATATCATCACCGGCATTTTCCTATTCTGCATGCTGGGCTGTGAGTTCTTCATCAACTATCAAATGATCTTCCGCGGCAAACGCAAGGAGGTGTCCTGAGATGAACGCGACTTTCCTGCTGGCGCTGGTCAGCGCCGCCGTCCTCAACGGCACGCCTCTGCTGTTCGG
Organism: uncultured Oscillospiraceae bacterium; assembly: GCA_958423465.1. GTDB lineage: Bacteria > Bacillota > Clostridia > Oscillospirales > Oscillospiraceae > Pelethomonas. The sequence goes on along the minus strand of CATZRD010000004.1, from coordinate 106,206 downwards.
CACGCTGGGCGAGATCCTGTCGGAAAAGGCCGGCAACCTGAATCTGGGCGTGGAGGGCATGATGTACATGGGCGGGGCCATGGGCCTGGGCGGCGCGTTTTACTACGAGATGCTGGCCGGGGAGAGCGCCAGCGGCCCCCTGGCGGTGCTCATCGCCATTCTGTGCGCCTTCCTGGGCGGCGCGTTCGGCGCCCTTCTCTACAGCTTCATCACCATCACCCTTCGGGCCAACCAGAACGTCACCGGCCTGGCCCTGTCCATTTTCGGCACCGGCGCGGGCCAGTTCATCGGCGAGTACATGCGGGTCACCTCCGGCGGCTATGTGTCCATCAGCAACAGCCTGAAGGCTGTTTTCATGAACTCCCCCATGCCCGCGTTCTTGCAGAACATCCCCATCCTCGGCCCGCTGCTGTTCCAGTACAACATTTTCGTGTATCTGGGCGTCGTCGTGGCCGTCGTCATGAGCCTGTACCTGCGCAAAAGCCGCTCCGGCCTGTATCTCCGGGCCGTGGGCGAGTCCCCCGCCACCGCCGACGCCGCCGGCATCAACGTCACCCGGTACAAGTACCTGGCCACGGTCCTGGGCGGCGGCGTCTCCGCCATCGGCGGCATGGTCTATATCATGACCATCGCGGGCTGCGTGTGGAACCATGAGGGCCTCAGCGGCGAGGGCTGGCTGGCGGTGGCGCTGGTCATCTTCTGTCTGTGGCGGCCTGTCAGCGCCATTTTCGGCTCCGTCCTCTTCGGCGGCCTGATGATCCTGTACCTGCGCCTGCAGCTGCCCTTCGTCCCCGATCAGCTCTACAAGATCCTGCCCTATGTGGTCACGGTCATCGTGCTGATCCTCACCAGTATGCGCAACAGCAAGGATAAGCAGCCCCCGGCCAGTCTGGGCCTCTCCTATTTCCGGGAGGAACGCTGATATCCGGCGGTTCAAAAAGGATGCCTCCGCCCTTTGGGCGGAGGCATCCTTTTTTTCATGCCGCGCTATTTTGAAAACACGATCTTCTCGCTGTTGAACATCCTGGCCAGCACCGCCACCCCCAGCACTGTGACCGCGGCGTTGGCCGCCAGCGTCACGGCCACGCCGGCGGTGGAAGCGCTGAAGGAGAACACCCCCACCATGCACTGGGCGCTGTTGTACAGAGGGATGGCGTAGACCGCCGGATTCTGGCTGGCGCCGCCGCCGAACATGCCGGTGATGCCCACCACCATCACCAGGATCATCAGGGGCATCCCGTAGGTCTGGGCCTCCTTCACGGTCTTGGCAAAGGCGGACAGGATGGAGATGGCGGTCACCATCACCAGCACCGTGGAGAGGATCACCGCCGCCAGCAGCAGGTAGTCCCGCATCCCGTAGATCTCGGCGGTGATGCCGTCGGCGGCCCCCTCCATGAGCTTGGGCAGGGCCAGAATGGTGCCCACGGCGCTGGACGCGCCGGAGAGCAGGGCGATGACCGCCAGAGCCAGGATCTTCCCCACGGCGATATCGCTGCGGCGGATGGGGGTGATGAGCATGGTGGCGATGGTGCCCCGCTCCTTCTCCCCGGCGATGGACTCCGGGGCCACAGCGGAACAGCCGGAGTACAGGAACATCATCAGCAGCATGGGCATCAGCATGGCGAAATAGCTGCCTGCCGCGTCCTCCTGGGTGGCCAGGTCGCCGCCCGCCCCGCCGGCGTTGACATCGAACTTGTTGGCCAGCTGGGACTCGTAGGCGTCCAGCAGAGCGGTGACAGTCCGATACGCGCTCTGGGACTGGGTGGAGGCGGAATTGAAGTACACCGCCACGTTGGGGGCGGCTCCCGAACCGGGCTGGTAGGCCGCCACGGCGGCGTCAAAATCCTCCGGGAACACCAGCAGCAGGTCCAGCTCCTGGTCCGTCACGGCCTTCTTGGCGCTGTCCACCTCCGACGGCTCCACCGGGACCACCGGGACCTCCGCTCCCCGGGCCACAGCCTCCACGGAAGCGGGCAGGGCCGCCGCCCGGATGGAGGGAACATAGTCCTCGTCCACGCCAAACATGCTGCCCATGGCGGTGCCCATAAAGCTGTAGAGCACATAGATCAGCACGCCGGGCATCAGGATGCTCACCAGCAGCCGCCGGTCCCCGAAGAACCGGGCCAGCTCCTTTTTCATAATGGTCACGACGCCGCTTCTCATTGGTCCTCACCTGCCCTTTCCTGATAGATCCGGAAAAACCGGTCCTCCAGACTCTCCCCGTCCTTCACCCGCTCCAGGGCGTCGCAGACCACCATTTCACCGTTGATGATGATGCCCACCCGGTCGCAGAGCTTCTCGATGAGGCTGAAAATGTGGGTGGAGACAATGATGGTCTTGCCCTGGCGCTTCAGCTCCTCCAGAAAGTCGGTGACCACCTTGGCGGTCAGCACGTCCAGCCCATTGGTGGGCTCGTCGAAGATGATGATGTCCGGATCGTGGACGATGGACACCACCAGGGACACCTTCTGCTTCATGCCGGTGGACAGGTCCGCCACCTTCACCTCGGCGAACTTGTCGATGCCGAAGCGCTGGAACAGCTTCTTCTTCCGCTCCTCCCGCAGGGACCGGTCCACCTTGTGGAGGTCGGAGAAGAAGTCGAACAGGTAGTTGGGAGTGAAAAACTCCTCCAGCTTCAGCTCGCTGGTGAGAAAGCCGATGCGGCAGCGGACCTTCTCCGGCTCCCGCACCACGCTGGCCCCGTCCACCAGAGCGTCGCCGCTGTCCGGCCGGATCAGGGTGGACAGCATCCGCAGGGTGGTGGTCTTGCCCGCGCCGTTGGGCCCCAGCAGGCCGAAGATCTCCCCCTCATAGGCGGAGAAGCTCAGGTCCTTCACCGCCACCCGGACCTTTTCCTTCGTCCGCTCCAGCTTCTGCTGCTTGGGCGAGAGCCGGAAGGTCTTGGTCAGGCCCCGCACATTCAATATTTCCCGCATAGTCTCTCCTTTCCGGGCCGCCGGTCCCCGGCGGTCCGCTCATGGCTCTATTCTACGCCTTCCAGTAAGGGGAAGGTCAAGGGTCCCGGGAAAATTTCTCCCGTTTTCCCGCCGGCGGCAGCCGCGCGATATATCGTCAGCCGATGTGTCATTCAATATATCATCTCTCGATATATTTGTCAATAGGGAATCAACAAAATCCTGCCAGCGGCGTCAGTGTACCACAACGCATTTCATAAGTCAACTCAAAAGAGGTAATTTTTGCCGTTGAAACCGAGTAAGCTCTGATTATCTCATTTGAGTTAGGATGTGAAGCGCCATGACCGCCACCGAGGCCGTCCGCCGCCGGATTCTGGAGCTGTGCGCCCAGCGGGGCATCACCGTCAACAGACTGGCCACCATCAGCGGCATCACCCAGTCCACGCTGAACAACATCGTCAGCGGCCGCAACCGGTCCACCACCGTGTCCACCGTCAAAAAGCTCTGCGACGGGCTGGATATCACCCTGCGGGATTTTTTTGATACCCCGGTCTTTGAGAATTTGGAGCAGGAGATCCAATAATCCGTCTCAGAGGCGGTTCTGCTCCCCCCACACGCACAGCTGGTCCAGCACCGCCATCAGGGATTTCCCCCGGTCCGTCAGGGAGTACTCCACCCTGGGCGGGATCTGGGGGTACTCCCTGCGGGCGATGAGCCCGTCGGCCTCCAGCTCTTTCAAATTGCCGCTCAGCGTCTTGTCCGTGATCTTCCCCAGATACCGCTTCATCTCGTTAAACCGCACCGGCTGGTATTCCATCAGGCAGTACAGGATCACCATTTTGTGCTTGCCGCTGATGAGGGACATGGTATAGCTGAAGCCGGTGTCCTGGAAATTCGCGTTCTCAATAAACCGCTCCATGCAGCCCTTGGACATTTCAACACTTCCTTTTTTGATAGTACCTATCAAATTTGACAGTACTTGCATCATTTCTGCCATCGGTTATAATGATAGCGGAATGGCGGAGAGAAGTCAATCCAAATCAAAGCAGGAGGTCATTTTGATGAAAAAGGAACTGGGTGTGAAGCCGTATCTGTTTCCCATGCCCGTGCTCATGATCGCGACTTACGGGGACGACGGCACAGTTGATGTGATGAACATGGCCTGGGGCGGCATCTGCGCGGAGAACATGGTGTCTCTCAACATCGGCGAGGACCACAAGACCTCGGAGAACATCAAAAAGCGCGGGGCCTTCACCCTGAGCATCGCGGACATTCCCCACATTGAGGCGGCGGATTTCTTCGGCATCGCCACCGGGAACAAAATGCCGGACAAGTTCGCCCGCAGCGGCCTCACCGCCGTGCCCAGCGCCAAGGTGGACGCCCCCGTGGTGGAGGAGTTTCCCCTGACCCTGGAGTGCCGGGTGGTGGAGGACAAAATGGAGGTCTACGGCCACCATGTGATCGGTGAGATCGTGGGCATCCTGGCCGACGAGGCCGTTCTGGACGAAAGGGGCCGGGTGGACCCCACCAAGCTGAACGCCTTCGTATTCGACCAGTTCCAGAGCGGGTACTACGCCATCGGCGAAAAGGTGGGCCAGGCCTGGCACACCGGCGCGCCGCTGATGAAAAAGTAAGAACGGCAAAAGGGAGCGCCTCATGGCGCTCCCTTTTCTGTCACTTCTTTTTGATCCTGAACTTGGCGTCCTGGATGGTGAGGGTCCGGTGCTTTTTCTTATTGGAGGCCATTCGCTCGGCCACCTCCCGGCCGGTAGGCGTCACCGCCAGACCGCCCTGAGCGGTCTCCCGGAACTCCGCCGGCAGGCGGCGGCCCACGTCGCCCATGGCGTCGATGACCTCGTCCACGGGGATCTGGCTCTCGATGCCCGCCAGAGCCATATCCGCGGCGGCGATGGCGTTCATGGCGCCCATGACGTTGCGCTTCACGCAGGGCACCTCCACCAGACCCGCCACCGGGTCGCACACCAGACCCAGCACGTTCTTCAGGGCCATGGCCACCGCGTGGCACACCTGCTCCGCCGAGCCGCCCCGGAGCGTCACCAGTGCCCCCGCCGCCATGGCCGAAGCGCTGCCCACCTCCGCCTGACAGCCGCCGGCGGCGCCGGAGATGCTGGCCCGGTAGGCGATCACCGCGCCGATGCCGCTGGCCACGTACAGGGCCTGGAGCATGGCGAACTCCGGCAGCTGCTCCCGGCGGTACAGGGGAATCAGCACCGCCGGCAGCACTCCGCAGGACCCCGCCGTGGGAGCCGCCACGATCCGGCGCATACAGGCGTTGGATTCGCCCATGGCCAGCGCCTCGGCAATGACCTGAGCGGTGAATTCCCCGCCGATGGTGCGGTTCCGGGCGGCGTACTGGCGCATCCGCGCCCCCTGCCCGCCCACCAGGCCGCTGAGGCTGCGGCGCTCACCGGTGTAGGCGTTGGAGGCGTCCAGCATGGCCCGCCAGGTAAGGGCCATCTTTTTGATGCTCTCGTCCCGGGTGACCATCCGGTTGGCCATGTCGGCCTCCACCACGATCTCCCAGATGGGCTTGCCCTCCCGGCGGACGACAGCCAGCAGTTCCTTCATGGAGTCCAGATTCATGTCAGTCCTCCTTCTCGTAGTAGGTGACCCGCAGGATGCCGGGAAGCTCCTGGAACAGCTCCAGCAGCAGCTCCGGCACCGGCTGGTCCGTCTCGATGACCATGATGGCGCTGCCGCCCCGGCTGTCCCGGTTCAGGCGCATACTGGCCACGTTCACCCGGGCCTGGGCCAGGGCGGTGGTCACGTCGGCCACATGGCCCCGGTCGTCCCGGTTGTGGATCACCAGGGTGTGGTAATCCCCGGTGAAGTTCACCTCCACCCCGTCGATCTTATTGACCTGGATTCGTCCGCCGCCGGTGGAGCACGCCTGCATCACCAGGCGCTTGCCGGTGACGCCCTCTACGTCCACCACCACGCTGTTGGGGTGGGCGTCCCGCAGGTCCACCTCGTGGAAGGTGAAGGTCAGCCCCCGCTCCGCCGCCACGGCGAAGCTGTTGGGGATGTTGAAATCGTCGGTGGCCATTCCCAGCAGTCCCGCCACCAGGGCCTTGTCCGTCCCGTGGCCCACGCCGGTCTCGGCGAAGGAACCGTGGAGGCAGAAAATGGCCCGGGCGGGCCGCTCCCCCAGCAGGGTCCGGGCCATGCGGCCGATGCGCACCGCCCCGGCGGTATGGGAGCTGGAGGGCCCTACCATAATGGGGCCCATGATATCAAAAATGTCGATCATGCCAAGCGTTCCTTTCACAGATCGTCGGGTCCGGCGCCTCCCCGGAGGTTCGTCCGGGGAAATCCAGTGACATCATATCACATATTTCCCGTTCGTCAAGTGCGGCCGCCGGTTTCTGTTGCTTTTCCCGGGCAAGTCCGATATACTGTAGGTATCAACCTCGCCCCGCCTGGAAAGGAGGCCCCTTACATGCCCGCTCTGCTTCTGAAAAACATCCAGTCCCTGGTCACCTGCGACAGCGGCGACCGCTGCCTCAGCCATGTGGACCTGCTCTGTGAAAACGGCGTCATCACCGCCATAGGCCCGGACCTGACCAGCCGGGACGGCGAGACCATCGACTGTACCGGGATGCTGTGCTATCCCGGTCTGGTGAATACCCACCACCACCTGTACCAATGCTTCTCCCGGAACCTGCCCCAGGTCCAGAATCTGGAGCTGTTCGACTGGCTCCGGGCCCTCTACCGGGTCTGGCAGCATCTGGACGGCGAGACGGTGTACTACGCCTCCCTCACCGCCCTGGGGGAGATGCTCCGCCACGGCTGCACCACCTGCTTTGACCACCACTATGTCTTTCCCCGGGGGGCCGGGGACCTGCTGGCCAGCCAGTTCGCCGCGGCGGAGGAGCTGGGGGTGCGGATGGTCTGCTCCCGGGGCAGCATGGACCTGAGTGAAAAGGACGGGGGCCTTCCCCCCGACAGCGTGGTCCAGACCGTGGACGAGATCATGGCCGACAGCGTCCGGGCCATCGAAACATACCACGACGGCGCTCCCGGCTCCATGCGCCAGGTGGTGCTGGCCCCCTGCTCCCCCTTCTCCGTCAGCGCCGACCTGCTGCGGGAGAGCGCGGCCCTGGCCCGGCAGTACCGCGTCCGGCTCCACACCCACCTGTGTGAGACGAAGGACGAGGAGAACTACATGCTCCAGCGGGAGGGGATGCGTCCCCTGGCCTTTATGGAGAAGCTGGGCTGGGTGGGCAGCGACGTGTGGTTCGCCCACGGCATCCACTTCAACGACCAGGAGCTGAAGCTGCTGGCCCGGACCGGCACCGGCGTGGCCCACTGCCCCGCCAGCAATATGAAGCTCTCCTCCGGGGTCTGCCGCCTGCCGGACCTCATGGCCCTGGACGTGCCTGTGGGCCTGGCCCTGGACGGCAGCGCCAGCAACGACGGCAACAGCCTTCTGGAGGAGCTGCGCACCGCCTATCTGCTCCACCGGCTCACCTACAGCAGCCGGGCCCCCTCGGGCTACGACCTGCTGAAGATCGCCACCCGGGGCGGCGCCCGGGTCCTGGGCCGGGAGGACATCGGCTCTCTGGAGGTAGGAAAGCAGGCGGACCTGTTCCTCATCGACAGCCGCCGTCTGGAGCTGGTGGGGGCCTACTACGATCCCAAGAGCGTCCTGGCCACCGTGGGTGTCCGTGGGCCGGTGGACTACACCGTGGTCCGGGGCCGGGTGGTGGTCCGTGAGGGCCGGCTCACCGGCGTGGACGCCCCCGTCCTGGCGGAGAAGGCCCGCCGCGCCTGCGGAGCCTATCTGGCCCGGGGCGGCCTGGCGTAAGGAGGGCGGCCATGACGGAAAAAGTGACCATCCTCCGGGAGGAACATCTTCCCATGCCCCTCATCTACCTGGCCTCGCCGGAGGATCTGGCGGCCTGGTACCGGGACCAGCTCCTCTGGTCCCTGGCCCACGGCGAGCGGGATCTTGCCATCTCCTGCTTTGACACCGCCGGGCCCTTCGGCTTCGATACCGGCCGGGCCGCTTACGCGGTGCTGCGGGCGGTGACGGAGGTGCTCTACGACCACCCGGAGGCGGAGCGTCTCACCATCCGCTGCGGCGACGACGCCAGCTGCCGCGCCTACCGCTTCCAGTGGAATATGTGGTACGCCCCCCACAAGCCGCCTCACGACCATTGAATCAAGGAGCCGGAGGACAGGAAATTCCTGTCCTCCGGCTCCTTCCAGCCGTTCCTATTCGGTTTCCGGCGCGTACTTCTGCCGGTAGCGGCGCATGCTCTCGGCGAACAGCTCCCCGTTGCTGGGCGGCGTGTAGGTGATGGCGTTGGCCCCGGCCTCGATGGTTTTCCGGATGGTCTCCTCTGTGGGACCGCCGGTGGCGATAATGGGCACATCCGGGAACTTTTCCCGGATGCGGCGGACGATCTCCGGCGTCTGGGCCGCCCCGGACACATTGAGGATGTCCGCGCCGCAGGCCAGGCGCTTGGCCACGTCCATCTTCTCCGACACGATGGTGGCGATGACGGGGATATCCACCGCCCCTTTGATCTGAAAGATGGTCTGGTCGGTGATGGGGGCGTTGACCACCACGCCGAAGGCGCCCTGATGCTCGGCGTAGGCCGCCAGGCGCACGGACCGTCCGCCGTTGGTGACGCCGCCGCCCACCCCCACGAACACCGGCACGTCGGACACGTTGATGATGGCCTGGGCGATGGAGGGCTGGGGGGTAAAGGGGTAGACGGCGATGATGGCGTCGGCGTTGACGTTTTTGATGATGGCCACATCGGTGGAAAACACCAGCGACTTGATGCGCCTGCCGAAGATCCGGATTCCGCTGCAGGCGGCGATACAGGCGGGGACCTCCAGCAGATGGCTGCGGAGGGTCCCGCTGTAGGATGGAACGCTCTTGGGCATATCATTCTCCTTTCCAGGGGGGCGTCCGGCTTCTGTCAAAGAAGGCGGACCGGTTTCATTTTTTACTATTATGCCAGATTTTCCCTCTCTTTTCAATGAATAAGGCTCGAATATTCTGTAAACAGGCTGTGAATAATCTGTAAACCGGGCAAGGGCGAGACTGCCCTCCGCCGCCAGATTTTTCCGGATTATGTAACCTTTTGTTACTTGCTTTTCCCCCCGGGAACCATCATAATGGAACTGTAGAAATCTGTCGAAGGAAGTTCCGCCATGAAACAAATCCTCTCCCTCTTTCTGTCTCTCTCGCTGATGCTGGTCTCCGGCTGCGGCCGCGCTCAACCGCAGAACGCATCCCCCATGGAGGACGTCCCCGCCCCCATCGTCTCCCCCCAGCAGGACCATGACGGGGACCGTCCCCAGTCGGTCCCCGTCGGGGAGGCTGCCCCGGACGGGGAAGCCTCCGGCGATTCCGCCTCCCAGCCGGAGCCGGAGCCGGAACCGGAGCCGGAACCGGAGCCGGAACCGGAGGAGCCCTACGTCCGGGTGATCGATCCCGCCCGGCCCATGGTGGCCCTCACCTTTGACGACGGCCCCCACGCAGCATATACCGACCGGATCCTGGACACGCTGGAGGCCAACCACGGGGTTGCCACCTTCTTTGAGGTGGGGCGGAACGTCCGCGCCTGCCCCGATCCCCTGCTCCGGATGGCGGAGCTGGGCTGCGAGATCGCCAGCCATTCCAACGCCCACAAGGACCTGAGCAAGCTGAAGCGCTCCGCCATGCTGGAAGATCTGGATACCGCCGACCAGGCCTTTCTTGACGCCGGCGCGGAGGCCCCCGCTCTGGTCCGCCCCCCCTACGGCTCCGTGAACAAGGCGGTGAAGTACGAAAGCGGCCGGGCCATGATCACCTGGACCGTGGACACCCTAGACTGGCAGGTCCGGGACGCGGAGAAGGTGGTCAGCTACGTCAAGGGGTTGGAGAATCTGGACGGGGAGATCGTGCTGCTGCACAGCACCTACGAGTCCACCGCCGACGCCGTGGAGGAGCTGGTCCCCTGGCTTATGGAGCAGGGCTACCAGCTGGTGACCGTCACCGAGCTGATGGCCTACTACTACGGGGAGCTGCCCGCGGCCAACGCCTTCTACGGCTATACCTATTTTACCACCCACGGCCGGACGGATACGCCGCTGACGCTCCCGTCCTCCCAGGAGGCGCCGCCGGAGGGCGGCGAGGCGGAGGCCGCTCCGGCGGAGGACATCCGGCCGGAGGAGCCGGTCCAGAAGCAATGACGTCCGCATATTTCAGGCTCCGGCTGCCCGCCGGGGCCTGAACCCGTTTCTTAATTTTTCCGTTTCTCGTTGCAATGGTGGGTCCCGTATGGTATCATGGCGGTATACCCCCGGCGGACAAGGGGAAATCGTACCGCGGCGGAAAGCCGCCTGAGTGGGGAGCGTATCCATGAAGCGACACAAAAAGGCAAAGCTGTCCAACGTTCAGATCATCGCCCTGGGGTTTTTCTTCATGATCCTGGCGGGGACCGGGCTGCTGATGCTGCCCTGGGCTACCGCCGTTCCCGGCGGGGCCTCCTTCTCCGACGCTATTTTCACCGCCACCTCCGCTTCCTGTGTCACGGGCCTGGTGCTGCGGGACACCGGCACCTACTGGAGCGTCTTTGGCCAGGTGGTCATCATCGTTCTGATCCAGGTGGGCGGCCTGGGCTTCATGACCATCGCCACGCTGTTTCTGATGCTGCTCCGCCGCCGGCTGGGCCTGCGGGAACGGGAGGTGGTGGTGGACAGCATCAGCCACTACCGGCTGGACGGGCTGGTGCCCTTCATCCTCCGCATTTTTCTGGGCACCCTGCTGGCGGAGGGGACCGGCGCCGCGCTGCTGGCCATCCGGTTCGTGCCCCAGTTCGGCTGGGGCCGGGGGATCTACTACGGCGTCTGGCACGCCGTGTCCGCCTTCTGCAACGCCGGCTTCGATCTGATGGGTCCCCACAGCGGCCAGTTCGCCTCCTTCGTGGACTACGCCGGGGACCCGCTGGTGGTGCTGACCCTCTGCGGTCTGATCCTGGTGGGCGGCGCGGGGTTTCTGGTGTGGGACGACCTGCTCCGCTGCAAATGGCATTGGCGGCGCTACCGGCTCCAGACCAAGGTGGTCCTCTTTATGAACCTGGCGCTGGTGGGCGGCGGTACGGTCCTGTTCCTGCTGTTGGAGCGGAACAATCTGGGCCGGGGGCTTCCCTTCGGTGAGCAGCTCCTGGCGGCCCTCTTTGACGCCGTGACCCCCCGCACCGCCGGATTCAACACCACCGACACCGCCGCGCTCTCCTCCGGCTCCTCCCTGCTGACCATGGTCCTCATGTTCATCGGCGGCAGCCCGGGCTCCACCGCCGGCGGCGTCAAGACCACCACCGTGGCGGTCATCTTTCTCCACACCATTGCCGGCGTCCGCCGGGAGCAGTGTCCCTCCGTCTTTGGCCGCAGCATCGGGGACGACGCCCTGAAAAAGGCCACCAGCGTGTTCTTCACCAACCTGACCCTGGCCCTGACGGGGGCGCTGGTCCTCTGCGCCGTCCAGGTCCTGCCCCTGCGGGACGCGCTCTTTGAGACCTTCTCCGCCATCGGCACCGTGGGCATGACCACCGGCGTCACCCGCTCCCTGACTCCCCTGAGCCAGGCGGTGGTGATCTTCCTCATGTACTGCGGCCGGGTGGGCAGCATCTCCTTCGCCGTGGCGCTGATGGAGAAAAAGGCTCCGCCGCCGGTGACATTGCCCAGAGAACGAATCACCATAGGATGAGGTGTACTATGAAATCTTTTTTGATCATCGGAATGGGTTCCTTCGGCCACCATCTCTGCCGGGCCCTGTCCCGGCAGAGATGCGAGATCATGATCGTGGACCGGGTGGGCGAGAGCCTGGAGGACATGCTCCCCTATGTGGTCAGCGCCAAGGTGGGCGACTGCACCAATGAGGAGGTGCTGCGCTCCTTCAGCGTAGAGAGCTTTGACGCCTGCTTCGTCTGTTTGGGCTCCAATGTGCTCTCCAGCCTCCAGATCACCAGCGCTCTGAAGGAGCTGGGGGCCAAAAAGGTTTTCAGCAAGGCCGACGACGACGTGCAGGCCAAGTTCCTGCTGCGCAACGGCGCCGACGAGATCATCTATCCGGAATCTGAGGTGGCCCTGAGCATCGCCGTGCGGGAAAGCTCCGACAGCATCTTCGACTGCATCCAGCTCACCGCCGACTACTCCATCTACGAGCTGGAGCCCCTCAAGCGGTGGCTGGGCAAGAGCCTGCGGGAGCTGAACTTCCGGGCCAAGTACAATCTCACCGTTATCGCCGTGAAGCGGGACGGCCGGATTCTGCCCAACCTCCACCCGGACTATGTCTTTACCGCCGGGGAGCACCTGCTGGTGCTGGGCGCCAGCGGGGATATTCAGCGGCTTCTGCGCTGACCGGGCGTATGTCCTTCAGCGGCGAACGTCCATCTCATGTGGACGTTCGCCGCTGTTTTTGCCTTTAGCAGAACGGACTGCCGCCGTTTCGCACAAGAGCCGCCCCCTCTGCAAGCCGTCACTTTTAACAAAATGACGCTTGCAATTTTGTGAAATACAACTATACTGGTCACAAGCTCCCCGGGAGCTTCGCCCCTGTTCCCTCCCCGCTTCGGCCCGGTGGGAACGCCCCCAGCGACAAACGAGGTGACCAGTATGACAAGAGATCTCACCCAAGGCAGGCCCATGCGGCTGATCGCCAGCTTCGGCTTCCCCATCCTTCTGGGCGTGCTGTTCCAGCAGTTCTACAGTCTGGCGGATACCGCCATCGTCGGCAAGATATTAGGCGGCGGCGCTCTGGCCGCCGTCGGCTCCACCGCCTCCATCAACTTCCTGGTGGTGGGCTTCTCCGTAGGCATATGCAGCGGCTTCGCTATCCCGGTGGCCCAGCAGTTCGGCGCCGGCAACTACTATGAGCTGCGCCGGTACGTCACCGGCAGCGCCTGGCTGTGCGCCATTTTCGGCGTGATCCTGACCGCCCTGACGGTGCTGCTGTGCGGCGACATTCTGGCGCTGATCCACACGCCGTCGGACATTTTCCACCGGGCCTACGCCTACATCGTCACGATCTTTGCCGGGCTGCCCGCCTATCTGCTGTACAACTACGCCGCCGGCGTCCTCCGCTCTCTGGGGGACAGCCGCACGCCGGTGGTATGGCTCATCGCCGCCTCCCTGGTGAACATCGTCCTGGACGTGGCGTTTATCCTGTTCTTCTCCATGGACGTGTTCGGCGCGGCGCTGGCCACGGTGCTCAGCCAGCTTCTGGCCGGGGCGGGCTGTCTGGTCCGCATGATCCGGGGCTTCCCGGTGCTGCGCACCCAGCGGGAGGACTGGCAGTGGAGCTGGCGGCGGGCGGGCCACCTGTGCGTCATGGGCCTGCCCATGGGCCTGCAGTTTTCCATCACCGCCATCGGCAGCGTCATGCTCCAGTCCTCGGTGAACACCCTGGGCACCATGTACGTCACCGCCTCCACCGCGGCCAGCCGGGTATCCAACTTCGTCACCTGCCCTCTGGACGCTATGGGCGCCACCATGGCCACCTACGCCGGGCAGAATGCCGGGGCAGGAAAGTACGACCGGATCCGGCAGGGCGTATCCGCCTGCCTGATTCTGGCGGCAGGCTACTCCCTGGCCACCTTCGGTCTGATGCGCCTTTGCGGCGGCTGGCTGTGCGCCCTGTTCCTGGACAGCGGCAGTATGTCTCTGCTGCCGCTGGCTGTCCAGTTCCTGCACACGGTGTCCGCCTTTTACTTCCCTCTGGGCGTCATCTACATCCTGCGCCTCACCATCCAGGGCATGGGCTTCTCCCCCCTGGCCACCCTGTCCGGGGTGCTGGAGATGGCGGCCCGCTGCGTCATGTCCTGTCTGGTCCCGGTGTACGGCTACCTGGCGGCCTGCTGCGCCTCCCCGGCGGCCTGGGTCACGGCGGACCTGTTCCTGATCCCCGCCTATCTCTGCTGCTGGCGGCGGCTGGCCCACCGGGAGTCTGCCGGCGGCGCGGTGCTCCACTGTCAGGGCTGAAACGGAAACAGAGGGCTCTTTCCCCCCGGGGGAAAGAGCCCTCTGTTTCTTTATACCGGCGGGATGTCCACAAAGGGGACCTTCTGCCGCAGGGCGTACTCCAGGGTCCGGCGTGTCCCGCCGTTGGTGCCGTCGTAGATGGCGATCACCAGGGCGCTGTGGTCCACCATGTACCGGTTCCGCCGCAGCATACAGCCCGGGGTGTAGTGGTCCTGGACCAGGGTCTCCATGTCGCACAGGGCCAGCAGCCGCCGCCACCGGACCCGGTCCGCCGTCAGCCAGCCCTCCGGCTGGCTGGGACAGGGCACGGCGGCCTCCAGCGTCACCTCCGGGTGCCGCCGGCGAAGCTCCAGCACCGCCTCGGCAAAGTAGAAGTCGCAGCCCCGGGCCATGCCGCAGATGAAGTGGCGCATCCCCTCCTCATAGGCGGTCTCCACCGCGTCCCACAGCCGCGCCTTCAGCGCCCGGCAGCGGGCGTCCTCCTCCCGGTCGCCCCAGGGCAGCTTCTCCGGCCGGTGGCCGGTAAAGCAGCAGGTCACTGACCGTCCCGGCATGATCCCTCACCTCCCTCAGCACCCTTATCCTCTGTATTATAGAACATATATTCCATCTTGTAAAGAAATTTTTGCTTGCATTTTCCCGCGCTGCGGGTATAATGAAAGCAACAACCGAATCATTCGTCTTCAGGGCGGGGTGCAAGTCCCCACCGGCGGTAAGCGGCTCCGGCCGCAAGTCCGCGAGCGCGGTTTCGCGCCGAACCGGTGCAACTCCGGTACCGACAGTAACAGTCTGGATGGAAGAAGACGGACGCGCTCTTTTTGCGGCCGTACTCCGGGGATGGATCGCCTTCGGTGTACATTCTGCAAAGGAGCGTTTTATTATGTCAACCACCCGCAAGACCCACAAGCTGGCCGTCACCGCCATGCTGGCGGCGGTGGCCTCCGTCCTGATGGCCCTGGACTTCCCCATCCCCTTTCTCATCCCTCCCTTTGTGAAGATGGACTTCTCCGAGCTGCCCGCCCTGCTGGCCACCTTCAGCCTGGGACCGGCCAGCGGCGCGGCGGTGTGCCTTATCAAGAACCTCATCAACGTCACCATGTCCTCCACCCAGGGGGCGGGGGAGCTGTGCAACTTTCTGCTGGGGGTGTGCTTCGTGGCCCCGGCGGGGCTGATCTACCGGCGGCACAAGTCCCGGAAGGGCGCGTTTCTGGGCGCTCTGGCGGGGGCGGCGGTGATGGCGGTATGCAGCGTGCCCGTCAACTACTTCATCTCCTATCCCTACTACACCGCCTTCATGCCCATCGACCAGATCATCGCCATGTACCAGCAGCTGATCCCCTCGGTGGACGGCCTGCTGGCCTGCCTGGTGGTCTTCAACGCCCCCTTCACCCTGCTGAAGGGCCTGCTGGACACGGCTCTGTGCTTTTTGATCTACAAGCCCCTGTCCCCCCTGCTGCACAAATAATATCAGAATATTTGTTCGATTTTTCTCTTTTCAAATCGGAGAAGCTGTGGTATACTGACATCAGGATACCACAGCTTTTTTTCGGGAGGTGACACGCCGTGGAGCGGACGATCCTGCACTGCGACCTGAACTGCTTTTTCGCCTCGGTGGAGCTGCTGAGCCGTCCGGAGCTGCGGCAGGTCCCCACGGCGGTGTGCGGCGACCCCGCCAGCCGCCACGGCATCATCCTGGCCAAGAACGAGGCGGCCAGGCGGATGGGCGTGCGCACGGCGGAGACCATCTGGCAGGCCCGGCAGAAGTGCCCGGACCTGACGCTGCTGCCGCCCCACCACGACAGGTACCGGGAGTACTCCCGGCTGGTAAACGCCGTCTACGGCCGGTATACCGACCTGGTGGAGCCCTTCGGCATCGACGAGAGCTGGCTGGACGTCACCGGCAGCATGCACCTTTTCGGCGGCAGCGGCGCCGCCGTGGCCGATCGCATCCGGGACCAGGTCCGCTCGGAGCTGGGGCTGACCCTGTCGGTGGGAGTCAGCTTCAACAAGGTGTTCGCCAAGCTGGGCAGCGACTACCGCAAGCCCGACGCCACCACCGTCATCGACGGCAGCAACTGGCGGCGGATCGTGTGGCCTCTGCCGGTGGGGTCCCTGCTGTTCGCCGGCCCCGCCGCCCAGAAGGCCCTGGGCCAGTACGGCATCGCCACCATCGGGCAGCTGGCGGCGGCGGACCCGGCGCTGCCGGAGCGCCTGCTGGGAAAGCTGGGCCGCCAGCTCTGGTCCTACGCCAATGGGGAGGACCGCTCCCCCGTGCGGCCCCAGCACCAGCACGAGCCGGTGAAGAGCGTGGGCAACAGCATCACCTTTCAGGAGGACCTGACCACCCGGGACCAGCTCCGGCAGGGCCTGAGCCTGCTGTGCGACAGCGTTTCCACCCGCCTGCGGCAGCAGGGTCTCTTCTGCTGCGGGGTACAGATCAGCCTGAAGGACCCGGCCTTCCGCACCGTCTCCCGGCAGAAGCGCCTGCCTCAGGGCACGGACCTGATGGCGGAGCTGCTTGAGGCCGCCATGGAGCTGCTGGCCCAGGTATGGAGGCCGGGCAGTCCGGTCCGGCTGCTGGGCGTCACTGCCCTGGACCTGACGGACCAGCCCCCGTCCGGGGGCCAGCAGGACCTGCTGGCCCCTCCGGAGGGGGCGGAGCGGCGGGACCGGCGGGAACGGCTGGAGCGGACGGTAGACGCCATCCGGGGCAAGTACGGCGGCTCCGCCATCTCCTACGGCGGCGCCGTCCTGCCCGGGGAGGGAAGCGCCGACAGCGGCGAGCCGTGAAACGGGCCGCCCTCCCGGTTTTGGAGGGGTCCCGCCGCCGTCCAAAAACTCCCAATTCCCCCCTTGCGTATTCCGGGAATCCTTGCTACAATACATAACAGTAACGAAGGCTGTCATTGGTTTTTTTAACAATCTATACAAGGAGGAACCATCCCATGGACTTCATGAAGGAATATCAAAAGTGGCTGAACAGCGGCGTCCTCACCCCGGCGGAGCGGGCGGAGCTGGAGGCCATCCAGAACGATCCCAAGGAGATCGAGAGCCGGTTCTACGGGCCTCTGGAGTTCGGCACCGCCGGTCTGCGGGGCACCATGGCCGTTGGCCTGCACCACATGAACCTCTATGTGATCCGCCACGCCACCCAGGGCTTCGCCAACGTCATCGCCGCCGAGGGCGAGGAGGCGAAGAAAAAGGGCGTTGCCATCTGCATGGACTGCCGCCTCAACGGTATGGACTTTGCCCGTGCCGCCGCCGAGGTCTGCGCCGGCAACGGCATCCATGTGCGCATCTTCGAGTCCCTGCGCCCCACCCCGGAGCTGAGCTTCGCCGTGCGGTACTACGGCTGCCAGGCGGGCATCAACGTCACCGCCAGCCACAACCCCAAGGAGTACAACGGCTACAAGGTCTACTGGTCCGACGGCGCCCAGCTGCCCCCCCAGCACGCCGCCGCCATCGCCGACGAGCTGACCAAAATCGACATTTTCACCGGCATCACCTCCATGCCCTATGACGAGGCCGTCAAGGCCGGGCTCATCACCGTCATGGGGGAGGAGACCGACGCGGCCTTCATGAAGGAGGTCATGGCCATGGTCACCGATCCCCAGGCCATCCCCGCCGTGGCCGACACCTTCAAGCTGGTGTACACCCCCTTCCACGGCTGCGGCCACAAGCTGGTGCCCGAGACTCTGAAGCGGGCCGGTATCAAGCATCTGCTGTGCGTGCCGGAGCAGATGGTCATTGACGGGAACTTCCCCACCGTGGTCTCCCCCAACCCGGAGAACCCCGAGGGCTTCTATCTGGCCATCGATCTGGCCCGGAAGAACGACGTGGACTTCATCCTGGGCACGGACCCCGACAGCGACCGGGTGGGCATCATGGTCCGGGACAAGGACGGCGAGTACCGGACCGTCACCGGCAACCAGACCGGCGTACTGCTGCTGGACTACCTGCTGGGGGCCATGGAGCGCACCGGCAAGCTGCCCAAGAACGCCGTGGCGCTGAAAACCATCGTCACCACCGAGATGGCCCGGGCCGTGGCCGCCGGCTACGGGGTGAAGTGCTTCGACACCTTCACCGGCTTTAAGTTCATGGCGGAGAAGAAGAACGCCCTGGAGGCCACCGGCGAGGGCAAGGTGGTGTTCTCCTACGAGGAGAGCTACGGCTACATGCTGGGGGACTACGTCCGGGACAAGGACGCCGTCACCGCCTCCCTGCTGCTCACCGAGATGGCCGCCCACTACGCCGCCCAGGGCATGACCGTGCTGGACGCCCTCCAGGCCCTCTATGAGAAGCACGGCTTCTACGGCGAAAAGACCCACAACCTGGTGATGCCCGGTCTGGACGGTCTGAAGGATATGGCCGCCCTCATGAAGCGCCTGCGGGAGGAGCCGCCCAGGGACATCGCCGGCGTGGCCGTGGTCCAGTTCAAGGACTACGCCGACGGCAGCGTGGTGGACTGCGCCACCGGCGAAAAATCCTCCATGGAGCTCAGCGGCTCCAACGTGCTGCGCTTCGAGCTGGCCGACGGCACCAGCATCATCGTCCGCCCCTCCGGCACCGAGCCGAAGATCAAGGTCTACGTCCTCACCAAGGGCGCCGGCGCGGCGGAGCGGGACGCCAACATCGCCAAGTACGGCCAGTGGGTGGACACCCTGAAGAAATAACCGGATACCCCGCACAGAGAGAGGGCGGAGCCGCGTTTCGGCGGCTCCGCCCTCTTCTCGTGATCTGTGCAGTTTTCGCCGCGCCAACGCTTCCGGCAAAGGTCTCACGGGCGGACGGCCGCGGGCTGCTCCCCGGCCTCCCGCTCCGCCTTCCGCTGGCGGGCGTTGGCCAGCATGAGCTTCAGGCGGTTCTCCTGATTGACCCGGGTGGCCCCGGCGTCGTAGTCGATGGCCACGATGTTGATATCGGGGTTTTGGGCCTTGATGGGCTTCATCATGCCCTTGCCGCAGATGTGGTTGGGCAGGCACCCGAAGGGCTGGGTGCAGACGATGTTGCTGACCCCCTTGTCCGCCAGCTCCAGCATCTCCGCCGTCAGCAGCCAGCCCTCTCCCATCTTGACCCCCATGCTGATGGTCCCCTGGACCAGTTCGATGGTGTGGGTAAAGATGGTGGGCGGCGTAAAGCGCCCGTGGGCGTTCATACTGTCGATCATGTCCTGCTCCTTCTTCAGCAGGTACCAGTAGGCGACGCGGTAGATGAACTGGACGTGCTTCTGCATCCCGTAGAGCTTCCGGTCCATCAGGTTGTTGTATACGCAGTAGAGGCAGAAGTCCAGCAGGCCGGGGATCACCACCTCCGCCCCCTCGTCCACCAGAAACTGCTCCAGGTCGTTGTTGCCCAGAGGGGAGTATTTTACGAAGATCTCCCCCACGATGCCCACCATGACCTTTTCGCTCTTTTCCATGGGCAGGGCGGCGAAGTCGTCCAGCATCCGCTTATAGTTGCGCTTCACCTGGCCGTAGCTGTCCTGGCCGCTGGTCAGCTCCCGGGCCAGCCGGTCCGTCCACAGATCCGCCAGGGCCTGGGCGCTGCCCTTTTCCACCTCGTAGGGCTTGGTCTGGTTCACCAGACTCATGAGCATATCGCCGTAGAACACGCCGTACATCATCTTCATGATGAGGGGCAGCGTCAGCTGAAAGCCAGGGTGCTTCTCCAGCCCCGCCATGCTCAGGGAGATGACGGGCACCTGGCCGTACCCCGCCTTTTCCAGGGCCTTCCGCAGCAGGTGGATGTAGTTGGAGGCCCGGCAGCCGCCGCCGGTCTGGAACTGGATCAGGGCCACCTTGTCCGGGTCGTAGCCCCCCCGCTGGAGGGCGTCGATGAACTGGCCGATGACCAGAATGGCGGGATAGCAGGTGTCGTTGTGGACGTATTTCAGCCCGGTCTCCGCGATCTGGGGGCCGCTGGTCTCCAGCAGCTTCACCTTGTAGCCCACCTGCTCCAGCACCCGCCCGATGAGCTTGAAGTGCATGGGCAGCATATTGGGCACCAGAATGGTGTGGGTGGCCTTCATCTCCCTGGTAAAGACCACATAGCCTTTTTCCCGGTCGGTCATACCGTCCCTCCCCTCTTCTTCTCCTCCAGCGCGCCCATAAGGCTCCTGAGCCGGATCTTCACCGCTCCCAGGTTGGTGATTTCGTCGATCTTGATCTGGGTGTACAGCTTGCCGCCCTCCTCCAGGATGCGGCGGACCTCGTCGGTGGTGATGGCGTCCACCCCGCAGCCGAAGCTCACCAGCTGCACCAGCTGCACGTCATCGTGCTCACAGGCGTACCGGGCCGCCCGGTAGAGCCGGGCGTGGTAGGTCCACTGGTTCAGCACGTGGACCGGCTCCGGGTCCGCCAGATGGCACACGCTGTCCTCGCTGACCACCACGAAACCCAGGGAGGCCGCCAGCTTGTCGATGCCGTGGCCGATCTCCGGGTCGATGTGGTAGGGCCGGCCCGCCAGGATCATGATGGGCTTATGGTGCTCCCTGGCCCAGCGGATGGCCCGCTCCCCCTCCTGGCGGACCTGGGCCATGTACCGCTCGTAGGCGGTGAAGGCGTAGTCCACCGCCTTCTGGACCTCCCGGCGCTTCACGTCCGGGAACACCGGCTGGAGGCAGGCCGTCAGCTCCCTGGCCAGCTCCCGGCGGTCGTTGATGTTCAGGAAGGGATAGA
Source organism: uncultured Oscillospiraceae bacterium (assembly GCA_958423465.1). Classification (GTDB taxonomy): domain Bacteria; phylum Bacillota; class Clostridia; order Oscillospirales; family Oscillospiraceae; genus Pelethomonas. The sequence goes on along the minus strand of CATZRD010000004.1, from coordinate 85,613 downwards.
GGAACCGGGTGTCCGCCAGATCCTCCATGTTGCCGTGGAGCAGCTCTGCGTAGTAGGCCACCACCGGGCAGTTGTAGTGGTTGTCCCCGGCCTTCTCGTCCACGTTGTAGGTCAGGCAGGGGTAGAAGATGGCGTCCACTCCCCGCTCCAGCAGCACCTCCATGTGGCCGTGCATGATCTTGGCGGGGTAGCAGGCGGTATCCGAGGGGATGGAGAACTGCCCCTTCTCATAGATCCGGCGGCTGGAGAGGCCGCTGAGCTCCACCCGGAAGCCCAGGCGGGTGAAAAAGGCGTGCCACAGGGGCAGCAGCTCGTACATCCCCAAAGCCAGAGGCAGGCCGATGCTTCCCCGGACCTCCGCCCCCGGCGGCAGAGAGGTAAGAGCCTCCCGCTTCCAGCCGTAGAGGTCCGGCACCTCCTCCGGGTCCTTCAGGCCCAGGGCCTTCTGGCACTGGTTGCCGGATATGTACTTCTTCCCGCCGCCGAAGCTGTTGATGGTCAGCCGGCAGTGGTTGGCGCAGCCCTGGCAGGCGGCGGCCTTGGCGGTATGGACGAACTCCCGCAGCTTCTCCGGCGGGATCAGGGACGAGCCGCCCTCCGGCGGCGCGCTCATGGCGTACAGCGCCGCGCCATAGGCCCCCATGAGCCCGGCGATGGCGGGACGGATCACGTCCCGGCCCAGCTCCCGCTCAAAGGCCCGCAGCACCGCGTCGTTGTAGAAGGTGCCCCCCTGGACCACCACATGCTCCCCCAGCTCGTCGGCGGAGCCGGCCCGGATGACCTTGTAGATGGCGTTTTTCACCACGGAGACGGACAGCCCCGCGGAGATATCCTCCACCGTGGCCCCGTCCTTCTGGGACTGCTTCACGGAGGAGTTCATAAAGACGGTGCACCGGGACCCCAGATTCACCGGGGCTTTGCTGTGGAGCCCCTTCTCCGCGAAGGCAGCCACGTCATAGCCCATGGACCGGGCGAAGGTCTCGATAAAGGACCCGCAGCCCGAGGAGCAGGCCTCGTTGAGCATGATGGAGTCGATGGCTCCATTGCGGATCTTGAAGCACTTGATGTCCTGGCCGCCGATGTCCAGGATAAAGTCCACCTGGGGGCAGAAGTACCTGGCGGCGGTGTAGTGGGCGATGGTCTCCACCACCCCCCGGTCCACGCCGAAGGCCGCCTGGATCAGCTCCTCCCCGTAGCCGGTAACGGCGCTGCCCCGGATCACGATCCGGTCTCCGCACAGGCGGTAGATCTCCTCCAGCTGCTCCCGGACGATCTCCACCGGGTCCCCCCGGTTGGAGGCGTAATAGGTGTACAGCAGCTCCTTGTCCGCGCTGAGGAGGGCCACCTTGGTGGTGGTGCTGCCGCAGTCGATGCCCAGCCAGGCGCCGCCGGCGTAGCTTTCCATGTCCCGACGGGCCACGTCCGCCCGGCTGTGGCGCTCCCGGAAGGCGGCGTAGTCCGCCTCCGTCTCAAAGAGGGGCGGCAGCAGGTTTCGCTCGTCCCGGACGGAGACGGCGGACCGGACCTTGCGCCGCAGCTCGTCCATGGTGGCAAGCTCCCCGGTCCCGGCGGCATACAGCGCCGCGCCCATGGCCACGGCGAAGCGGCCGTACTCCGGGAACACCGCCTGGTCGTCGGTGAGCTTCAGCGTCTCCTGGAACCGCCGCCGCAGGCCCTTACAGTAGTACAGCGGCCCGCCCAGAAACAGCACCTTCCCGGTGATGCGGCGGCCCTGGGCCAGACCGGCGATGGTCTGGTTCACCACCGCCTGGTAGATGCTGGCCGCCACGTCGGCGTGCTTGGCCCCTTGGTTGAGAAGGGGCTGGATATCCGTCTTGGCGAAAACGCCGCACCGGGAGGCGATGGGGTAGAGCCGCTGGGCCTGGAGGCTCATCCGGTCCAGCTCGTCCACCGTCACGTTCAGCAGGGTGGCCATCTGGTCGATGAAGGCCCCGGTGCCCCCGGCGCAGGAGCCGTTCATCCGCTCGTCCACGCCGCCGTCAAAGAAGATGATCTTGGCGTCCTCGCCGCCCAGCTCCACCACCGCGGAGGTGTCCGGCTCCAGCCGCCGGACCACCTCGCCGGTGGCGAACACCTCCTGGACGAAGGGGATCCCCGCGCTCTCCGCCAGGCCCAGCCCGGCGGAGCCGGAGATGGCCGCCGCCACGGGCCGGTCCCCGGCGAAGGGGGCCGCCTCCTCCAGCAGCTCCAGGGTCTTTTGCCGCACCTGGGAGTAATGGCGCTGGTAGCGCTCAAAGAGGATGGTCCCGCCGTCCGACAGGACCACCTTGGCCGTGGTGGAGCCGATATCGATCCCCAGGGCCAGTGTATTTCGCTCGTTCATGTACCGCACCTGCCGCCCCGTGGGCGGCATTCCTTGTCAAAATTCAAATTGGGCACAGTATGCCGGTATAATGGGCTATTATAGCACAAAAATCCCAATCGGTTTGTGTACAATCTGTAAAAACATTCTGGAAAGATCCGCCGCCTTTTTGCGGCTTCCGTAGAAAAAAGGCGCCGTGGGCGTCCCCCGGCGTCTTTCTGCCCTGTCACGGTTTTTTCTTCAGCATCCGGCGGCATACCAGGAAGGACGCCGCCACGATGGCCAGATCGCAGCCAAGGGCGATCAGAAATCCCGGCGACAGCGGGTCCGCCGCGCTCTCCCCCATGATGGTCACGGCCACCATGGTGGGGCACAGGCCCAGCAGGCTCCCCGCCAGGTACGGCCCATAGGGCAGGCGCACCGCCCCCAGATAGAGACTGACCACATCGCCGGGCAGCACCCCCACGGCCCGGGTCAGCAGGGCAAAGAGGAAATCATTCTCCCGCTGGATGCGCTCCAGGGTCTCCAGCCTGGGATACCGCGCCCGCAGCCGGGTCATGGTCTCCGCCGCGGACAGCCGCCCCACCAGATAGGGCGCCGTGTCGCAGACCGCCAGACCGATGAGGTTCACCAGCAGCGCCGCCGGCAGGGGGAACAGCAGTCCCCCCGCCAGGTACAGGACCACCAGGGGGAAAAACACCGTCATGCTCTTCAGGGCATAGAGGCCGATGAGAAAGAGGGCCGCCAGATACGGGTTTTCCGGGGACCAGTTCAGAAGCTCCTCCGCCTCCACCCCTGTCCCGAACAGGAGAAATCCCACCATGCAGGCGGCCATCAGCACCGCCGGCAGGTACCGCAGCCAATTCTTCCAGTTTCGTTTCGTAGGGACCTCCTCCTTTCCCCCGCCGGAACGGCCGGCAGAGATATCCTGATTATACCGCGGCGGCTCTCGCCCCGCCATGGACAAACCGGGAGCGGTGTCCAAAACGGACGCCGCCCCCCAGCCGCGCTTCCCGGCGGCGCTACAGCTCCGCCTTTGGGTTTACATAACGTCCCCGGTCCTCCTCCGCCTTCTTCCAGCGGATGGCTCCGCCGGGGCAGCGGTGGAGGCAGCCCAGGCAGCGGACGCATTGGGGCTTGGTCCACGCCGGGCGGCCCTCGGTCATCGTAATGGCCCCGCAGGGACAGATCTGCTCACAGAGGCCGCAGCCTGTGCACGCGTCAGTGACCACAAAGGGCTTGGTGGACCGGCCCCGGGCGTACAGCGGATAGACGGCGGCGGTGACGGCCCCCGGGGCCGCCCCCTGGCAGCGGTTGTAGTCGCCGATGCTCCGGGAGCGCACGGCCCGCCGGGCCTCGTCGATGTACTCCTCCGCCGCCGCCAGCCGCCGGTCGATCTCCTCCCTCTCCGGCATTTTGTCCAGAGGGATGTAGTTGCTCACCATGGGGATGGCGAACTGGGCGGACAGGGCCACGCCCTTTTTCTTCAGCAGCTTCCCCATCTGTCCCGCCGCGTCGCCGGTGGAGCCGCCGCAGGTCAGGGCCAGATACACATACTGGTCCCCATAGCCCTCGAGCTTCAGCTTCTCCAGAAAGAAGCTGAGGATGCTGGGCAGGCCGTAGTAATAGGTGGGGACCACGAAGCCGATTCGCCGCTCCTGGCTGACGTCGTACTGGTAGCAGCGGCTGTGGACCGCGTCCGTCAGGGAGATCAGCCGGTCGTCGGTGGCCTCAGCCAGCCGCAGGGCCACATACTTGCTGTTGCCGGTGGCGGAAAAGTAAAAGATCATGCCAGTATACCTCTCTCCTCAGCGGGGACAGCCCCCGCAGCTTCTGCCGCTCCCCCTCCCCGGCGGGTCCCGGAGAGGGGGAGGCGGCCCGGACTCAGTTCTCGTAGACCGCCTTCATGGCCCGATAGGTCATGTAGCAGTCCAGCTTCGCCACTACCTCGAAGGGGGCGTGCATGGCCAGCACCGGCACGCCGGCGTCCAGGGTGTCGATGTTGCGGTTGGCCATGTAGGCCGCCACGGTGCCGCCGCCGCCGGCGTCCACCTTGCCCAGCTCGGCCATCTGCCAGATGACGCCGTTGTCGTCGAAGATCCGGCGGGCGTAGGCCACCACCTCGGCGGAGGCGTCGGAGCAGCCGCTCTTGCCCCGGCTGCCGGTGTACTTGGCCAGGCCCACGCCGTAGTTCAGCCGGGCGCTGTTGCGCTTTTCAAACACCTCGGGGAAGCTGGGATCGAAGGCGGCGGTCACGTCGGCGGAGAGGCAGAAGCTCTTCTCCAGGCAGGCCCGGACAGGCACGTTCTGGCTGTCGCACAGATCCTCCATAAAGGTCTCGAAGGCGTGGGTCTGCATACCGCTGACGCCCACGGAGCCGATCTCCTCCTTGTCCGCCAGAACGCACACGGCGGTCTTGTCCGGGGTCTTGTCCAGATCCAGCATGGCCTTCAGGGCGGCATAGCCGCAGACCCGGTCGTCGTGGCCGTAGGCGCCGATCATGCTGGCGTCCAGGCCGATGTCCACCGCGTTCTGGGCGGGGACCGCCTCCAGCTCGGCGGAGATGAAGTCCGCCTCGGTAAAGCCGTACTTCTCATAGAGCCGCTTCATGACGGCCAGCTTCACCCGGACCAGGTTGGCCGGATCGCCGGGGCCGCCCAGCAGGCCCTCCACCGGCTCGCTGCCCACCAGCAGGTTCAGCTGCTCGCCGGTGATGCCCTCGCTGAGGGGCTTCTTGCTCTGCTCCGCTCCCAGGTGGGGCAGCAGGTCCGTCACCACCAGCTTCGGCTCGTCCCCCTGTCCGATGGCCACGGTCTTGACCGTGCCGTCCTTCATGGCCACCGTGCCGTGCAGCTCCAGAGGGATGGTGACCCACTGGTACTTGCGGATGCCGCCGTAGTAGTGGGTCTTGAGATAGGCCAGCTGGCTGTCCTCATAAAGCGGGGTGGGCTTCAGGTCCAGCCGGGGGGAGTCGATGTGGGCGGCGGCGATCTGGACGCCCCCGCTGAGGCTCTTCTCCCCGATGACCGCCAGCAGCAGCATCTTGCCCCGGTTGCTCCTGTAGACCTTGTCCCCGGCCTTCAGCGCCATGCCCCGGACATAGGGCCGAAAACCCTTTGCCTCCGCCTGACGGATGCCCTCGGCCACGCACTCCCGCTCGGTCTTGCCCGCGTCCAGAAACGCCTTGTAGTCCCGGCAGTAGGCGTTCATAGCGCCCAGCATGGACGCCCGCTCGTCCCCCTCCAGACGGTCATAGCCGTTCTTGGGGAAATGCAGGACCTGCTCCAGCCACTGTTTCTCTTCCATTACTTTGTTACCTCCATGTCAGATATGATCATTTCAAAAAATTCCCGTATCAGCTCTTTACATTCTGCCCTGCTCTCCGCCCGGTTCTCCAGCAGGTACGCGCAGCGGTCCCGGTAGAACCGGTCCGGCTTCTGGGCGGCGATCCGGGCCCTGGCCCGTTCCTCGGATATGCCGTCCCGGGCCATGATCCGCCGCAGCCGGACCTCCGGCGGGGCGGTGAGGGCCACCGTCAGATCGCACAGGCGGCCCATGCCCGACTCCAGCAGATTGATGGCATCGATGACCAGTCCTCTTTGCGTGCACCGCCGGATCTTTTCCTCCACCGCGGCGGACACCGCCGGATAGACGATGGCGTTGAGCCGCTCCAGCTCCCGCTGGTCGGCAAACACCCGCCGGGCCAGCCCGGGGCGGTCCAGACCGCCGTCCGGCAGAAACACGTCCCCGAAGGCCGCCGCGATGGCCTCCCGCAGGGCCGGAGAGGTCCGCAGCAGCTCATCATACAGCCGGTCGCAGTCCACCGCCTGAAAGCCCAGCTCCTCCAGCGCCTCCAGGGCGGTGGTTTTGCCGGCGCCGGTGGGCCCGGTGAGTCCGATGACCGTCATGACCGCTCCTCCTCCCCCAGGTCCACGATCTGGAAGCCCGCCGCTTTTTTCAGGCGGTTGGCCACGGCCAGGCCCAGGTCCCTGTCACCGGGACATTGGGCAAAGATGGCGGCCACGTCCGTGCCGTCAAAGGACCGCAGGGCGTCGAACACCCGGCGGGCCTGCTCTCCCCGGTCCCGGGCCGGTCCGATGGACCGCACCACGCGCCCGGGAAACTGATCTTTGTACTCCTCAAAGCAGATGACGCCGGTATTCCGCTCTCCGTGGTCCCGGATGTACCGGGCCGTGCGGCCGCCCTCACCGGTGACCACGGTAACGGGGGCCTTGGGGGCGTAGTGGCGGTACTTCATGCCGGGGGCCTTGGGCTTTTCCCCGGCGGAGAGAGGGGAGAGCACCGCCTTGTCCACCGCCACCTCCCCCAGGACCTCCCGCAGGCTCTCCAGCGGCAGTCCGCCGGGGCGGAGCAGCCGGGGCGGGGTCACGGTCAAATCGATGATGGTGGACTCCACCCCCACGCCGCAGGGGCCGCCGTCCACGATACCGTCGATCCGCCCGTCCATGTCCTCCCGCATATGGGCGGCGCAGGTGGGGCTGGGCCGTCCGGAAAGGTTCCCGCTGGGCGCGGCCACCGGCACCCCCGCCGCCCGGAGGATGGCCAGCGTCACCGGGTGATTGGGGCACCGCATCCCCACGGTGTCCAGGCCGCAGGTCACCTCCTCCGGCACGATCTCCCGCCGGGGGAGGATCATGGTCAGCGGCCCCGGCCAGAATTTCTCCGCCAGCCGGTACGCCGCCGCCGGGATATCCCGGCAGTACCGCTCCAGCCAGGAGGCCTCCGGCACATGGAGGATCAGGGGGTTGTCCTGGGGACGGCCCTTGGCCTCGAAAATATGGCGGACCGCCTCCGGATTCAACCCGTCGGCCCCCAGACCGTAGACCGTCTCCGTGGGGATGCCCAGAAGGCCCCCCCGCCGGAGGATGGCGGCGGCGGCGGCCACGTCCTCCCGCTGGGCCGCCGGGTCCGCAATGGTAAAATACTGTGTCTGCATAGGCGCTGCGCCTCGATTTCCTCGTCAGATAGATGACGCCCCCGCCGCGGCCAGCTTCGCCGCCTGATCCGCGGTAACCAGGGCGTCGATGATGGGGTCCAGGCCCCCGGCCATGACGGCGTCGATGTTGAAGTTTCTGCTGTCCCCGGTGAGCCGGTGGTCCGTCACCCGGCCCTGGGGAAAATTATAGGTGCGGATGCGCTCGCTGCGGTCGCCGGAGCCCACCTGGCTGCGGCGCTGGGCGGCGATGGCGGCGTTCTGCCGGGCCTGCTCCGCCTCGTAGAGCTTGCTGCGGAGGATCTTCATGGCCCGGTCCTTGTTCTTATATTGACTGCGCTCGTCCTGGCACTCCACCACCGTGCCGGTGGGCAGGTGGGTGATGCGGATGGCGGACTCGGTCTTATTGACGTGCTGGCCCCCCGCGCCGGAGGACCGGAAGGTGTCGATCTGCAGGTCCTTCGGGTCGATGACGAACTCCACCTCCTCCGCCTGAGGCAGCACCGCCACCGTGGCGGCGGAGGTCTGGATTCGGCCGGAGGACTCGGTCACCGGCACCCGCTGGACCCGGTGGGCGCCGCTTTCAAACTTCAGGCGGGACCAGACGTTCTCCCCCTCGATGAGGCAGGTACACTCCTTCACGCCTCCCAGGTCCGTCTCCTTCAGGTCCACCACCTCCATCTTCCACCCCCGGCTCTCGGCGTAGAGGGTGTACATCCGAAAGAGATCGGCGGCAAAGAGCATGGCCTCCTCGCCTCCCACGCCGCCCCGGAGCTCCATGACCACGCTCCGGCTGTCGTTGGGGTCCCTGGGCAGGAGCAGCAGCTTCAGCTCCCCCTCCAGCCGCTCCATGGCGGCTCTGGCGGAGCGCTGCTCCTCCTGGGCCAGCTCCCGAAGCTCCGGATCGGACAGCATCTCCCGGGCGGCGGCAAGATCGCTCTCTGCCTGCCGGTAGGCCCGGTACGCCTCCACCACCGGGGTCAGCTCCTTCTGCTCCCGGGTGAGCCGGGCCAGCAGGGCGCTGTCGGCGTAGACGGCGCCGTCGGCCAGCTTGCTCTCGATCTCCTGATAGCGGCTGTCGATGGCCTTCAGCTTATCCAGCATGGCCGCCGCCCCCCTCTCCCCGGACCCCGGCCAGGAACTCGTCCCGCCAGAAGGTGGAGCCTACGGTGTTGGGCCGGATGCTGATGGCGTGGAGGTGCGGCCGGCGGACATAGAAGTCCATCTGGTCGTAGACCTCCTCGTAGCGAATGTCGCTGCTCCGGGTGATGACGTAGGCCACGTTTTGCAGCTCCTCGCCGTACTCCCGGAGAAAGCTCCGCACCGGGGCGGAGCACCGCCCGGCCCACACCGGGGTGCCCACGATCACCAGATCGTACTCCCCCAGGGGCAGGGCCGTCTCCGGCTTTTTCACCGGCGGCAGAGCCCGGCTCATGGCCTGGCGGCCGCTGCGCAGCCAGCCCGCCAGGCCGGAGCGGTCCACGCCGTCCTCCAGGGCCGCCAGCTCGCAGCCCAGCTCCCCGGCGATGTCGCCCATGAGCCTGGCGGTGTGGCCGGTGCGGCTGTAGTATACGCACAAGATCTTCTTGGACATAGGCCCTCCTTATGGGAATACCAGCACCGCCGCCATGGCGAATGCCTCCCGGATATAGTAGTTCAGGGTGATGGGCCAGTACCGCGCCGGCATACGCGCCGCCACCGGCGCCAGATTCCCCGGCATATACAGGGACGCCCGGCACAGGTGGTAGTCGCTGGACACCACCGCGATGTCCGCCGTGGCGTCATACCCCCGCTCCGCCAGCATGGCCGTGGAGTAATGGATGTTCTCCCTGGTATTGTCCGCCTGCTCCTCCAGCCAGACCCGCTCCGGGTCCACGCCCCGGGCAGTGAGCCAGTCGGCCATGCACCTCGCCTCGGAGATGTCCTCCCCCGGCCCCCGGGAGCCGGAGACGATGACGGGGACCTCCGGCCTCTCCTGGGCGTAGGCCAGAGCCGCCTCCAGCCGGGTCCGCAGGGTCAGGGACGGCTCCGTCCCGTTGACCCCCGCTCCCAGCACGATGATCGCGGTCACAGGCGTCTCGTCGTCGGTGCGCGCCCAGGAGACCACCCGGACCTCCAGCACGGCGAAAAAGGCGAAGCCCGCCGCCAGCAGGGCCAGGAACACCCGCCGCAGCCACAGCGCCCAGCGGTGACGCTCCTTCCACCGGGTCAGCAGGGCGAAGATCACCAGCGCCGCCCCGGCGCAGCACAGCAGAAACCCGGTGAACCGCACGGCGGTATATACGTTCATCAGCAGCAGCCCCAGAACCAGACACAGGGCGGCCAGCCCATAGCAGGCCTTCTCGCCTTTCTTCATGCCTCGGCCTCCTCCGCCAATACCTCCCAGCGGTCCATCAGCTCCTGGAGCTTTTTGTCAAGTTCTTCCTTCCGGGCGTACAGCTCGCTGTAGCGCGCGTAATCGCAGGCAGCGGCCTCCAGCTCCTCCGCCAGGGCCTTTCCCTGCTCCTCCAGCCGGGCCATGTCCCGCTCGCAGATGGTCAGCTGCTTCCGGGCATTCTGCTGGCTCCTGCCCCCCTTGGGAACGGCGGCCTTGGGTTTTTCCTCCCGCCGCTCCGGCCGGGACTGGGCCTGGGCCAGCTGGCGCTGGCGGTCCTTGATCTCCCGGTACCGGGGGAAGGACACCGGATAGTCGGTGATGACCCCGTCCTCCAGCTCCCAGATCCGGGTGGCGAAGCGGTTGATGAAGTACCGGTCGTGGCTGACGAACAGCAGAGCGCCCTCATAGGCCTCCACCGCCTCCTCGATCCACTCCCGGCTGTCGATGTCCAGGTGGTTGGTAGGCTCGTCCAGCACCAGCAGGTTGACGGCGTCGTCCATGAGCATACAGAGCCGAAGGCGGCTCTGCTCCCCGCCGGAGAGGACGGACACGGTCTTGAACACGTCCTCCCCCCGGAAGTTGAAGGCCGCCAGCCGGTCCCGGGCCTCCTGGGTGGTGACCCCCCGCTTGGACCAGAGCATGGTGTCCACCAGGTTCCGGCTGGGGTCGTCGAACTGGATGATCTGGGGCAGATAGGCGACGCGGACCGTAGGGCCGAAGCGGACGCTGCCCCCGTCCGGCCGCTCCTCCCCCATGAGGATCTTCAGAAAAGTGGATTTGCCGGCGCCGTTGTCCCCCAGAAGGGCGATGCGCTCGCCCCCCTCCACCAGCAGCTCCACGTCGTGGAACAGCCGCCGGTCCCCGAAGGACTTGCTCAGGTCCCGGACGCTCAGCACCTCGTCCCCGCTGAACTCCCGCTGCTCGAAGCGGCCGGTGAGGGTCCGGGCCTTGGCGGGCTTCTCCGTCTGGCGGATGCGCTCGATGCGCCGCTCCATGGAAAAAGCCCGCTTATGGAGCTTGTCCGCCCCCATGAAGGCCCACAGGTGCAGCTTGTCTGCCGCCTCCTGGAGCTGACGGATCTTGGCCTGCTCCTTCTCGTACTGGCGCAGCTTCTCCTGGTAGCGCCGCTCCTTCTCGATGGCGTAGAAGGTGTAGTTGCCGGCGTAGAACTCCGCCTTGCCGTCGCAGATCTCCACCACCCGGCTGATGGTCCGGTCCAGAAAGTACCGGTCATGGCTGATGGCGATGACCGTGCCCTTGAAGCGGCGGACGTAGTCCTCCAGCCACTCCACCGCGTGGAGGTCCAGGTGGTTGGTAGGCTCGTCCAGCAGCAGCACATCCGTGTCCTCCAGCAGCAGGCGGCCCAGGTTCACCCGGGTCTTTTCCCCGCCGGAGAGGCTGTCGAAGAGCTGGGCGCGCATCTCCGCCGGGATGCCCAGGCCGTTGGCCACCTTGCTGACGGCGGTCTCCGTGTCGTAGCCCCCCAGGCCCTCGAACCGGGCGGACAGCTCCCCGTACCGCTTCAAAGTGGCCTCGCTGCCGTCCCCGGCGGCCATGGCGGCGGCCAGGGCCTCCATCTCCTCCGCCAGCTTCTGGTGGCGGGCGAAGGCGGTGAGGAGCACGTCCTCCACAGTGTACCCCGCGGGGTACACCGGGATCTGGGAAATGAGGCCCAGCCGCCGCCCCCGGGCGATGGAGACCTCCCCCTCGTCCGGCTCCAGCTCCCCGGTGAGGATCCGGAAGAGGGTGGACTTGCCCGCGCCGTTGCGGCCCAGCAGGCCCACCCGCTCCCCGGTCTCCACCGTGAAGGTCACGCCGTCTAAAACATTTTTCCCGATCTCAAAGGATTTTTTTACATTTGATACGCTGATCTCAGTCATGATCCTGCTCTCTTGTCGGTCCGCCCCGGAGGGCGGCGCGTTATTTACGTAAAGAGGGTCCTCAGATAGTCCGCCGTCAGGTCGAACCTGCCGGAGAAGTGGGACGCCTTCAGCAGGGCGCAGTCCCCGGGGCCGAACGCCTCCGCCAGCGCCGCCTGGGCGCTCTCCCGATCGGCGAACCACCGCACGTCGGCGCAGCCGGCGGCCCGGGCGGCGGGGACCATGTACCTCTCGCACAGAGGACCCACAGCCAGCAGAAGGTCGATGCCCAGCTCCCCCGCCAGCCGCCCGATGGCCCCATGGCCGGTTTCCGCGGCGGCCCCCAGCTCCTTCATGTCCCCCAGCATGGCGATGCGCTTTTCGCCGGGGGTGGCGGCCAGCACCCGGAGGGCGGCGGCCATGGACTGGGGATTGGCGTTGTAGCTGTCATTGAGCAGCGTGCGGCCGCCGGCCAGGCGCTCCACGCGCATCCGGTCCCCGGCGGGGACGTAGGCCGCCACGCCCCGGCGGATGCTCTCTCCGCTGAGGCCCAGCCGCTCCCCGATGACAGCGGCCATGGCGGCGGCGTAGACCATATGGACGCCGGGGGCGGGAATGGTCAGGGGGTAGCTCCCCCCGGCGGTGGTGACGAGGCACCGCACCCCCGCTACGCCCAGATCCTCCACCTGGCTGATCCGGGCCTGACAGTTCTCCCCCAGGCCGCAGCGGACGGTCTCAAAGGGCAGATTCAGGGTGCTGAGCAGCTCGTCATCGCCGTTCAGCACCGCCAGCCCGCCGGGCCGCAGATTCTCGAAGATCTCGCTTTTCGCCTTCAGGATGCCCCGGCGGCTGCCCAGATACTCCATGTGGGCGTCGCCGATGTTGGTGATGACGGCCACATCCGGGCGGATCATCTCCCCCAGATAGCGGATCTGGCCGAAGCTGTCCATGCCGGTCTCGATCACCGCCGCCCGATGCCGCCGCTCCAGCTCCAGCACCGTCAGGGGCGCGCCGATGTCGCCGTTCAGGTTTCCCCGGGTCTTGAGCACGTCAAGCTCCTGGCTGAGCACCGAGGCGATCAGCTCCTTGGTGGTGGTCTTGCCCACGCTGCCGGTGATCTGGACCACCGGCAGGTCGAACAGCCCCCGGTACCAGGCCGCCAGATCCTTCAGCGCCCGCTTCGTATCCTGTACCAGCACATAGGCCCGATCCGGCCGCCTCTCCTCCGGCAGACGGGCGCAGAGGCACCCCACGGCCCCCTTCTCCAGCGCCATGCCGATATAGTCGTGGCCGTCGAACCGCTCCCCCGCCAGAGGAACGAACCAGCTTCCCGGTTCGATCCGGCGGCTGTCGGTGGACACGGCGGAGGCGGCGCGGTCAGGGCCGTAAAGCGTGCCGCCCACGGCGGCGGCGATCTGACCGGCAGTAATGGGAATCATAGGCAGGCTCCTTTTCTTACAGTCTCTTCACCGCCAGAGACCGGCAGACGATCTCGTCGCACAGCTCCTCGTAGGTCATCCCCACGGCGGCGGCCTCCTTGGGCAGCAGGCTGGCGGGGGTCATCCCCGGCAGGGTGTTGATCTCCAGACACCAGGCGTTCCCGTCCCCGTCCAGGATAAAGTCCGTCCGGCTGTAGACCGTCAGGCCCAGGGCCCGGTGCAGCGTCAGCGCCGCCTCCCCCATGGCCCGCCACTGGTCCTCCGTGATATCGGCGGGGCACACCTCCAGGCTGCCGCCGGCCTGATACTTGGCGGCGTAGTCAAAGTATGTTCCGGACTGGGGGATGATCTCCACGGCAGGCAGATACCGGTCCCCCAGGATCCCCACGGTCATATCCCGGCCATGGATCTTCTTCTCCGCGATCACATGTCCGCCGTAGGCCAGCAGCTCCTCCAGAGCCGCCCGCAGCTCCTCCCGGGTGTCCGGCAGGGCCATGCCCAGGGAGGAACCGCCGTCGATGGTCTTGACGGCGCAGGGGACGTCCAGCTCCTCCGTCAGCCGGGGGATGTCCTCCCGGGTGTACCGCACTTCCCGCCAGGGGGCGGTCCGGATGCCGCAGCGCTCCATCACCTGCTTGGTGACGGCCTTGTTCATGGCCATGCCGGAGGCCAGGTAGCCGCCGCCGGTATAGGGGATGCCCAGAAGATCGAAGGCCGCCTGGACCCGTCCGTCCTCGCCGCAGGCCCCGTGGAGGCCCAGAAACACCATGTCCGCCAGACAGCAGACCTCCAGCACCCCGGGGCCGAAGAGGCTGGGAGACCGGTCCCGGCGGCTCTGGCGCACCGCCGCCAGGTCCGGGGCGGCGGGATCGATGGCGGCGTGGCCGCAGCGGCCGTCGGGGCTGGAGAAAATATCCTCCAGCGGGCCCGCGTAATCCTCCAGGCCCAGGAACATATCCACCAGCGCCGCCTGATGGCCCCTGGCCCGCAGGGCCCTGCACACGCTGACGCCGGTGACCAGGGAGACGCTGCGCTCCGGGGACAGGCCGCCGGCCAGAACAATGATCTTCAAATCAGAACACTCCTTCTATTCCTCCGCCCGGGGGCGGAATGCGTCATAACGATACATGGTACAGTATAGCACCCCGCTTTGAAAAATACAACCACTAAGTGCCAGGCAGACGGTGTCCGGAACGGCCCGCCCCCCGAAATTAGCACTCTCATTCGTCGAGTGCTAATGTTTACAGTTTGGTCATACTTTCCGCTATCCTTGTTCACAATTGGGGTGTAGGCTTGGGCCATCAAAAAAAATAACAGGAGGCAACCATTATGTTTGAACTGATTCCTTTCACCCACACCCACAACGTGGACACCTACCATCCCTTCCGTGACCTGGACGAGCTGGAGCGGAGCTTCTTCTCCGGCAGCAATTCTCTGGGCGGCTTCAGGACCGACATCAAGGATACCGGCGACGCCATCGTCCTGGAGGCGGACCTGCCCGGCGTGAAGAAGGAGGACATCCACATCGACATCGACGGCAACTACCTGGCCATCACCGCCCAGCGCAGCACCAGCCGGGAGGACAAGGACAGCGCCGGCAATTACCTGCGCTGCGAGCGGTCCTACGGCTCCTTCTCCCGCAGCTTCGATATCTCCGGCATCAAGTCCGAGGATATCTCCGCCGCCTATGAGAACGGCGTGCTGACCCTGACCATGCCCAAGCGGGAAAAGACCGTCCCCACCACCCGCCGGCTGGAGATCCACTGATCCATCGCCCACAGAGGCGTTCCCGCCCAAAAGGGGGGAACGCCGCGTTTTAGCACTCTTATAAAAAGAGTGCTAAGATTTAGACTTTTGTCATACTCTGTTAATAATTTCATTGCATCATAGGGCCAGTAAAATTTTGGGAGCCGGCGTCTCTTTCCGCCGGTTCCGTACAGGAGGAAACAGGCAATGGCAAAGAAAGAATTTCAGGCGGAGAGCAAGCGGCTCCTGGACCTGATGATCAACTCCATCTACACCCACCGGGAGATCTTCCTGCGGGAGATCATCTCCAACGCCAGCGACGCCATCGACAAGCTGAGCTACCGCTCCCTCACCGACGAGTCCGTGGGGATGAAGCGGGAGGACTTTTTCATCCATGTGGCCGCGGACCCGGAAAACCGCACCCTCACCGTCAGCGACAACGGCATCGGCATGGACGAAGACGATCTGGAGCACAACCTGGGGGTCATCGCCTCCAGCGGCACCCTCCAGTTCCGTCAGGAGCTGGGCGAGGACAGCGCCGCCGACGACGTCATCGGCCAGTTTGGCGTGGGCTTTTACTCCGCCTTCATGGTGGCGGACCACATCGCCGTGGTCACCCGCAAGTTCGGCAGCGCCCAGGCCTACCGCTGGGAGAGCGACGGCGCCGACGGCTATACCATCACCCCCTGCGAGAAGGAGACGGTGGGCACCGACATCATCATGCACATCAAGGCCGACTGTGAGGAGGCCGACTACAGCGAGTATCTGGAGGAGCACACTCTGCGCTCCCTTATCAAGAAATACTCCGACTACATCCGCTGGCCCATCCGCATGGAGGTCACCAAGTCCCGGAAGAAGGAGGGCTGCCCCGAGGACAAGCCCGAGTACGAGGACTACAAGGAGGAGGCCACTCTCAACAGCATGGTGCCCATCTGGCAGCGCCGGAAGGGCGAGGTCTCCAAGGAGGAGTACGACAAGTTCTATCAGGACAAGTTCGGTGACTTCACCCCGCCCCGGTCCGTCATCACCGTGTCTGCCGAGGGCCAGGTGAGCTACAAGGCCCTGCTGTTCATCCCCAGCCGTCCCCCCTTCGACTACTACACCACCGAGTACCAGCGGGGTCTCCAGCTCTACTCCTCCGGCGTGATGATCATGGACAAGTGCGAGGACCTGATCGGCGAGCACTTCGGCTTTGTCCGGGGCGTGGTGGACTCCCCGGACCTGAGCCTGAACATCTCCCGGGAGCTGCTGCAGCATGACCGCCAGCTGAAGCTCATGGCCGCCAACATCGAGAAAAAGGTGAAGGGCGAGCTGGAGCGGATGCTGAAGGAGGACCGGGAGGGCTACGAGGCGTTCTTCAAGTCCTTCGGCCGCCAGCTGAAGGTGGGCTGCCTGAACAACTACGGGGCCAAGCGGGAGCTTTTGCAGGATCTGCTGCTGTTCTACTCCTCCACGGAGAAGAAGATGGTCACCCTCTCCGAGTACGTGGACCGGATGCCGGAGAGCCAGAAGGTGATCTACTACGCCGCCGGCGAGTCCGTCACCGCCATGGACAGCCTGCCCCAGACGGAGCTGCTCCGGGACCGGAACATCGAGATCCTCTACCTCACCGACCAGCCGGACCAGCTCCTCATGGAGATCCTGCGGGAGTACAAGGGCAAGGAGCTGCGCTCCGCCGTGGACGGCAAGCTGGAGCTGGAGGACCTGCCGGAAGAGGACAAGGAGGCGGTCTCCGCCAGCCAGCCCACCCTGGACTTCATCAAGGAGGCCCTGGACGGCGAAGCCGACGAGGTCCACGCCTCCCAGAAGCTGAAGACCCACCCGGTCTGCCTCACCAGCGGCGAGGGGGTCAGCTTCGAGATGGAGCGGTACTTTGCCGCCGCCCAGCCGGAGATGGGCCTGAAGGCCAAGCGCATCCTGGAGGTGAACACGAGCCATCCCGCCTTCGCCGCCCTGGAGGCCATCCGGGAGAGCGACCCGGAGAAGGCCAAGAAGTATGCCCGGGTCCTCTTCAACCAGGCCAAGCTCATCGCCGGCCTGCCCATCGACGACCCCTCCGGCTACACCGACCTGCTGTGCAGCCTGTGGTAACGTAAGTACGCGAGAGGGACAGCGCCCCTGCCGGGCCTGTCCCTCTCTCCCTGCCTCACAGCAGCCAAAACCGGGCCGAAAACCGCCGAATCCCCCGGCGCAACCGAAAATTGACATCCATTTTCTTCAAACGCAACCCCGGATCGCTGGAATTGCCCGCCCTTCCGCGGTAGGATAGGGCCATCACATACGGGAGGTAACACGACATATGGCCTTTTCAGACAATCTTCAATTCCTGCGGACCCGGCAGGGTCTGACCCAGGAGCAGCTGGCGGAACGGATGGAGGTGAGCCGCCAGTCCGTGAGCAAATGGGAGAGCGGCCTCAGCTACCCGGAGATGGAGACGCTCTTGAAGCTCTGCGAGCTGTTCCGCATGGACATGGACACCCTCCTCCGGGGGGACGCGGCTCAGGCCCTGGCGGAGGACGGCGCGGGGTACGACGGCTTCATGACCCGCTTCGCCCGGCAGATCGCCGGGGCCGTGGCGGGGATCATCGCCTCCGCGGCCATCGGAGCGGCGGTGGGCAACCTGGCCCCGGTGCCGGAGGCGGTGGGGGTCTTCGTGCTGCTGCTGGGCGTCACCGTCGCCGTGGTGGTCCTCATCGTGGCGGGGCTGCAGTACGACGCCTTTTCCAAACGGCACCCCTATATTGAGGACTTCTACACCCAGCAGGACCGGGACGACTTCCACCGCCGGTTCATCTGGTACATCGCCGGAGGCGTGGGAGCCATCCTCTTCGCCGTGGCCGCCCTGTGCCTGGCCTTCTCCTTCCTGCCGGAGCGGGAGCCCTATGAGTCCATCGTCGGCACGGCGTTTCTGCTGATCGTGGCGGGGGCGGTGTATTCCCTGATCTACGGCGGCATGAGCGAGGACAAATACAACATCGAGAAGTACAACCGGTCCAACGCCCCCACGGAGGAGGACAGGGTCAAGCGCCGCCGGGTCAGCGTCGCCTGCGGGTGCATCATGCTGCTGGCCACCGCCGTCTATGTGGGGCTGGGCCTCAGCCGGAATATGTGGGGCACCGCCTGGTGGGTGTTCGCCGTAGGCGGCATCCTCTGCGGCGTCGCCTCCCTGCTCCTGGGCCCCCGGGACGAGGACGAATAGCCATGGCATGAAAAGAAGCCCCCGGCGCTTTCCCGAAACATAAAATGAGGACCCGCCCTCCGGCGGGTCCTCTGCTTTGCTGTGTACGGGTCAGACCAGATCCTCCCGGTCAAGGTAGCGGCGCATGGGCTTCACCTGATAGAGCAGGGCGAACACCACCAGGGTCAGCACCATGTCGGGGATGGCCCAGCAGCCGTTGTAGAGCAGGGAGTAGAACCAGGGCGTGGTCATGGTCATGCCCAGAAACTCCTCCGGCATCCACTTGCCCCAGACGAACACGCCCACCAGGTAGCTGGCCGTGAACTGAAGGAGCACGCCCAGGACAGTACCGGCATAGCCCGCGTACTTCTTCCCCTTGAAAACGCCCGCGCCCAGGCCCAGCATGGAAAAGGCCAGGAAGTAGTCGCAGATAATGGTGGTCCAGTCGATGGCGCTGCCGCCCATGAGGTAGTTCAGCCCGCCAAAGACAAAGCCCGCCATAGCGCCCCAGCCCATGCCGTAGCGGATGGCGAACAGCACCAGGGGCAGAGTGGACAGCGTCACGGAGCCGCCGTTGGGCAGCTTGTAGAGTACGATCATCTCCAGCACCAGGGCCAGGGCTATCATGATAGCCGCCTCGCAGATCGCCTTTACTCGTTTGTTCATATCTTTTTCTCTCCTTTTTTTGCTCCGCGGGGCCTGGCGGCGGGACAAAAAGAAATCGTGTGTCCCGCCAAACGCAGACACACGATGGACCAAACGCCCTATGACTCGCATTCCTACGCCGGCATTACCCGGATCAGGTTCGAGGGACCAGACGGCCATACGTCACATCTCAGCCGGCTTGCGCCAGCGCCCCTTGGAATTTTCGCTCTTATCCTACTACAGACGGCCTTTTCTGTCAAGCCTCTCCTCCAACTATTTTTCGTCCAGAGGGACCCGCTTCGTCACCAGCGCCCCCGCCGCCCCCACGCAGATCCCCGCCGCGGTGCCGGAGACCAGCAGGACCGGGAGATACCAGGCCAGCCGGGCAGTGCCCAGCACCGCCGCTGCCACCGCCAGCTGGGCCAGGTTGTGGCACACGCCGCCGGCCACGCTGACCCCCAGGAGGGAGAACTTTCCCGTCCGCTTCAAAAGGGCCATCACCGCCAGGCTCACCGCCGCCCCCGCCAGGGAGTAGGCGAAGCTGTAGGCGTTGCCGAAGGTGGCGCTCACCAGCAGCACCCGGACCAGAGAGATGACGAACGCGTCCCGCAGACCCAGCCGGTACAGGGCGAACACCACCACCAGATTGGGCAGGCCCAGCTTGATCCCCGGCACGGCCAGGGACAGGGGGACCAGGCTCTCCAGCCAGCTCAGGACCAGGGCCAGAGCCGTCAGCAGGGCGTACCGGGCCAGCAGCTTCGTTTTTTCCCGCCTCGGCTCCATGGTCCTCCTCCTTCTACCGCGCCACCGCGTCCGCGGCCGCCTCGCCGCCCACGATCTCCACCACCAGCCGGTGGGGCAGGCACACGATGGTCTCCCCCGCCCGGGAGATCCTGCCCATCCGCACGCAGGTGTGGTCCCCGCAGTTGGCCTCCGTCACCGCCGCTCCGCCGCCGGAGATCTCCAGAATATTGTAGTCATCCTCCCCGATGACGACGGTGCGGTCCTCCGTCAGGCGGTAGCGGCCCACCTCCGCGCCGTCCACCGTCACCACCGCCCAGCCTCCGGCCTCCCCGGGCCGAACAGCCAGGTACAGCAGAGCGGCAGCCAGCAGCAGGACGAAAATCAGCGCCAGGTCCCATCTTCTTTTCCTCACGCCGCCGCCCCCCTTGCAAGTTTTCCCGTTTCGTGTATACTGGAGGCAGGGCCTTCGCGCCCGCTCCACTTTGATTATACCAGCGCCGGGCCTCCGGCGCAAGAGGGGGACCCATGGGGAAATTCTTTGCCGTTCTGCTGGCGGCGCTGCTGGCCCTCGCCGGCTGCGGAGCGCGCCAGCCTGTCCGCGCCGACGGTTTTCTGCTCAATACCTATGTGTCCGTCACCCTCTACGACGGGGACCGGGACGACGCCCAGGGGGCATTGGACCTGTGCCGGGACTATGAGAAGCTCTTCTCCCGCACCGACCCGGACAGCCAGCTCTATCGCCTGAACCGCCGGGAGATCTCCGGGGTGGACCCGGAGCTGGCGGCGGTCATCCGGCTGGGGCTGGACTACAGCCGCCTCTCCGGCGGGGCCCTGGACGTGACCATGGGGTCCGTCACGGAGCTGTGGGACTTCTCCGCCCAGGAGCCGTCCCTCCCCGGCCGGGAGGACGTGGCCCGGGCGCTGGCCCACGTCGGCTGGGAAAAGGTGACGGTGGAGGGAAATACCGTCACCTTCTCCGACCCGGAGACCCGGCTGGACCTGGGGGCTGTGGCCAAGGGCTACATCGCCGACCGGATGGCGGACTACCTGCGGGGCCGGGGGGTCTCCTCCGCCATCCTGGACCTGGGGGGCAACCTGTACTGCCTGGGGACCAAGCCCAGCGGGAAACCCTTCCAGGTGGGGGTGCAGTACCCCTATCAGGACCGCAGCCAGGTGCTGGGGACCCTGCCGGTATCAGACCAGTCGGTGGTCACCTCCGGC
Source organism: uncultured Oscillospiraceae bacterium (assembly GCA_958423465.1). Classification (GTDB taxonomy): domain Bacteria; phylum Bacillota; class Clostridia; order Oscillospirales; family Oscillospiraceae; genus Pelethomonas. The sequence continues at coordinate 65,127 of CATZRD010000004.1, read as the reverse complement.
GTCTACGAGCGGCGCATCCAGGTGGAGGGCAGATCCTACCACCACATTCTGGACGCCGCCACCGGCTGGCCGGTGGAAAACGGACTGGTCTCCGTCACCATCCTCTCCCCCTCCTCCGCCGACGGCGACGCCCTCTCCACGGCGTGCTTCGCCCTGGGGCTGGAGGAGGGCATGGCTCTGGCGGAGTCTCTGGAGGGGGTGGAGGCGCTGTTCGTCACCGAGGACCTGGCCGTCCACCCCACCTCCGGCATGGCGGCTCTCTTCACCCCTGCGCAGTAAAGAACTCAAATCGTTTTTGGGGCAGCTCCGCCGCCCCAAAAACACCTCTCGCTCCGCCAGCGCCGCTCTCCCGCAAAGGCGCGGGCGGAGCGCGTCTCTCTCAAAGAGGAGGCGCTTTCCCGGCCAGGAAAGCGCCTCCTCTTTGATTTTTTATTCTACGGTGACGGATTTGGCCAGGTTCCGGGGCTTGTCGATATCGCAGCCCCGCATCAGGGCCACATAGTAGGCCAGAAGCTGCAAGGGCACCACGCCCAGGGAGGGCAGCAGCAGCGGGTGGGTGTCCGGGATGGTGATGACGCCGTCCGCCGTCTTTTTCATCTCGGCGCTGTGGCTGGCGGTGGTGAGGGCCAGCACGTCGCCGCCCCGGGCCTTCACCTCCAGAATGTTGCTGAGGGCCTTGTCAAAGAGCTTTCCGTAGGTCCCCAGGGCCACCACCAGCGTCCCCTCCTCGATAAGGCTGATGGTGCCGTGCTTCAGCTCCCCGGAGGCGTAGGCCTCGGAGTGGATGTAGGAGATCTCCTTCAGCTTCAGCGACCCCTCCAGCCCCAGGGCGTAGTCCACGTTGCGGCCGATGAAGAACACGCTCTCGTGGTTGAAGTAGCGGCTGGCGTAATACTGGATGTCGTCCTTGTCCGCCAGCACCGCCTCCATCTTCTCCGGCAGCAGCAGAAGCTCCTTCAAAACGGCGGCATACGCGCCGTCGTCCATGGTCTCCAGCACCCGCGCCATGTGGAGGCCCAGCAGATTGAGCACCGCCAGCTGGGTGGAGTACGCCTTGGTGGTGGCCACAGCGATCTCCGGCCCGGCCCAGGTGTAGAGCACCTCGTCGCTCTCCCGGGCGATGGTGGACCCCACCACGTTGACGATGGAGAGGACCCTGCCCCCCAGACGCCGGGCCTCCCGCAGGGCGGCCAGGGTGTCCAGGGTCTCCCCGGACTGGCTGATGACCACCACCAGGGTCCGGTCCGTAACGATGGGGTCCATGTACCGGAACTCCGAGGCCAGGGCCACCTCCACCGGGCGGCGGAGGATCCGCTCCAGATTGTACTTGCCGATCATGCCCACATGGTAGGAAGACCCGCAGGCGATGATGTAGATCTTCTCCAGGGAGCGGATGTACTCCTCTGTCAAATGGAGGTCCTCCAGACACACCGCGCCGTCCCTGATCCGGGGAAAGATGGCCCGGCGCAGGGCCTCGGGCTGCTCCATGATCTCCTTGAACATGAAGTGCTCATAGCCGCCCTTTTCCGCCGCGTCGATCTCCCAGTCCACATAGGAGATCTCCTTCTTGATGGGCCGCATGAGCCGGTCGTAGCACTGGATGCCGTCCTTCGTCAGCACCGCCGCCTCGCCGTCGTCCATGTACCCCACCCGGCGGGTGTGGCGCAAGATGGCGGTGACGTCGCTGGCCAGGAAATTGCAGCCGTCGCCGTAGCCCAGGATCAGGGGGCTGTCCTTGCGCACGGCGATGATCTTATCCGGCTCGTCGGCGCAGACGATGCCCAGGGCGTAGGCCCCCTCGATGCGCCGCAGGCACCGGCCCACCGCCTCCAGCAGGCCCACGCCGTCGGTCTCCCGGAAATACTCGATGAGCTGGGCCACCACCTCCGTATCCGTCTCCGAGGTGAAGGGGACCCCCCGCTCCTGCAAAAAGCGCTTCAGCTCGCCGTAGTTCTCGATGATGCCGTTGTGGACCACGGCGATCCTGCCGCTGCGGCTGACCTGGGGGTGGGAATTCACGTCCGAGGGGGCGCCGTGGGTGGCCCACCGGGTATGGCCCACGCCCGCCGTGCCCTCCGCCAGCCGTCCCCCCTCCAGCAGGTCGCTGAGGACCTGCAGGCGGCCCTTGGCCTTATAGACGGAGAGGCGCTCCGCCTGCCGGGAATACACCGCGATCCCCGCGGAGTCGTACCCCCGGTACTCCAGCTTGCTCAGCCCCTCCAGCAGAATGGGAGCGGCCTGCTCGCTTCCAACGTATCCAACGATACCGCACATATCTGATCTCCTCCTGAATGATAAAAGGCTCCGGACCCGCCCGTGAGACAGCGCGGCGCTGTCCCGCGCCGGAAAGCCCGGCTCGGGCGTCGGTCCTGTTCTTTTGCTTCAAGAGGACAAACTCGCAGCCATTTGTCGCTCGTTCCCCGGTCACAGCCCCCTTGTTCCGCGGTCGCCCGCGTATTTGCCGGCTGTGTACGCGCCCGGAGCGGCGCGGGGAGGCATCCGCCGAACATCCCCTGCGGGCCTCGATACTCCTCCCACCTCGTCGTCTGGTCCCATCCCGGGCCAGCGCTGGCGCTTTGACAGGCGAAAGCCTGTGGATCTCCTTTCTCTCTGCGAACCGTTTCATCAAACCGGCCATGGGGCCGGTGAAAACGCATATTTCCCGCCTCCGCCGGCCATACTGGGTCGGAAAGGAGGTGGGTCCATGGCCACCGCGTTCATCCGCACGGTGATCCTATACTTTATCCTGATGGTGGGCCTGCGGCTCATGGGCAAGCGGCAGATCGGCGAGCTGGAGCCCAGCGAGCTGGTGCTGACCCTCATCATATCGGATCTGGCGGCGGTGCCCATGCAGGACTTCGGCATCCCCCTGGTCAACGGCGTGTTCCCCATCATGACCCTTCTGTGCCTGTCCATGCTGCTGAGCTTTTTCAGCATGAAGTCCATCCGGTTCCGGGGCCTCATCTGCGGCCACCCCACCGTCATCATCCGGGAGGGGAAGATCCTCCAGCAGAACATGGCCCGCAACCGCTTCACCGTGGACGAGCTGTACGAGCAGCTCCGCAGCCAGGGCTACAGCGACCTGAAAAGCGTGAAGTACGCCATTCTGGAGACCAGCGGCCAGGTGTCGGTGCTGCCCTACGCCAAGGACGGCCCGGTGACCGCCCGGTCCATGGGGCTTCAGGTGCCGGACGACGTGACGCTGCCCGTGCTGCTCATCAACGACGGCCATGTGATGGCCCAGAATCTGGCCGCCAGCGGCTATGACTGCAACTGGCTGAACCGGCAGCTCCGGGACCGGCGGCTCACCTCCCCCCGTCAGGTGTTCCTCATGACGGTGGACGAGGCGGGAACGGTGGTATGCGTGACCAGGGAGGCGGCGACATGAAGGCGCTGTATATCCCCGCCGCCATTCTGACGGCCATTCTCTGCTTCTCCCTGTGGACCGGCCGGTATGTGGACAGCCGGGTGGAGACCTGGCAGCAGATGCTGGAGCGCGCGGACCGGGCCGCCGGTCAGGAGGACTGGGCCCAGGCGGAAAGCCGCCTGCGGGAGGCCGCCCGGGACTGGCGGAAGAGCGCCCCCTTCCTCCACACCCTGATGGAGCACGACGAGCTGGACGAGGCGGAAACTCTGCTGGCCGGGGCTATGGCGGCCTGCCAGGTCCGGGACCAGGCGGACTTTCACAAGCTCCTCAGCCAGCTGCGGGCGCAACTGGACCACCTGGCGGAGACCCAGGCCCTGGATCTCCAGAACATCCTGTAGCGGGGGCTATTTCTTCCCCTGGTCCTCATCCTCCAGCAGCTTGGTCAGCTCCGCCATGAAGGTGTGGATATCCTTAAACTGCCGGTACACCGAGGCGAAGCGCACATAGGCAACCTCGTCCACCTCCCGGAGCTTATCCATCACCTGCTCGCCTACCATGTCGGTGGTGATCTCCCGCTCCAGGCAGTTTTGCAGATTCTGCTCGATCTCGTCGGTCATCTGCTCCAGCTTGGCCAGGGGCACCGTCCGCTTCTCGCAGGCCCGGAGCATGCTGCCCAGGACCTTGTTCCGGTCAAAGCTCTGGCGGCTGCCGTCCTTTTTGATGACCACCACCGGCAGGGACTCCATGGTCTCGTAGGTGGTGAACCGCTTCTCGCAGGCCAGGCACTCCCGGCGGCGGCGGATGCTGCTGCCCTCGTCAGCGGGGCGGCTGTCCACCACCTTGCTCTCCTTATATCCACAGTAGGGGCACTTCATACGCGGCTCCTCCTCTCGGCTTCCCACGCTGCCGCGGGATGTTATGTATACTGTACCACATCCCGCCGGAAAGCGCCAGAGCCAATTTGGATTTTTTGCCCTATTTTTCATCCGGCGGCAGGGGCTTCCCCTCCCCGCTGAAGCGGTACACGGCGCACAGAGTCCCCTCCACCCGCTGGACCCGGGCCAGGCAGAACAGCGCCGTCAGCGGGAAGGGCTTCCCCTCCTCCACCGGCAGCGCCAGATACAGCGTCTCCCCCTCCCGCCGCGTCCAGGCCCGGCCGCAGTCCGCCAGCCGCCGGGACAGGAAGGCGTCCGGCAGAAGCTCCCCGGGCCGCTCCGCCGCCGTCCACGGGGAGGCGAAGGGGACGGACCGGCCCGCCTCCCCCCGGAGGATGGGACCGATGGCCGCCACGTCCCGGCTGTAGGGGCGGCGGCGCAGGCCCAGAGCGCCCTCCTCCGGCTCCAGCACCCCCAGCTTCAGCCTGCCCCGGGACCCCACCAGCACCGCCCGGTAGATGCCGTCCCCCGGGTCCTCCATCCGGGCCTCCACCCGGGTGCAGGCCCCCTGGGGCGAAAGCGTGACCTCGCCCCGGGCCTCGCCCCGGCAGTACAGCGCATACCGCTCCATCCCCTCGCCCCCTCCGCAAAAAATCCGCGCCCTCCGGTACAGTCTATGCCGGAGGGCGCGGCGTTATTTGCGTTCGCGGTCACTTCTGCTCGCTGACGTACAGCGCCGCCCGGAGCTGTATGTTGCGGACGGCCTCGTCCAGGGTGACGTCCCCGGCGAAGTACGGCGCGGCCTGGGAGAGGATGATCGTCCGAATATCCCGATTGGTCTGGTCCATGCTGTCAACCGCGTGATAGAGTTCCATCAGCTGGTCGAACTCCGCCTGGGTCATAGGCGCCGCCACCACCACCTTTTCCCCCTCACAGCTCAGGTGGGTCCAGAGGTCCTGCTCCGTCAGGCCGGCTTCTGCCTGGGCCGCGGTGGGCGTCATGCGGTCAGGGGCCATGGAGAACTCCTTCAACAGCTCGAACAGCTCCCGGTTGACCGGAAAGGCATCGCTGCCGAAGCGCAGCCAGAGCTCCTCCCGCCGCTCCTCCTCCGTCAGCTCGCCGCTCAGCGCCGGAGGCAGCAGGATCTGGCGCACAAAGCTCCAGGCCCCCGCCTTGTCGGCGCATTGGCTGGAGATGGCCAGGCCCTCCTTCCAGATATCGAAGCAGCTCCCCGCGCTGCCGTCCGCCATGGGGTAGCCCACAAAGGACACCTCGCTTCCGAAAACGCTCTCCAGGACCCGCACATCATCAAATCCCTGCAGTCCCAGCGTGTAGGGGAGCAGCATCTGCCGGCCCTCCCGCAGCCTGGCGCTCACATTGTCCAGGGCAGGGGCGGCCGACCAGTCGAAATCCGCGGGAAGCATCCTGCACAGAGCCAGCAGAGACCGGAAGCTGTCGGAATCGAAGGAGCACGTTCCCGCCGGCCAGTCCACATACTGCGCCTCCATATAGTTCAGCAGCGCCAGAAGCGTGCCTTCCTGCGTGTCGTAGGGGGAGAATATCCCGCAGCCCGCGGGCATGGTGTCCAGAGCCGCCTGAAGGTCCTCCAGCGTCCAGGCGGTGCGGTCCCCCACCGCGTCCCGGCTCCCCGCCACCGTGTCGATCGTGAACTGGCCGAACACCTCATAGAGCCCGCCGTTCACCTGATCCGTCTCCAGCACATGGGTCATGAGTCTGTCCCGGCCCAGGTCCGGGTCCGCGTCGATGTAGGGCCACAGGTCCTCCAGCATCCCCTTGGCGGCAAGCTGCCGCATGGGGAGATTGCTGGTATCCAGGATGTCCGGGACCTTTCCCGCCCCGATCTCCGTCAGCAGCAGAGTGATCCCTCCAAAAAGATCCGAGGCGGTGCTGTAGTCCCCGTAATCCCGGGCCTCGATGAAATACTCTGTCTGAAGGTTGTTGAACCGGAAGATCCGTTCCCACTGATCCGAAGAGATCTTCATGCCCGCAAAGGTCAGCACTGTCCGCTCCGGCAGGCTGTCGCTCTCCGTGAGCACAGCCAGGCCGTCGGTCACGCCCCAATCGGTCCAGGTCTGCGCCATGGCTACCGGCCGGCTGTCGGGCAGCATCCCGCAGAAGCTGACGCCCGACGGGTTGATGTTTGACCGGGTCCAGGACAGCAGCCGTTCCGCCCGCCCGGTCTCCCCGTTCCAGCCGTACAGGTACTGGTCGATGGTGGCGTAGAACAGGTAGTCCCCGCTGCCGCCGAAAAGGGCCACGTACTGACCGGCGGGAGACTCGCTGGGCAGCTCATACGCCGGGCCCCAGGCCGCCTTCTCCCGGTCCACGGTCCGCACGGTATACACGTCTCCCTCTCCGGCGGGGCCGGCGGCGCGTCTGCACAGCACGCCCATATTGCCGTCGGACAGCAGCGCCGGAGCACCGCCCAGGAGGCTCTCGTCCTCCAGCGCAAAGCGCGTCCCGCCGTCCGGCGCCAGAACGGTCAGCTTCCCGCCGCCCAACAGATAGCAGTTCCCCTGTCCGTCCAGCGCGGCCCCGTCCGTCCCGCCGGAGAGCACGGTCTCCGTGACGTCCGCCGACCGCAGCTCTCCGCCGGCGGCGTCGATCTGCCGCAGCAGCACCGTCCGCCCGTCGTCCCCGGCGGTCCCGCCGGCTTCGCTCCGGGTGAACCGCCGGTCCAGAATCCAGACCGTTCCCTCCGGCCCTAGGGCAACGCTCTCAAAGATGCTGGACGTGTCCGGATCCGGCTCCGTCTTCTCCCGAAGCTGCCTTACCGTTCCCTCCGGCGTGACCCGGAACAGGGCGCTGCGCGCGATCCCGGTCTTTGCCTGGCGGGCGACCCCCACGAGAAAGATCTCCTCCCCGTCCAGCCCCGCCGCCGCCAGGGAATACCGCTCCAGTGACTCCAGGTCCAGGAAGCTGGATCGATAGGCCCGCTCCGTCAGCGCCTGGCCGCCGTCCGTCTGCGTTTCCCCGCAGGCGGTCAGGGAAAGGATCATGGCCATGGCCAGGGCCAGCAGGCGTCCCCTCCGTTTCTTTTTCACAGCAATCCCTCCTGGTGTTCATGGCACGCGGGCAAAAACGCGGCGTTCTGTATTTGGAGTTTACCTGCCATCATTTTACCATAAATCACCAGGAGAAGCAACATTTTCCCCATTTCCACGGCAGCGCAGGGACGGGAGAGAGCGCTCGCTCCCTCCCGTCCCTTTTTGTCCGCCCCCTGGGCGTCACACCAGCCGGTCGCTGTGCAGGCCGAAGCTCACCGCGATGGCCGCGTCCACTTTGTCCATCAGTTCCCTGTCCACCCGGCCCATCTTCTCCCGCAGACGCCGCTTATCCAGCGTCCGGATCTGCTCCAGCAGCACCACGGAATCCCGGGAAAGTCCATACCGCTGCGCCTCCAGCTCGATATGGGTGGGCAGGCGCGCCTTCCCGGTCTGGGAGGTGATCGCCGCCGCGATGACCGTGGGGCTGTATCGGTTGCCGGTGTCGTTCTGGACGATCAGCACGGGCCGCACGCCCCCCTGCTCGCTGCCCACCACCGGGCTGAGATCGGCGTAATAGATGTCGCCGCGTTTCACGCTTGTATCCACAAAGTTCACACTCCGCCGGAAGAAGTGTCCAATCAACTGGACCACTATCATTCTCCCACGCGACCGCGGAATTTATACCGGTCGTTTCCCACCCCCGCAGTATTCTATGCGGAGGCCCCGGCGGCGGACACCCGGCGGCGAAAAAAGGGCGGGCCTCCGTCCCGGCGGCGGGGCGGCGGTCCGCTCTGCTTTTCTCTTTGTCCTCAGCCCCGGAGCAGCAGCTCCCGGGCGGTCTCCCGGCCGTCCCGGAAGTACACCCGGGGGACCCGGCGGCTCACGGCGCAGGTCAGCTCGTAGGAGATGGTCCCGGCGGCCCTGGCCATGTCGTTGACGCTGAGGTGGGGGCCGAAGATCTCCACCTCGTCCCCCTCCTTCACCTGGGGCAGGTCCGTCAGATCCGCCATGCACATATCCATGCAGATCCGGCCCACCAGCGGCGCGGCGCCGTAAGGCGTCCACACCTGCCAGCGGTTGGAGAGGACCCGGTGGAGCCCGTCGGCGTAGCCGATAGGCAGCACCCCCACCCGGCTGGGCCGCCGGGTGCGGAAGGTCAGGCCGTAGCTGACGGCGGTGTCAGGTCCCAGATGCCGCACGCAGCCCACCGTGGACTTCAGGGTCATCACCGGCCGCAGGCCCAGGGCCTGGGCCTGATCCCCCACGCCGTAGGTGAGGATCCCGGGCCGGAACATATCGTAGGCGAACTGGGGATAGCCGGCGGCGGCGCCGCTGTTGGCGCAGTGGCGGATGGCGAAGGTGACGCCCCGCTCCTCCAGAGCGCCGAGCATGGCGGCGAACCGCCGATGCTGCATAAGGGTGTACGCCTCCCCCTCCGGCTCGTCAGACACGGCGAAGTGGGTGAAGATGCCCTCCGCCTCCAGCCCCGGCAGGCGGCACGCCCGGCAGATCTCCTCCAGGGACCGCTGAAAATTCGCCTCGTCGCAGGGGAAGCCCAGACGGGACATACCGGTATCCAGCTTGATGTGGCAGCGCATTCTCTGCCCCAGGGCCTCCGCCCGCCGGGAGAACGCCTCCGCCGCGTCCAGACTGTACACCGACTGGGTCACGCCGCAGCTCAGCACCCGCTCCGTCTGCTCCGGCGGGGTCAGCCCCAGTTGGAGAATAGGCAGCCGGACGCCCGCCCGGCGCAGCTCGCCGGCCTCGTCGATGCTGGACACCGCCAGATACTCCGCCCCCAGGGCCGCCAGAGAACGGGCCACCTCTACCGCCCCGTGGCCGTAGGCGTCCGCCTTCACCACTCCCAGGAACCGGGAGGCGGGCCCCATCCGCTCCCGCAGACGCCGGTAGTTATGGGCCAGGGCGTCCAGATCGATCTCCGCCCAGGTCCGCTTCAACGTACTATCCATGGCATATCCTTTCCGCTCTTTTGTATAGGCAAGCGCCGCTATCCCAGCAGGTCCCCGGGGATCCGCCGGTCCTTGAAGTAGAATTCCCTGTCCCGCTGGCCCACCGGCCGCAGGACCCGGCAGGGGTTCCCCACGGCCACCACGTCCGATGGCAGGTCCCTTGTGACCACGCTGCCCGCGCCCACCACCACGTTGTCGCCGATGGTGACGCCGGGCACGATCACCACCCCCGCGCCGATCCAGCAGTTTTTGCCGATACGGACGGGGGCGTTGTACTGATACCCCTGCTGCCGCAGCTCCGGGAGGATGGGGTGTCCCGCCGTGGCCACCACCACGTTGGGGCCGAACATGGTGTAGTCCCCCACATAGATGTGGGTGTCGTCCACCAGGGTCAGGCCGAAATTCGCGTAGATGTTTTTGCCGAAGTGGACGTGGCCGCCGCCGAAATTGGAGTGGAGGGGCGGCTCGATGTAGCAGTTCTCCCCGATCTCCGCGAACATCTCCCGCAGCAGCTCCTCCCGCCTGTCCAGCTCGATGGGCCGGGTCATGTTGAAATCGTACAGGCGGTCCAGCCGCCGGAGCTGGTCCCGCATAATCTCCTCGTCATGGGGCAGATACAGCTCCCCCGTGTGCAGATGGTCCTTCATAGGCATGGTGTGGCTCCTCCTTTCGGGCCGGTCCTCCGGCCCGCCGTATCGCGGATTCCCGCCGCCCGCCGGCGGACGCGGCAGGGAGCGGGAGAAGTCTCTCCCGCCCGCCTGTTTTCCTATTGCTGTACCGTGGAAGCGTCTCCCGCCGGGGCCTGACTTCCCTCATCCTCCGCCGGAGGCTGGGCCGCGTCAGGCGCCGGGGCCGTCTGGCCCGGGTCCTCGCCGCCGGGGGCGGCCTCGGTGACCTCGAACCGGCTCCAGGCCACCTCGTAGACCACCGCGCCGTCCACGCTGATCTCGCTGCGCAGGGGCAGCAGGGTCTCCTCGTCGAACCAGGTGGTGTACAGGGTCCCCTTCTGGCTGTCCAGGTCGCAGGCCAGGCGCAGACACTGCCGGTCCCCCACCGTCTCCCGGCTCTGCTCGGTGATGTAGCCCCGGGCCGCCGCCTCCATGAGCCTGGGCAGGGCCGCCACCGGCGAGATGGCCGCGGCGGAGTAGCTGCCCGCGTCCAGGGAGATGTCCTCATAGCTGAGGCGCAGCTCCCCCTGGGACACGGTGGCGGAGATCCCCGCCAGATTGGACGGGGACAGCACGGTGACGGTACTGCTGGCCGGTGTGTAGGCGCACAGGAGCGTATACTGCCGGACCTCGTCGTCGTAGTTGCAGGTGACGTCCGCCTCCATGGTGGCGGCGGACAGGGCGGCGTACTCCTGCTGGAGCGCGGCCGCCGGATCTTTCTCCTCCCCGCCGCAGGCGGTGAGCAGGAGCAGCAGCATTGGTGCAAAAAGCAGGGCTTTTCGCACAGTTCTTCCTCCTTGATCTGATTCCTCTTATTCCAGAAGCTCCCGGAACACGTCCGGCAGGCAGGCGACCATATCCGCCGGGGTCATGGCGTAGGCGGTGAGCCGGTCCCGGCACAGGTCCGCCGCCCGTCCGTGGAGCCATACGGCGCACACCGCCGCCTCCCAGGGCTTCGCTCCCTGTCCCATGAGGGAGGCGATCATCCCCGCCAGCACGTCGCCGCTGCCGCCCTTGGCGCAGCCGTCGTTGCCGGTGGTGTTCTCCGCCAGCCGTCCGTCCGGGGCGGCCACCAGAGTCCCCGGCCCCTTCAGCACCAGCACGCAGCCGCGGCGGCGGGCAAAGTCCGCCGCGGCCTGCCGCCGCCCCCGGGTCAGGTCCCCGCCCAGCCGCCGGAACTCCCCCTCGTGGGGGGTGACCACGGTGGGAGACCGCCTGTCTGTCAGGATATCTATATGCGCCGCCGCCGCGTTTATGCCGTCGGCGTCCAGCACTGCCGGCGTCTCCAGCGCCCGCAGCAGGGCCAGCACGTTTTTCTCCGCCGTCTCCCCCCGGCCCAGGCCGGGACCGATCACCGCCGCGTCGGCGGCGGCCATGGCCGCCAGCAGGCCGGAAGCGTCCTCCGGCGCGGGCCGCGCCATGGCGCAGACGCACCGGGCCGCCGCGATGGGGTAGACCTCCGCCGGCGTCAGAAGGGTCACCAGCCCGCTGCCGCAGCGGACGGCGGCCTCGGCGGCGAACACCGGGGCCCCGGTGTAGCCCACGGACCCGCCGTAGACGCAGATCCGGCCAAAGGTCCCCTTGTGGCCCATGGGGTCCCGCTCTGGCAGCAGTCGCCGGACCATGTCCCGTCCGATGTACGTCACCCCGTTCTCCGCTCCCACAGGCATCCCCCTCTCGTTCGCTGGTCGCTATTATATCGATTTCCCTCTTGCATTTCAAGCGGTTTTGTGATATAAAGAGAAAAGTTCAAATGCGAGGAACGGGAAAATAACGAGCTTGCGGTCCTAAGAGAGGGCGGGTCACCGGCTGAGAGCCTGCCTGGAGCGTGTCGTTTGGTTCGCCCGGGAGCGGCCCGCGAGAGCGGGACGGAGGCCCACCGTTACAGGGGCGGCAAGCGCGCGCCGGGCACGGCGCGAATGCGGGTGGTACCGCGGAAGGTGAGCCTTTCGTCCCCAGATCGGGACGGGGGCTTTTTTATTTGTTTCCCGCCAAGGGGCGGGACATCACGATCAACCTCTGAAAGGAAGAACGCACCGATGAAAGAACAGTTAGCAAAGATCCGGGCCGAGGCGCTGAGCGCCTTCGCGGGTGCCAAGGCCGCCGCGGAGCTGGACGCCCTGCGGGTCCAGTACCTGGGCAAGAAGGGGGAGCTGACCGCCGTTTTAAAGCAGATGGGCCGGCTCTCCGCCGAGGAGCGCCCCATTATGGGCCAGCTGGCCAACGACGTCCGCGCCGCCCTGGAGAAGGCCCTGGAGGAGCAGGGCCGGGCGCTGGAGGCCGCCGCGCTGGACCGGCGGCTGGCCGACGAGGCCCTGGACGTGACCATCCCCGGCCGGCCGGTGGAGCTGGGCCACAAGCACCCCATGTATATCGCTCTGGACGAGCTGAAGGACATCTTTGTGGGCATGGGCTTCACCATTCTGGACGGGCCGGAGGTGGAGCTGGCCTACTACAACTTTGACCGGCTGAACGCCGAGGAGGGCCACCCCTCCCGGGACTGGTCCGACACCTTCTATTTTGACACGGACAGCCGGGTGATGCTCCGCTCCCAGACCTCCCCCATGCAGGTCCACGCCATGGAGACCATGAAGCTGCCCATCCGCATCGTGGCCCCCGGCCGGGTGTACCGGAAGGACGAGGCGGACGCCACCCACTCCCCCATGTTCCACCAGGTGGAGGGCATGGTCATCGACAAGGGCGTCACCATGGCGGATCTGAAGGGCACCCTCAACGCCGTCATGGAGCAGCTGTTCGGCAAGGGCACCGTCACCCGCTTCCGCCCCCACCACTTCCCCTTCACCGAGCCCAGCTGCGAGATGGACGTGCAGTGCCACAAGTGCGGCGGCAAGGGCTGCCCCACCTGCAAGGGCGAGGGCTGGATCGAGGTGCTGGGCGCCGGCATGATCCATCCCCGGGTGCTGGAGATGAGCGGAATCGATCCGGAGGTGTACTCCGGCTGGGCCTTCGGCATGGGGCTGGAGCGTCTGGCCATGCGCCGGTTCAAGATTGCCGACCTGCGGCTGATCTTTGAAAACGACGTCCGATTCCTGGAGCAGTTTTAAGAAAGGGGCGCAGTTGAAATGAATTTATCCCGTAAATGGCTCAACGAGTTCGTCACCGTGGACGCCTCCGATAAGGAATTCGCCGAGGCCATGACCATCTCCGGGTCCAAGGTGGAGACCACCGAGGACCTGGGCTCGGAGATCTCCAACGTGGTAGTGGGCCAGATCCTGTCCATGGAGCGCCACCCCAACAGCGACCATATGTGGGTCTGCCAGGTGGACGCGGGCGGGGAGGACCCCCTCCAGATCGTCACCGGGGCCTGGAACATCCACGTAGGCGACCTGGTGCCCGTGGCCCTGCACAAGTCCACCCTCCCCGGGGGCAAAAAGATCGAAAAGGGCAATCTCCGGGGCGTTTTGTCCAACGGCATGATGTGCGGTCTGGACGAGCTGGGTCTGGACACCCGGGACTTCCCCTACGCGGTCATCACCCCCGCCGCCATTCTGGGGGACTATCATCCTCTGGACCCGGACAAGCCCTCCATCCCCGCGGACGTCCAGCCCGGGCATAAGATCTACGGCCCTGTGGTGGCCGCCAGGGTGGAGGCCGTCAAGAGCGCCGGGGACGGCCTGTGGACCTGCGCGCTGTCCTACGCTGAGAAGGACGGCCCCTCCGCCGCCGTCGTCACCACCCCCTGCCCGAATCTCCATGCGGGCGACCTGGTGGCCTACAACACCAAGACCGGAACCGTCTGCACCCTGGCGGACCTCCACGCCCAGCAGGCGGAGTTCCCCCACTGCATCCCTGACGGCATTTTCGTCCTCCACGAGGACTGCAAGCCCGGCGACGACATCAAGCCCGTCATCAACGCCGACGACCATGTGGTGGAGTTCGAGATCACCCCCAACCGGCCGGACTGCCTCTCCGTCATCGGTCTGGCCCGGGAGGCCGCCGCCACCTTCGGCTCCGAGCTGCGGCTCCACACCCCCCAGGTGAAGGGCGGGGCGGAGGGCTGCCTCTGGGACCTGCTGGACGTGGAGACCCCCGACGCCGATCTGGTGCCCCGGTACACCGCCCGGATGGTCCGCAATGTAAAGATCGCCCCCTCCCCCAAGTGGATGCGGGAGCGGCTGCGGAGCATGGGCGTGCGGCCCATCAACAACATCGTGGACATCACCAACTACGTCATGCTGGAATACGGCCAGCCCATGCACGCCTTTGACTACCGCTACGTGAAGGGCGGAAAGATCATCGTCCGCCGGGCCCGGGAGGGCGAGGAGCTGACCACCCTGGACGGCCAGGTCCGCCGGCTCGGCGCCAACCATCTGGTCATCGCCGACGAGACCCGGGCCGTGGGCCTGGCGGGCATCATGGGCGGCGAGAATTCCGAGATCGTGGCCGACACCGCCGACGTGGTGTTCGAGTCCGCCTGCTTCGACGGCACCTGCATCCGCAAGGGCGCTCTGGCCCTGGGGATGCGCACCGAGGCCAGCGCCAAGTTTGAGAAGGGCCTGGACCCCATGAACACCCTGCCCGCCGTCAACCGGGCCTGCGAGCTGGTGGAGCTGCTGGGAGCCGGCCAGGTGGTAGACGGCTGCATCGACATCCTCAACTGCGTCCCCCAGCCCACGGTGCTGCCTCTGGAGCCGGATAAGATCAACGCCCTGCTGGGCACCGACGTGGCCGAGAGCGAGATGGTCCGCATCCTGACCAGTCTGGGCTTCCAGGTGGAGGGCCGTCAGGTCACGGTCCCCTCCTGGCGGGGCGACGTGCGCCGGATGCCGGACCTGGCGGAGGAAGTGGCCCGGTTCTACGGCTACAACAACATCCCCTGCACCCTCCAGCGGGGCGAGACCACCCAGGGCGGCTATTCCCCCGCCCAGCAGCTGGAGCGCCGTCTGGGGGAGCTGGCCCGCTCCTGCGGCTATGACGAGATCATCACCTACTCCTTCATCTCCCCCGCCTACTACGACAAGATCCGCTGGGCCGCCGACGATCCCCGCCGTCAGTCCCTGCGCATCTGCAACCCCCTGGGGGAGGACACCTCCATCATGCGCACCACGGTGCTGCCCTCCATGCTGGAGACCCTGACCCGGAACTACAACTACCGCAACAAGTCCGCCAGGCTCTACGAGATCGGCCGGATCTATCTCCCCGGCGGGGACAACGGCCTGGCCGTGGAGAAGAAGCTGCTGAGCATGGGCGCCTACGGCGGCGATATGGATTTCTTCGTCCTGAAGGGCGCGGCGGAGGCCATTTTGAAGGACCTCCGGGTGGAAAACGTCTCCTTCCGGGCGGAAACGGACAACCCCTCCTATCACCCGGGCCGCTGCGCCGCGGTGTGGGCCGGGGACATCCGTCTGGGCGTGCTGGGTCAGATCCATCCCCTGACGGCCCGCAATTACGGCGTGGACGCGGAGCTGTACTGCGCGGAGCTGGACTTCGACGCCCTGTTCCAGGCCAAAGGCGCCGACCCCGTCTACACGCCCCTGCCCAAGTTCCCCGCCGTCAGCCGGGATATCGCCGTGGTCTGCGGGAAGGACCTGACCGTGGGCGCGCTGGAGGACTGCATCCGGAAGGCCGGCGGCAGGCTCCTGAAGGACGTGACCCTCTTCGACATCTATCAGGGCAAGGGCGTGGCCGCCGGATACAAGTCCGTGGCCTTCAGTCTGACCCTCCGCTCCGACGAGCGGAGCATTCTGGCCGCCGAGGCCGACGAGGAGGTCAGGACCATCCTGGAGGCCCTGGAGCGGGAGCTGGGCGCGGTGCTGCGGTAAGCCAGCCGTCTGCTTTTGTCGAATATTACATCTCTGTAACAATCGTTTTTCCCTCTTTACAGCGGCGGGGAAAATGAGTATACTAGACGTAGCATGATTGGAAAGGTGGTGCAGGCATGGACGATTTTACCCGCAAGTTTGATTTTGCCGGGGAGCAGGACGCGGAGATCCACCGGATCATGGTGACTGTCTACCAGGCGCTGGAGGAAAAGGGCTATAATCCCGTTAACCAGATTGTGGGTTACATCCTCTCGGAGGATCCCACCTACATCACCAACCATAACCAGGCGCGCACCCTCATCCGCAAGGTGGACCGGGATGAGCTGCTGCAGATCCTGGTGCGAAACTATCTGCTGAAGTAAACAGGACCGGGGGCGGCGCGTCATGCGCCGCCCCTTTTTTCTTCGCCGAAGGAATACCGCTCCGAAGCAAAAAAACAGCCGGCCCCCCGCGCCCAAGGGCGCGGGGGGCCGGCTGCGCAGACGGGGCGCTTTCTCAGCCCCACAGGTCCTCGGGATACAGCCCCTGGGCGGTCTTGTCCGCCAGGGCCTTCACCACCGAGGGCTTATCCGCCTGATAGGTGACGCCGTACCACTTGTCGCTGCTGCGGAGCACCTGGACCGTGGCCCGCTTCTCCTTCAGCAGGCGGGTGACCACCAGAGGCAGGTAAAACTCCTTCTTTGTGGGGTCCTCCGGCACGGTATCCGTCAAGAAGTCGGAGAACTGGTCCCAGGCCTCCCCCACGAAGCTCTTCTGGAAGCCCCACAGGTTCATGGACACCACCGTCTCATTGCGCAGGGCCAGCCAGGTCTTGCCGCCGTCCTGGGTGGAGCGGGCGCCGGTGGCCGTCTTTTCGATGCAGGTGTGCTCCACCACCTCCTCCAGGAAGTGGCCGGCGCTCTCCCGGCAGACGCCCCGGGCCACGCTGCCGTGGTCCGTCATGGTCTTGCCCAGCTCAAAGCCCACCATGGCGTAGCGGTAGCCCTCCGGCTCGTCGGCATGGGCGGCCAGATAGTCGTAGATGACCTGAAAGGCCTGGGGGCCGTAGTAGTCGTCGCAGTTGATGACGGCAAAGGGCCCGTCGATCAGCTCCCGGGCCGCCAGCACCGCGTGGGTGGTGCCCCAGGGCTTCTTCCGGCCCTCCGGCACAGCGAACCCCGCCGGCAGATCGCTCAGCTCCTGGAAGGCGTAGGACGCCCGGATGCCCTTTTCGATCCGGCTGCCCACCAGGCGCTTGAAGTCCTCCTCGATCTCGTGCTTGATGACGAAGATCACTTCCTCAAAGCCCGCCCTGCGGGCGTCGTAAATGGAATAGTCGATGATGCTCTGTCCGTGTCCGCCTACCGGGTCCATCTGCTTCAGGCCGCCGTAGCGGCTGCCCATTCCGGCAGCCAGGGTCACCAACACAGGTTTCTTCATATGTTCCTCCATCCGCGCTTATGTGGTTGGCCGGACGCTCCTCCGGTCCTGTGGACAGTATACCATAGCCGGGCCGGACTTGTAAACCATATCTGTGCGTTTCTCACAAACAGTAGACCGGATAGGGCCGCCCCCGGTGATAGCCCAGCTTCTCCGCCAGATGGACGCTGCGCAGGTCCGCGGCGTCCCAGCTGGGGTACAGCCCCCGGTCCAGACACTCCAGAATCAGCCGCGCCCCGCAGGCCGTGGCCAGGCCCCGGCCCCGGTGGTCCCGGCGGGTATCGATCTCGATCTCAATGCCGCCCCGGTAGACCGTGTAGGACGCCGCCCCCGCCACGGGAACGCCGCCGTGCAGCGCCGCCGCCCCCAGTCCCCGGCGGGCGAAATCGTCGGGACCGTCAAAGTTGGAGCAGAAATCCCGGGACCAGTCCTCCGCCAGCAGCGCGGGGACCATCTCCCGGTCCATGAGCCGCAGCTCGTACCCCGCCGGCAGGCCGGCGGCGAAGGCCCTCAGTTTCTCCCGGTCAAATACGTCCGGCTCCTTCAAAACGGCGTACCGCTCCCCCCGGACCGCCCGGCCGCCGAACACCGTCTCGATGGCCCGGCTCCAGTCCTCCGTCCGGGGAACCAGGATGGGACCCCGGGCGGTCCCCACCAGGTCCTCGTCCGGCGCCCCGGCAAAAAAGCAGAAGTCCCCGACCTGGGCCCTGGCCGCCGTGCCCGCCTGATTGGCGGTGAGCCGCCCCATGACCCCCTGGAGGCAGGACCAAATCAGCGTCTCCTCCCAGCCGTCGAACAGGGCGGCGCATTTTGTTATGTCAACCATTTTCTTCCTCCGCCAGCAGCTCCTCCCGGGTATAGAGCAGGTTCAGCGTCTCCAGCAGGGCATTGGCGGTCATGCGCTCCGGCAGCTCCAGCTTTTTCAGCAGGGCGGCCCGCCGCGCCCCACTGTCCGGCCGGCCGGTGAGGCCCAGCGCGTACAGGTCCGCCTTGGTGATGGGCGCGCCCCGCTTCTCCGGGCCGTCTCCGTCCTCGAAGGTGGCCCCCGCCCGCTCCAGAGCGGCCAGCAGGACCTGGGGACGCATCCCCTCCACCCCCAGCTTTCCCTCCCGGCCGGGGGCGGCTTTCCGCCGCTCCTTGCCGTACACGTCGGGGATGTAGGCCTGCTTGATCTGGCTTTTGGGGATGGCCCCCTTCAGGAAATTGCGGATGACGAAGCCCGCCCCGTCGCTGTCGGTGAGGAGGATCAGCCCCCGCTCCGCCGCCAGCCGCCGCAGCAGGGCCAGCTTTTCCCGGTCTTTGAACACGCCGAATCCCCCGGTCTCCACCACCGCGGCGTCCACTACCTGCTTCAGGGCGTTTTTGTCGTAGCGGCCCTCCACCACGATGACCTCCCGGACCCGCCTCATCGCCGGGCCTCCTGGGCCAGCTCCATGAGCAGCAGCTTCAGCTCCGCCGCCCCGTCCGCGCCGCTGACGCTCTTGATCCGCAGATCCGCCTCGTAGCACCGGCGCACCCCGTTGGCGCACCAGCTCCGGCTCACCCGCCGGGCGTTTTCCAGCAACAGCCGGGCGGGGTAGTCCGAGCGCATGTTCCACCGCTCCATGAGCCAGAATTTGTCCTTGCCGGTATCGATGGCCACCCGGGCGGTATAGAGCTTGCGCAGCTCCTTCCCCATGAGGGCCAGCAGCATGAAGGGCTCCTCCTGGAGCTTCAGCAGGGAGCCGAGGACCTGGGCCGCCCGGTCGAAGTCCCCCCGGGACACCGCCCCGGTCATGTCGAACACCTGGGCCTCCAGCACCGGGGCGGCCACGGCGTCGATGTCCGATTTGGTGATCCGCTCCCCCTTGGCGTAGGCCGCCACCTTGGCGATCTCCGGGATCAGCCCGTCCATGAGGCTGCCGCAGGTGAAGAGCAGATGCTCCGCCGTAGGCGCGTCGATGGTGTGGCCCGTGGCCTTGAACCGGCGGGAGACCCACTTGAGGATCTCCCCCTGGCTCTGCTGGACGAAGGGCACCGCCTGGACGTACTTCTCCATGGCGGCATAGAGCTTTTTATAGGTCCGGTTGGGCTTGTATTCCAGCTGGTCATAGACCAAAATCAGGCAGCAGTAGGGCGGAAAGTCCTCCAGCAGGGCGATGAGCTGGCTCCGCTGGTCCTCCGGCAGCTTATAGACATCCCAGTCCGTCACCTGGATCATGGTCCGCTGGGCCATCATGGGCATGGCCTCCGCCGTCTCCGTCAGGGTCTGGACCGTGAGGCCCTTGCCCTCCAGCCGGTGGTAGTTGAACTCCTCCATTCCCGGGGGCACCAGCTTCTTGCGGACGGACGAGAGGTAGTACTCCCGAAGATAACTCTCCTCCCCGTAAAACACGTACGCCGGTGCCAGGGCGTCCCCGGCCAGGTCGGCGCGGAACCTGTCATAGGCGGCGCTGCCGCCGGACTTTTTCACGGCCATAGCGGCCTCCTCTCCCCGGTCATTGCCGGACGCGAATGAGTATGTTTCCCTGGAGATCCGTGCGGTACAGCTCCATCCCCGCCTTCACGCAGCGGTCCATGGCCTCCGCCGTGGGGTGGCCGTACCGGTTCTCCCCCACGCTGATGATCCCCACCTGGGGCGCGGTCTCCTCCAGCAGCTCGTAGGAGGAGGCGTACCTGCTGCCGTGGTGGCCCACCAGCAGCACCTCCACCTCCGGCAGATCGTAGGTCTCCACCAGCCGTTTTTCTGTGGCGGAGGCCATGTCCCCGGTGATCAGCAGGTCGAACGCCCCGGCAGAGCAGAGGACCGTCAGGCCCTCCTCGTTCACCTCCCCGCTGGTGAGAGGCGGATACAGCGTCAGAGCGCACTGCTCCCCCAGGGGCAGGACGCCGGGCTCTTCCACGAAGGACACCGCCGCGCCATAGCGCTCCGCCAGCCGAAGGACCTCCGCCTGAAGATCGGACTGACTGCCGCTGTCCTTCAGCTGGGGCAGATACAGCCGCTCCACCGGCACCCGGGCCAGCAGTTCCCCCAAGCCCCCGGCGTGGTCCTGGTGGTAATGGGTCAGCACCACCGCGTCCAGCCGGTCCCAGCCGTAGGCGGCCATAGCGTCCGCCCCGGCGGTCCCGGCCCCCAGGGGAGAATTGAGACTGCCGCAGTCCACCAGCACCGTCTCGCCGCCGGAGGACAGCAGGGTGCAGGCCCCCTGGCCCACATCCACCGCCACCGCCGTCAGGACGTCCCCCTCCACCGCCCGGGCGGGCATCCGGACGGCGGCCGACAGGGTCAGCGCCGCGCACAGGGCGGCCACGGCGTACTTCCGGGGACGGTCCCGGGAGACGGCGCAGAGGATGAGCATGGCGTAGACATACGCCAGCCAGAACAGGGCCGTCAGGCCGGTGAAATACACGGCGTGGCCCGGCAGGTGGGCCACCAGCCCCGCCGCCCACAGCACATACCGGGCCAGGGCGGCGGGAAGCTCCGCCAGAAAGCCCAGGGCGGGGACCGCCGCCGCCAGAGGCGTCAGCGCCAGCGCCCCCACGAACAGCGCCGGCATCAGCCACAGCACCAGCAGGTTGGCCAGCCAGGACAGCAGCGGCAAAAACCGAAAGTACAGCGCCGACAGAGGCGCGGTAAACGTCATGGCTCCCAGACTGGCGGCAATCGGACCCGCCAGCACCGTCCGGCACCGGCGGAGCAGGCTCTGCCGCCCCGTTTCCTCCCCGCCGGAAAGCAGCCGGTGAAGCCGGGGCGAGACCACCAGCAGCCCCAGCACGGAGGCGAAGGAAAGCTGAAAGCTGTAGGAGGCGACGGCGAAGGGGTTGGCCAGCAGGATGACCACCGCCGCCCCGGAGAGGCTGGTCAGGGGGTCCGCTTCCCGCTCCGCCAGATCCGCCAGGAGCAGAAATCCCGCCATAACGCAGGCGCGCACCACCGAGGGTGCCAGGCCCACCATCACCGCGTACAGCAGCAGCGCCGGGTAGCCTAGCAGGGCCGTGAGCCGCCGCCGGCGGAACAGGAGGCAGCCCAGAGCGGCCAGAAGCATCCCGCAGTGGAGGCCGGACACCGCCGTGATATGCAGAAGGCCCGATTCCTCCAGGTCGCTCAGGCTCTGGTCGTCCAGATCCTCCCGCTCCCCGGTGAGGAGGGCCAGAATCAACCCCCGCTCCGGCCCGTCATAGACCCGTTCCACCGCCTGGCGCAGGCTTTTTGCCAGACGCTGGGACAGATAGCGGAGGTCCCGCCGGTCCCCCGGCTCCAGCACCCGGACCGTTCCCCGGCCGTAGAGCCGCAGAAAAACGCCCTGGGAGGTCCATCCGTCCAGCTCCCGGAGGTCGGCGTATCGGACAGCCGTCTCCAGCCGGGTCCCCGGGACCAGGGCGGACAGGTCCTCATCGGTGTAAAAGGCGGCCTTGCCCCGGATGCCCTCCCCCCGGACCAGACAGTACCAGCCGTAGTCCGTGGCCTCCGGATAGGTCAGCACCGTGACCTCCGCGGTATCCTCCGTTCCCGCCAGAGCGTCGGCGGGGGCGAAGGCCCAGGCGGCGTAGCCGCTGTACCACACCAGCCCCAGCGCCAGTCCCAGAAGGGACGGCAGCAGCAGCGCCTTCCAGCGCCTGCCCGCCAGAACGGCGGCCAGAGCCGCCAGCAGCGCCGCCACGGCGCACCACAGCCGCCACCCCGGCGGCAGGACGTACCGGCAGAGGACCATGGCCCCGGCAAAGGGCAGGGCAAAGCGCGTCAGGATCCTCACGGCGTATCTCCCCTCCCCCTTCCGCCGCCGCGGCGTAAATCGTTCCGCGCCGGCTGACCGGCGCTATTTCCACTCTCTGGGGCTTCTCCCATAGGCGGCCCGGAAGGCCCGGAGGAACGCCGAGTAGTCCCCGAAGCCCGCCTCCTGGGCGGCCTGGAGCACCGGCTCCCCCGCCCGGATGGCCTCCGCCGCCTGCTGGAGCCGCTTCTGCCGGATGTACTGGTGGACGGAGCAGCCGTAGACCTCCTTGAACCGGTGCATCAGGTAGTACCGGCTGAGGAAAAAGGCCCCCGCCAGCCGGTCGATGGTCAGCTCCTCCGCCAGATGGTCCCGGATGTACCCGGTGACCTCCTCCATCTTGGGGTCGAAGCGGTAGCTCACGTCCTCCGCCTGGGGCGGCGCGGCCAGCACGTCCCGGTCCAGCTGAATCAGCAATTGCAGGGCGCAGGTGTCCGCCAGCAGCCGGCCGGCGAAGCCCCGGTCGGCGCAGGCCGTCTCCAGCCGGTCGAAAAGCCCCCGGTACAGGTTCCGCTCTTCCCCCCGGGGACGGTACAGGTGAAAGCCCCGCCGGGCGCTCTCGTCGAAGCAGGCCGCCAGGTCCCAGTCCGCCCCGCTGTGCCGGGCCAGAAAGCCCCGGTCGATCCACAGCACCATCCGCTCATAGGGCTGGGCGGGGTCGATCTCCGGCAGGTGGAGGAGGTTCCGGCTCACCAGCAGCAGGTCCATGGGCTGGAGCAGGTAGCTCTTGCCCTCCACATGGTAGGTCACCCGGCCGCCCAGCTGCAGCACCACCTTGTCAAACTCGTGGTAGTGGTAGTCCAGCTTCTCCGCCCGGCTGTCCCTGAGATGGAAGAGCCGGTATTCCTCCAGCAGGTATCCCCGCTTGCCCACCTCGCTGCGATCCAGCATAGCCCCGCCACCTTTCGCATGATTTTTCCTGATACGCCCATCATACCATGCGCGGGCTGTCTCCGCAAGGGGCATTTTGCCGCAAAGGGGCCGGAGCGCACGCTCCGGCCCCTGTCAGCTCATTTGCTGTAGACGTATTCTCCGTTTTTCTCGTTGATGCCGTAGAAGTCGGCGAAGGTCAGGCGGAACACCCGGTCCAGCTTATCGCTGAGATCCACGCCGTTTTTGATCAGGTGGAGGTACAGTCCGCTGTTGGAGATGTCCCCCAGACTGAGATAGCCGGTGAGCTTCCCGTCCCGGATGACGGCCTTTTTGTACTCCCTGGGGGTCCTGTGGACCAGGACCTCCGCCCCCTCGGTGAGATCCAGCCGCCCCACGGACAGCATGGTCACGCCGAAGAAGTTGCTGGTGTTCTTGAAGGGGTAGGGCTTCTCGTAGACCTCGTCGATCCCCGCCATGTTCCGGGCCGCCGCCTTGCCCTGGGCCATGGCGTCGGGCCACACGCCGGACAGGCCCGTGCAGTCCCCGGCGGCGTACACGTCCGGGGCGGAGGTCCGCAGATGGTCGTCCACGGTGATGCCCCGGTCGGCGGCGATGCCGCTGGCCTGGGCCAGCTGGATCCGGGGACGGACCCCGGCGGCCATGATGACGAAGTCGCAGGGGACGCGCTCCCCGGTGGAGAGGATCACCTCGGTGATGTTCCCCTCCCCGTCCACCACCGCGTCGGAGGCTCCCACCCCCAGCGCGAACCGGCAGCCGTGGGCCTCAAAGGCCCGCTGGTACACGCCGGCGGCGTAGTCGTCGGTCTGGAGGGGCATGACCCGGGGGGCCATCTCCGCAATGGTGATCTCCGCCCCCCGCTCACACAGGGCGGAGGCGGCGTCCAGACCCACCAGACCGGAGCCAACGATAAAGACCCGCTTGCCCCGGCCGAAGGCCTCGTCGATCTTCAGCGCGTCGCTGAGGTCCCGGAAGCCGAAGACGTTGGGGGCCTCCCGGAAGTGGGGGATGGGCGGGATGAAGAAGCCCGCGCCGGTGGCGATGAGCAGCTTGTCGTAGGGCGCGGAGAAGCCCTCGCCGAAGTAGACCGTTTTGTTTTCGGTGTCAACGCGGTCCACGGTCTCGCAGGGGATATGGACGATGTCGTGCTTCTCGAAGAAGCCGGCGGGAACAAAGCTGATGCCCTGAACGTCCCGCTCATGGCCCAGGTACTTGTGAAGCATGCAGCGGGAGTGGACGTGCTCGTCCGTGGAGATGACGGTGATCACCGCCTGGGGCCTGAAGTCCCGCAGGGTCTGGGCGGCGGCGATCCCCGCCGCGCCGGCGCCGATGATGACATATCGTTCCATGCTCACACCTCTCTCACTTCGATGGCGCCCTTGGGACAGGCCCGGACGCAGGCGGGCCCCTCCTCCAGGTGGACGCAGAAGTCGCACTTGACCATGCGCTTCCGGTCCGGGGAGACAGCGGGCACGCCGTAGCGGCAGTTCATGACGCACATATAGCATGCGGCGCATTTGTCCGCGTCATACTCCACCAGGCCGGTTTCCATATTTTTCACCAGAGCGCCGCTCATGCAGGCCCCGGCGCAGTCCGGCAGGTCGCAGTGGCGGCAGAAGATGGGCTTGTAGCCCCCCAGGCCGTCGGCGATGATGCGGTTGCGGGACTGGTTGGCCGGGTCCGTGAGGTCCAGGGCGTAGACGGCGGCGCGCAGCTCCTCCAGGCTCCCCTTCCGGGGGGTCATGTCGGCGTGGGCCGCCATGCAGGCCACGGAGCAGTTCTTGCAGCCGTCGCACTTGGCGGGATCAATAAAAATTCGTTTCATCGGGCGTCCCTCCTCAAATATGCAGGGCGCTGCGCTTCTCCTCGATGATGGCGGCCAGAGTGTTGGCGGCGGAGACGCCGCTGGGGTCCACGATGACCCGTCCGCCGGTGAGGCCCGCCATATCCTCGGTGAGGACTTTTGTCACCAGCTTGCTGCCGGTCATGAAGGGCGGCACCCCCAGGTGCAGGGGCAGGCCCAGGGCCAGACCGAAAGCGCCGTCGGCCACCGCCTGCTCCTCCAGCCACTGGGCGGCGGAGAGGACCAGAGGCAGCTGGGGCAGATCCACGCCCAGCTCCTTGGCCAGCTCCGTGGCCACGATCTCCAGACGGCCGATGGCCAGGCAGGGACCGAAGTTCAGGACCGGGGGGATTCCCAGCTCCCGGCACACGGCCTTCAGGCCGGGACCGGCCAGCTCCGCGGCCTCGGGGGTCATGAGACCCACGTTCTCCAGGCCGCCGGAGGAGCATCCGGCGGTGAGCACCAGGATGTCCTTGGCGATGAGCTCTTTGGTCAGCTCCACGGTGAGGGTGTCGTGGCCGTAGGCCACGCTGGAGCAGCCCACCACCCCGGCCAGGCCCCGGATCTTCCCGGAGACGATGAGGTCAATGAGAGGCTTCCAGCTGCCGCCCAAAAAGTCCTTGAGGCTGCCCTCGCTGACGCCGGTGAGGGTGTTCTTGTTGCCGTGGTCGGGGAAGAGGTTCATGGGCACCTTGCCCCGGCGCTGGGTATAGGCCTCGATGATCTCGGTGATGATCCGCTCGCCGTCGGCCTCCCGGGTCTCGTAGCGGTAGGGGATGAGATCGGCGTTGGCCTTCTTGGCCACCACGTCCAGGCAGATCTGGCGGATCTTCAGCTCCTCGCAGATAGGCTCGATGCCCGGCAGGGTGCAGTTGAACTCGCTGAGCACCGCGTCGATGGCGCCGGAGGCCAGCACCGCCTCGGAGATGTAGTTGTTCCCCGCGTGGCCGTCGAAGATCTCCGTATAGTGGGCGCCCCTGAGCTGGAGGTCCTGGCCCACGCAGGTGCAGCCCACCAGCTTGAAGCCCTTGGCCCCCGCGGCCCTGGCCCGGGCCACCACGTCCTCGTCGGTGAGCCGGTCCTGGATGTAGGTGAAGAGGGAGTGCTGGTGGCCAGTGATGAGGATGTTGATGTAATCGGGGTCGATGACGTTCATGCCCACGGGGGCGGAGCGGATCACCGGGTCCCCCAGCACCACGTCGTTTAAGAGATTGGTGAGCATCAGGCCGTACACGCCGGTGGAGACGCCCAGCCGCAGGCAGGAGACCATCATCTCCATGGGGTCCGAGGAGAGGTTGGTGGAGGTCTTTACCACGTTGTTGAACACCTCGCCCTTGGCGCCGCCGGGCAGGATGCCCAGCTCCTTCCACCGGGCCAGCCGGGGGCCGTAGGCCAGCTTTTCCACCAGCTCCATCTGCTCGTACTCCGGGCGGTACAGGTCGCTGAGGACCATGTCCGCCACCTTGGCGCACCGCTCCCACTTGTCCCCGCCTTCGACGCCGAACAGCTCGCACAGGTGGTCCAGAGCCTTCTCGCTGCGGATCTTCCCGTGGTGGACGCCGGTGTCCCGGAGCTGACGGGCGGTGTTCTCCACGATGTGGATGTAGCAGCCGGAGCCGGCGGCCACCATCCGAAGGAAGTTCCGGGCCACGATGGTATCGGCGTCAGCCCCGCAGATGCCCCGGGGGGCGTCGGGAGTGACCCGGCAGGGTCCGTTGGCGCACAGGCGGCAGCACACCCCCTGGAGGCCGAAGCCGCACTTGGTGGCCTGGGTGGGCACCCGGTGGTGGGCGGTCTCCATGGGCAGGCGGCGGATATATTCCTCCATGGGCTTATCGGCGCTGGGGCAGGTGTTGCGGCTGAAGCAGCCTTCACATCCGTTCATAGGTATGTCCTCCTCGCAATACAGTATGAATGATCCGATTTGCTTTGCTGTCAGTATACCAGAGAAGCCGCCGGGGTTCCTGTTGCAAATGCGACGGCCTCCCGGATTTTCCCGGCGGGGCCTCAGCCGGCGGCGGCCGTCCGCCGGACGGCGGACAGATACCAGCAGCCGTCGGGGCCGCGGTACAGCCCCTCCAGCCCCTCCGCCAGGCGGTAAGCGTCTCCCTGGCAGTACAGGGGGATCACAGCCGCGTCGGAGAGCAGGATCGCCTCCGCGTCATGGAGATAGGCGTCCCGGGCGCTCCAGGCGTCGGGAGAGATGGCCGCCGCCGCCGACGCCATCAGGATATCGAAGGCGTCGCTGGCGTAGCCGCCGGCGTTCCGGGCGTCCTGGCTGATGAAGGGCTCCAGGTAGAAGCAGGCGTCGGGCGCCGGGGCGGTCAGCAGCCGGGCAGCCACATGGAAAGCGGGGGCCGCCTCCTCCCCGCCGGCGTCCTCGCCGGCGTCCGCCGGATCGGCGCTCTCCGGGTCCCCGGCGGGGTACAGCAGGGCGTCGTACTCCTCTTGAGACAGGGGCGTCAGGCGCACCTCCGCCCCCAGCTGCTCCTTCCACATGGTCCGCAAAGCCTGGGCCGCCGCCTCGGCGTTCTCCCCGGGCACATAGACGTACCAAATCTCCGGGAGGCCCCTGCCGTTTTCATAGCCCGCCTGGGCCAGCAGCGACCGGGCCTCGGCGCAGGCGGCGGCATAGTCGCCGGGGGCGGGGACCGTCACCAGCTCCCGGCTGTGGGCCCGGAAGTCCCAGCGCTCCGGGGCCGTCTCCGGCGCCTGGGCGGCCCCGGGGTCCGGAATGGCAGGCTCCTCGTCCTGGCCGGTCCCGCTTTCGCCGGCATCCTCCGGCTGCCAATGGTCCCCCACGCCCCAAGGGACCAGCCCCTCGGCGGCCCGCGGCAGGCTGTCTCCCAGCGCCGCCGTCAGGGCTTCTTCGTCCACCGCCAGCAGAAAAGCCCGGCGGACGGCGGGATCGTCAAAGGGCGCCTCGGCGGTGTTCAGCACCGCGGCGTACACCGCCGTCACCGGCTCCGGGGTCCAGTCCGGGTCAGCGGCCAGGGCCGCCAGCTCCTCCTCCGTCAGGGCGGCGGAGAAGTCCGCCTCCGCCCCATTTCCGGCCGGCAGCAGCTTCAGCTCCGCCGGAGACACGGAGGCGGCGTCGTAGTAGGTCTCGCTGCGGCGCAGCGTGTCGCCGCCGGCCTCCGCCAGCACATAGGGGCCGTTGGTCACCGTGCCGGTCATGGTCCCGCCGGAGAGCAGGTCGGACCGGACGGGGACCGTATCAGGGCCGGCGCACACCGTCTCCAGAAAATAGGCGCTGTCCCCGGACAGCGTCACCACCAGGGTCCGGTCATCCGGGGCGGACACCGCCAAAAGGCCCGTGTCCCCGGTCTCCTGGACCTGGTCCCAGCCGCCGATCTGCTCCATCAGCGCACCCCCCGGCAGGGCGCTGGCCGGGTCCGCCAGCCGCCGCCAGGCGTCAGCGAACTGCCCCGCGGTGACGGCCTGGCCGTCGGACCAGACGGCATTGGCCCGGAGAGTAAAGGTATAGGTGGCAAGGCCGGTATAGTCGGTCTCCACGGTGCAGCTCTCCGCCTGGCCGGGGGCCAGCACGGCGAAGCCGTCGCCGTCGTCCACCCAGCGCATGAGATTTTCGTACAGGTGGCGGCGGAGGAAATCCTCCCGCTCCCCGTCAGGGAGCGCCGCCGTCAGGACCAGCTCCTCCTCCCCGCCGCCGCCGTCCTCCTCCGTCCCGCAGGCGGCCAGGCACAGGGAAGCTGTCAATAGGACCGCCAGAAGGGCGGCCAGTCGTTTTCGCATAGGGCTCCTCCTTCGCCGGGCAGGGCGGGTCACTTGTCCTGGACCGGCGTCAGCCGGCCGGCGTCGTCAAAGGCCACATGGGTGATGGTGTTGCCGGTGTGCTTGGCGATGTTCCCCAGCCGCACCAGACCGGGGTAGTCAGACACCAGGGTGTAGGCCGCGCCCCGGCGCTTGGCCCGGCCGGTACGGCCGATGCGGTGGATATAGTACTCGTTCTCGTCGGGCACGTCGTAGTTAATGACCGCGTCCACGTCGTCCACGTCGATTCCCCGGGCGGCCACGTCCGTGGCCACGAACACCCGGAGGTTCCCGTCCCGGAACTGCTTCATGACCTTCTCCCGCTTGTCCTGGGGAATGTCCCCGTGGATGCACTGGGCATCCACCCCCCGCATCTGCAGGAGCTTGGCCACCCGCTCGGTATTGCCCTTGGTGTTGCAGAAGATCATCACCCGGTCATAGCCCTCCAGATCCAGGATGCGCTTGACCAGATCCACCTTCTCGCTCATATTGGCGTCCAGCCGGTACTGGAGGATGTCCGGCTTGTTCTCCTCCACGGCCCGGACGGTGATCTCCACCGGGTCCCGCTGGTACACCCAGGCGATGTCCATGACCTCCCGGCTGATGGTGGCGGAGAAGAGGCCCAGATTCTTCCGGTTCTTCATCTGGTCCAGGATTCGGGTCACCTCGTGGATGAAGCCCATGTCCAGCATCCGGTCCGCCTCGTCCAGTATCACGGTCTGGACCCGGTCGATGCGGACGGTGCGCCGCTTCAGGTGGTCCCCCAGGCGGCCCGGGGTGGCCACCACGATCTGGGGTTTCTTCTTCAGCGTGTCGATCTGCTTGCCAATTGGCTGTCCGCCGTAGAGGCACACCAGCCGGATGCCGGGCTTGAACTGGGCCAGATCCCGCATCTCCCCGGTGATCTGCAGGGCCAGCTCCCGGGTGGGGGCCAGAATCACCGCCTGGACCTGGTCGCTGTCCGGGTCGATATGCTCCACGATGGGGATGCCGAAGGCAAAGGTCTTGCCGGTGCCGGTGGGGGCCTTGGCGGTCACGTCCTGCCAGTCCATCATGGGGGGGATGCACCCGGCCTGGACCGGCGTTGACATCTCGTAGTTCTTCTTTTCCAGCGCGTGGAGCAGCTCCGGGGACAGGCCCAGGCTGTCGAACCGAACGCCTTGTGTGATTTCCATAGTCATAACCTCATATTCCTGATGATCTTCAGGGAAAACCTGTATCTTCCCGTAAATTGTTTCACAACTTTTATAATATATCACAAAAAGCCCCCTGCCGCAAGGGCGGCAGAGGCGCTTTTCGGGAAAGTTCATGCTTTTTTAACGATTCCGGCGGAGAGGTCCGGGGCTGTCAGCCCCGCCGGCCGCCCCGCCCCTTCGGCTCCTTTCCGCCGGCGGAGCGTTTTTTGTCCGGAGCGGGCCGCGGCCTGGACGAAGGCTTCCCGCCGCCGGGACGGCCCGCCGTCTGCGGGCGGCCCCCCTTCCGGGAGCGGTCCGGCTTTCCGGAAGGGGACCGGCCATCCTCCCGCCCTTCCCCGCTGTGGAGGGGGCGGATAAGGCAGTCCTTTCCATAGCCGATGAGGTCCTCCCGCCCCGCCTTGTGGAGGGCCTCCGTCACCAGCCGGCGCATCTCCGGGCGCTTCCACTGCAAAAGCGCGCGCTGGAGGGCCTTGTCGTGGGGGCTTTTGGCCACATACACCGGCTCCATGGTCCTGGGGTCGATCTCCGTGTACCACATGCAGGTGGAGATGGTGCCGGGGGTGGGATAGAAGTCCTGGACCTGCTCCGGCTGGCGGCCCGTTCTGTTCAAAAACACCGCCAGGTCCACCGCGTCGTTCAGGGTGCAGCCCGGGTGGCTGCTCATGAGGTAGGGCACCAGGTACTGCTCCAGACCGCAGCGCCGGTTCAGCCGCTCATATTTCTCCTTGAACCGCTCGTACACGTCGAAGTGGGGCTTGCCCATGTAGTCCAGCACCCGGGCGGAACAGTGTTCCGGGGCCACCTTCAGCTGACCGGAGATGTGGTACTTCACCAGGTCCGAGAAAAACTCGCTGTTTTTCTCGCAGAGCATATAGTCGTAGCGGATTCCGCTGCGGATGAACACCTTTTTCACCCCGGGCACCGCCCGGACCTTCCGCAGCAGGGCCAGATAGTCGCTGTGGTCCGGGTCCAGGTTCTTGCAGGGGGTGGGGGCCAGACAGGACCGGTTCCTGCACATGCCGTTTTTGAGCTGCTGCTTGCAGGAGGGGTGGCGGAAGTTGGCGGAGGGGCCGCCCACATCGTGGACATAGCCCTTGAACTTGGGGTCATGGGTAAAGCCCTCCACCTCCCGGAGGACGCTCTCATGGCTGCGGGAGGTGATCATCCGCCCCTGGTGGAAGGCCAGGGAGCAGAAGTTGCACCCGCCGAAGCAGCCCCGGTTGTGGGCCACAGAGAAGCGGACCTCCTCGATGGCGGCCACGCCCCCCTGGCTGTCGTACATGGGGTGGATCTCCCGGGCGTAGGGCAGCTCATAGACCCGGTCCAGCTCCTGCCGGTCCAGAGGCATCTGGGGCGGGTTCACGATGAGGAGCCTGTCCCCGTGGGGCTGGAGCAGCGCCTTGCCCCGGATGGGGTCGTGCTCCTCGTTCTCGATCCTGGTGGCCAGGGCGTAGTCCCGCTTGCTGGCCACATTGGCCTCGAAGGAGGGCAGCTCCACCGCCGGGAAGGCGCAGTCCTCCCGCCTGCCGGCGAAGGCGGTGCCCCGGATATCCGTGAGGGCGCTCACCGGCTCCCCATGGCTCAGCCGCCGGGCGATCTGGCGGGTGGCCCGCTCCCCCATGCCGTAGACCAGCAGGTCCGCCTGGGCGTCGAAGAGGATGGACCGGCGGACCTTGTCGTCCCAGTAGTCGTAGTGGGCAAAGCGGCGGAGGCTGGCCTCCAGCCCGCCGATGACGATGGGCGTGCCGGGAAAGGCCTCCCTGGCCCGGTTGGCGTAGACGATGGTGGGCCGGTCCGGCCGCAGGCCCATTTTGTTCCCGGGGCTGTAGGCGTCGCTGGAGCGGCGCTTTTTGGCGGCGGTGTAGTGGGCCACCATGGAGTCGATGTTGCCGCCGCCGATCATCACGGCGTACCGGGGCTTTCCCATGGCCCGGAAGGCGCCGGCGCTGTGCCAGTCCGGCTGGGCCAGCACCGCCACCCGGAAGCCCTCGTCCTCCAGCACCCGGGCGATGATGGCGGTGCCGAAGCTGGGGTGGTCGATATAGGCGTCGGCGGTGACCACCAGAAAGTCGTAGTACCACCAGCCCCTGTCCTCCATGTCCGCCCGGCTGACGGGGAGGAAATCCAATGTATCCATAAGTCGTCTCCTTTTCGCCTGGAGGCGCCTCCGCTTTTGGGCGGCGCGCCTGCTGTTACGGGATCTCCCGGATCACCCGGCGGAAATCCAGCTCCACCCGGAGGGCATCCCCCCGGGGGACCGCCCGGCCAAAGCCGTACTTCAGGAAGTAGTCCGCCAGGTCAGCCCCGCAGTCCACGGCCAGCGTCTCCAGCCCCAGAGTCCTGGCGAACTGCACCGCCTGGCCCAGGAGCTGGACCCCGAAGCGCTGGCCCCGGAAGGCGGGGACGATCTCGTAGTCCGTGACGCGCAGGGTCTCCCCCTCCTGATGAAACGCCACGCGCCCCACGGGCGTCTCGTCCAGCATGGCCTCCAGCGCTCTGCCCGCCGGGTCCTCCCGGACCCCGCGGAACCAGAGGCCCGGCTCCGTGGCGGCGTCGTCCCTGTGCCAGGCCTGGCGGCGGAAGGTAGACAGCTCCGGCGGCACATGGCTGTTGTCGTCCCGGTAGATCACGCGGATCTGGTCCCCCTCCGCCTCCAGCAGGCTGACGGCGGTGTTGTCCCCGTGGCCGGTGGCGCCGATCTCCTCCAGACTCATGCCCTGTAGGGTCCCCAGCAGGGTCCGCAGGGCAGAGCCGTGGCTGGCGGCGGCCACGGTCCCGCCGGGGTGCTCCGCGGCGATCTGCCGGACGGCGGCCAGCATCCGGTCCCGGACCTGGGCGAAGGTCTCCGCCCCCTGGGCGTGCCAGAGCTGGGGATGCTTGTTGAAGTTTACATAATTCTCCATATCCAGCCGCTGCAAAGCGCCCCAGGTCTGCTGCTCCCAGCCGCCGATCCGAATTTCCCGCAGAGCGGGCATGGGCCGGAAGGGCAGCCCCCGGGGGACGTACAGGGCGGCGGCGGTGGTATGGGCCCGCAGCAGGTCGCTGCCGTACACCGCGTCCAGGGTCACGCCGTCGAACCGGCGGCGCAGGGCGGCCAGCTGCCGGTAGCCCTGGGGCGTGATGGTGCTGTTATATTGGCCGTGGGCCACCCGGAACAGGTTGCCCTCCGCCTCGGCGTGGCGGATCAGGTAAATTCTGGTCATAACGGAACCTCTTTTCTCTGATGTCTTTCCCACCATTATACCGGATATGACAGCATTTAGCAAATGAAATTCGTTTTTTTCGGTCATACTACCCTCGGACGACGGGAGGAGGAAACAGATATGAAGGAATTTGTCAAGGGAATGGCCCTGGGGGCCATGGCGGGAGCCGCCGCCGAGATGGTCCTGCACACCGCTCAGGGCAAGCGCACCAAGGCGGGCAAGGCCATGCAGACGGTGACGGACGCGGTGGATCAGGCCGCCGCCTCCGTCAAGCACACGCTGGAGCGCTGACGCTCCGGGGGGTCCGGCGGGGCGCGTCTCCCGCCGGGCCCTTTCCGCGTTCCGGGCCGGGCGGGGAAAGTTTTCTAAATTTCCTGGGAAATCTGGAAAATTCTCTTGACTTTAAGGGTGAAACCGGCTATAATGACCTTCGCTGTGAAAAGCGGCCCTTCCATGCAGCAGTATCGAAGTGGTCATAACGAGCACGACTGGAAATCGTGTAACGGTCAAAAGCCGTTCGAGGGTTCGAATCCCTCCTGCTGCGCCACACTCCCGTAACCGCAAAGGTTACGGGAGTTTCTTTTCCCTTGCTCTTTCTCCGTCGGCGTGCTATGCTTGTATCAGGAAGCGGCAAGTCAGGGGAGGAATCATCCGGTGGACGAAATTTCATTGCAGATCATGTCGAGGGAGCAATGCCATGAGCTGTATCAAGGCTGGGAGAATGATCCCGCCATGTATCTGGATATGTCGCGGTTTCACAGGTATCGATATGACGCCGCGGCGGTAGACCGGTATTATGATTCAAAACAGGTCCCATCACGCGTTCTCTTCGCGATCATGAGAGCGGGAAAACCCATCGGCGAGCTGCAGCTGAAGCGGATCGATCGGCAAAATAAGGAATGTACGCTGAGCATCCATCTGCAAAACGACGAAGTAAAAGGCAGAGGGTATGGCGCGGCGGCAGAGCGGCTTGCGTTGGAGTACGCGTTTACCGTGATGGGAATGGCCGCCGTGAATGCGGACACGGTGGTCAAGAATACCCGCAGCCAGCACGTCCTTGAAAAAGTCGGCTTCAAATTTGTAAGGGAAGAAAATGGATTCCGCTTTTACCGATGCCAGCGATGACCTTCAGCTTATCGGGAGATCAGCCCTCATACGAAACGCCGCCGTCCGGAAACCGGACGGCGGCGCTTCATTTAGGATGAGGTTACAGTTTCACCGGCACCCCGGCGGCGTTCAGGTCCCGGCGCAGGCGGGGGATATCCCCGTAGAACACCGCGCCGCGCATCCCCGTGCCCAGGGCCGCCTCGATGTTGACGGGCTGATCGTCCACGAAGAAGCAGCTCTCCGCCGCCAGGCCGAAGGTCTCGCAGAACTTCCGGTAGATGGCGTGCTGGGGCTTTATCAGCTGGTAAAAGGCGGAGACGAACTCGCCGTCAAAATACTCCGACCCGGGAATGCGGGGAAAGTACCGGGGGACCTGCCGGCTGGCGTTGGACAGCAGGTAGATGCCGTAGCCCATGGCCTTCAGCTCCCCCACCAGCTCCGCGGTACCGGGGATAGGAATGATGGGGCGCTGCCACCAGGAAAAGACCAGCTCGCGGGCGGCGCCGTGGAGCCGGGCGGGCAGCCGGGCGCACATGCCGGTCCAGGCCATCTCCTCGTCCATGCTGCCCCGGTCCAGGCACATCCACTCCACGGAGCGGAACACCTCCCGGAGCAGCAGGTCCTTGTCCTCGCCGGCAATGTCCAGCCGGTCGATAAAGACCCCGGGGTTGAAGTCGATGAGCACCTGGCCCATGTCGAATACGATGTTGCGGATCGTTTGGCTCATAGGAATCACCTCGTCTTACGTGTTTGCCGGTTTGGCTTCCTTCCTGCGGAAGCGGACGGCGAGCTTTTCCATGCGCTTGCGGCGCTTATCCTTCAGGGCCAGGCGCTCCCCCAGGTCCCGGCCGCCGACGCCGTAAACCAGGTACAGGATGACGCCGGACACCAGCATGATGAATACCGTGGAGGCGCACCGCCGGCCGGAGGCGTTGACGTTGTAGCCGTACAGGCCCTCCTCCTCGCACATGGACTGGATGACCATGGCGTAGGTGGTGCCGTAGGAGCTGGCGAAGGTGGCGGACATATCGTACTCGGTGAACAGGGCGTTGAAGTTCAGGGCGAACACCGCCAGCACCGAGGGCAGGATGATGGGCAGCTTCACCTTCAGGAAGGTGACCACGCCGCTGGCGCCCAGGTTCCGGGCCGCGTCCTCCAGCTCCTCGTCGATGGCGTAGAAGGCGGCCTTGATCATCCGCAGGGAGAAGGGCAGCTTCACCACCGTGTAGGCGATGATGATGAGCAGCCTCACCCGGTCGGCGTAGTAGAGGTTGTTGTTCCCCACATACCATACGCTCTCGCTGTTGAAGAAGGTGCGGTAGGAATAGCAGATGAGGATGGTGGGCAGCAGCCACGGGAACAGCAGGCTGTACTCCAGCACCACGCCCCGCTTCTTGTTCCGGTTCTTGAAGATGTAGTTGCAGGCCAGCACCACGATGACGCAGGCCAGCAGGGCGGCCACGGCGGACATGAGGAAGCTGGTCTTGATGCCGCCCAGGGTGGCATCGTTGGAGAAGAGGCCGGAGATGGACCCCTTGCGGACCTTGTAGGTGCCCCGGGAGGTAAGGTACTCGTAATCCTGGGTGCCGAAGAAGTTGATGAACGTCCAGTTCCTGAGATCCAGCCGCTTCATGCGGATGGCCCCGTAGGTCTGGAAGGAGAAAATGACGATCATCACCACGGGGGTCATATAGATGATGAAGAGGATATAGGCGTAGATGTGGGCCAGGACGTTGACCACAGGGTTGGTGATCTTCTGCTTTTGCAGCTTGGCCTTGGTCTTGGACACCGACAGGTAGTGGCCCTTCCGCTCGTAGGCGGAGAGGACGGACAGCAGAATGATGGTGAACATGGCCAGGATGATGGACAGCAGAGCGGCTCTGGCCTGGGGGAAGGACTCGTCCGCCGTGGAGGACCCCGCCAGCCGGACGATCTCCGGGTTGATGGAGTCGTAGCCCAGCAGCGTGGGGGCGCTCATGGCGCACAGGCCCGTGATAAAGGTCATGACCGTCAGGGAGAACAGGGTGGGGATCAGGGTGGGGAACACCACCTTCATCAGCACGGTGAAGGGCTTGGCCCCCATGTTGCGGGCGGCCTCCACGGTGTTGTAGTCGATGCCCCGGATGGCGTTGCGCAGGAACAGGATGTGGTTGCTGGTGCAGGCGAAGGTCATGGTGAAGAGCACCGCGTTGAAGCCGGAGAACCAGTCCGGGTTGACGCCGGGAAAGGCGTTGACCAGCAGAGAGGTGATGATGCCGTCGCTGTCGTAGAGGAACAGGTAGCCGGTGACCAGGGCCACGCCGGAGTAGATCAGGGTGGTCATATAGCCCATCCGCAGGATGGGCGCGCCCTTGATGTCAAAGTACTCCGTCAGCAGCACGATGGAGATGCCCACCACGTTTACGGTGACGACCAGGCACAGCGCCAGCTTCAGGGAGTTCCAGACGTATTTGCCCATGTTCCCGGCGAAGAAGAACCGGATCACGGCCAGAGGGTCCGTCTCCCCCGCGGCGTTTTTGGTGTTGAAGATGCTGGTGAGGGTGTTGAGGCAGGGCAGCAGCATGAAGCCGAAGAACAGGTAGGCGAAAAACAGCCCGCCGATCAGCTTCAGGATGATGCCGGGGTCAAACCGCTTGCTCCGGATACGATCCATACGCCGCCCCCCTTACTGCCCGTCCCCGGGATAGGACATCACGTCTCTGGGATTCAGCACCGCGCTGACCGTCTGGCCCGCCTCGTAGATGTTGACGCCGTCGTTCTTCTCGATGACCTTGATGGTCTGGCTGCCCAGATCGATGTAGTACTTGATGTACAGGCCGTAGTACTCCATGGCCTCTACCCGGCCCTGGAGCGCCACGTCCCCCTCCTTGGGGGCAGTGTTCACATGGATGCGCTCCAGCCGGATGTAGTTGTGGGCGTTCCGGTCCAGCCGGGCGCCGCCGGCGTTCAGCTGATCCACCACGGCGGGCTCCAGCCGGTTGATGTCGCCGATGAAGTTGCACACGAACTCCGTGGCGGAGTGGTTGTAGATCTCGTTGGGGGTGCCGATCTGCTCGATATAGCCCTTGTTGAACACGGCGATGCGGTCGGACAGAGTCAGGGCCTCCTCCTGGTCGTGGGTGACGTAGATGGTGGTGATGCCGAAATCCTTCTGCATCTTCTTCAGCTCGTTGCGCAGCTGGACCCGCAGCTTGGCGTCCAGGTTGCTCAGAGGCTCATCCATGCAGATGATGGCGGGATCGGTGACCAGGGCCCGGGCGATGGCCACCCGCTGCTGCTGGCCGCCGGAGAGCTGGGAAACGGCCTTTTTGAGCTGCTCGTCGCTGAGGTCCACCTTCCGGGCGATCTCCCGGACCTTCCGGTCGATCTCCGGCTTCTTCAGCTTTTTGACCTTCAGGCCGAAGGCGATGTTGTCGTACACGGTCATGGTGGGGAACAGCGCGTAGCTCTGGAACACGATGCCGATGTTCCGGTCCTCGATAGGGACCCGGGTGATGTCCCTGCCGGCGGCCACCACCGTGCCCGCCGCCGGCTCGATGAAGCCGGTGATGGTCCGCAGGGTAGTGGTTTTGCCGCAGCCGGAGGGGCCGAGGAAGGTGAAGAACTCCCCTTCCTTCACATGGACGTTGATGTT
Source organism: uncultured Oscillospiraceae bacterium (assembly GCA_958423465.1). GTDB lineage: Bacteria > Bacillota > Clostridia > Oscillospirales > Oscillospiraceae > Pelethomonas. Next base: position 27,638 of record CATZRD010000004.1, on the reverse strand, counting down.
GTGCAGGGCGGTGAAATCTCCGAATTTCACCACGATGTCGTTGAGCTGGATCATATGGGACGCCTCCTGTTTACGCGTGTGGCGAACCAGTTGCCCGGTTCGCCACACGCTCAAATTTCTATCTGAGGGATACGCGCTCCGCCATTTACGCGGCGGCCTGGGTCAGGGTAGCCCAATCCAGGCTGTCCCAGTCGGGCTCGGCCACGGCGCTGCTGGCGTCGGCCCAGTAGAAGCCGAGGTTGGTCATGATGTTGGTCCACTCGGCGGAGTGGGCGGCCACATACTCGGCGTAGGTCATGTCGGCGCCCTCCACCTTGCTGAGGGCGAAGTTCTTCAGGGTGTAGATCTCGGGCACGCCGTCGGGATAGAGGATGTCAGCGGCGGACTGGTTGCAGGGATAGGAGTCGAACTCCTCGCCCCAGGCGGCCTGGGTGTCGGCGGAGCCGAACCACTCGGCGAAGGCCTTGACGGCCTCGGTCTCCTCCTCGGAGCGGCCGGCCTTGTCCAGGATGCCGATGTACTCGGCGATGTAGTAGGTGCCGTCGGCGATGTCCACCAGGGCCCAGTTCTCAGGCTGCATGGTGCCCTTCAGAGGATTCTCGGAGCTCTCGGCGGCGGCGTCGATCTTGCCGTACAGAGAGGAGGAGTAGAAGGTGGAGACCTGAACGTCGCCCTTGTTCAGAGGATCGAAGCCGTACTTGTAGTCATCGCCGCCGCTCTTGCCCTCTTCGCAGTACTTCCACAGCATCTTCCAGCCGTCCACGGAGATGCCGCCGGCGGGAGAGGCGGGATCCACATAGGCGTACAGCATGGCGGAGTTGATGTTGGCGTTGGTGGTGCCGCCCACCTTGTTCTGGCGGTACCAGGTGTAGCCGCAGTCCACCAGGTCGGCCCAGTGGTCAAAGTGCAGCTCCTGGCCGTTGGTGCCCAGCTCGTCGTTGCGGTAGAGCATCAGCACGTTCTGGATGACCAGGCCGTAGGCCGCGCCGGGATAGACGTACTCGCCCACCTCGCCGGCCCAGCTGGGGGTCCAGTCCACCAGCTTCAGGTTCTCGTAGGTGCCGTTGACCAGCTGGCTCCAGCGGGTCTCGTTCAGGCCGAAGATCAGGTCGCCGTCCTTGTTCTCGTTGGCGGCCTGGATGGCGGCGGTGTCGCCGGAGATGACGCTGTTGTCGTCGATGGAGATGGTGAAGCCGGCGTCCTTGGCCTCGTTGATGAGCCAGGTGGTGCGCTCGGTGGAGTTGGAGTTGGAGTAGATCCGGATGGTGTAGCCGGAGTAATCCTTCTCCTGGGCCTCAGGGGCGGGATCGGTCTGCTTGTCGTCGGCGGCGGGGGCGGGGTCCTTCTGGCTGTTGTCGCCGGCGGTGTTGTTGCCGCAGGCGGCCAGGGCCAAAACCATGGTCAGAGCCAGCAGCATCGCAAGAGCCTTCTTCAGATTTTTCATACAATACTCCTTTCACGCGGGGGCGCTCTCCCGCCGGACGGCGGGCGCTGCCCACAGCTTATACTCGTATTATAGGGGAAGCGCGCCCGTCTGAAAACCGGACAAAACTGCAATAACCGGTGAAATTCTGTTGGAACCGCCCGGCATATCCAAAAAAAGCCCGTCAAAATTGTGCATTTCGCCGATAATTCCGCCGCAGCGGCGGGAGAAAGGCGGAAACCGGGGGAAATGGCCCGGAAACCGCCGCCCATTCTTTACTTTGGGAATCTTTTTTGCTATACTGACGTTATATTGAGGAAAAGGAGGCGGTGGGATGCCCGGCGGCAAACAGGGCGGAACGCGTCCGGCGGAAGGGCGCGGCGGCCTGTGGATCATGCTTTTGACGGCGGCGCTCCTGCTGGCGGCCATCGCGCTGCTGGGGCTGGGACTGCCCCGGCTGCTGGAACGGCCGTCCTCCTGCGAGGAGCTGCGGCCCGGGGAGGACCGGCGGCTGGTGATCTACTCCTCCCTGCCCCAGGTGGTGTCGGACCTGCTGGTGGGGGAGTTCGAGCAGCGCGCGGGCCTCTGGGTCCAGGTGGAGACCGGGGAGACGGCGGAGCTGCTGGACCGGCTGACGGAGGAGGGGGCGGATACCCCCTGCGACCTGTTCCTGGGGGGCGGCATGGAGCAGGTGGACGCCCGAAGCGAGCTGTTCGCCGCCTATGAAAGTCCTCTGGCGGCGGCGCTGCCGGCGGACCGGCTGGGGGAAAGCGGCATATGGACGCCCCTCTCTCCCCGGCCTATGGTCATTATCTATAACCCCAAGCTGGTGCGCACCGACCCGCCCAGCCGGTGGGAGGACCTGCTGGACCGGGACTGGCGGGGACGGATCGCCTTCCCCTCCCCGGCGGAGACCGGCCTGGGCTACACGGCCCTGACCACCCTGCTCCAGGCGCTGCCCGCCGATGAGGCGGAGACGCTGGACCGGCTGGCCGCCAATCTGGCGGGGCGGCAGCTGGACGCCTGGGAGGCGGTCATCGGCCAGGTGGCCGACGGCGACGCCTGTCTGGGCGTCACCGCCCTGGACGACGCCCTGCGGGGCGTGGACGAGGGCTGCGACCTTGCCATCGTCTGTCCCCGGGAGGGGACCAGCGCCCTGTGCGACGGCATGGCGGTGACCCGGTACGCCCGCCACCGGGCCAACGCCCAGGCGTTTATCGACTTCGCCCTGGGAGCGGACGCCCAGGGGCAGCTTTCGGCGGCCTGCCGCCGTCCGGAGCTGGAGGACCCGCTGGAGGGGCTTGCCCTGCTGGACTATGACCGGGACTGGGCCTGCGGCCGGCGGGAGGAGCTGCTGGAGGCCTGGACGGAGCGGACAGAGGAGGCGGCGCCATGAGAAGCTGGATCCGCCGCTCCTTCCGCAACCGGATCTTCTGCACGGTGCTGCTGGTGACGCTGCTGCCCCTGCTGCTGTGCGACGTGCTGATGATGCAGGTCCAGGTCCTGCGCAGCCAGGACCAGCTCACGGAGGAGGCCAAAGCCCAGCTCTCCCAGCTGAGTCAGGCCCTGACGGACACCTGCGGCGCCTGCGAGGATCTGGCGGAGGACCTATGCGGCAATACCATCGTCCGCTCCGCCCTCCGCTCCGGCGGCGGGGACTCCCGGGTGCTGTACCAGCTTCTGTTCCGCTCTACCGGGGATCTGCGCCAGTACGCCCGGTTCGATATCTTCAACGCCTCCGGCCAGTGTCAGTACACCACGGACCGGGTGCTGCCGGAGGGGACGCTGCCCACGGACTGGGGCATCCTCTACGCCGCGGGCCAGTCCCGGGAGCTGGTGTTCCGCGACGGCGCGGATCAGACTCTGCTGGGCGCCCGGGCGGTGCGCTCCGCCGACGGGGATATTCTGGGCTATGTGGTGATCTGCATGGGACGGGAGAACTTTGACCTGCTCTTTCACGACCGGTACGCCGCCACCGGAGACGTGATCCTATTCAGCCCCCAGTGGCGGACCATCTACTGCTCGGAACAGATCCGGGCGGCCAACGCCGCCGGCCAGCTCCGGAACAGTCTGCTGGAGAAGGGAGATCTGGCGGTGGATACGGGAGAGTACTACTTCCACGCCCTGCGGCAGGCGGACACGGGCTTCACCCTGATCCTCCAGCAGCCCCGGACCTTCACCACCCAGGTCATGCGCTCCATCTACGCCGTCAGCACCCTGATGGGCGTTTTGTGCCTGCTGCTGTGCCTCTGGTGCGCCTGGCTTCTGAGCCGCCACCTGTCCCAGCCGGTGGACCAGCTGGACGCCGCCATGGACCAGGTGAAGCGGGGAGATCTGGACGTCCGCCTTCAGACGGACCGGGAGGACGAGCTGGGCCGCCTCACCGACAGCTTCAACCGCATGACGGAGCAGTATCAGGAGAACCTGACCCGCTCCGTCCAGCGGCAGCGGGAGCTGAACGAAACCCAGCTGCGGATGATGCAGGCCCAGCTCAACCCCCACTTCCTGTATAACACCCTGGACACCATGAAGTGGCTGGGGCTGTCCCACCAGGTGCCCCAGGTGGCCACCCTGGCCACGGATCTGGCGGCCATCCTCCGCTCCAGCATCTCCGGCGGCGGCTTCACCACCCTGGAGGGGGAGCTGGAGCTGGTGGACCGGTATCTGGACATCCAGTCCATCCGCTTTGAGGACCGGTTCACCTGCGAGATCGATGTGCCGGACCGGCTCCAGAGCTGCCTGGTGCCCAAGCTGGTGCTCCAGCCGGTGGTGGAAAACGCCATCCTCCACGGCGTGGCGGACATGGACGACGGGTACATCAAGCTGTGGGCCCTGGAGCGGCAGGGGGATCTGCTGCTCTATGTGTCCGACAACGGCCGGGGCTTCCCGGAGGAGGTGATCCGGGCGGTGAACAGCGGACAGAGCCCCGGAGAAGGGGGCCATCTGGGCCTGTATAACGTGAACAGTATGCTGCGCCTGCGGTTCGGCCAGGGCTACGGCATCTATGTGGAGCCGGACGCGGAGGAGGGCAGCCGGGTGCGCCTGACGCTGCCGCTGATGAGAGAGGGGGATGACCGTGCTGAAGGTTTTGGTGGTTGACGACGAGACTGTGGTCCGCAGAGGGATCGTGCTGGGGGTGGACTGGGCGGCGCTGGACTGCGTGGTGGTGGGCGAGGCCGCCAACGGCGAAGATGGCCTTGCCGCGGTGGAGCGCTACGGCCCCAATCTCATCATCACCGACGTGCGTATGCCCCGGATGGACGGGGTGGAGATGATGTTCCAGCTCCGCAAGCGGGGCTGCCGGGCCCACGCCATCGTTCTCACGGCCTACAGCGACTTCTCCTATGTCCGCTCGGCCCTGCAGTTCGGGGCGGTGGACTATCTGCTCAAGCCCTTCCAGAACCAGGAGCTGGTGGCCGCCATCAACCGGGTCCGGGAGAAGGAACAGGAGCAGACGGCCCTGACGCCGGAGAGCATGCTCCCCCTGGTGAAGGGTGACAAGAGCAAGTATGTGCTCCAGGCCATCTCCTACATCTCCGAGCACTACCGGGACAGCGACATCAGCATCACCCCCATCGCCCGGAGCCTGGGGGTCAGCGAGAGCCATCTCAGCCATGTGTTCAAAAAGGAGACCAGCTACACCATCGTGGGCTATCTCACCCAGTACCGCATCCACATGGCCATGAAGCTGCTCCAGGACTGCCGGTACAAGGTCTACGAGGTGGCGGAGCAGGTGGGCTACCGGGACGTGGCCTACTTCGGCAGCACCTTCAAGAAGATGGTGGGCATGACCCCCAGCGAGTACCAGGACAGGTGCCGGTGACAATCGTACCTGCGTGAATCTACAAAGCACCGGCCGGGAAGCCTGCGCTTCCCGGCCGGTGCTTTGTCCTTTCCTTCCCGCCGCGGAGACAGTCCTACAGGGCGGCAGAAGCCGCCTGGCCGGAAAGCTTTCGGGCAACTGCCGTCGTGCGGGCCGCCAGGGTCCGAATGCTCAAATTCTCCATCCCCCGGACATAGGTCTTTAAGCTGTCGCCAAAGGGCTCCGCCCACTCCGGCGGGATCGCGGCGGAGCCATAGACGGTCCCCCAGACGGTCATGACCTGGGCCGCGTTGCAGTCCGCGTCCTTGCCGCAAAGGCCGCAGATCTCCAGCGTATCCGTAAAATCGCCGTTTCCGAACCAGAGGGCGATGACCTCTATGGCGGCATTCGGATAGCTGTGGACCCAATTATACCGCTCAAACCGGCTCTCACAGGCGCGCCACGCGGGCATCCACTCCGTATGGCTCCGGCACTGGTCAAGGGCGAACCGGATGACGCCGCCGTACTGGCTGTCCGCCGGAATGCAGGCCACGGCCTGCCGCACCAGGCGCCTGATGTCCCGCTCATAGAACGCCATCGAGCAGAGGACGGCGTTGAACACCTCCCCCAGGATCCCGTTGTGATAGTGGGAGATCTCCCCGTCCTGCCACGCCGCCCGGGCGGCGGCCCCGGGATCGCCCGGATAGAGCTGGCCCAGGATCGCGCCCCGCATCTGCGCGCCGATCCACTCGCCCCATGGATTGTTGAACCGTCCGCTCTCCGGCGGCATGATCCCGCAGCGCAGGTTCCGCAGGGCCATATCCTCCGCGGACCACCCGAAATCCAGCCGGGCCAGCCACTCATAGGCGATATCCTTTCCGCCGGTCTCCTTCCCGTTCTTCTCATAGGCGCAGAGCAGGGCCAGCTCATAGGTGATGTCGTCGTTATAGGTATTGGGTTCGCGGACATACCGCCGCAGGTCGCGGTACGCCTTCATGATATTATCGGTGATATACCCCTCCATGCAGGTGCCGTAGGCGCCCCCGATGATCTGACACAGCCACCCGGCAAAGATCCGGTCCTCCAGATCATCGCCCAGATCAACCGCCGCCGGCGCCGGGAGGGCCGCCGCCTCCGCATACTCCTCAAAGGTGTCGTAAAGGCGGCAGGACCAATAGTCCGAGGCGGGATCGATCTCGGCGTCGCGGCAGGCTTCAAACAGCCTGTGGGTGGCGCGGTGCAGCTCCACGGTATCCTGTTCCGTGATGGCGCGGAAGCCCGCCAGGAGCAGCTTGTCGCTGTCCTTGACCACACGGCCCCGGTTCTCCGTTGCCTGGATCGCAGCCACGGCCATCGTGTCGCGAAACAGGGAGCCGGGCACGCGGCTGCCCCAGTAGCGTCTGACGGATTCATCCAGGTATTTCGCGGACGCCGTACCCTGCTCGACCCAAAGGGCTTCGTTGTCCTCCGTGAATTGGATCGGGATCTGGCAGGAACCGGAGCTTTTCTCTATTTCCCAAGCGCGCATATTGACATCCTCCTCAGCCAAATTTTGGTTTTTGATTTTTGTTGTCAAATCCACTTGACAAAATCTCTTCTTTCCAGTATACTTTCGCCATAGACATCGTGACGTCATGACGTCGTGATGTCATGATATCACAAAATGCTCCCTATGGCAAGCACATTTTTGCTGTTCCCAGGCACAATCTGATGCCATGCTTTGCCGCGCGGAGGAGGAGGAATACTAATTATGGACTATAACTTCTATTATCAGAAGATCATGGACGACCTGCGGGAAAAGATCATGACAGGCGAGTACAAAAAGGGGGAATTCATTCCCAGTGAGAGCCGTTTGCAGGAACAGTACGGCATGAGCCGCACCACCGTCCGCACGGCGGTCCAGGCGCTGGTGGACGAGGGGATCCTGCAGATCGTCCGGGGAAAGGGCACCCGGGTCTCCCTCTCCGCTCTGCATTCGGCCCCCGGCAGCATGTTCAGCGTATGCGAAGAGATCAGGGCCAGGGGGATGTCCGTCAGCATCCGGAAGGTGGAGATCGTGGAGATGGAAGCCAGCGAATACATCTCCGGCAAGCTGGGAATCCAGCCCGGCGAGCCGATCTGGCGTATTTTCCGGCTGATCTGCGCCGACGGGGAACCTTTCTCCCAGAACTACTCCTTCCTGCCCGCGAAGCTGCTGGCGGGCTGGACCAAGGAGGCAGTGATGGAGTTTTTGTACCAGTCCGGGTCGTCCTATCAGTTCCTGGAGGACAAGCTGGACGTGCGGATCGTCATTGTCAACGACGCCATCTCCGCTATCAACGGCGACGACAACAACGTACATCTCAATCAGAAGGAGGGCGACGCCGTACTGCGCATCGAGCGGGTGGGGTATGATAAGGACAACACCCCGATGGAGTACGCCCAGATCTACATTCGCGGGGACCGCTTTACCCAGCATGTGACGATACAGAGAAAGTGACGGTCTAAGAAGGGGGCAGTATCTTGATCACACTGAAAAACATCAAAAAAACGTATCCCAACGGCTTTACCGCCATCGAGCACCTGAATTTGACCATCGAGGACGGCTCGTTCACGGTGCTTGTGGGCCCCTCGGGCTGCGGGAAAACCACCATGGTCCGGATGATTGCCGGACTGGAGGACTGCACCGAGGGCGAGATCTGGATCGACGGCGCCAACGTGACCCACGCGGACCCCGGCGACCGGGGAATCGCCATGGTGTTCCAGAACTACGCCCTCTATCCCCACATGACCGTGGCGAAGAACATCTCATTCGGACTGAAAAACTACGGATACACCGCGCCTGAAATCAAACGGATCACGGCGGAGGTGCTGGAGCTGGTGGGATTGCAGGACTACGCCAACGTCAAGCCGGGCAATCTGTCCGGCGGGCAGAGGCAGCGCGTCGCTCTGGCGCGGGCGATCTCCAAAAGCCCGAAAGTGTTCCTGATGGACGAGCCGCTCTCCAATCTGGACGCCAAGCTGCGGGGCAATATGCGCAGCGAGCTGATCCGCCTGCACCAGCAGCTGAAGTCCACCTTCATTTATATCACCCACGACCAGGTGGAGGCCATGACCATGGGCGACTATATCGCCGTGATGGACAAGGGCGTCATCATGCAATACGGCACGCCGGACGAGATCTACAGCGATCCCCAGAATATCTTCACGGCCCGGTTTATCGGCGATCCGGGCATGAACATCGCCACCCGGCCGGACGGGGCCTTCTGGGGCTTCCGCTCCGCCAGGGCGAGCTTCAGAAAGCCGGACGGCTTCGACGGAATCAGCTTTTCCGGCGCCATTTCCACCCGGGAGAGGCTGGGGGACATCTATCACTACACCATCCAGTCGGAGACCGGGGATGAATTCGCCGTGCGGAACGCCGGCTTCTTCGATTACAGCCAGCGCGTGGAGCTTTATATCCAAAAGGAGCATCTCTACGCCTTTGACGCCCAGGGAAACCGCGTGCCGGACTTTACGCTGCCGGCGCACAGCGCCGGATAGCAGAAAGGAGCAGGCCGTATGAAGAACAGGTCCCATGAGTCGTGGCTCCTCTTCCGCCGCAAAGCCCGCGGCGCATATATGCGCTATATCAACCCCGTCATCCGGTGTCCCTATGTGCTGATTCTGCCCGCTGTTCTGATCTGCGTCACTTTCAGCATCATCCCCACCGCCATGGCCGTCCGCAACAGCTTTTTCAAAGTGGACTATGTGATGGGGACAGACCAGTTTGTGGGCCTCGCGAATTTCAAAGCCAACTTCAGCGATCCCGGTTTTCTGCTGGTATTCCGCAACACGGTGGTCTTCACGGCGATAACGGTGGTGTTCGCCATCCCGCTGGCGGTATTGATCGCCGTGTTTCTGAACCGGAACACGGGCATCCACAATTTTGTTCAGACCGTGGTGTTTACGCCCCATATCATTTCCTTCGTCTCCATCGCCACCCTGTGGATGTTCCTGATGGACCCCCAGTACGGTATTTTGAACGAGGTCCTGAAAGCGTTCGGCGCAAAGCCCCTCATGTGGATGCTCAGCGAGGACACCTCCCTCATGTCGATCATCATTGTATCGGTCTGGAAGTCCCTGGGCTATAACGTGCTCATCGTCATGTCCGGGCTTCAGGGGATCCCGGAAAACATCTACGAGGCGGCCAAGCTGGATAAGTCCGGCAGGCTGAACACCTTTTTCAAGGTCACCGTGCCGATGCTCTCCCCCACCTTCGTCTTTCTGGTCACGACCACCATCATCAGCACCTTCAGCACCTACGACCTTATCAAGCTGATGACCCAGGGCGGTCCCAGAAATTCCTCCAACCTGATGGTCTACTGGATCTACGAGACGGGCTTTCTGCACTTCAACGTGGGGAAGGCCATGGCCGGCGGCGTGGTCCTTCTTTTGTTCATCGGCGTCATATCCATTGCGAATTTCTCCGTTATGAACCGGCGCGCCCATTACCAATAAGCATAGGGGGTGACACTATGAAAACAAAGCGCAGGGCCGTCCGCAGGCAGCAGATCGGCTTTCTCAGCTGGCTGCTGATCATACTGCTGCTGACGCTGTATATCTTTCCCCTGTTCTACATGGTATCGACCTCCCTCAAGACCATGTATGAGGTAAACCTGTCGCCTCCCCGGCTGTTTCCGGAGCATCCCCAGTGGCAGAATTTCGCGGACGCCTGGAACAAGATGAATTTTGTCCACTACCTCAAAAATTCCATCGTGGTCTCCGCGCTGACCATTGTGGGACAGATGCTGGTCTGCATCCCCTGCGCGTACGCTTTCGCGAAAAAGCAGTTTCGAGGGAAAGCCTTCCTGAACGGGCTGGTCCTGTTCGACCTGATCGTTCCGGCCCAGATCATATTCCTCTCCATTTACCTGATCGAGAGCCGGCTGGGATGGATCGACACCTACCAGGGCCTTGTGGTCCCATTCATATACTCGGCGTTCTCCATCTTTTTCCTGATGCAGACCTTCAAGACGCTGCCGGATGAGATCATAGACGCGGCCCGGCTGGATAAGTGCTCGGAGATCCAGATCATGAGCCGGATCGTGGTGCCAATGGCAAAGCCGACGGTGATCACGACCGTTCTTTTTACCTTCGTATACAAGTGGAACGACTATTTCTGGACCTCGATCCTCACCACCAACGACACGGTCCGCACCCTGCCGCTGGCCATTCAAAACCTGATGCCGGTGGGCAACGCGGCCAACGAGTGGCACACCATCATGGCGGGCAATCTCATGCTGTTTCTTCCCATGTTTATCCTGTATATCCTGGCAAACAAGAACATCAAGCAGATGTTTTGCTATGGAGGCATCAAGTAGCCTTGCCCCCGCTGGAACGCGCGCCGCCTTTTGCCCATCGGGGATACGCGCCTCTGAATGAACAGCCGTCCGGCTGTTGTTCCTCATTGCTTCACAATGAGCACTATCAATCAAACGAGAGAAAGGATGTAAGACATGAAAAAGGCATTATTGGCGCTTCTTGCCGCCGCTCTGCTGCTGGCGGGCTGCGCGGGCAAGACCCCCACGGACCAGCAGCCGGGCACCAATCCCGACCCCGGCGCAAGCAGCCCCTCGGAACCGGCGGCGGCCGATCCGGTGGAGATCGTTTTCTGGAATGTATTTGCCGACGACTCCGATACCGGCGTTTTCCTGGCGGACGCCGCGGAGAAATTCATGGCGGAAAACCAAGACATCAAGGTGACGATTGTCGGCCAGGGCGGATACGACGCCATCGTTGAACGGCTGGAAGCCGCCGCGGCCTCCAAAACGCTGCCCACCATGGCCATCATTGAGGAGACGTTCCTGGGGCGGTTCTATCCGCTGACAGCCGACCTCAGCGCCTACCTCTCCCCCGAGACCATCGCCAATTATCAGCAGGGACTGCTGGTCTCCGGCTATTACGACGGGGTCCTGCGGGCGGTGCCCTTTAACCGCTCCATGCCCAACCTCTTTATCAACCGTACGCTGTTCGACCAGGCGGGCATCACGGAGGTCCCCACCACCTGGGAGGAATATTTTGAGACCGCCCGCAAGCTCACCGACAAGGAGAACGGCGTATACGGCGCCGGCGTCTGCTGGGATACGGACGCGTGGATCTATGAATCCGTCCTCTACTCCAACGGCGGAGAGATCATCAGCGAGGACAACTCGAAGATCATCCTCAATGACAACAGCATCGCCAGCGACATCATCAGCGATATGCAGGGCTATATTGACGAGGGCATCATCTTCAACCCCTATGTCTACCAGGACAACGTTTGGTCCACCCTGGGCTCCGCGTTTCTGGAGGGAAAGATGGCTATGTACATCGGCTCCAACGGCGTGTATTCCATGTATAACGAGTGGATGAACGACGCGGGCTATCAGCTGGAGATCCATCCCCACCCAGACGCCCGGAACGGCGTAGCCACCGGCGGCGGAAACATTGTTATGTTCGACAGCGCCACCGAGGAGCAGAAGGCGGCCGCGGCAAAGTTTATGACCTATCTGGCCTCTGACGAAAACGCCGCCGCGTACACCGTTGTCTCCGGCTATCTGCCCACGACCTATTCCTGCGTGGAGGCCCCCGCTCTGCAGGCCTTCCTGGAGGAAAATCCCTTCTTCCGCAACGCCATCGATCAGATGGAGTTCGCCCATCGCCGGCCTCTGACCAAGGCGTGGAAGAACATCTACACCACGCTGACGGACGAGCTGGCCTACTGCATGGCCTATACCGATACCGACGCGGCGGCGGCCATCGCCGGCGTGGCGGAACAGGCCCAGACCATGCTGAACGAGTGACCCCCTCCTCCGGGAGATGACCGTCTCCGCCGCCGGCCGGAATTCGGAAGGCCGCGGCCCCCGAAGGGACAGATCGCCGGGTCTGCCCATCAAAGAAAAACAGAAACCATCCGCTCAAAGGCGTGAAAACGCCTTTGAGCGGATGGAACGAAAGGATCCGTATGATCAAGACAACTTTATTTCGGGAAGGATCGTTTTATAAAGGAAATATCCACTGCCACTCCACCCGCTCCGACGGCCGCATCGCCCCGGAAAAGGTCATTGAGGCCTATCGGGAGCGGGGCTACCACTTTTTGATGCTCACCGAGCACAACATCTATACCCACTTTACCGGCTTCGACACAAACCAATTCCTGCTGCTGCCCGGCATGGAGATCAACGCGCCGCCGGACATCCACGAAATTCGGGACTACCACTTTTTGGTGATTCCCGGCACGAAGGAGCAGCGCGCCCAGGCCACCCTGCCCCCCTACGTACACGACCAGAGGCTGGACCTGCGCCCCTTCGACTCCTACGAGTATCTGCAAAGCCTCATCGACGACGCCTATTACCGGGGCAATCAGGTCATCATCAACCACCCCTACTGGTCCAAGGTGGAGTACGACCAGATCCTTCCGCTGAAGCGTCTGTGCGGGCTGGAGGTGTTCAACTACTGCTCCAAGGTCCTGGAGAACGTGGGGGAGGCCTTCAGCACCTGGGACGCCGTTCTGCGCAGCGGTATGCGCCTGTGGGGAACCGCCGTGGATGACGCGCACAACTTCTATCCCTACGACTCCGGCGGCAACGACTCCTTCGGCGGGTACATCATGGTCAAGGCAAAATCCTTTACTCAGGACGGCCTGATGGAGGCCTTTGCCGCCGGGAGCTTTTACGGTACTTCCGGGCCGGAGATCAGGGACTTCTATGTGGAAGACAACATGGTCCATTTTATCTGTTCGCCGGTGTCCCGCATTTTCCTGAACGGGCACCAGCGCCAGATCCGCGTCAAGTGGGCGGAGCCAGGCGAGACGCTGACGGAGCTGGTCTGCCCCCTCTATGGGGAGACCAAATATTCGGAAAAAGAGCAGTACGTCCGGGCGGAGTGCTATGACGCCCAGGGACGAAAGGCGTTTACAAATCCCATCTGGCTTACATAAAAGGAGGCGGCAAGTATGCGTGTACTGGTATTCGGTTCTCTCAATATCGACCGGGTCTACACCGTGCCCCACATGGTCCGGCCGGGAGAGACCCTTTCTTCTACACAATTGCAGTACCACTGCGGCGGCAAGGGCCTCAATCAAAGCATCGCCCTGGCCCGGGCGGGGCTGCCGGTCTGCCACGCGGGAAAGATCGGGACGGACGGGGCGATGCTGACGGCCCACCTGCGGCGCGCCGGCGTTGACACCGCATATGTTTTGACCGACCCTGACGTTCCAAGCGGCCACGCGGTCATTCAGGTGGATCCTTCCGGCGAGAACAGCATCCTTGTGTACCCAGGAGCCAACGCGGCCATCTCATCGGAGATGGTCCAAAATACCCTGTCGCACTTTACGGCCGGCGATTTCCTTCTGCTGCAGAACGAGATCTCCTGTCTGGGGGAGCTCATCCGGCAGGCGAAGGAGCGCGGAATGACCGTCGCGCTGAACCCGTCGCCCATCAGCGACGGCCTGCTGCAATGCGAAAGCCTGCAGCAAGTGGACTGGTTCATCCTCAACGAGCTGGAGGGCGCTCAGTTTGCCGGAAGCAGCGTACCGGACGAGATCTGCGATCGGATGCTCTCCCGCTATCCCCAAAGCAAAATCGTACTGACGCTGGGCGGCGACGGCGCCGTTTACGCGGACGGAAAAGAGCGGCGCCGCCAACCGGCGTATCCGGTCCGTGTGGTGGACACCACCGCCGCCGGCGATACGTTTACGGGATACTTTTTCGCCGGGATTCTGCGCGGATCGCCGCCGTCGGAATGCCTGCGGCAGGCAAACATGGCGGCGGCGCTGGCCGTCGGCGTTTCAGGCGCCTCCACATCCATTCCCACGGCGGCGGACGTGGCGGCGGCTCTGAAAAAACTGGAGCCTGACAAGAATCCCTATCCAAAGCAAGCGGAGAACCCCCATGAATGTGTATGACTTTGACAAAACCATCTTTGACGGCGACTGCGAGGAGTATTTTTTTGCCTTCATGCTCAGGCGGAAGGGCTGGTACATGTATTGGATCAACTACAAAGTCTGCGAGCTTTTGTATAAACTGAAGCTGCGCTCCAAAACAAGGACCCGGGAGGCGGAGTACCGCTTTCTCCCCAAGGTGGACGATCTGGATCGGGCGCTGGAGGATTACTGGGACACGCACCAAACGTACATGATGGACTGGTATCTGAAGGCCAAGCAGCCCACCGATGTGATTGCCACCGGTTCCCCCCGCTTTTTGATGGAGCCGATCGCAAAAAGGCTGGGAGGCGTCGGGCTGGTCGCAACCGACATGGATCCCAGGACCGGAAAGATCCGCGGAGAGTTTGCCGTCTATGAGCATAAGCTGGCCCAATTCAAGAAACAGTTCGATCCGGCGGCCATCGACAACTTCTACAGCGACGACTACTCCGACCACTATCTGGCGAACTGCGCGAAGCGCGCGTTCGTCGTCCGAAACGGCGGACAGATAACAGAATGGAACGAGTTCTTTTCCAAAAACAAGCGCCGGCAAAAAAGCATCCACTGATCCGACTGCGCAGGCCCCGGCAAAATACCGCCGGGGAGGGGCCGGGGGGCTGCGCCCCCTATTCCCCTCCCCGGCGGTATTTTGCCGGGGTAACGCCGGTCTGGGCCTTGAATACGTTCTGAAAATGGGACTGGCTGGAAAAGCAGAGATAATCGCTGATCTCGCCCAGGGGCTTATCGGTATACTTTAAGAGGGCCCTGGCCTCCTGGACCCGGCAATGCGTCAGATAGGCCCCGATGGTTTTTCCGGTCTCCCGCTTGAATTTGGCGGCGGTATAGGCCCGGCTCCTGCCGATATGGTCCGCCACATCCTGAATAGAGACGCGCTCGTTCAGATGGGCGCCGATGTACTGCATACAGGAAAAGATCTCCCCCGAGACGCCCTCCGGGCTTTGGGCGCCGGCCACCCGGCCGGTAAAGTCCATGAGCATATTGAACTGGAGGCTCTTGACCTCGTCCAGGCTCTGCATCCGCTCGCACTCCTGGATATAGGCGTCGATGAGCTGATAGGTCTGCTCGATGTCCAGCCCGCCGGGGATGGCCCCGTCCTTCCCCACCATCGTTACAGTGCCGATGAACAGATTCTTCGCCTGCCGGAGGGGCGATTCCGCCAGCTTCCCCTCCACCAGCGGCGTATGCGTCACGGTGTCCAGCAAAAACCGCCGCATCCGCTGAGGATCGCCCTGCCGGACGCAGGCAAGCATCTGCCGCTCAAAGGAATAGGTCCCGTGCTGCTGCCGCTCGTCCCGCGCCAGATACGACGTCTGGGCGTGGCGGGCGGCAATTTCCTGCTCCAGCGACAGGTCCGACACCCGGAAATGGTCGATGACGGAGAGCTCCTCCCCGTTGATGAGCAGGTGGAGGAACAGGAGGACGTTCAGAAAGCGGTGGTAGCTGTAGGGCGGAATGGCGCACAGAAACTGCATGATCTCCCCCTCCCGGGAGGCGGGGAGGGCGTTTCCGCTGAGATAGGCCCTGAGCATTTCGTCGGTGACGCCGCCGCCGTAGACCGGACCGATGAGGAACGCGTCCCCGGACGCCTTCTCCCGAATCAGGCCGTACAGCCCGGTGTCCGCGGCGGAGCAGGCGGCGGGCGTCTGGGGACTGTCAAACATGGGGCGGGCCATGGTCTGATACAGCGGACTGTCCTCCGGGAAGCCCACCGAGGAGGAAAAGGCCCCCTGGCAGTAGTGGGCCACAGGCAGGTAGAAAGCGGCGTAAAAGTGGCGGCAGAAGGCGGCGGGGTCCGTCATTTTTTCAATCCTCCTAAACTTTATATTTATATGTAATATTATAGACTATTTTGCAAGACGGCGCAACGGCGGTTTGCTACAATAGCGTAAAAGGGCATTTTCACCAAAAAGTGAAAGGAGGGCGAGGGAAATGATCGTCGATTTTAATGACGGCTGGACCGTTTCCTCTCAGGCAGGTTTGCCGAGAGCCGTCCGCCTGCCCCACGACGCCATGCTGGAAGAGCGGCGGGACGGCGGCTGCCGGAACGGGGTCAACTCCGGCTACTTCCCCGGGGGCAAATACACCTATGAAAAGACGTTTACGGTGGACGCCGGGGACGTGGGGAAGCGCCTGGTCCTGCACTTCGAGGGGGTCTACCAGAACTGCGTCATTACTCTGAATGGCCGGCAGGCAGGCGCCCACAAGTACGGCTACACCGCCTTCGACGTGGACATCTCCGGGGCCGTTCAGACCGGGGAGAACCGCCTCCGGGTGGAGGTGGACAACTCTCTGGAGCCCAACTGCCGCTGGTACTCCGGCTCGGGCATCTACCGCCCGGTGACGCTGCTCATGGACGAGCTGGACGAGCCAAAGATCGTCACTCTGTCCTACGACCCCGCCGTGATCCGGGTCGCCGCCGACGCAGATACTGTGGAAATTTACGACGGGGAGACGCCCGTGGCCTCCGGCGCGCCCGGTGAGATCGAGATTCCAAACGCCAGGCTGTGGACCGCTGAGACGCCCCACCTCTACACCTGTGTGATCCGCAAGGGGGACCGGGAGAAGCGCGTCCGGTTCGGCATCCGGCTGCTGGAGTGGGACGCCAAACGGGGCCTCCGGGTGAACGGAGAGCGGGTGCTGCTCCGGGGAGGCTGCGTCCACCACGACCACGGGGTGCTGGGGGCCCGGGAGTATTACGACGCGGAGTACCGGCGGATCTCCATTCTCAAAGCAAATGGCTTCAACGCCCTGCGGATCGCCCACAACCCAGCGTCTCAGATCACGCTGGACATCTGCGACGAGCTGGGCATGTACGTGATGAACGAGGCCTTCGACGGCTGGTATGTGCCCAAGACCTACCACGACTACGCCCGGTGGTTCGACGCGGAGTGGAAAAACGACATGACCGCCATGGTGAAAGCCTCCTACAACCACCCCTGCGTGATTCTGTACTCCCACGGCAACGAGGTCTCCGAGACCGCCACAGACAAAGGCGCAAAGGTGTGCAAAATGCTGACCGACTATATCCACAGCCTGGACGATACCCGTCCGGTGACGGCGGGGGTGAACGTGCTGCTCAATGTCTATGCCCGCATGGGCATCGGCGTATACAGGGACAAGGGGGAATATAAACCGGAACCCCTGCCCCGGAAAGGCGGCTACAAAGAAAAAAAGACCGGTTCCGCCTTCTTCAACGCCATGGCAGGCAAGCTGGGCGGGCTCATGTTCTATATGTCCGCCGGGAAAAAGGGCGACCGGGCCTGCAAAGGCGCCGCCGACGGGCTGGACGTGCTGGGGCTGAACTACGCCGCCTCCCGGTACGACGAGGACGTTAAAAAGTATCCAAACCGATTGATGGTGGGCAGCGAGACCATGGCCGCCGACCTGCCCTACAACTGGGAGCGGGTGAAGAAGTACCCCCAGGTGCTGGGGGACTTCGTGTGGTCCGCCTGGGATTACCTGGGGGAAGCCTGCATCGGGGACTGGACCTACCACTCCTACAAAGGTCTGCCCCTCCTGGCGGGGCAGGGCATGATCGACAGTACCGGCAAGCCCCTGGCGGCCATGTACTTCATGCAGGTGGTCTGGGGCCTGCGGAAGGAGCCTTTCCTCGCCGTCCGCCCTCTGAACCACGCCCAGGAAAAGCCCTCCACCGGTGCCTGGCAGTTCACCAACGCCATCGACAGCTGGACCTGGCACGGTTATGAGGGGACAAAGGCGGTGGTGGAGATCTACGCCGACGCCTCCTCCGTCCGGCTGGAGCTGAACGGCAAGACGCTCGAAACAAAGCCGGTGAAGAGGTATAAGGCGATGTTCAGGACCCCCTACGCCCCCGGCGTTCTCACCGCCGTGGCCCTGGACGAAAATGGCCGGGAGATTTCCCGGCACAGCCTGCGGACCGGCGGCAGGGAGATCCGGCTGACGGTCAGGCCGGAGCGGTACCGGGAGCTGACCTATCTCCCCATGGAGTTTACGGATGAAAAGGGCGAACTGCTCCCGTACATCGAGCGGCCCGTCGCCGTGAAAGCGGAGGGCGGGGCGAAACTCCTGGGGCTGGGCAGCGCCCTGTGCAAAACAGATGAGCGGTACGACGGCGACACCTTTACCTCATACCGGGGACGGCTGCTGGCGGTGGCAGCGGGACACGGGACGGTAAACATCGCTGGCGGGGACGCGCCCGCCGTCAGTCTGGAGGTATGACCATGGAGAAGTTCAGAGTATACGGGGCATCCACCCCGGAGGAATCCCAGCGGGAGCGGGACCACCGGGCGTTGGCCCGCAGGGCCGCCGCCGAGGGCATGGTGCTGCTGAAAAATGACGGCGTTCTGCCCCTCAGGACCCGGACGGTGGCGCTGTACGGCCCCGGAAGCCGCATGACGGTGAAGGGCGGCAGGGGCAGCGGCGACGTGCGGGAACGGTACAGCGTCACCATTGAGGAGGGACTCCGCAACGGAGGCTTCTCCATTCCAACCACCCTCTGGATGGACCGCTTCGAGCAAAAATACCGGGCCGACGTGGCGGCCTGGCGGCAGTCTGTGGAGGCGGCGTGCAAAAAATATTCTCCCATTCGGACCATGCAGATGTTCATTATGATCGGGGAACACCCCATGCCCTACCCGGCCTGTACCCCCATCCTGCCGGACGAGCTGACCGACGAGACCGACACCGCCATCTATGTCCTCTCCCGCCAGGCGGGAGAGGGGGATGACCGGCGGGTGGAGAAGGGGGATTACCTGCTCTCCGACGTGGAGGCAGAGAGCCTGCGGGTTCTGTCCGCCCACTACAAAAAGCTGATTTTGGTCCTCAACTGCGGCGGCGTGGTGGACCTGTCCATTCTGGACGAGGTGCGTATCGACGCGGTGCTGTTTTACGGGCAGGGGGGCATGGAGGGCGGAAACGCTCTGGCCGACCTGCTCACCGGAGCGGCGACGCCCTCCGGGAAGCTGGCCGACACCTGGGCCTGCCGCTATGAGGACTACCCCAGCGCCGACACCTTCGGCCACCGCAACGGCAATTTGAAGGAGGAGGACTACCGGGAGGGGATCTACATCGGCTACCGGTACTTCTCCACCTTTGGGGTAAAGCCCCGGTTCCCCTTTGGCTATGGTCTGTCCTATACCAGCTTTTCTCAGGAGTTGCTGGCGTGTACGGCGGAGGGTCCCCGGATCGTCTGCCGGGTGCGGGTGAAAAACATCGGAACCGGGTACGCCGGGCGGGAGGTGGTCCAGCTCTACCTCCGCAAGCCCACAGGGAAGCTGGACGCCGAGGCGCTGGGCCTGGCTGCCTTCGCCAAAACGGGGGTGCTGGCCCCCGGCAGCGCGGAGGAAACGGTCCTGTCCTTCGATCTGCGGGACCTGGCCGGATTTGACGAGTCGAGAAGCTGCTTTGTGCTGGAGCCGGGGGAATACGGCCTGCTGCTGGGTCCCTCCAGCGCCGGCGCTGTCCCCCGCGCCGTGCTGACAGTGGAGACGGAAACCGTTACCGAGTATGTAACGCCGGTCTGCCCCGCAGAGCTGAGCTTCTCCGATCTGACGGGGCCGAAAATCGGGGCCGGGTACGATCCCTCCCTGCCCCGAATCGCCGTGGATCTGTCCGGGGTTACGCCTATCCGCCATGGGGAGGCGCCGGAGGAGCGCGCGCCGGAGAAGATCGGCCCGCTCCTCTCCCGACTCACCGACCGGGACAAGATCGCCCTGGTCACCGGAGGCGGCTACAGCATCCGGTGCTTCAATAACGTCATGGGGGCGGCGGGCCGCACCGCCACAGGGCTTTTGAAGGAGGGCATCCCCAACATCGTCCTCTCCGACGGCCCTGCCGGGCTGAATGTGAACCAGTCCACGGTGGTGATGAAGGACGGCACCCCCCGCTACCCGGAGGGTCTGCCCCAGGACTGGCGGTGGGGCTGGCTGAAAAGGGCGGAGGGGCTGGTCAAGGCCAAGCCGGGCAAGGGCCGCCCGGTCTACCGCTACATGACGGCCTGGCCCAGCGCCACCCTCCAGGCCCAGAGCTGGGACACGGCCCTGGTGGAAGAGATCGGCGCGGCCATCGGCCGGGAGATGCTGGAGATCGGCGTTTCCGTCTGGCTGGCGCCGGGTATGAACCTCCACCGCAACCCCCTGTGCGGCAGAAACTTTGAGTATTATGCCGAGGACCCCCTCCTATCCGGCAAAATGGCGGCGGCCGTTACCCGGGGCGTACAGTCCCAGGGCGGCGTGGGGGTGTCCGTGAAACACTTCTGCTGCAACAACCAGGAGGACAACCGCACCGGGGTATCGGAAAACGTCTCCCAGCGGGCCATGCGGGAGCTGTACCTGCGCAATTTCCGCGTCGCCGTCACCGAGGGCCGTCCCTGGACGGTGATGTCGTCCTACAACATGGTCAACGGCGTCTATACCCCCAACAGCGGCGGCCTCTGCACGGAGGTGCTTCGCCGGGAATGGGGCTTTGCGGGGCTGGTCATGAGCGACTGGAACGCCACCGGCCAGTGCTCCCACGCCGCCGCCGTCAACGCGGGGAACGACCTGATCATGCCGGGGAACAAGGGCGTGCGAAAAGCCCTTCTGGAAGCGCTGAAAAAGGGCGAGCTGGACCGGGCGGCTCTGGACCGCTCGGCGGCCCGGGTGTTGAAGCTGGTCTTTCAGAGCAGGACGGCGGAGGGATTTTGATACAGGAAAATACGATCAGAACGGAGGAATCATCATGGCAAAGAAAGAACTGACCTTACTCAGCGGAGGGCTATTCGACAAGCCCTTCATGGACTCCAAGGCCCGGACCCGGACAGTCTCCCGGAAGGAACTGATCCTGGGCCACCTCATCGGTCCTCTGGGCCTCATCTTCGTGGTCAACACCATCGCGGCCCTGGTGGAGAAGTTCTTCACCCAGCAGGTGGGCGCCATCTACGGGGTCGGCAACATCGAAATGGTGCAGGTCATGGGCGGAAAGTACGAGGTGGTGATGACGGCGGCCAAGCTGCTGGCCGTGGCCGTGGGGCTGCTCAACGGCTGGCTCATTCAGCACACCAGGTCCCGCCAGGGCCGTATGCGGCCGTGGTATCTGATCTTCGGTTTTGTGTCCATCATCATCGGCTGCCTCATCTTCCTGTTCCCCGGCGGGGGCGGACTGGGGGAGAACTATTGGATCTATTTCTTCTTCCTGGTCATCTGCTATCATACCGTCGGCTCCACGTATTTCTACCTGTTCCGGGATACCATCGTCTCCCTGACCTCCCGCAGCCCCAGCGAGAAGCTGCGGCTGAAGTTCACCCGTCAGGTGTGCTGGACCCTGATCTCCGGCATCCTCATCGGGATGCTGGTCAGTATGGTGGTGCTGCCCATGTGGCTGGAGAAGGACATTGGCGGCTATCCCGTGCTGATGATCACCCTGTCCATCATCGCCATTCCCCTGCTCCTGATGGAGTACTTCTACACCCGTGAGCGGATCACCGAGGACGTGGCCCACGAGGTGGGGCCGGAAAATGGGAACCAGATCCCCCTTGTGGACCAGATGAAGGCCCTGCTCACCAACCGCTACTTCGTGATCCTTATGATCCTGATGACCATCGGCGGCATCATGGACAACTTCAAGGGCGGCAACGTCCAGTACTTTTACATCAAGTTCCTGCTGGGCGGCGCGGAAAACCCCATGATGTACACCATCTACCAGGTCGTCACCGGTATCCCCCTGGGCGTCGGCGCCATCGCCATCTATCCCCTGGCCAAGAAGTTCGGGGTCAAGAACGTGTGCTGGGTGGGGTATCTGCTGATCTTTCTGGGCGGCATCGTGGGCTGGCTCTTCCCTGCCAACCTGCCCATCGTCCTGGCCTCCGGCTTCCTGCGGCAGGTGGGTATGCTGCCCCACGCCTATGTGTTCGCCACTCTGCTGTGCTACGCCTACGACAGCGTGGAGCACCGCTCCGGCCTCCGTCTGGAAGGGATGCTGGGCGTAGCCATCATCACGGCCATTCAGAGCGCCATCTACGCTCCCTTCGCCGGCGGGTTCGAGTCCGGCATCCTGAAGCGGGGCTTTGTGGACGTGGAGGGCGTGGTTCCCAACGGGGACGTGATCTCCTTCATGGTCATGGCGTTCTATCTGTTCGATATCATCTTCGCGGCGGCCTGTGTCATTTTGCTGCCCTTCGTGGACGTGGAGAAGAAGATGCCTCAGATCAACGCCGACCTCATCGAGCGGGAGAAGCGGGCCGCCCTGGCCCGGGGCGAGGAGTGGATCGACCCCGCCGAGCTGGAGCGCCGGGAGGCGGAGGAGGCCGAGCGGCTCCGGGAAGCTGACCGCGTCGCCGACCTGAAGGAGCACTGCCGGAAGAAGGGCCTGGACTTCGAGGCCGAGAACCGGAAGTATCTGGAAAAGAAGGCCAAAGCGGACGCCAAGGCCGCGGCCAAGGCGGCGAAGAAGGCCGCGAGAGCGGGGAAATGACCATGAAAAAGCAGGTATGCAACCCCTTCCTGCCCCTGGATGAGTATGTCCCCGACGGGGAGCCCCATGTGTTCGGGGACCGGGTGTATCTCTACGGCAGCCACGACGCCGCCGGTTCGGACCGGTTCTGCGTCAGGGATTACACCGTCTGGTCCGCCCCGGTGGACGATCTTACGGACTGGACCTGCCACGGCGTCACCTACCGGAAGGAGCAGGACGCCCGGGCCCAGGGCGATAAACTGCCGGACTTCTACGCCCCCGACTGTGTGCGGGGCAACGACGGGCGGTACTATCTCTACTATGCGGCCATGGGGCCCAACGTCAAAAACTTCGGTCCCATGTCCGTGGCGGTGTCCGACTCCCCCGCCGGGCCTTTTGCCTACCTGGGGGACATCCGCTGGCCCGACAGAACGCCCCTTCTCCGCTATCTCACCAACGACCCCGCCGTTTTGAACGACAACGGCCGCGTCTGGCTCTACTACGGCTGGGGCTTCGGATTTGACTTCCGCAATAAGGCCCTGGGCTGGTATTTCCGCTGGATCGAGAGCAGAATTTTCCAGCGGTCCGCCCGGGAGATCAAAGAGACCAAGCCCAGCATCATGAACTGCGTCTGCGTGGAGCTGGAGAACGATATGCTCACCGTCAAGGGGGAGCCCAGGGCCGTCCTGGACAGCCGGGACACCGCCCCCCGGGGCAGCGAGCTCTATGACCACCCCTTCTTTGAGGCGGCCAGCATCAGAAAGTTCGGCGAGCTCTATTACCTGGTCTACTCCTCCGGGCGGAACAACGAGCTGGCCTACGCCACCAGCCGATACCCGGACCGGGAGTTCCAATACCGGGGGGTCATCGTCTCCAACAGCGACCTGGGCCTTGCCGGGAACCAAACCATGAAGGCCCCGGCGGGCACCATCCACGGGGGCATCGAGCGGATAAACGGCCAATACTACGTCTTTTACCACCGCTGCACCCATACCACCGATTTCTCCCGGCAGGCCTGCGCCGAACCCATCGAAATTTCCCCGGACGGGACCATCCGGCAGGTGGAGATCACCTCCTGCGGCCTCAACGGCGGGCCGCTGGAAGCAAAGGGCAGCTACCCCGCCGCCATCTGCTGCAATCTCTACGACGGCAAGCCCATGCGTCTTGGTTTGAAGCGGCGGGGCAAGCGGCCCCAGGTGGTGGAGGAGGACGGGCGGCAGATCGTGAGCCATATCACCGGCGGCACCATGGTCGGCTACAAATACTTTGCCTTTGACGGCCCGGTGGAGCTGACCGTCACCGTGCGGGGGGAGGCGTCGGGGGTCCTGCGCGTTTCCACCTCCGAGGGCGGCGCGCCCCTGGCGGAGCTGGCCGTCGCCCCGTGGGAGGAATGGCGCACCCTATCAGCCAGGCTGAACGTCCCCCAGGCAGCGGCGCCGCTGTTTTTGAAGTTTGTCGGGCAAGGGAAGCTCCAGCTTTTAGAGCTGTCATTTGGAGGGGATAGACAGTGAAAATTCAAATCGACCCGAAGGGTCCCACCCGCCCCACCGACTACGCCTGGCAGGAGGGTCTGGGCTGCGACCACGCCCTCCAGCTCCACCGCAGCGACATGGTGGAGCAGCTCCGCTTCGTCCACGACGAGCTGGGCATCCGTTCCCTGCGGTTCCACGGCATTTTTGACGACGATATGTGGACCATCGCCGACCTGCGCACCTTCTCCCCCATGCCCGGCGGCGGGCGGGTGCGGGAGGTGAACTTCCGCCAGTGCGGCCATGTGTATGACAACCTGCTGAGCGTAGGCGTCAAGCCCTTTGTGGAGCTGAGCTTCATGCCCAGCCAGCTGGCCCGGAACGGCAAGACCGGCCTGCACTACAAAAACCATACCGCTCCCCCCAAGGATTGGCAGGAGTGGGGAGACTACATCAGGGCCTTTATCCGCTTTCTGCTGGACCGCTACGGCGCGGAGGAGGTGGAGAGCTGGTGGTTCGAGGTCTGGAACGAGCCGGATCTGACGGGCTTTTTCTCCGGCACCCAGAAGGACTACTTTAAGCTCTACGAGGTGACCGCCCGGGCGGTCAAGTCCGTGGACCCAAAGATCCGGGTGGGCGGGCCCTCCACCAGCGCCTGCAAGTGGATCGGCGAGTTTCTGGCCTACTGCCGGGAAAACAGCGTGCCCCTGGACTTTATCTCCACCCACCACTACCCCGGCGACGCCTTCGGCAACCTGATTACCCCCGCCAACTATGGGGCCATTTTTCGGACCATGCACGGCGCGGTCAAGGAGCGCTCCGACCTGACTGAGACTCTGGGCAAAATGTTCTTCGACCCGGCCAAGGCGGCCCAGGTGCCCAAGGGAGCTTTGGCCCGGATGGACGACGAGCTGTGCGCCAGGGCGGGGGACCTGCCGGTCTTTATGACCGAGTGGAACTCCATGGCCATCTTTGCCGCCCCGGTCCACGACGAGAAATATTCCGCCGCCTTTGTGCTGAAAAGTGTGCTGGACCTGGACAACCGCTTTAGGGGCTACTTTTTCTGGTGCCTCAGCGACCTCTTTGAGGAGCAGCTCCAGCTCAACAAGCCCTTTATCGGCGGCTTCGGCATCCTCACCAACGACGGCATCCCCAAGCCCAATTTCTGGGCCTTCAAGCTGCTCTCCAAGCTCTACCCGGAGCGGCTGGACATGGGCTTCCGGGCCAATACCCCGGTGGAATACGCCGCCTTCCGGGACGGGAACCGCCTGCAGGTGCTGGTGTTCGCCCAGTCCAACGACCCCAGGGAGCGCCGGCATTATGAGGTGGAGCTGGAGATCGGCGGCAGGGCAAAGGCGGTCACAGTGGAACGAATCGACGATGATCACTGCAACCCCAAGCGCCTCTGGCGGGAGATGGGCAGTCCGGAAAATCTCACCCCGGCGGAGGTGGAGGACGTCAAGGCCCGCTCCCGGCTGGTGAGCGAGAACGCGGCTTTTACCGTAGAGGGCGGAAAGACGCTCCTCACCTGCGCCCTGGGCACCAACGACATTGTGATGTATACGATAGAATGGGAGGAGTGAACATGGCGTTTCCTGAAAACTTTCTCTGGGGCGCGGCCACGGCGGCGGCTCAGATCGAGGGGGGCTGGGACGAGGGCGGCAAAGCGCCGTCCATATGGGACGCGGCCCCCGCCGGCAAAATCAAGGGCGGCGCTGACTGCCACACCGCCTGCGACCACTATCACCGCTGGAAAGAGGACGTGGCCCTGATGAAGGAAATGGGGCTGAAGAGCTACCGCTTTTCCATCTCCTGGCCCCGGGTCATGCCCGCTGAGGGGACGGTCAACCCCAGGGGCCTGGCCTTCTACTCCGACCTGGTGGACGAGCTTCTGAAAAACGGCGTCGAGCCTCTGGTAACGCTGTACCACTGGGACCTTCCGGTGTGGGTGCAGGAAAAGGGCGGCTGGTTCAGCGATGGGATCGTTCCCCTGTTTCGGGACTATGTCCGGGCGGTTGTGGAGGCCCTCTCCGACCGGGTGACCTGGTGGATCCCCCTGAACGAGCCCCAGTGCTTTATCATGAACGGCCACATGACGGGAGCCCACGCCCCCTTTGCCCACCGCTATCTGGCTCTCTCCAGGCTGACCCGCAACTGCCTGTTTGCCCATAAGGCGGCGGTGGACGCCGTCCGCAAGTACGCCAAAAAGCCGCCCAAGGTGGGCATCGCCATGGCCGCTGGCTGCTTTGTCCCAGACACCGAAAGCGAGGCGGACATTGAAAAAGCCCGGTTCGAGACCTTTGAGAGCAATTCCGGTACCATGTCAAACCGCTGGTGGGGCGACCCCATTTTCAGAGGGGAGCCGGTGAGCGCCTACGGCATCTACCGCACCCACAGGCGGGATATGCCCCGGATCCAATGCGATATGGACTTTATCGGCGTCAACGTCTACGCTCCCCTGCAAAAGGACTGGAAGGACCACTCCAAAGAGTGGCCGGAGGACCGCAAGACCAGCATGGGCTGGCTCATCGACGGCCGGTGCCTCTATTGGACCATCCGGTTTTTCCACGAGCGCTACGGCCTGCCCATCATGGTCACCGAGAACGGCATGGCGGGCAACGACGAAGTGGGGCCGGATGGACAGGTCCATGACGCCAAGCGTATCGCATTTTTAACGGAATATCTGTCCAATGTGAAGCGCGCGGTGGACGAGGGGATCCCGGTGCTGGGCTACCAGCACTGGTCCCTGATGGACAACTTCGAGTGGGCGGAGGGCTACGGCCCCCGTCTGGGCCTTGTCCACGTGGACTACGCCACCCAGAAGCGGACGCTGAAGGACTCAGCCCGGTTTTACAGCCAGGTCATCGCCTCCAACGGCGAAGTGCTGGCGTGACGGGACCCTCAAGCGAAGGCAGCGAAAAGGCCGGCGGCTGCGCGCAGGCTGCGGCTCTGGCGGAGAAAATCCAAGGAGCAGACCGCGTCTGTCACGCGGTTTTCGCGGCAAAATCCATAGGAGAAAAGAGGACCGCACCCGGCATCGGGCGCGGCCCTCTTTGGGTGCTGTACAGTACGCATGGCCAACTTTTCTGTGGGAATAAAAAGACGTCGGAGCAAAGCGAACTTTGCTCCGACGTGGAGCTGATGGTGGGAATCGAACCCACAACCGCTGGTTGCTGGTAAGGGTATATTACGAAATAAGAGCACACCACCACGCCAAAGCAAAAGAGCCGGGCGAGACTCCGTGTATACGACGATCATTAGTTGTTTTTAGGTGGTCTGCTTGTTGAACCGCTGATGCCCCTTGCAGACATTTTACAACCAGAAAGCTGTACTCTTATCCAGGATTTCTTTTCTCTGCTTCCAATCCGGCATCAGCATGGCTAAGAAAGCGTAGAACTGTTTTGAATGATTAGGGTGAATAAAGTGGCAAAACTCGTGCATCACGACATATTCTATGCAGTTACGAGGAGCCTCTAACAACCGCTTATTCAGCGTGATAATCCTCTTTTTCACCAGGCAAGAGCCCCAACGAGTCTCCATGGCTCGAATCCGCAGCGCAGGCATTTGTACTCCATATTTTTGAAATACCGG
>CATZRD010000003.1 GCA_958423465.1 uncultured Oscillospiraceae bacterium | reverse complement strand
GTGAAGTGGGACAGACGCCGCTGGCATGGAACAGCGGCGTCTTTTCCATGATCCGCAGCCTCTCCGAAACGGTGATCGTCCCGATTGCCGGGGTTATCCTTACCTTTGTGATGTGTTATGAGCTGATCCAGCTTGTGACAGAGAAAAACAACATGCACGACGTGGATACCTGGATGTTCTTCAAGTGGATATTCAAGACCTTCTGCGCGGTGCTGATCGTAACGAACACATGGAACATCGTTATGGGGATTTTCGATATCGGCCAGAGCGTGGTCAATCAGAGCGCGGGGGTCATCATCGGGAACACCTCCATTGATGTAAACAGCGTTATCACGGATATGGAGGCACAGCTTGAAGCCCTGGGGACGGGTGAATTGTTCGGCCTGTGGTTCCAGTCCCTCTTTGTGGGGCTAACCATGAACGCCCTCTCCATCTGTATCATGCTGGTCATTTACGGCCGCATGATCGAGGTGTATCTGACGACCTCCATCGGGCCGATCCCCCTTGCCACCATGACAAACCGGGATTGGAGCTCCACCGGGCAGAACTACCTGAAATCCCTGTTCGCCCTGGCCTTCCAGGCATTTCTTATCATGGTGTGTGTAGGTATCTATTCGGTGCTGGTCCAAGGCATTGCCGCGGGCGGGGACCTTTCCGGGGCGATCTGGGCCTGCATGGGATACACGGTGCTTCTGTGTTTCGCATTATTCAAGACCGGCAGCCTCTCAAAGAGTCTGTTCGGGGCGCATTAAAGGAGGCTTGATAAATTGGCGTATGTAACGGTCCCGAAGGACCTGACAAAAGTAAAGAGCAAGGTGCTGTTTGGCCTGACCAGGCGGCAGCTTGTGTGTTTCGGGGCGGCGGCACTCATAGGAGTACCGCTTTTCTTTTTGCTCCGGAAATCGGTCAATTCCAGCACCGCCACGGTCTGCATGATCGTGGTCATGCTGCCCCTGTTCCTGCTTGCCATGTATGAGCGGAACGGGCAGCCGCTGGAGGTGATCGCGGGCCAGATCATCCAGACGGTCTTTCTCCGTCCGAAGGAGCGGCCTTATCAGACAGACAATTTCTATGCCGCCGTGGAGCGGCAGATACAGGTGGAAAAGGAGGTGCGGAGGGTTGTTCAAAAATCGAAAGCAGCAGCCGAAGGAGGCGGCCCCGGTAAAGGCAAAGCGAAAGCTGACCGCCGCTGAAAAGCGGGAAATCCGAAGGATCATCGAAACGGCCAGGGGCGACGGAAAGCCCCATTCGGCCCAGGATACCTTGCCCTTCCGGCAGATGTACCCGGACGGGCTGTGCAGGCTGGATGATACCACCTGGAGCCGGTGCATCGAATTTGAGGATGTGAATTACCAGCTCGCCCAGAAGGACGACCAGACGGCCATTTTTGAAGGCTTATGCGATATGTATAACGCCCATGACGCTTCTATCGGGATGGAGCTTTCCCTTGTGTGCCGGAAGGTAAACAAGGCGGATTTCCGCAAACGGATCGAGATTGCAGCCCAGGGAGACCGGTTTGACGGGGTACGCGCCCTCTATACGGATATGCTCCGGGGGCAGCTCGAACACGGCAACAACGGCATGGTCAAAACAAAATTCCTGGTGCTTGCCATTGAAGCGAAGAACATCAAGGAGGCCAGGGCGCGGTTCTCCCGGATCACCCTGGACGCGCTCAACTATTTCAAGGCAATGGGCGCGCTGGCGGAGACCCTGGACGGGAAGGAATGGCTGGAGGTGCTGCATGGCATCCTCCACCCGGACGGGGAACGGTTTTCCTTTGAATGGGACTGGCTGGCGCCTTCCGGCCTGTCGGTCAAGGATTTTATTGCGCCTTCCTCCTTCCGTTTCGGGGAGGCAAGGCGCTTCGGTATGGGAGGCAAATATGGGGCTGTGAGCTTCTTGCAGATCACGGCCCCGGAGCTGAATGACCGGGTGCTGGCCGACCTTCTGGATAC
The DNA here is from genome assembly GCA_958423465.1 of uncultured Oscillospiraceae bacterium. Classification (GTDB taxonomy): domain Bacteria; phylum Bacillota; class Clostridia; order Oscillospirales; family Oscillospiraceae; genus Pelethomonas. The sequence goes on along the minus strand of CATZRD010000003.1, from coordinate 112,620 downwards.
GGACAGCACCATTTTTGTGAGCCTCCATATCCGGAGCATGGACCAGAACGAGGCGATCAAGACGGTCAAGCGCAAAATCACCGACCTGGACAGTATGAAGATCGACGCCCAGAAGCGGGCGGCGCGGGAAGGGTTCGACATGGATATCATTCCCTCCGATATCGCCACCTACGCGGGCGAGGCAAAAAATATCCTCCGGGATTTGCAGACCAGGAATGAAAGAATGTTCTTAATGACCTTTCTGGTGGTGAACGTGGCGGACACGAAGCAAAAGCTGGAAAACGATATCTTCCGGGCGTCCTCCGTGGCACAGAAGCACAACTGCCGCCTGGTACGGCTGGACTTCCAGCAGGAACAGGGCCTTGTGTCCGCCCTCCCCCTGGGGATCAATCAGGTCAAGATCGAGCGTGGGCTCACCACTTCCTCCGTTGCGGTCTTTGTCCCCTTTATCTCCCAGGAGCTTTTCCAGGGCGGCGAGGCGCTGTATTACGGCCTGAACGCCACTTCCGGCAACATGATCCTGGCGGACCGCAAGCAGCTCAAGACGCCCAACGGCCTGATCCTTGGCACGCCGGGCAGCGGCAAGAGCTTTTCCGCAAAGCGGGAAATTCTCAACGTGTTCCTGGTGACAAAGGACGATATCATTATCTGCGACCCGGAGGCCGAATACTTCCCCCTGGTCCACCGCCTGGGCGGGCAGGTCATCAAGATATCCCCCACCAGCAGCCAGTATGTGAACCCGATGGATATGAGCCTGAACTACTCCGAGGATGATAACCCCCTGGCGCTGAAATCTGATTTTATCCTGTCTTTCTGTGAGCTGGCGGCGGGCGGCAGGAACGGCCTGGAGCCGGTGGAAAAGACGGTGATCGACCGGGCGGTGCGTGTGGTCTACCGCCCTTATCTGGCGGACCCAAAGCCGGAGAATGTTCCCATCCTGGGCGACCTCTACGACGAGATCAGGCGGCAGCCGGAGCCGGAGGCCCAGCGGATCGCCGCTGCCCTGGAGCTATATGTGCATGGGAGCTTAAATGTCTTTAACCACCGTACCAACGTGGATATCAACAACCGCCTGGTGTGCTTTGATATCAAGGAGCTGGGCAAGCAGCTCAAAAACCTGGGTATGCTGGTCATCCAGGACCAGGTATGGAACCGTGTCACGGTGAACCGGAGCGAAGGAAAATCTACACGATACTATGTAGACGAATTTCACCTTCTGCTGCGGGGCGAGGTAGGTTCCTGGAGCGTAGAGATTTGGAAACGCTTCCGCAAATGGGGCGGTATCCCCACGGGGATCACCCAGAATATCAAGGACCTGCTGGCCTCTGCGGAGATCGAGAACATCTTTGAGAACAGCGATTTTATCTATCTGCTGAACCAGGCCAGCGGCGACCGGAAGATACTCTGCGAGCGGCTGAACATCTCCACCCAGCAGGCAGCGCATATCAGCAACTCAGGCCCCGGACAGGGGCTTATCTTTTTCGGGAACGTGATCCTGCCCTTTGTGGATGACTTCCCCCAGGATAATGAGCTTTACAGCATTATGACCACCAAACCCGGTGAAGTGATGAAAGGAGAACCTGAACATGAATAATGAAAATATCTACATGATTTCCGAGGACGTCTACGAGGCCACCGTCAACGAGCGTATCCTTCTCTACGGTTTCATCCGCCAGCTTGCCTTTCAGATGAAGCGGGCGGAAACAATGGAGGACTTCTTCCATCTGAAGGAGGCCGCTACCCTCTATGGCGGGCAGGCGGAAAAGCTCTTTGAGACCTGGGATATCCCCGGCCGCTATGTGGTCTACGGAAACCCTGGCGACCTGGACGGCATCAAGGCACTGGAACTTCTGGACTACGGGGAGAATGATCCCGGCGAGGGCCAGGAGGATGAAGAAGGGGCGTCCTTCTTTGAAGTGATGGAGGGCCTGATCGCAAAAAGCAAGGCGGTCACGGCGGATATGGAGGCGGTGCTTGCGGAGCTGGACAGCGCCTTTGAGCCCTTCCGCCACAATGGGGACCATGATTGATCTGACCCATGTGAGCCTGTTCTCCGGCATTGGCGGCCTGGACCTGGCGGCGGAGGCGGCCGGGTTTCGGACCGTCTGCCAGTGCGAGTGGGCGGACTACCCCTATTCCGTCCTGGAGGCGCATTGGCCGGAGGTTCCCAGGTTCCGGGATATCACAACATTCACGAAGGAGGCGTTTTTTGAGAAAACAGGACTTGAAACAGTTACCGTCCTATCAGGCGGATTTCCCTGCCAGCCCTTCTCTACCGCCGGGCGGAGGAAAGGGTTTGCGGATGAACGCTATCTATGGCCGGAGATGTGCCGGGTTATTGCCGAGCTGCGGCCCCGTTGGGTGCTTGGGGAAAATGTTGCTGGCTTCATCAATATGGGGCTCGACAAAACGATCTTTGACCTGGCAAAAGCGGGATACGCTGTTCTCCCATTCGTATTTCCGGCTTGCGGCGTCGGCGCATGGCATGAGCGCCAGCGAACTTTTATCGTCGCGGCTGATGTTTCCCACGCCCCTTGCCTCCGACAAGGGGACCGCCAGGGACGCGGCAAGCCTGGATGTGTTCCTGTCCGACAATGGGATTTTCCGAAAGAGGAACCGGAACGGCTCGATCTGGAGCCTGTCGCTGTCGGCGGCGGTGTTCTACCTGACCCCGGTGGCGTCGGACGGCTTCCGCTCGACCCTGAAACCTTCTGCCTACGATCCGGCGAAGAAGGACGGGAACCTGTCGGCGCAGGTGATCTTCCAGGAACAGCCGGTATCGGACACGGCGGCCTTAAACCCGGATTGGGTGGAGTGGCTGATGGGATTCCCGAAAGGATGGACGGACGTATCCTCTGGGAGCGGGAGCCCGATGGAGTCCCCCGCATGACGGAGTGCATGGATGGGCGGGCCTTGCGGCTGAAAACTTTGGGAAATGCGGTCTGCCCTCCCCAGGCATACCCCATCTTCCGGTATATCGCCATGATCGAAACAGGGGCGTGCGTCGATATCTGTCCCTACGGAAAGGCAGGTGAAGCAACGTGAACGAACTGAAAGCGTCCGAAAAAATCACGCAGAAAATGACCCATGACGGCGCGGTGGCGGAGAACCTTGCCACGGGCGAGGTCACAAATATCAGCAGCCGGGAGGCGGAGGCTGATCTTTCCGCGGAACAGGAGCCGGTGACAACTGCGGAGGCAGCGGCGGAGCATATCGCCCGCGGCCATGACCGGCGGAGGGCAAAAAAGGCAGCGAAGGCCCAGGCGGATACGGTCCGGGAGGGTTCGGCTGTCCGGCAGCGCCATTCTTCCCGTCTGAAATTCACCGACGAGGAACGGGCAGACCCGGATTTGCAGAAATATATCCGCCGCTCTGACCGGGCAGCGGATAAGCTGGACGCGGCGAAGGAGGCCATCCCCACAAAGAAGGTCTTAAAGACCGAGCGTGTCTTTGACGAGGCGGCAGGCAAAGGCAAGACCCGCCTCCGCTTTGAGGATGTGGAGAAAAAGCCTAACGGCCATCTGCGGCACAATCCGCTTTCCCGCCCGGTGCAGGAATTGAAGGCCACCGCCCACGGGGAGGTCCGCAAGGTGGAGCAAGAAAATGTGGGTGTGGAGGCCGGGCATAAGGGCGAGGAACTGGCGGAGCGCGGCATTTCCCGCACTGCTGGTGGTATCCGCTCTGCTGTCCGGGAGCACCGTATGAAGCCATGGCGGGATACGGTCAAGGCGGAAAATGCTTCTATCAAAGCAAACGCGGAGTTTCTTTACCAAAAGGCGCTCCATGACGATCCGGCCCTGGCCGCCTCCAATCCGGTTTCCCGTTTTCTGCAAAAGAAGCGCATCCAGAGGAACTACGCAAAGGAGATCCGCCAGGCTGAAAAAACGGCGAAGAATACCGCCGCTGCCACAAAGAGCGCGGCGCAGAAGGCAAAGGACGCCTTCAAGGAAACATTTATCTATGTGAAGAACCATAGCCGGGTCGTGCTGCTGATTATCGGGATCGGCGCCTGTGTGGGGCTTTTGTTCGGCGGGATGTCCTCCTGCTCCATCATGGGCGGCTCCGGGGTGAGCGGCGTCTTTATGACCTCCTATCTCTCCGAGGACGCGGATATGCTGGCGGCGGAGGCGGCCTATGCGGATTTGGAGGCGGAGCTTCAAGACGAGCTGAACAACTACGAAACCTACCATCCCGGCTACGATGAATACCGCTTCGACCTGGACGAGATCGGCCATGACCCTTATGTGCTGATCTCCATTTTGTCGGCCTTCCATGAAGGAGTGTTCACCATCGGCGAAGTTCAGAATGAGCTTCAAACGCTCTTTGACCGGCAATATACCCTGACCCAGACCGTGACGGTGGAGGTCCGCTACCGGACGGAAACAGATACCTGGACAGACGAGGACGGGAATACCCATACAGACACCTATGAGGTGCCCTATGATTATTACATCTGTAATGTGACCCTGGAGAATTTTGACCTTTCCCATCTGCCAGTCTACATGATGGACGAGGAACAGCTTTCCCTATACGCTGCCTATATGTCCACCCTGGGCAACCGGCCGGACCTGTTCGGCGGCGGAGAATATCCAAACGCCTCCGCTTTGCAGGAGCCCACCTATTACGATATTCCCCCGGAGGCCCTGGAGGATGAAACCTTTGCGGCCATGATCGCCGAGGCGGAAAAGTATCTGGGCTATCCGTATGTATGGGGAGGCAGTTCACCGAGCACATCCTTTGACTGCTCCGGGTTCGTGTCCTGGGTCATCAATCATTCTGGCTGGAATGTGGGGCGGCTGGGCGCCCAGGGGCTTTACAACATCTGTACCCCGGTATCCAGCTCCCAGGCAAAGCCCGGCGACCTGATCTTTTTCAAAGGCACCTATGATACCCCCGGCGTTTCCCATGTGGGTATCTATGTGGGCGGAGGCATGATGATCCACTGTGGATCGCCGATCTCCTACACAAGCATTAACACGAACTACTGGCAGGCCCATTATTTCAGCTTTGGGCGTTTACCATGATGGGAGGCGTATATTATTCTCACCTTAAAGCCGGTGTCTCTGGCAGACGCAAACGCCTTTGTCACTCTCCACCACCGCCACCACAAGCCGGTCCGGGGGCATAAGTATTCCCTGGGCTGCTTCAAAGATGGACAGCTTGTAGGCGTGGCGATCACCGGGCGGCCTGTCAGCCGGTATCTGGATGACGGACTTACCCTGGAGGTCAACCAATTGTGTACTTACGGCACCCGGAACGCTTGCAGCTTTCTCTATGGAGCGGCGGCGCGGGCAGCAAAAGTCATGGGATACCGAAAAATCATCACCTACATTCTGGATACCGAGGACGGAGGAAGCCTGCGGGCGGCGGGCTGGACCTGTTCCGGGCTTGCCGGGGGCAAGGAGTGGACGGGCAGGCGCAAGCCTTCCGAGCCGCTGTATCCGGCGCAAATGAAATATCGTTATGAAAAAATTTTGAATGGAAAGGAGCCTGAACATGGCAACTGTTGAGAAAATCCGCAATGATATTGCGAAAACGAAGGAGAAGATCGCGGAGCTTCAGAAAAAGCAGCGGGCTTTGGAGGCCCAGCTTGCGGAGGAAGAAAACCTGGAGATCGTCCGCATGGTGAAGGCCGTCAAGATGGATAACAAGGAACTGACCGCTTTTCTGAAAGCCTACGCCAGCGGCCTTATCACGCTGCCGGAGGATATGATGGCGGCGGACAGCGGCGCGGAAATTGAAGAAACGGAGGATTTTGAGCATGAGGAATAAAGGAATTATGCGGCTGGCGGCCGCTCTCTTGGCGGTGGTGCTGTGTATCCCCGCCTTTTCTATGACCGCCTTTGCGGGCGGCGGCCCGGAAGTAGGCACGGAGGAAACCGGCGAAACCAGCATTACATCCACGGACAGCCCGGAGCCTGGCGGCGATACCGCCGAGCTGAAGGATATGGATATTACAGACCTGCTTTCCGCACTGTCCGGCTTTGGAGTGAGCGCCCGTATTACGGATGACGGTATTCAGATCAGCAGCGGCATGGAGGATACCGGGGACCACCAGACCGGCACCGTGACCACCAATGGTGGAAACCTGAATGTCCGCAACGGGGCGGGGCTTGACAATACCGCTTTTACCCAGCTCCCCAACGGGACATCGGTTGAGGTCATCGGAACAGACGGCGACTGGATCAAAATTCTTTTGCCGGAGCGGGTGGGCTATGTCTATTCTGATTATCTGACCATCAGCGATACAAAACCGGGAACCGCTGGCGGAGACAGTTTTTCCTTCTCCCTGGGGAAAGAGGAACTTTCCGGCCTGTTGGAGCTGTTTACGGGCGGCCTGTCGATTGGAGGCGGCAACGCCCTGACCCCGGATGGGAACCTGTCGCTGATCGATGATCTTGGCAGCATGGCCAGGAGTGGCAAGCAGTTCATTACCGTGGAGACCAAAACAGGCAATGTCTTTTACCTGATTATCGACCGGGACGATAAGGGTGAGGAAACCGTCCATTTTCTGAACCAGGTGGACGAGGCCGACCTTCTGGCGCTCATGGATGGGGAGCAGGCTGCGGAAACCCCCATTGTCTGCACCTGCAAGGATAAGTGCGCGGCCGGTGATGTGGATACCTCCTGCCCGGTGTGTAAAAACAACATGAGCGAGTGTACCGGGAAAGAGCCTGTGACGGCTGCGGAACCAGAGCCTGACGAGCCGGAGGAACCCGCCGCCGAGAAAAAGGGCGGGGCCGGTATGATCCTGGCGGTGCTGCTGATCCTGGCGGCCGGCGGCGGTGCGGCGGCTTATTTCCTGGTGCTGAAACCGAAGCAGGGAAAGAAAGTGCCGTCTGACCTGGATGATTTTGACCTGGAGGATGAAGAAGAATATCTCTCCGAGGACGAGGCGATGGACGTTGATGAATAAAAGAACTAAGGCAGATGATAAAAGCATCTGCCTCAATCTCACAGTTCATTAGCTGTGTACATTCGTTCAGGAAGGTCTGTCCAGAATTTAACCAAAGCGTCATAATAATCGGTAAAATCTTGTTCTTTTATCATCAGAGTGGGTTCAAGTAGCGTTGTGTGATATAGGGCCATCAAGTCATACTGTGTACCACACACTTCCTCAGTGAAATAGTCAGGTCGAAATGTTCTCAGTTTTTGCTCAGAATCTCCTTCTGCGTGTTTTATTACATTTACAAGCAATCGAAGTTCTTTAATTTTGCCCCACGTTGCCATTTGTTCAAAGGGTTGCTGATGCCATTCAAAAACATCTTTGGAAAATGCGAAACCACGCTTTATGTCGGAAGAGTCATACTTAATTCCTTCTTGTTGCGCTTCATGTATGATAAAAGAATATAGTTGTTGCTCCCACACCTGGCACAAGCATGCGATCCACATTCCAATATTACGATACCGCATGAGAGAAAGCATTTCATACCGTTCAACTGCTTTTTCTTTGACAAAATCGACATAGTCACCAGGATCAACATAATCATCTTCCGTACAAGGACGGTTTGTAATGCTTTCCCATAATTCGTTTTGGTATTCTTCGGATTCCTTTTCTGCGTTTGCAAAAATAGGTTGTATCCGCTCTATAAACATCGTTTTTATGAGAGTTAAATCATCAATATAGCGTTGTCTTAGCGGTCCCCATAAGTACAGTTGTGAACGCATGATAAAGCCCCCTTTCTTTTTAAATTAGTATATTGTAGATTATCAGATTTTTCAATAGGAGGTACAAAGTGAAGTTAATAATTGCAGAAAAACTGAGTGTAGCAAAATCTATTGCGTCGGCCCTGGGTGCTAAATCCAGGGCCGATGGCTTTTATGAGGGAAACGGCCTGATCGTTTCCTGGTGTGTGGGCCACTTGGTCTCCCCGCTGGACGCGGCGGGCTATGACGAGTCTTTAAAGAAGTGGCGCTATGACGACCTCCCAATCCTGCCGGAGCCCTTCCGCTATGTGACCGCCCCCGGCAAGGAGGAGGTCTTTGAAAACCTCCGCTCCCTGATGGATCGTGCCGATGTGGACGCTGTGGTCAATGCCTGTGACGCGGGACGCGAAGGGGAGCTGATCTTCCGGCTGGTGTATGAAATGGCAGGCTGCCGCAAGCCTATTCTGCGCCTGTGGATTTCCTCTATGGAGGATACGGCGATCCGGGAAGGGTTTGACGATCTGCGCCCCGGCGCCGAGTATGAGGCCCTGTATCAATCCGCTCTTTGCAGACAAAAGGCGGATTGGCTGGTGGGGATCAATGCCACCCGCCTTTTCTCCGTCCTCTACCACCGCACCCTGAATGTGGGGCGCGTCCAGACGCCTACCCTGGCAATGCTGGCGGAGCGTGACGGGAAGATCATGCTCTTTAAGGAGGAGAAATACCACCATGTACGGCTGAAGGTAGACGGGATCGAAGCGGTTTCGGAGAAGATCACTGATCCGGCGGAGGCCGAACAGGTCAAGGCCGGCTGTGCCGGTATGCCTGCGGTCTGTACCTCTGTTATCCGTGAGCAGAAAAAGGAGCAGCCCCCGAAGCTGTACGATCTCACCACCTTGCAGCGGGAGGCAAACCGGCTTTTCGGCTACACGGCGAAACAGACCCTTGACTACGCCCAGAGCCTCTATGCTGAAAAGAAGCTGCTGACCTATCCCCGGACGGACAGCCGGTATCTGACCTCCGACATGGCGGAAACGGCCTCCTGTATCATCCACCTGGCGGCGAAGATGCCGCCCTTTGACGGGTGCAGTTCCTTCTTCCCGCTGGTAGAGGCCATGATTTCGGACGAGGACGTATCCGACCATTACGCCATCATCCCCACAATGGAGATTGAAAAGGAAGATATCAAGGCCCTGCCCGTGGGCGAGCGCAATTTGTTCCTTCTGGTCTGCTGCAAGCTGCTGTGTGCGGCGGCGGAGCCCTATGTGTATGAAACGGTCACGGCCACTTTCGACTGCGGCGGCCATTCCTTCACGGCAAAGGGAAAGCATGTCCTTTCCGAAGGCTGGCGGGAGATCGACCGGATTTTCCGTTCCTCCCTGAAGAAGAAGCCGGAAACCGAGGACGGCGGGGACGGTAATCTCCCCGCCTTTACCGAAGGACAGGCCTTTGAAAATGTGGCGGCCTCCATCACGGAGCATTTCACTTCACCCCCGAAACCCTATACCGAGGATACCCTTCTGGCAGCTATGGAGCGTGCCGGTGCGGAGGACATCCCGGACGATGCCGGAAACGGGGCCCCCGCACAAGCCCAGCGAAGCGGGTTGTGTGGGGAGAAGGAGGGGCAACGAAACGGAGCGGATGCCCGACGAATGGAGGGCGTAGCGGAGTGCAGTTTGTCCCGACGCGGCCTGGGGACCCCGGCGACCAGGGCAGCCATCATTGAAAAGCTGGTGGCGGCCGGTTTTGTGGAGCGCAAAGGCAAAAGCCTGATCCCCACAAAAGCCGGGATCAACCTGGTCACGGTTTTACCGGAGCCGCTGACTTCCCCCATGCTCACCGCTGAATGGGAGCAGCGCCTTACCGCTATTGCGAAGGGTGAGGCCGATCCGGGCGGGTTCCTGGACGGTATCCGGGATATGGTATGTGATCTTGTCAAGACCTACTCCCAGATATCCGAGGACGGGCAAAAGCTGTTTGCCCCGGAGAAGGAAGTGATCGGCGTCTGCCCCCGCTGCGGAAAGCCGGTGTATGAAGGAAAGAAGAATTTTTCCTGTTCGAACCGGGCCTGTGGGTTCGTCCTCTGGAAGAATGACCGCTTCTGGACCTCCCGCAAGAAGGAGCTGACAAAGAAAATGGCGGCTGACCTTCTGAAAAAGGGCCGTACTAATGTCAAGGGGATGTGGTCTGAAAAGAAGGGCTCTGCCTATGACGCGGCGGTGATTCTGGATGACACAGGCGGCAAGTACATCAATTTCAAGCTGGAATTTCCCAAAAGAAAGGATGGTGCCAATGGCAGAAAATAAGGAGCTTTACAGTTTACCCGAAGTGAGGGCGGCGGTGGCCGCCCTCTCCCCGGAGGATAAGGAGCTGCTGGCGGCGGTCCAGGAGTCTCCCTTCCGCCTGACTGCCCCGGAGCAGTTCCGGGAGTTTGCGGAAAATATTGACTATTTCGTGTTTGAGCCGAACATCCATGACCTGAACGATTTGGGATGGCGCTATCTGGCGCAGCATTTGGATACACGCCTTCCCCCGGAACTGCTGGACGCCGTTGATCCCGTCCCCTTCGGCCGGTATGCCATGAAGGAGGAACAGGGGCATTTCACCGAACACGGATACATTTCCCTGTCTGGCGATCCGTGGCAGCATGACCGTACTTTGAAGCAGGCGCACCGGGAGGCGGAGAAAAAGCCCTCCATCCGGGAGCGGCTGGAGCAGGGCAAAAAAGAATGTGCCGGCAGGCAGACGCAGCCCCAGACAAAGGGCAAGTCTGAACCGGAGCTTTAAGGAGGTGTTGATCTATGCCGCATTTTGAGTATGACAAGGACTATCCGTTTGCCGCCTTCATCACCAATTTAGGCAAGTACAACGAGGGCGAACTTGTGGGCGAGTGGGTGAAGTTCCCCACCACTGCCGAGGAAATGAAAAAGGTATTTGACCGTATCGGGATCGGCCAGAAAGACGATTTTGGCAATTCCTATGAAGAATGGTTCATCACGGACTACGATTGCTATGTGGACGGCCTCTATGACAAGCTGGGTGAATATGAGAGTCTGGACGAGCTCAACTACCTGGCGTCGAAGCTGGATGATATGAAGTCCTGGGAGTACGATCAGTTCTGTGCGGCTATGGAGGTGGGCGACCATTCCGGCAGTGTGCAGGAGATCATCAATCTCACCGAAAATCTGGACTGCTACGATGTTTACCCGGATATCCACGACTATGACGATCTGGGCCGGTATTACATTGACGAGCTGGACGCCATGCAGGTGCCGGAGCATTTGAAGAACTACATCGACTATGAAGCCTACGGCCGGGATATTGCCCTGGATGAAGGCGGTGACTTTACCGATCTTGGCTATGTCCGGGATACCGGGAGCTCCTTCCATGAGTATTACGATGGCGAGCGCGGCAGTATCCCGGAGGAATACCGGGTGATGACCTTCCAGGATGATATCCCCGAAGAAGAATTGTCTGAATGGGCTATGGATATCGCCTACGATCTGGACGAGTTTTTCCGGCAGCACGATCCGCAGTATGCGGCGGAGCACCCGGAGGAACACGCGGCGAAAGAGGAAATCTATGAGAGCCTGACCGCTGGCCGTATTTCTGCCCTGGGTGAAAAGCTGGCGGAGCTGGGCCAGACCCAGGAGGACTACTTGCCCTCCGAGCTGGAAAAATACAAGGAGGCCTCCGGGTATGAGGAATTTTTAGACGTTGATCAGGCGGCGGTTCGGGAGGCATTGCAAAATCCGGATAAATCCCATGTGGAGGAAATGCTTGCTTTTGCGGAAAAGGCGGAACGGGAGTATGCCGCTGAAGCAGCCGCTTATGAACAGACCCCGGCGGATATCGTGGAACAGGCACGGGCGGCTCAAGGGGAATTATCCCCAGATGCCCTGGAGACCGGGGAAACGGTGCGGACGCCCAGGGGCACCTTCTATGTGACGGCCATGAGCCGGGAGCAGATGGAGGCGGCCGGGTACGGCTTCCACCATCAGTCGGAGGATGGGAAATATCTCATTATGGGGAACGGCACACGGGCCTTTGCGATTTCGGCGGAGCCGGTGCCCGAAAAGGACAATCCGCTTCGTACCGCTGAAATGACCCTGGAGGATGACTACGGCATGATCGACGGGGTTATCAATAACGGCCGCCGTGGTGAAGAAGCGGAGAAAGCAAAGCCCTCCATCCGGGAGCGGCTGGAGGACGCGAAACGGGAGTGTTCGGAGCGCAAGCCCCCGGAGAAGGGACGCTCTGGCCGTGACACGCCGGAGCATGGCGAGCTATGAGCCGGAGCAAGAAATGGCGGTTGGAATGGGCCTTCTTTTTGGGGGAAAACGGCAGGCGGCAGTATAATAAGGTCTGCCAGGGCTGCGCTCATGACTGCAAGCAGAGTTTCCGGGCGGTGCTGGTGGCCTGCCCCCATTACCTTTCCAGACGCTCAAAAAATTGCAAGGATAAGGGTTCAAAAAGGGCAAAATAATCTTCTGTATCGGCTTTTCCAACAGGTGCCCTTGTGATTTCCCATGTGAGCCTGCTTCTGCTGATATGCGGAGATAAAGGCTGATTTTCAAACACTTCTTATAACCAAAACGGGAGTACAGCTTCTCGGTTCGTCCGATTGGCTGTACTCCCGCTTTTTGAGTAGGGACTACACAATTCAGTCACAAATATATTTCTCAAAACTCGTCCCAGAATATTGACATTTGTCCCAATTGGCTCTATAATATAAGTAAATCAATCCTGGAGGGATTTCCATGAAGAAGAAGAACATTATAAATCTAATACGATACCACTCTGAAGGCAACGAAGCGGGTTTTCGGAGTGAAGCATATGAAGTAGCAAAAGAGTTTGACCAGCTTGGCGATTATCAATTGGCAGAGTATATTATGGCACTTCTCTCGAATGCCAATACCTTCGTTCCACAAGTAAGTGATCTATCATCTGGCTTTTTTGAAAAAGTGCCTGTCGGAAATGACCCACTACCACTTCCAGAATTGATTGAACAGGATGTGATGGGGATGGTCAATGCAATTAGTCGAAATCTTGGAATTAACAAATTCCTGTTCCAAGGACCCCCTGGAACAGGGAAAACTGAAACAGCAAAACAAGTCGCACGAATACTAAATCGAGAATTATATGCAGTAGATTTTTCAGCTGTGATCGATAGCAAGCTTGGACAAACACAGAAGAATATTGTTGCGTTATTTCGGGAAATAACCGAATTTGCCCATCCAGAAAAAGTAATAGTTCTCTTTGACGAAATCGACTCTATTGCATTGGATCGAACCAATTCAAACGACCTGCGTGAAATGGGAAGAGCCACATCCACACTACTCAAGGAATTTGATCGTTTGGATGATCGTATTGTTTTGCTTGCAACGACAAACTTATTCGACCATTTCGATAAGGCATTGATTAGAAGATTTGACTCTATCATTGATTTTAATAGATATACGCAGGAAGACTTAGCTGAGATTGCAGAGGTCTTGCTAAACGATTTTTTGAACAGATTCAAGTGTGCAGGAAAAAATATCCGGCTGTTTCGGAAGATTGTTAATCTCATGTCGCCGATTCCTTACCCCGGGGAATTAAAGAACATTATCCGTGCGTCTGTTGCATTCAGCAATCCTTCGGATGAATTTGATTATCTCAAACGGTTTTATAAGGCTGTATACCCTGAGCCAATGGATATCCATGTCATGCAATCACAGGGATTTACCGTACGGGAAACAGAAATTTTGACTGGAATATCGAAAAGTCAGGTATCTCGAGAGTTGAAGGAGGACTAAATGAATAGCATACTTCAATTAAAAGGGCAGTTTGAACAACATAGTGGGAATCCTGGTGGTGGAAAAAGAAATATTCCCGTTGGTCGTTTCGTTGAATCCACTCACATCTCGGATTTAATTAACGATTTGCACTCTTTGCAGATTTATTGGAATGAGCACACCTTAATTAAGGGTGCACTTATTAGTGTGTACTATACAAGCGTAGTTGCAAAGAGCAATCGAATTCGAGGACTTTTATGTAAGGGTTCTTCCGATCCCAATGATTCCATCCGTGGTGCAAAATTTGCTGGTGAAGCTCCACAAATCCAGCATGTATTCACATATTATGTTGGTCTTGATGTCATATCAGAGACTATCACACGGCTTATTACTGTTCGTGAGATTATAGAGCACGACTATAATGGTAAAATTTCTCACATGGATCTCGAAGCTCTAAACAAGGGACGAAAGCAATATAAGCATCAAGCTCGTTTGGCAAAAACAAATTTTGTGAATGTAGTTGTAGATTCATTCTATGTTGAGAAATTTTCGGTTGATTTTGCGGAAACCGATGAGGATGGGGATGCAATTATCACTCTTTATCGGACAGATGTAAAAACAGAAGATGTGTTTCATGCAATCGGTATCGATTACTTAAATGCAAAGCAAATTGACGAGAATACTGTACTTTTACGCCCAGATGAAATTGCAATCTTAAAAGAACAGGTGCCATATCTCATTGCCATGAAGGTTCGTGATTTGAGAGAAGTGCCGTCTGAGGAAAGTGTTGCAAGCGATCCGCGCGTAGTTCAAATACCTGAGCCCAATCAGGAGCCTATTATCGGGGTAATTGACACGCCATTTTCCAAAGATGTTTATTTCAAAGATTGGGTTTCTTACGAGAGTATGCTTGATGATGGTATTGAGCTGGATGCGCGCGACTATACACATGGTACGGAAGTAACATCGATTATCGTGGACGGCCCGGCAATTAACCCTGCGTTGGATGATGGGTGTGGGCGGTTTAGAGTGAAGCACTTTGGCGTTGCCAAAAAAGGCCGTTTTAGCTCTTACACGATTCTTCGTTCGATTCGCAAGGCTGTTTCTCAAAACCGAGATATCAAGGTATGGAACTTATCTTTAGGTTCAATACTACCAATAAAGCCAAATTTTATTTCTCCAGAAGCGGCTGAGCTTGACAAAATCCAGAGTGAGTTCGATGTTGTTTTTGTAATTGCAGGCACCAACGGTGATCCTGAACAGGAAACTATCCCAATAGGTGCTCCGGCTGATTCTCTAAACTCGTTAGTCGTAAATTCTGTGACACTTGAAGGGACCCCAGCTTCGTATCATCGTGTTGGGCCGGTGCTTTCTTTCTTTCACAAGCCGGATGTTAGTTACTACGGTGGAGATACTGGTCAGCCTATGCATGTATGCACGCCAACCGGAGAAGGATTTGTAAAAGGAACCTCTTTCTCTGCTCCTTGGATAGCTCGTAAGATGGCATATCTGATTTGTACTTTGGGATTCTCTCGTGAGGTTGCAAAAGCACTGATAATCGATGCTGCTGCAGGTTGGAATCGGAAAGATGGTGCTTCATGCTCTATTGGATATGGCGTTGTCCCACAGCGAATTGAAAACATCATCAAAACATCAGACGATGAAATCCGCTTTGTTATGACAGGGACAACTGATGCATATGAAACGTACACATACAAAATTCCGGTGCCGATTTATAGAGACAAACAGCCATTTTATGCACGGGCTACACTCTGCTACTTCCCCAAATGCATGAGAGATCAGGGTGTCGATTACACAAGTACGGAAATGGATATTCATTTTGGAAGAGTGGTAGAGAAAGATGGAAAAGCTACCATTTCAAGTATCAACTCAAATTCCCAAGGTGATGAAGGCGGCAAACATCTTTATGAGCCAGAAGCACGACAATTATATCGAAAATGGGACAATGTAAAATTGATTAGTGAAGAGTTGAAGGATCGTGCTGTTCCTCGAAAGGTATATGGCGCAGGAATGTGGGGCTTGAGTATCAAAACGAAAGAACGCCTGAAAGAGAAAATTGGCCGTGGCCTTTCGTTTGGTGTAGTCGTTACCTTGAAGGAAATGAATGGTGAAAATCGCATTGACGATTTTATTAAACTCTGCATGATGCGTGGATGGGTAGTCAATCGCATTGATATCGAGAATCGGATTGATATTTACAACAAGGCAGAAGAAGAAATTGAATTCTAACTGGAGGGTTATTATGAACCGAAAAACGAGTAGCAGCTCTATGGCCTCAAAAGCATCTAAGGCGCTAACTAACAACAATGCTTCAAAAATTCAAAAATCACTTGCGGCCAGTGTGCTTTCACAGTGCTCGGCGTCAAAGCAAACGGGAGCAGCCATGGAGGATATCGCATCTCGCGTGCTGCAAAGCAACAAATACTCGGATGAGACAAAAAATTTTGCAGCCAGTGTCCTCTCACAGTCAAATGTGGAACGGTAAGGTGTTCTCATAAACTATATTTACACATATTAACAAGGACGCAATCTCATTTTATTTGAGATTGCGTCCCTTATTTTTCGTATTATAGTAATCTTATTAGCCTCAACACCATCAACGGCACATACCACGCCGCCATGATCAACTGCCAAAGCAAAACGAAACCGCCGATCAAGCTGCCAAGAATGAAGTTGAACACAAACAGCACCAGGCCGCCGCCGAAGGAGCCGCCGCAGCGGGCAGCACGCTCTTGATGAAAAATGCTTTGGACAGCGCCCGGGGCATCCAGAAAATCATTTGCAAACACTCTGCGAACAGGACCGATTCATTCAAGCTCATGTCGCTTTTGCTGCTCCTGTTCCTTTGGTACAGAAAGAAGGGCGTCCACATTTTGCTTAATAGTCTCAATCTCCTGAGCCTCGCTTCTGGCGGTCCGGTATTCGACAATTAATGCATTCTTCTCTGCGGTGAGTTTGGCCAGTTCCTCCTTCATGCTCTCTGTGGATGGCAGCGGTACGGCTTCCATCCTTTTTAGTTCCCTGGCGGCAGCTTCAAATAGGATGATCTCGCTCTCATGGCCACGCAGGAATTTCTCCTTGTCCCTGGACTGGCGATAGCGGTCATACATTGGTCTCAACTGGCGATAGGTGGCGGCGTGCTTCATCACAAGGGATAGCTCTGCTGTCCGGGCCTCCGTTTCTTTGATGGAGGCGTGAGCGGTATCCCTCCGTTCTGTCACGGCGGCCAGTCTGCTTTCCAGTTCTCCATAGCTGGTGATCCCATGTTCCGTCAGGAAGTTCATGGTTTTTGCTGCCTGTTTCAGATTGTTCAGCTTCGCCCAATGCGCGAACCCGGCGCTCTGCTGTGCCTTGATGTTGTTCTGAATATCAATGAGCAGACTGATTTTCCCGTCACGCTGTTTCGGCTGCTTGGATGGTCTGGATCGTCCGGCGATCCGGGCGGTGATGGCTTCCTCTGTGTAGTCCACGCCCAGGGTTTTCATCCGGGTAAACCGTTCTTGATCTGTGGCCCGGCAGGAAACATATTTTCCCCGCTTGATCTCGTATCCTTCCCTCTGCAGGCGAAGAAGCAAATCTTCAAGATCGGCGGAGGCGGGAATGAGCCGGTCGATGGCGGCTTTCAGTTTCGCCTTGTAGCTGGTCCCGGCCTGGGCCGCCTGGTGTTCAATGTAGCTCTTGCCCTTGTCCTGGCCGGGGATGATGACGGACAATCCATGTTCCTTACAAATGCGGTCGCTGGTGCGGCGGATATAGTGATAGCTCCGTTTGTTGGAATGGTAGTGCCTGTGATCCGTAAAGCTGACCGCATTGAAAATCAGGTGGTTATGAACGTGATCCTTGTCTGTGTGGGTGGTCAATACAAACTCATACTTACCGCCCAGGATTTCCTTCGCAAGCTGCATCCCGATCTCATGGGCTTCCTCCGGCGTCACCTCCCCAGGCTCAAAGGCTTGGATCAGGTGGCGGCCCAGGTTCGTGCCCTTGTCGATGGCGCGGCGGCGGGTCCACTCAAATTCAATGTCCGCTGTTTCAGCGGTGCAGCCATAAGCGGAAACAAGCAGCTTTCCATCCGTCTTGACCGGATTGCAGATATAGTCAATGGCCGCTTTCAGCGTTGACTTGATAGGATGTGTCTTTGTAACTGCCATATCTCGTCCAGCCTTTCCCGGATTTCCTCCATGTCCGCCTGATAGGGGGAGCCGGTGGCGTTGATCCGCTTTGCGATCTGGTTGATGTTCCGGCCGATGGCGGATAATTCCGAAGTGAACGCCTTGATATCCGCAGTATCGGTGTAAATGATAAAGCCGTCAATCGCCATCTTCCGAAGATAGGCACCATAGCGCCGGGTGGGGAGTTGGGCCATCTTCTCATCAATGAGGCG
The DNA here is from genome assembly GCA_958423465.1 of uncultured Oscillospiraceae bacterium. Classification (GTDB taxonomy): domain Bacteria; phylum Bacillota; class Clostridia; order Oscillospirales; family Oscillospiraceae; genus Pelethomonas. The sequence continues at coordinate 94,794 of CATZRD010000003.1, read as the reverse complement.
TTTTTCTTCCTCTGTGACATAAAACTTCATTTGGATATTCCGTTTTCGGTTTGCCATGCGCCGCCTCCGTTCTTCATAAGGGTTTGGGACTGTCTCGCCTGTCGGCTCGGTCAGCGTTTCAAAGCGTTTCACGCTTTGAGGTCTCCACCGGAGACCCGCGCCCCAACAAGCATTTTTCATTTTCGGGCAAGGGACCTGAAAATGCGAAAAATCGCAAGCGGGTACTCGCTTGCTGTGCTTGCTATCGTTTCTTTTCCCGTACCTATGTAATACCGAAACCTCCACTTTTGCTACCTTCCAGGCAAAGAAAAGACGCTATAAACCGTATCAGTTCATAGCGTCTTTTAATCCATATTCAGTTGTGCCGGCAACATCATTCTTCATCCTCCGCTCTGGCATCCAACATAGCTTGGACTGTGGCAGTAATGATTTTAATTTCCTTCTCACTCAGGCCATCAAGCAGGGTATCAAGCTGTCGGCGCGCCGTTGTCTTGCCGTCTGTGCAATCTTCAAAGAGAAACTGATCCACCGAAATATGATAGCGGGAAACAAGCTCAAAGAAAATCTGAAGGCTTGGATGTTGTCCCTTATTTTCAATATTGGCAAGATAACGGGGCGATAGATACATTTCGTCTCCTACCTTGTTCCTGGACTCTTTGCGTCCGTTCCTTGCCGCTTTGATTGCGTCCCCGAAGGGCTTAAAATTATACTTTTGTACTGGCCTTTTTGCCATATTCATTCACCCTACTACATTTTACTGTTCACCTTTCTCGCTGGATATGTCTACACGGTTCTTATAGATAGCCAAAATAATTCATAATTTGCGCCTTGCTATTATTCGGCTCTCCGTATATAATTATACTGATAGATTTTGAAGAAGGGCTGGGTGGATTATGGAATATATGTCTTGCCCCGAAGCGGCGAGGAAATGGGGCATTTCTGAAAGACGGGTACAGAAACTTTGTGAGGAAAACCGCATACCAGGTGTTTCAAAAATCGGCTATATGTGGCTGATACCAAAGGATACGGAAAAGCCAGCGGATGGACGCAGAAAAGAAAATAAACCTTTGTGAGGTTTCTGTGACATTTGGCTGTTATTTATATTTTGGGAGGAAGTGAGCATATGAAGCTATTGGTTGTTGAGGATGACCGTCTGTTAAACAGCACCCTTTGCTATAATCTTTCAATGGTTGGGCATCATGTGGATGCGGCTTTGACCAAGGCTGCAGCAGACCAGCTATGCGAGAAACAGGATTATGACCTGATCGTTCTTGATATTAATTTGCCAGATGGGAATGGATTTGACTTCTGCCGAAAGATAAAGGAGCGTCGGCCCGATACAGCCGTGATCTTCCTGACCGCCAATGATATGGAGAGCGATATGCTAAAAGGCTTTGAATTGGGAGCGGACGATTATGTGACAAAGCCTTTTCCCATCAGCATATTTAGAAAAAAGGTCTCTGCCTTGCTTGGCCGTATTCAAAAACAGACAGGCGGCGACTTTTATTCGGACGGCATCCTATCCATCAATTTTACGGAGATGACCGCTGCTCTCGCGGGGGAAAGCGTTGCTTTCACGCCGCTGGAATACCGTCTGCTGAAAGTCCTTGTGAAAAATCCGCAGATTGTTTTGACACGGCAGGTGCTTCTTGAAAAGTTGTGGGATGCAGACGGAAACTTTGTAGATGAACACGCATTGACTGCCGCAATCAGCCGCGTTAGGGGAAAAATCGAAGTGAACGGCCAACAATATATCAAGACGGTCTATGGAATGGGCTATATGTGGATCGGAGGACTGAAAAAATGAACGGTCTTTCTATTAACCGTGCCTGTGTGTTAGGTGCAGGTGTTTTAAGCACAATTTCAGTTGTTGTCATTACAGCAGTCTATCTATTTACCAAAGATCCTGCTGTCATATGGCTGGGTCTGCTACTCACTCTACTGGTGTTTCTCTGTGCGGCCTTTTTTGTAGCCTTTCTTCACCACAAGCTGGTACAGTTCTCGGATGGCCTTTGCAAGACGATAGACGATATGTTGGATGGAACAGTTGCGCCGGCAAAAATCAGCGAAGAAGAAAATTTGTTTAACAAGATCAACCAGCGCCTTGAGCGGTTATACGACGTTATGAAGGAAAGTCACGAGATAGTAGCCAAGGAACGCACTGATTTACAAGAATTGATTTCTGATATATCCCATCAGGTAAAAACACCGCTTGCCAGTCTCCAGATGGTAAACGTCACTTTGCTGGAACAGCCTATGCCAGAAGAAAAGAGACAGGATTTTTTGTGTGCATCAATCAGCCAGATTGAAAAGCTGGAGTTTCTTATGACGGCTATGGTGAAAACTTCCCGGCTGGAAACGGGGGTCATTTCATTAGCAAAGAATACTCAGCCAGTTTATGACACATTGGCAGCGGCATTGGGCGGCATTCTCTTAAATGCGGAAAAGAAAAATATCTGCGTCAGCGTCGATTGCCCAGAGGATATTGCCGCGTCCCATGACAGAAAATGGACTAGCGAAGCCCTGTTTAATATTTTGGACAATGCAGTGAAATACACATCGGCGGGCGGCAGAATCAAGGTTTCGGTTGAGGCTTGGGAAATGTATGTCAAAATTGACATTACGGACAGCGGAAAAGGGATTGCTGAAAATCGGCAGGGCATGATCTTCAAACGCTTTTATCGGGAAGAAGAAGTACATGATATTGAGGGCATCGGTTTAGGACTGTATCTTGCCCGTGAAATTATAACTATGCAGGGCGGTTATATCAAAGTATCTTCGATGGTGGGATGCGGCTCTACCTTTTCTATTTTTTTACCTTATGTCTAACATTTCCAAAATCTCACAGGATCGTGACGTTTCAAAGAGAAAAATCAGGCGGTCTGTGACATTTCTGTGAGGATCGGTCGTTACAATGGGCTTATCAAATCGGGAGAAGAGTATTTACATGAAAATTTTAGAAGCGACTAATCTCAAAAAATACTACGGTACAGAGCCAAACATCACAAAGGCGTTGGATGGAGTGACCCTTTCCATCGAACAGGGGGAATTTGTCGCTGTTGTCGGTACTTCCGGCAGCGGGAAATCCACTTTACTCAATATGATGGGCGGTTTGGATAACCCAACTTCCGGAAGTATTAAAGTAAAGGGCCGGGATCTTGCAGAAATGAGCGACGGACAGCTCACAATTTTCCGCAGACGCAACATTGGATTCGTGTTTCAGAATTTTAATCTTGTGCCGATTTTGAGTGTACGGGAAAATATTGTTCTTCCCGTAGAACTGGACGGCAACGTTGTGGATACTGCTTTTTTCGAGGAAATTGTTCGGATGCTGGCGCTGGAGGATAAGTTAAACAGTATGCCCGCGAATCTTTCCGGCGGCCAGCAGCAGCGCGTCGCCATTGCCCGTGCCCTCGTCGCCAAACCGGCCATCGTGCTTGCCGACGAGCCGACCGGAAATCTGGACAGCCGTACAAGCAGCGATGTGGTGGGACTATTGCAAGCTACCCACAACAGATTCCGGCAAACCATTGTCATGATCACCCACAACAATGAGATTGCCCAACTGGCGGACAGGATCATCCGCATTGAGGACGGACGGGTTGTTGGGTAAAGGGGGAAGGGCAACATGCGTGATCTCTTGTTTGGAAACAACAATGAATCGATTGTGCGCAAAATAACATGGAGAACCATATGTACTGACAAAAGAAGAAACTTCTTTGTAATTACGGCCATTGTGCTTACCACCGTCCTGCTTGCGGTCGCTTTCAGCGTCGGAATGAGTATGCTCAAATCTATGGAAATGCAGAAAATAAGGATGGCAGGCTCGGTTGCTGACGCATATCTTTCAAATCCAACTGACGAACAGCTCAAAACCTTACGGGAGCTGGATTATATTGATAAAGTGGGTACAGGCATAGCCGTCGGCAGCGCAAACAACAAGCAGGCAGTAGGAAATATCAATTTAATGCTTATCTATGTGGATGCGGTTCAGTGGAAAGAAATAAACGCGCCTGCATTTTCAAATATTACAGGAGATTACCCATCGGCTGAAAACGAAATCATGCTGTCGCGCTGGACTTTAGAGCATATGGGAATTGACACCCCGGAACTTGGGATGTGCATCACACTTTCCTATGACGTGATGCAGAATCAGTCAAACATAGCACATGAGGGTACATTTACGCTTTCCGGCTATTTTACAAATTACTATTATGCCAACTCAGGCGGCGCTGATTATGCACTTGTTTCTAAAGCACTTTCGGATCAGTATAGTTGCACATCAGCAAGCCTGGGAACCGCAAATATTGTTTTCAAGAATTATAATCGAATTTACAGCGAGAAAATACTCGAAGATATTGTTTTGAATGATGGACAGGAAGTGATCGCATATGATACGGATGTAAGCGGCGATTCCTATTTATCCACATTCGCTGTCTTATTGTTTCTTGCCCTGCTCTTTATGGCCGGCGGGTATCTGCTTATCTATAATACGATGCTCATTTCTCTTTCAAGGGATATCAGAAATTATGCGCAGCTCAAAACGCTTGGCATGACGCCGCGCCAAATCCGAAAGGTTGTTTCATATACAGTAATATTCCTGTGCTGTATAGGAATTCCTCTCGGACTAATTATTGCCACATTGATTTCCGGCTTGATCGTCCCACGCATTATCTCTGCGAACGGAATTTTTACAGGAAGCGAACTGTCCTATTCTCCCTTTATTTATATTGGAGCCTCCGTATTTTCCTTTGCTACGGCTATCATTGCGGCCTTTGTACCGGCGAGGAAGGTGTCAAGCATATCACCTGTTGAGGGCGGCAAGTACGCAGAGAGCATTGCGAGAGCCATTCCGATCAAGGCTACCCGTAAATATTCAAAGCCCGTCAGCATGGCATTTCGTAATATCTTTCGAGGCGGCAAAAGATGTGTAGTTGTAATCGTCAGTATGACATTAAGCATCGTAATTCTGGTTTTCACTGCAACGATTGTATCGAGTATAGATGCAGAAAAATATGCTGCCGAAACACTTGACTGCGATATTCGATTGGCAAACGGCGCCACGGATTTTCATATTGGGTCTGACATCTTCAGCGACGAATTACTTTCTTGCATAGATGCGCTTCCCCATGTACGAAGTAAGCAAATCGTCACGGAAGCAATGTGCCGGGCAACTCATGACGGAACCCCTTTTTATGGATCAGATACCTATATCCCTGTTTTTGGGGTTGACCGGTCGGCTATTCATAGACTGAATGAGATGCTTGGACTGCAAATTGACGTTGAGAGCTTTAATCGGGGTGATTTTGCCCTTATGGAAGCATATGATCCTGACCGATGGCAGACAGTGCAGCAGGTGGGCGGTGAGCTTGTCACCGGCGTTTCCGAAACCGGCAGGCTCTTTGAGCTGCCACTGGGAGCCGTTCTTCCCAGTGGGGCTATTACCGGGATAGAAGGTGAACTATTACTGTTTGTTTCCAATGACTATCTAAAGGATATTGCGGACAACTTACAGATCAATCGAATCAATTTGGATTTTGAAGATGGCAAGGACGACGAGGCGTACTATGTACTGCGTGAATTTGCCAGAGCAAATAACAATATCTTTCTTGCATCACGATACGAGTGCAGACAAAGCGTAAACGAAAGCATAACCATGTTAACTGTTTTAGGCGGGAGTATTTCTATCGTCTTTGCAATTATCGGGGTTTTGAATTTCATTAATGTCATGGCAGTCGGCGTCCTTTCGCGCAGACAGGAATTGGCGATTCTCGAATGTGTGGGAATGGAATGCGGACAGGTCAGGAAGATGCTTCTGTTAGAAGGCATCGGATACGGAGCCATATCCTTGTTCTTTGGCAATGTGCTTGGTGTCACGATCGTTGGGGTTTTATTTGCCGGTGTATTTGCATCCGTTCCATATATGGCGCTTCATTTCCCGGTCATGCTGTTCGCCCTATTTTATGGTTTGATCCTGCTTGTCTGTATTACCACACCGCTTGTTGTGTACGCTTCGATCAGCAGTGAAACTGTATCAGAGCGTTTACGTCAAACAGAATAGAAATTGTCTTGCAGATAGAAATCTTATAAAAATTGAATTGTTGACTATGTTTTATCAGGGGGAGGTATGAGTGTGGAAAATATCTTGCAAATAGAGAACTTGGCAAAAAGCTATTCCGGTTTTTGCTTGGAGAACATTTCGTTTTCAATTCCCAAAGGCGCGATTGTCGGCCTAATTGGTGAGAATGGCGCGGGAAAAACCACGACGATGAATCTCATTCTTCATGCCATTGAAAAAGATAGCGGGGAGGTTTCCGTTTTCGGTAAAGACCACCTTGCTTATGAGAAAGAAATCAAACAGGATATTGGCGTTGTGCAGGACGAATGCAACCTGCCGCTGATGTTTACTGCTTCTGATATTGAAGCCGTTATGAAGAAAATATATAGGAATTGGGAGCATGAGCAGTATTGGGCACTGATAAAGAAATTCAATCTCCCGCGTAATCAAATGATTTCTTCCTTTTCTAAGGGCATGAAAGTAAAGATGAACTTTGCTATTGCCCTTGCTCACAAATCCAAACTTCTTTTGCTTGACGAAGCGACGAGTGGGCTTGACCCCGTCATGCGCGACGACGTGCTTGACCTGCTTCTTGAATTTGTAAAAGCCGGGGAAAACAGCGTCCTGTTTTCCTCGCACATAACGAGCGATCTGTCGAAAATCGCCGATCACATCGCATTTTTGCACGAGGGCAAGCTGCTGTTTTATAAGGCAAAGGACGATTTGATGCAGCATTACGGGCTTTTGCGCTGCGACCGCGAGCGCTTTGGGCTGCTCGACAAGAGCGACGTCCTCGCATGGCGCGAGCAGGATCACGAATATCAGGTTTTGGTCGCAGATCGTGATTCCGCTGCAGGGAAATATCAGGGCTGCGCCATCGACTCCGCGACGCTCGATGACATCATGCTTTTGTATATCAGAGGTGAAAAGAAATGAGCGGGTTAATCGTAAAGGATCTTTTAGTGCTCGATCGGAGGGTCAACGGGTTTTATAAGCTGCTCTGCGTGGTCGTCCTCGTCGGCGTCGTCGTTTTGCTCCCCGACAGCGGCGCGATGTACATTGGGGTGCTGCTGCCGCCTATGGGCGTCGGTTTCCTCACCGAGCTTATCAATGTGGAGGAAAAGTGCGACTGGAAGGACTATTTGCCCGCCCTGCCCGTAACGCCGCGTGAGATCGTTTTGAGCCGCTATCTGTTCTGCGGAATTCTCCTTGCCGTGCTGTCCGCCGCGAGCCTCGTCACGTGCGTGATCGCGCCGCTTGTCGGCAGTATGCCGCTTGCGGAGGCGATGTCATATTTTTTCACGGGCGTATGGTTTGCCGTCCTAATGCTGTCCGCCGGCATTCCGAGCGGATATTTTTTCAAAAATCAGATCAGCACCGGGGCTATAATGGGGGCGTGTCTTGTCTTTGGCATAGTCCGCAATACGGGCGCAGATACGCTTTTATTCAGCCTCGCCTCGCCCGCTCTCTATGCCGCAGTGATCGTATTTACCGCCCTTATGGTGTACGTCTCGTATCGAATTTCACTGTTGATTTACATGAGAAGAAGGTATGCAAAGCAAAAAACATAACAAAAAACGGTATGTAATATGAAAAGTGAAGAAATAAAATGGATTTTATGCCCTGTTTGCGGCAATAAAACGCGAACGAAAATGCGGGAAGATACGGAATTAAAAAACTTTCCCCTCTACTGTCCGAAGTGCAAGCAGGAAAGTCTGATTGAAGCAAAGCATTTGCAAGTAACTGTCATCAAAGAGCCAGACGCATAGACGCAGAGCCGATGATTTTGTGAGATATACCCTTACAGATCATCGGTTCTTATTTTTATAGTTCCACTAATCTGCCCAGCGGCAGAAAAGAAAAAAACCGCTGTTGGGCAGACCTTTTCCCACGCCCATTTTGTTTTTCACCACGGCGGTTTTGAGAAATCAAGGCCGCTGTTCTTCTATATTCCGAAGGAATGACGCCCTGACGCTGACAGACACGGCGGCTAATGGAGGTAGCCGCCATGTTACGAATACTCTATCGACATAAACCGACAAGAATTGACCTGTCAAAAAAAGCCTACATCCAGCAGCGGAGTATTCCGGCCACGACTATGAACAGATAAATCATGTAAATACTCTTAACAATTCGTTTTCGCCCGTCTGCAAAACGCAGACGGGCGCTTTTTTCTGTTTATGCGAGCCTTCGCTATCCAGCGGAGCCTTTCATAAAAATTTTCTTCCCTTTGCGGTTGCTGATTTGGCAATCCCTGCATTACTGAGGCGAAAAGGGAGGAAATCACCACCCCGCACCTGCGGGCGCGAAGGGAGGTGAGAAAATGAAAGACTCCATAGAGCCACGTATTCAAAATCAGTTTGGCGCTTTTTGTACCACGGTTTTGAAAAACGAGGCAAGGTGTATTCAGCGTGAATACACCCGCCGCCGGGAACAGGAAAAGCCCTTGGACGAGCTGACAGCTTCCGAGCTGGAGCAGACCGCCACATGGGACAAGTATTTCATGGACGAGCATGTCTTTGAGGTACAGGGTCTCCCGGTAGTCGTGACCGGCAATCTTCTGGCTGAGGCCATAGCGCAGTTGCCGGAGGGCAAACGGGATGTAATCCTGCTGTCCTACTTTCTGGGTATGAGTGATCGCGAGATCAGCGAACGGCTGAACGTCGTCCGTCAGACCATATCCAAACGGCGGCTTGTCACGCTGAAAGAATTGCGCGAGTATCTGATGAAGGAGGGATTTGAATGGCCGGACAAGTGAAACCTATCCCGGTGCCTGTGATCCTGGCAGCCGTGAACGGCGACGAGGACGCCCTTGCCGCCGTGGTCGCTCACTATCAGAAGTACATCCGGGCTCTTGCCACCAGGCCGCTGAAGGACGAATACGGGAATACATACCTGTATGTCGATGAAGATATGCGGCTCAGGCTTGAAACGAAACTGATTCACAGCATTGTGACGGGCTTCAAGGTATTGTCGGCCTAAAACCGTTGGGGCAAGTTTCACTCCCTTTCCTTGCCCCGATGGTCCGGCAATGAAGCTCCATGCTCTTTGAAAAAGAAAGCCCGGCGGGAGGCCGACGGTGCAGCATAAGGCAGACGGATACATTCTGTTCTGTATCGAGCCATACGGCCGGTGCGCCATGACCTCCCAGGAGTGAGCGATCCACACCAGGCCGCAAAGCAGGCGTGGCAGCTTGCGGGCGACGACATACAGGCAGGTTAAAGATACTCGCGCGTTGAACGCCCACAAAGCATTGCGCGCCGCACCCACAAGCATGGGCCGGGGTGAAATTCCCGTGGAGCTGTGCCAGCAGCCGTCCGTATTTGCCTCTTTCTATTTTTCATATGTTGCTGAAAGGGGTTTACTATGCAAGAAAAAAGATTGCCTGAGGGCAATAAACAAACAGTATGTCAAAGTCCTCTGGAAGAAACAACGACCTACCACATCGAAGGTAGGTCGTTTGTCGTACAGCCGGTATTTAAGGAAGAAAATGCAAGTACGCTTGGGGCAATCTTGCTCCGTCTCATGCAGGCGGATTGCGAAAAGAATAGATAACTTTGCTTGGCCCGGCTGACAAATGGCGGCCGGGCGCGGTATAATATGAGCGTGAAGTTATCACGCAAGAAAATATACTGTCCGGCTGTCCCGGAAAGGAGGACTTGTGAGACAGTCGAATAACAAAAAATCCCGTGACGTGACAGCTTTCCTCTATGAGAGGCTTTCCCGTGACGATAATCTTGAAGGTGAGAGCTACAGCATTGGCAATCAAAAGAAGCTTCTCACCAAAGTAGCCAAAGAAAAGGGCTACACAAACCTGGTGCATTTCCTGGACGATGGCATTTCAGGCGTAACGATGGATCGCCCCGGCTTCGTGGATATGATCCGTCAGCTTGAAGAAGGCCGGGCAGCAGCCGTATTCGTCAAGGATCTTTCCCGTCTCGGCCGTAACTACATCGAGGTTGGTCGGCTAACCGAGGAATTTTTCCCGGAGCACGATATCCGTTTGGTGGCGGTTTCGGACAATATCGACACCGCCGAAGGAGAAAGCGAGTTGGCGCCGATCCGTAACCTGTTCAACGAGTGGTACGCCCGCGATATCAGCAAAAAACGCCGTATCAGCAACAAAATCAAGGGGAACGCTGGTGAGCCAATGGGCCAACCGCCCTACGGTTATATCAAGGACCCCGACAATCCGAAGCGTTGGATCGTGGATGATGAAGCGGCCCAGGTCGTGCGGCGCATATATAGCATGACCTTGGATGGACTTGGGACGGAGCAGATCGCCGCCCAGCTTGAACGGGAAGGTATCCTCACTCCGCGGGCCTACTGGCTCCAGAAGGGTATAAAACGACCTGGGAAGGGCAAGCAACAGCCCCCGACGAAATGGAACAGTTCCACCATCACAAAGATACTGTCCCTCCAGGAGTATTGCGGCGATATCCTCAACTTCAAGACCTATTCCAAATCCTACAAGAACAAAAAGCGGATCGAAAATGACCGTGAAAACTGGGTCATTTTCAAGGATGTGCATGAGCCGATTATAGATCGTGCCGTGTGGGAACAGGTGCAACAGAAACGTGGTAAAATCCGCAAGCGCCGAACCAACGATGGGGAACGCAATATGTTCTCCGGCCTCCTGGTATGCGCCGATTGCGGCAGCAATCTCCACTTCCATTTCAATCAGGGCAATCCTGATATCAAGTATTTTAACTGCTCCAACTATAAGGGTAACAGAGGGACTTGTACCTCTACGCATTATGTCCGTGTGGATTTTCTGGAGCAGGTGGTGCTTGGCGAGATCAGGCGGCTTACAAAGTTCGCAAGCCATTACGAGGATGATTTCCTAAAGGCCGTGATGGGTAGCTCCCAGGAAAGTGTGGCGCTTGACCGCAAGCTGAAAGAAAAAGAGCTTGCAGCCCTGCAAGCCCGTGACGAGGAATTGGATGGATTGTTTGAGCGTATCTATGAGGACAATGTTTCGGGCAAGCTGTCCGATGAACGCTTTGCCAAAATGTCCCGACGATATGAGACGGAACAAAAGGAACTGTCTGAGAAGATCAAGGCGCTCCGCTCTGAAATGGATAAATTGAGCAGCAAGACCATGACAACGGATATGTTCATTTCCACCGTCCGCAAATATACACGGGCAAAGAAGCTGACGCCCCGTATGCTGAATGAGCTGATAGACCGCATAGAGGTCCACCAGGCGAAGAAGATCGACGGTAAGTGGGTACAGAAGCTCACGATCCATTATAACTGCGTGGGAGCGATTTTCATTCCAGATATCTTCCCGCTGCCTGTCCCTGATGTGTCTGTAAACACACGAAAGGGCGTAGTCGTCAACTACGCCCCATGCCAAATCGCAATATAAAAAGCGAGTGTTCTTACAGCTTTTCAAATGCTATAAGAACACTCGCCATGGTACGGGTAGTGGGACTCGAACCCACAGGCCGTCTGACGGCACTGGAACCTAAATCCAGCATGTTTACCAATTTCATCATACCCGCGGATGGTGCCCCCTGTTTTCACCCGGGGAGGGCGCCCGAGGCGGGGCGTGCCGCCTGATCCGCAATTCACATTATAGCCCCTCCCCGCGCCGTTGTAAAGTCCCAAAGAGATTCGCCGGTTGCGCCGGCGGGAAAAATGCTTTATACTGTTCCCATCATCACACCGCAAGGAGGTCCGCCTATGTCCACTCCCCGCGCCGCCGTCATCCAGGACCTCAGCGGCTTTGGCCGCTGTTCCATGACGCTGGCCCTGCCCGCTCTCTCCGCCATGGGCGTTCAGTGCTGCCCAGTGCTGACGGCCTACCTGTCCTCCCACACCGGCGGGCTGGGCGACAACACCTTCTGCGACCTTACGGACCAGATGGCCCCCGTCGCCGCCCACTGGCAGAGTCTGGGCCTCGCCTTTGACGCCATCCTCACCGGCTTTATGAGCTCCAGCCGCCAGATCCGGCTGACCCGGGACTTTTTATCGGCTTTCCGCCGACCCGGCTGTCCGGCGGTGGTGGACCCGGTGATGGGCGACGGCGGCCAGCTCTACCGCACCTGCACCCCCGGGATGCGCGGCGCCATGGCGGAGCTGGCCGCAGACGCCGACGTCATCACCCCCAACCGGACGGAGGCGGCAGTTCTGCTGGGCGTGGACTACGGCGCTCTCACTCTGGACCGGGAGGAGGACTGCCGGAACTGGGCCGGGCGTCTGAGCCTGGCCGGGCGGCGCAGCGTGGTGCTCAAGGGCGTCTCCCTCCGTCCGGGAGAGACCGGCGCGGTGTGCTTCGACCGGGCCACCGGGGAGACTTCGCTGATAACGGCCTCCCAGGCCCCGGGGCGCTTCCACGGGACCGGCGATCTCTTCGCCGCTGTCCTCACAGGCGCGCTGGCCAAAGGGATGTCCCTGACCGAAGGGGTCCGCCGGGCGGCGGATTTTGTATCGCTCTGCGCCTGGCGGACCGCCGGGCTGGATACGCCCCGGCGGGAGGGGCTGGACTTCGAGCCGCTCCTGTGGCGGCTGGGCGCGGAAAACGGGGACCGGTCCTGAGGACCGGTCCCCTGATGATTCTGTTCCGCCTTCAGCCGAACCGGGCCAGAGAGGCCGCCTCCGTCATGCCGAAGTAGCGGTAGGCCACGCCGCTGGGCTGATCCCCCCAGGTGGGGTCGATGTGATAGGTGGTCCCGTCCAGCACCGCCACCGACCAGATATGGCTGTTCGTGGACCGAGTGGCGCACTGGATTCCCTCCAGCTTCAAAAACAGATTATAGGCCGCCGTGTAGCCGTCGCACACCGCCAGGGCGTTGACCAGCGCGCCGTAGCCGCTGTGGCTCAGGGAGGTCTCGTCACTGTTGTAGTCGTAGTCACAGTGGACGCACAGCCAGGTGAAATACACCCTTGCCCGCTCGTACTCCGTCATGCCGGCGTGGATGAGCCCCTCTTCCCACAGCCGGTCGTGGACGGCCACCGCCTCCTGAAGGGCCGCCTCCCGGTAGGTCTCCGTCAGGCGGCTGTCGCCCAGGCTGCTGGAAAAGGTCATGGTCACCTGGCCGGTCTGCAGGGAGTATTCGCACTTGACCTCGTTATAGCCCTGCTCCAGGTACTGGCGCACCCCCTGAACGTTGGCCTCCAGCAGCGATCGGACCGTCTCCCGGTCCAGATTCCCGGGGCCGTAATCCAGCCGCATCTGCCGCTCTCCCCGGGCCAGCATATACCGCAGGTTCTCGTCGATGGCCGTGAGGTCCGCCGGGTCCGGGGCGGCGTGGAAGCTGCCGTCGCTGTGGATGAGGCCCGCCAGCGTGGCTCCCGCCCGGCTGCTGTACGCCAGCTGGTCCCACTCCAGGGACAGCCGCAGGGACGGGTCCGCCAGCCGGGCCGCCATGGCGGACAGCTCGCTGCGCCGGAGGGTCGCCTGGGGCAGGAAGGAGCCTGTCCCATCCGCGCCGTCCAGGATCCCCCAGCGGTAGAGCCGCAGGATGTCCTCCCGGTAGGGGGTCGCGTCCGTCACGTCGGTGATGCGCCGGCGGCTGGCGTAGCCCACGGCTACCGCCTGGGCGTTGCGCTCCTCCGGCTCCCGCCCGGCCATGGCCGCCGCCAGGACATGGGCCGTCTGGGCCCGGGTGGCCGGCAGATCGTAGGTCCCCGCCAGCTCGTCTCCCAGCGCCCCCTGGGCCTGGAGATAGGCGAGATAGGGCTGATACCACAGCTCCCCGCCGTACTGCCCGGGGCCGGTCTCCCCGTCCCCCCAGTCCAGCAGGCTCCGCAGGCGGGCCGCCAGCGTCACCGCCTGGGCCACGGTCACCTGACCATCGGGGTCGAAGCGGTCCTCCGCCCCCTGGCCCCGCAGAAGGCCCAGCCGGCAGAGGCTGTCCACATACTCATAGTACCACGCGTCCGCCGCCACATCGGCGAACCGGCCGGCGGAGGCCGCGAAGGCCGCGTTGGCGGGACAGGACGCCGCCAGCAGGACCAGCGTCAGAAGCAGAGAGGCGATTTGGCGGCGCATAGCTCGCTCCTTTCCTTAGGGTACCAAAATATCCATATCCTCCAGGGTCAGATCCCGCTTGTACGGATTGAAGTAGCTGTTCACCAGCTCCAGCACCTCGTCCGGGTACAGTACATAATAGGAGCCGCCCTTGTAATAACCCGCCCCGTCGCCGGGCAGCGTGTGGAAGTAGATGTTCTCGCTGCCCATGCTCAGGGCCTTTTCGCCGATCCAGACCAGGTTGGACAGCTTCAGGTTGGTATCCACATGCTTCTGGAAGATCTTTACCATCTCCGGAATCTTGTCCCAGTTGCTGAGCTGCAGCGTCTGCTGGGCCACCGCCTTCAAAAACGCCTGCTGGGTGCCGATGCGTCCGATGTCCGCGGTGGCGTAGCCGGTGCCGTCGTTGTTCTGCCGCCAGCGCACCACCTCCAGGGCCTGCTGGCCGTCCAGATGCTGGGGCCCCTTTTTGAAGTGGATGTGGAGGTCCTGGGCCGGGTCGTCATAGTCCATATCCACCGGCACGTCAAAATCCACGCCCTTGATGGCGTCCACCAGCTCCACGAAAGCCCTGAGGTCCACGGTGACATAGCAGTCCACCGGGATCCCCAGCAGCCTTGACACCTCCTCCATGGTCCGGTCAAAGCCGCCGTGGTGGTAGGCGTTGTTCAGCTTCTTTACCGTCCAGTCCACATCCAGCAGGGTGTCCCGGGGCAGGCTCATCACATGGATGGAACCGCCGGCGGCGTCCAGCGCCACCAGCATATTGGTGTCGCTGCCGCCGTTCTCATCGTCCAGGCCGCCGATCAGGATAGTGAAAAAGTGCTCCTTACGCTCCCCCGCGTCCGTCCCGGTCTGGGAAGGGTCCAGCTCCTGGCTTTCGTTTTGGTCTGGGACGGGGTCCTGCTGAGTCTGCTGACTGGCCGGCGGCGCCGGGTCCTGCTGCACCGCGGGCGGTTGGGAAAAGCATTTATACAGCCCTGCCAGGGCGACAAACACGAATAATCCGCTGACCAGCACCACCGTCAGGGTCTGCAAGGAATTGGTCGTTCTTTTGTGGCCTCTCATGGTAAAAACGCCCCTGTCTTTTTCTTTGGGATTCTTCCGGGAGATTGACATAATGTCTCCCACTCCCGCTATTATAAGGGAGCCGGCGTCAGAACGCAAGGGGCTTGCGCAAACTGTCACAATTTGTATTTCATGTATCTGATTTGTCTCATGCTCCTGCCCGGCGGGCCCGGGGGGAGGGGCCGGCGCCTCTCACGGCTCGCCCCGGTACTTCCGCCGGGTGGCGATTCCGCCCCGGATATGGCGCTGGGCCTTGTTTTCCTCCAGCACCTCCTTGACCCGCAGATACAGTGCCCGGTTATAGAGGGGCAGCCGCTCCTGGATGTCTTTATGTACCGTGGACTTGCTGATGCCGAACTTCTGGGCAGCCTGACGGACAGTGGTTCGATTCTCGATGATGTAGTCGGCCAGACGGCAGGCCCGCTCCTCGATGTTTCCTTTCACGCCCCAACACTCTCCCTATCCCGTGATACCGCATGTATATGCGGCCCCAGAAGCACTTATTCCGCCGCCCGGCAGGGCGGCGGGGATGGGGAGTCGGGGCGCGGCGGATTTGCGGGGAGAGGAGCCGAAAATGAGCGCACGGCGACTTTTGAAAAAAGTTGCCGCAAGCGGCGGCGAAAAGGCAATTTTGGAATTGGCGCTGCTCTCCCTGGACGAGGAGATCAGCGGGGATATCAAACTGGTGCTGTTTGACGAGTATGACGTGCCGCCCGTACTATTTCGCGATTTTATCCCGGTATTCGCTGGGGGTACAGGCGGCGTATTTCCGAAACACTCTGGAGAAATGCCCCGGAGAGGAAAAGCCCAGGTAGCCGCTGATGGCGGTAAGTGATTTATCGGAATAGCGGAGGAGGCGCTTTGCTTCCTCCGTTTTTTCTTTGAGGATATAATCCGTCAGGGTCTGCCCGGTTTCCTCCCGAAAACGCCGGGACAGATGGGTGCGGCTGATGAACATGGAATCCGCCATGGCCTGGGTCGAAATAGGCTGTGACAGGTGCTTTTGCACATAATTTGCCACATCCATGGCCAGCTTTGTGGGATGGCTTCCCAGCCTGATCCGTTCCACATGCTGGGTAAAGTCCAAAATCATGCGGTACTGCAAATTCATGATCCGATCCGGCGTGGGAAGCAGCTCGCATTTTCGGATATAGGAATCGCTTAACGCGAACGCGGCATCCACATCCATACCGCCGCGTATGGCGCTCCGGGAAGCCAGTGTCGTTGTGACAATAAAGGTATTCTTCATTTGCCTGAGCTGCTCTTCTGCCAGGACGCCGCCCCGGACAGCAGGCGCGCTTTCAACCCATTTGCGGAGGGCTGCGGTGTCCCCCTTGCGAATGATCTGCATCAGCGTCTGCTCCAGTCCATAGGTGTTATGCAGAACATTCCCGGCAGCAAATTGCTCGTGATCCCATGCAGCGGTCTGCTGGCTTGTGATCTGATGCTTCAGCGCATCCTGCTCGGCGTCATAAATGGATATGTCCCGCAGGGAAAGCTTTTCGCCGTTAAGGACATGATTCATCGTACACATGATTTGCAGAATGCTTTCCAGCGGCATGGGAATGATCGCTTTCATGCCCTGAACGAAATCGGAAGCCTCCTCGTGATGCAGGTCCAGGCGAAAGGCCAGTTCCCAAAGTTCCTGGTCGTCTCCTGTGATCTGACGGGATGGGCCAATTACGATTTTGCGGCTTTTGGAATTGACGATTCCATAATAATGGAAATGCCGCGTGACAAAATATCCGACGTTCTTTTTGACCTTGCGTATCTCGTCCTGATACAGGCTGAACGGATCCGCGGGCAGGTTTACAAGAGAATAATAAAAGACCAGCTTATCTCCGGAAAATAACCGAATCGGGATCCCGCACAGGCTGCCGATGACGGTGCATAGATAGGACAAATCAATATGCTCCATGATGCCACCTCCAAGACGATACAATTATACTTTATCTCTAACAATTATGCAAGGCTAATGGGCGAAAATATGGTATGCTATGCTCAGGTAAACCGGCATGAACTTCGCGCATGACGGCGTATGCGGCACATTCGCAGAACAGCAAGGAGTGAACATACGATGAAACGGCTTTGGAACCGATATATCCGGTTTATGGGAAGTATTTTTGCAAAAACCGGGCTGGAGCAGGACTTGAATCAGGGCGCCATCAGCGAGGAACTGGCTGTGCCGGAAATTGTGCCCCAGGCGCGGCAGATGGCAGCGGACGGCATCGTACTGCTGAAAAATGACCATCATACCCTTCCGATCCGCAGGGAGGACCGGGTGGCCGTTTTTGGGCGCAGCGCGGTGGACTACTTTACCGTGGGCTACGGCAGCGGCGGCGATGTGGCGGCGCCCTATCGCTCCAACTTGATGGACGGTCTGAAAGAAAACGGCGTGACCGTCCATGAAGCGCTGGCGAAGGCATATGCTGATTGGCGCGCCAGGCCTGCCAATATTCCGGACGAGGGCTATTGGGGGCACTGGCCCATGAGCAACCCGGAAATGAAGCTGCCAGACGGACTTGTGGCCCAGGCCGCGGCGGAAAGCGATCTGGCTGTTGTGGTCATCGGTCGGGCGGCGGGCGAGAGCCGGGAGAATGTGCTGAAAAAGGGGAGCTTTTACCTGACGAACGGGGAGCAGCGGCTGCTCCGGCAGGTGACGGCCCACTTTGACCGTGTCTGCGTGGTCATGGACTGCGGCAATGTGATCGACATGGGCTGGACGGAGGAATTTGGCAGCAGGATCGGCGCCATTGTCTACGCCTGGCAGGGCGGCATGGAGAGCGGCTTCGCCCTGGCGGACGTGCTGACCGGAAAAGTCGATCCCAGCGGCAAGCTGACAGACACCATCGCCCGCAGGTACGAGGACTACCCCACCTGCGGACATTTCGGCGGCAGGCAGTACAACAATTATGTGGAAGATATTTATGTGGGCTGCCGCTATTTCGAAACCTTTGCGAAGGACAAGGTCCTATACCCCTTTGGCTTTGGACTGAGCTACACAGACTTCGCGCTGGAAGCCCATGCCCAGGCGCGGCAAAATCAGATCAGCGTGCAGGTAACGGTCAGGAACACCGGCTCGCTTCCCGGCCGGGAGGTGGTGCAGGCGTACCTGACCCCGCCCTGCGGCAAGCTGGGGAATCCCGCGCGGGTCCTGGCGGCCTTTCAGAAGACCCGGCTGCTTCAGCCGGGAGAAACGGAAGTCCTTTCGCTGACGGTCTGCCTGGCGGATTTCGCCTCCTACGACGACAGCGGGATCACCGGGCACAAAAACGCCTATGTACTGGAAAGCGGCGACTATACGGTGTCCGTCGGAACGGATATCCGCAGCGCCCTGCCGGTCCTGACTGTTCACAAGGACGAGCTGGAGCTGGTGAAGCAGCTTACTGAAATGGCGGCGGTCCAGCCGGAGCGCCGATTCCGCCGCATGAAGAATCAGGGCAGGTCTCTTACATATGCGGATGTTCCCACCGCGGAAAAGGACCTGAAGGCAGAGATCCTGTCCAGGCTGCCTGCTCCCTTACAGAATACCCGGCGGGAACGGGTCACGTTCCAGGACGTTCTGAGCGGCAGGGCGACCGCGGCGGAGCTTGTTGCCCAGCTCTCGGATCAGGAGCTGGACGAGATCACCCACGGCGAAGGAAAAATGAACAGCGCCCTTGGCCCGGCCGGAAACGCGGGAATCCTCGGCGGTGTGTCCGAACGCCTTCGGGAGCGGGGGATTCCGGCAGTGGTCACCACCGACGGTCCCTCAGGCATCCGGCTTCGCAGCGCCTGTTCGCTGCTGCCCTGCGGCACGGCGCTGGCCAGCACCTTTGACCCGGAAGGCGTGGAGCGGCTCTACGCGCTTCTGGGCAGGGAAATGGTCCTCCGGGGCACGGACGTCCTGCTGGGGCCGGGAATGAATATCCACCGGGACCCCCTGTGCGGGCGGAATTTTGAATACTACTCCGAAGATCCCTATTTGACAGGCAAGATCGCCGCCGCGGCCATCCGGGGCATCCAAAGCAGCAGCCTGTCCGCCTGTCCGAAGCATTTTGCCTGCAACAACCAGGAGACCCTCCGCAGCAAAAACGATTCCCGGCTCAGCCAGCGGACTCTGCGGGAGATCTACCTGAAGGGCTTTGAGATCGCCATTCGGGAGGCGAAGCCCCTGTGCCTGATGTCCAGCTACAACAAGGTCAACGGTGTGTGGAGCCATTATCATTACGAGCTGTGCACCGGTATTCTCCGGGAGGAATGGGGCTACGAGGGTCTGGTGATCACCGACTGGTGGATGCAGGAGGGTGCATCCAGAGAGTTCCCCCATATCAAAAACGACGCCTGCCGCATCCGTGCCCAGGTGGATGTGCTGATGCCCGGCGAGATCAAAAACCGCACCCTTGTGCCGTCCCTGTCCGCCCCCGGCGGCGTGACCAGGGCGGAAGCCCAACGGAGCGCGGTCCATGTGATATCCTTTATTCTGAAGTTGAAAAAGGGAGACCAGTAACATGAAAAGACGGTTTTTCTCAAGGGGCCTTTTTGAAAAGCCTTTTATGAACAGCCGCATCACCACAGCGGAGATGACCTTGAAGGAAAAGATCCTCGGCTATCTCGTGGGTCCCTTTGGCATCCTGGCCATGATCGCGGTAGTCAACCAGCTGGCGGAGCTGTACTATACGGAACGGAAGTGTTCTACATGGACCGGATCTTCGGTGTGGGCACATATCTTGCCATGTCCTGGGTCACGAGAATCGTCGGCCTGATCAGCGGATTTGTTACCGCATATATCATCGAGAATTCTGCCTCCTCCCAGGGAAAGTTCAGG
Source organism: uncultured Oscillospiraceae bacterium (assembly GCA_958423465.1). Classification (GTDB taxonomy): domain Bacteria; phylum Bacillota; class Clostridia; order Oscillospirales; family Oscillospiraceae; genus Pelethomonas. Next base: position 74,883 of record CATZRD010000003.1, on the reverse strand, counting down.
CCCCTGATCCTGATCGGCGCTCTCCTCAGCGCGGTCAGCGGCTTCTTTATGTTCTATATCCCGGAAATGCCGGACGCCGCCAGGCTGGTGTGGGTCTATATTTTCAATATTCTCTACAACGGCATCGGCGTTGGTCTGGTCGGCTTAAGGAGCAACCTGTTTACTCTGGCGACCCGTAATCAGAATGACAGAAATCAGATCAATGTGATCGTTCAGGTGTCTGCTTACCTGCTGGTGGGCACGGCGGTTACAATGGTGGTCGGTTCTGTGCTGTATTACACCATGCTGACCGGAAAGCCCGCTGAGAACTGGATCATGCTGATCGGCGGATTTGCCCTTTTGTCTGTGCCGCTGTCGTTCGTACATTACTACTATACGTTGGAGCGCGTCACGCTGGAGAATCTGGCGGCAAGCAAGGCAGTGGAGCTGGATGAAAAAGCGATCGATTTTTCATCCGAGAACAGGAAAAACCTGTTTAAGCAGATCAAATGCCTGTGCAGCAGCAAATACTGGGTGCTGGCATTCCTCTACACAACGCTTACGACCATCGTGTACAGTCTGAGCGGCTATAATCTGAACACCAATTTCTGCAATGTCATTCTGGGAGCCACTGCGGAGAACAACTACAATTTGATTTACACCATCGCTTCCGGCCTGCCTATGGGTTTGGGCGTTTTGATCGTATACCCTCTGGCAAAGAAGTACACAGTCCGCAATACGACCATCGCCTTCTCGGCTCTGAGTATCATTGGCTGTGTGATGGGATTGATCGTGAAATCAAACTTCTGGCCGGTCGTTGCCGCGAATTTCATGTTCAACACGGGAACGCTGCCTACGGTGTACATCATCGGCGCCCTGATCAATTCCGCCAATGACGATGTGGAATACCGTTTCGGCTTCCGCCCGGAGGGAACGATCGCCTCCGCTGTCATGTTCAGCCTTATGGGCCTGGTGACCGGCGCGTTCGCCGGCGTCTACGAAACCGGCCTGAGCGCCTTCGGCTATGATGTGGCGCTGGGCGTCAACCAGCCGGAGGCAGTCGTCAATTGGATCTACTTTGTTCGCTACGGCGTGCAGATCATTCAGTATGTGCTGATCATTGCGATCATGTACTTTATGGATCTGGAGAAGAAGCTGCCTGCCATGCAGGAGGAGATTCGCCGCCGCCACAAACAGGAGGCGTCCCTGTGAAAAAGGCAATGGTCAATCCCTATCTTCCCCTTTGGGAGCATATCCCCGACGGAGAACCCCATGTATTCGGGGACAGGCTGTATCTTTTCGGAAGCCACGACAAATTCGGCGGCAGAAAATACTGCATGAAGGATTATGTCTGCTGGTCGGTGCCGGTGGATGATCTGTCAGACTGGCGGCGCGAGGGCGTGATCTACCGGAAAAAGCAGGACCCCAAGAGCCGCCGCTTTTCCAAAGAGCTGTGGGCGCCGGATGTTTGCCGGGGCAATGACGGCAGATACTACCTCTACTACTGCACCGCCTGGGCGCCGCGGATCGGCGTCGCCGTGTGCGATACTCCCGCAGGGCAGTATCAGTTTTACGGCTATGTCTGCCATGAGGACGGCTCCGAATACGGTTCCCTCCCCGGAGAGACGGCCTTTGACCCCGGCGTTCTCCACGACGATGATGGAAAGATCTGGCTCTATACCGCTTTCTCTACCAACGATGCGGGGCTGATCCGTATCATTAAACAAATGAATGGCGTTTCCCTGTACGGCACAGGCAATCAGGTGCTGGAACTGGCGGACGATATGAGGACGGTACGCTCTGTAAAGCCTTTGATCCCTGGAATCGAGAACGCCGCGGGGACGGGCTTTGAGGGACACGAATTCTATGAGGCCAGCTCCATGCGCAAGTTTAACGGCAAGTACTACTTCATCTACTCCTCCTTTCTGAGCCACGAACTGGCTTACGCGGTCAGTGATTTTCCGGATCGGGGATTTACATTTGGCGGAACGCTCCACTCCAACGGCAATATTGGGATCGGGGGTCAGAAAAAAGCGACCTATTATTGGGGCAATAATCATGGCTCTGTTGAGCGGGTGGGCGAGAAATACTATCTGTTTGGGCACCGGCAGACCAACTACCATGAATCTTCCCGCCAGGGTGTGGCCGAGGAGATCCAAATGGATGAAACCGGTCATTTCCTCCCGGCGGAAATGACCAGCTGCGGCCTGAATGGGGGGCCGCTCCCTGCGGAGGGAAGCTACTGCACGGCCATTGCCTGCGTGCTGTACCGTGGGGAGGGGGCTCCGAAAATCACGGCAACCAGCGGCAAAAAGCGGGACTATCCCATGATCACTCAGCTTCTGGCCGATGGAATTGAGAAAGAATCCGCCTATATCGCCAACATTCGGGACGACACAAAGATCGGGTTCAAATACTTCCGCTTTTTCCGGGAGGCTGCCGCCATTTCCGTGGAGATTCGGGGAAAGGCTGAGGGGGAACTGCTGGTCTATCAGGGGGAAAAGCAAGTCGGCACGCTGCCGGTCAGCCCTTCCCGGCGGTGGAGATCCGTTTCGGCCCCACTTGCTGTTTCAACCTGCACGGCCCCTCTCTATTTCTGGTTCCGGGGGAAAGGGCACTTTGACTGGAGAACAATGGAATTTTGACAAGGGGGCCAGCGGCGGCATGGGCTGCGGCGGCCCCATCAGCCCGGACAGCGTGCTGCACATGCTCCACCGGGTCCTGAAGCGGGCGGGGCTGCCGAAAGTCAGATTCCACGACCTCCGGCACACCTTCTCAGTGCTGGCCCTCCAGAACGGCGTGGACGTCAAGGCCCTCTCCGCCATGCTGGGACACTACAGTGCGGGCTTCACCCTGGACACCTACGCCCACGTCACAACCTCCGCCCAGCGGGAGGCGGCCAGGACCATGGGGGCCGTCCTCTCCGGCGCTGTCCAGCCCTGAACGCTCCGAATTCCCGTATGGGTCGGCGCTTGGGTCGCACAGAGCCAACGAAAATGAACCGACCGAAAAAGTACTGAAAAGCAGAGAAAACCCGCTGATTTCCTACGAAATCAGCGGGTTTATGGTTGCGGCGGCAGGACTTGAACCTGCGACCTCCGGGTTATGAGCCCGACGAGCTGCCAACTGCTCCACGCCGCGATATGTTGGGGACCCCCGATGGTGCCGGTGACCGGGCTCGAACCGGTACGGTATCACTACCGAGGGATTTTAAGTCCCTTGTGTCTACCAATTCCACCACACCGGCGAACATCGGCAATGGTTAGAATACCACATCCCCCCCGGATTGTCAATAGGATTTCTCCCCGGCGCGGAAAAAATTCTTTCCGGCTCCGGAGGCATCCCGCGGCCCCCGGCCGCATAGAATGGGAAAAGCGGCAAAGGAGGACAGACGATGGAAAGCACCGAGACCAGATATCCGCCCGGCGACGTGGATGATCTCATCTACCAGGAGGAGTGGAGCGCCAGCGACCGCTGAACCCCGAAAGCTCGTCTCCCGCGGAGGGAGGCGGGCGCTTTTCCTGTTCGGGGGAATCACTCCGCTCCGCGGATCACGCCGCCTCCCACCACCGCCTCGCCGATGTACGCCACCAGAGACTGGCCCGCGGTGACCGCCCGCTGGGGCTGGTCAAAGACCACCGTCGCCCGGCCGTCCGCCTCCGGGTACAGGGTGGCGGAGGCCTCCCACTGGCTGTAGCGGGTCTTGGCGGCCACGGCCAGCGGTTCCGTCCGGGGGGGCAGGGACACCCAGTGGAACCCCTCTACCAGGACCGTGGAGCGGTAGAGCTGACAGTCATCCCCCAGTACCACCGTGTGGGAGGCGGCGTCCTTGCCCAGTACATACAGGGGCCGGTCCGCACTGACGCCCAGCCCCCGGCGCTGGCCGGTGGTGTACCGCTCCTGGCCCTGATGGCGGCCCAGCACGCGGCCCTGACTGTCCACAAAATCGCCCGGGACAGGCTCCAGACTGCCGTACCGCCGGAGGAAGGCCATATAGTCGCCGTCGGGGATGAAGCAGATATCCTGGCTGTCCGCCTTTTGGGCGCAGGGCAGCGCCAGCTCCCGGGCCGCGGCCCGGACCTGGGGTTTGCACATACCGCCCACCGGCAGCTTCAGACGGCTGAGCTGCTCCTGGGTCAGGGGGTAGAGAAAGTAGCTCTGATCCTTGCGGCGGTCCGTCCCCCGCAGCAGACGCCACCGCCGGGCCGCGGCGTCATAGTCCGTCCGTGCGTAGTGGCCGGTGGCGATAAAGGGGATGCCCAGCCGGTCCGCCAGCTCCAGAAGGGCGGGGAATTTGACGTACCGGTTGCACTGGACGCAGGGATTGGGCGTCCTGCCGGCGGCGTAGCTGGCCACAAAATCGTCCAGCACCCGGCGGCGGAAGGCCTCCGTGGCCCGGAAGGGGACAAACTCGATGCCCAGATGGGCGCAGACCGCCCGGGCGTCCTCCTCCTGCCGGGAGGCGGACGCCGGATCTTCACCGTCAAATAGGCGCAGGGTGCAGCCCACCGGGACGTACCCCGCCTGCCGCAGAAGCGCGGCCGCGGCGGCGCTGTCCACGCCGCCGCTCATGCCCAGCAGTACCTGTTCGCCGCTCATAACGTCTCCTTTCAATCCAGGTAGGCCTGGGTAAAGGCCCGGCGGGGCAGGGCGTCCGACAGCTCCAGCAGCGTGCGGTTGAAGCCCCCCGCGTAGTCGAAGACCACTGTGTTCAGCGTATGCTCCAGATTTTTGCGGTTGGGCAGGGACACGGTGACGGTGGTGCCCTGGCCCTCCCGGGAGGTCAGCAGGATCGCGCCGCCGTGCTCCTGAGCGATCCGCCGGCAGATGGGCAGCCCCAGACCCAGCCCGTGGGGCGGAGGGTCCGCCGTCTGGGCGCTGCGGTAGCGGTCGAACACCGTCTCCAGCCGGTCCGCCGGGATGCCCGCGCCGGTGTCGGTGAGGATGAGCTGGACCCACTGGCCGGTGACCTTGACCTCCAGCGTCACGGACCCGCCCCTGGGCGTGAACTTGAAGGCGTTGGAGAGAAGATTCATCATCAGGCGCTCCAGCCGGTCCGGGTCCATGGCGATGACCCGGGACTCCTGACCGCACCGGAAGGCGAGGTTCAGCCCCAGCAGCTCGGCGGGCTGCTCCGCCTTTTCCATCACGGACCGGCAGAAGGCCACGATATCCAGATTCTGGAGACGCGCCCGGCAGGGCCCCTCCAGCTCGGCGGCGTCGGACAGGTTGTTAGCCAGGCGCATGATGCGGTAATAGCTCTGGCACAGGGCGGCGGCGTCCAGATCCAGCTGGGAACCGGTCTCCCGCTTCTCCGGCGGGGCCAGCCGCTCCAGGGCGCTGTGGATGTTCCCCAGGGAGCCCTTGAGCTGGAGGGCCACCTGACTGAGCACCTGGGGCAGAGGGGACGGCCCCGTTGGCTTCTGATCGTTCATAACGCACCTCCTTCCGTAGTTTTGCCGGAAGCGGCAAAAGGTCCCGTGGGAATTTGCGCCTCTGACGGCAAATTATGAAGAATTCCAGAGGCATCATATCAAAAATTTGTCGAAATTACAAGAAAATATTTCTCACCGCAAAAAAGCCTTTTCATTTCGAAGATTGTGGTATATAATGACCCCAGAATGCCATTTTAGGGTTTTTGCCATTTTTCAAATTTGAAAGGAGATTTCAACAATGAGCATCAAAGTTGGTATCAATGGCTTTGGCCGCATCGGCCGCATGGTTTTCCGCGCCAGCGTCAATCATCCCGAGATCGAGATCGTGGGCATCAACGACCTGTGCCCCGCTGATTACCTGGCCTATATGCTGAAGTACGACACCATGCACGGCAGATTTGAGGGTGAGGTCTCCTCCACCGAGAACGCCATCGTGGTCAACGGCAAGGAGATCCCCATTTACGCCGAGCGCGACCCCAAGAACATTCCCTGGGGCAAGATCGAGGCTGAGTATGTGGTGGAGTCCACCGGCCTGTTCCTGACCAAGGAGAAGGCCCAGGCCCACATCGACGCCGGCGCCAAGAAGGTCATCATGTCCGCCCCCTCCAAGGACGACACCCCCATGTTCGTGTGCGGCGTCAACCTGGACGCTTACACCCCTGACATGACCTTCGTGTCCAACGCCTCCTGCACCACCAACTGCCTGGCCCCCATCGCCAAGGTGCTGAACGACAACTTTGGCATCAAGGAAGGCCTGATGACCACCGTCCACTCTGTCACCGCCACCCAGAAGACCGTTGACGGTCCCTCCCTGAAGGATTGGCGCGGCGGCCGTGCCGCTACCGGCAACATCATCCCCTCCTCCACCGGCGCCGCCAAGGCCGTGGGCAAGGTCATCCCCGCCCTGAACGGCAAGCTGACCGGCATCTCCATGCGCGTGCCCACTCTGGACGTGTCCGTGGTGGACCTGACCGTCAATCTGGAGAAGCCCGCTACCAAGGATGACATCTGCAAGGCCATGAAGGCCGCCTCCGAGGGCGAGCTGAAGGGCATCCTGGGCTACACCGAGGACGCCGTGGTCTCCAGCGACTTCCTGGGCTGCCCCCTGACCTCCATCTTCGACGCCAACGCCGGCGTGTACCTCACCGACACCTTCGTGAAGGTCGTCTCCTGGTACGACAACGAGATGGGTTACTCCAACAAGGTCCTGGAGCTCATCAAGCACATGTACAGCGTGGACCACAAGTAAGAGAAGCTGATAAAAAACCGTCCGCCGTGAGGCGGACGGTTTTTTCATGCCCGGCGGGGCTACTCCATGTAGTAGGCCGTGACGCCGAAGAGGCGGGCCAGCTGCAGCTTGGCCTCCATGCTTCGCTGATCCTGATACCAGACGGCGGCGTTCTGGTAGCTGTTGGGAGCGTAGATGCAGTAGGCGCTCTCGTAGTGGCTGTTGTAGTAGGTGCGGACGCCGGGCTGGGCCAGCAGCTCCTTTACCTCGTCAGCGGTAAGGACGGATGTGCCCGCCAGCTGTCCGTTGGCGACGACGGTGCGTACGCCTCCCGCCGTCAACCGGAGGGCGGCCTGGGACAGGTCTGTCCCGGCCAGCTTGGCGGCCCGCAGGGCGTCGTACAGCGCCTCCAGAGGCTCCAGAGGCGTGGTGGGCAGGGGGGTGTCCAGACTGGCCTGGGGGGTGTCCACGGTGATGGGAACGTACCCTTTGGCGGAGGCGAGCTTCCGGGACTGGGCGTGGAGCCGGTCGTAGAGCCGCACCAGAACGGTGGCGGCTACCTCCCGGGGGGCGGCGCCGTCTGGGTCGAAGCGCCCGCCGCCCACGCCGGTCATCAGCCCCAGATCGTTGGCGATGGCGATGAAGCCCCGGTTGACGGTGACGTCGCTGAAGGGGGAGCCGTAGCGGGTCACGGCGCCGGCCAGGGCGGCGTAGCCCAGACTGCGGATGAGCATGACCGCCATCTCCTCCCGGGTGATGGGGTCCTCGGGCCGGAATTTGCCGTCAGTGACCACAAAGACCTCGCCGGCGTAGGCGGCCTGCACGGCGGCGGCATACCAGGCCCCGTCCGGCACGTCCGCAAGCTCCGGGGAGGAGCCCTCCGCCTCCCAGTCGAAGAGGCGGGACAGAGCGGTGACGAAGGCCGCCCGGGTGATAGGCTGCCCCAGGCCGAACTTTCCGCCGCCCACGCCGTTGAAGAGGCCCAGCTCCGTGGCCCGGCGGATGCTTTCGGCGGCCCAGTGGCCCTCGGGCACGTCGCTGTAGCCGCTGCCCGCCGCCTGGGCGGGGAGGACCGTGCCCGGCAGCAGCGCCAGGACCAGCAGCAGGGCGGTAAGCGTCTTTTTCATGGGAAAGACCTCGCTTTGCAATAGAATACAGAGGGAAAGCCCCTATACTATACCAGAAACCCGCCCCGCCGTCAAATCCTGTCCCGCCCGGCGCGAAAATCCCTCCTTGCCGCGGGGGCCGGGCCGTGGTATGATGGCGTCAACAGCGAAATCGAGGGAGGAGACAGTTCTATGAACGCGCAGCAGATGTGGGAGGCCTTCGGCGGCCAGGGCGAATATGAGGCGTGGCGCTTCGGCGGCGACGCCGACGCTCTGGCGGAGCTGGTGCTGGCGGGGAAAAAGACGGCGACGGCCTCCGCCTATCCCCTGTACGAGCTGGAGAACGAACCGCTTCCAAAAGCCGGGGAATACAGTGTGATACTGGATTCCCGTGATGAGGCGGTGTGCGTCATCCAAACGACGAAGGTGTATGTGGTCCCCTTTGACCAGGTATCCCCCGGCCACGCCGCCCGGGAGGGGGAGGGGGACCTGTCCCTCGCCGATTGGCGGGCGGTCCACCGGGCGTTTTTCGCCGGGGAACTGGAGGCCGCCGGCCTGACCTTCCACGAGAGCATGAAGGTGGTCTGCGAGGAATTTGCTAAGGTCTTTCCCGCCGGGTGAGCCGCCTCCTTCCGCAAGTTGACCGATTTGTCCATGAAATGGTCTGTGAGCGGCATTGACAGCGGCGGCGGAGGAGGACTATGATAGAGACAGTAAGAGGCCCTGTGTACGACGAAACGAAAAGAAAGGGAGCGTGTTGCAATGTCTATTCTTGTCAGCGGCGGCGCCGGCTACATCGGCAGCCACACCTGCGTGGAGCTGCTCCAGGCGGGCTATGAGATCGTGGTGGCGGACGACCTGGTCAATTCCTGCAGGGAGGCCGTGGCCCGGGTGGAGAAGATCGCGGGCCGGTCCGTCCCCTTTGAGGAGGTGGACCTGTGCGATGAGGCGGCCACGGAGGCCCTCTTTGCGAAGTACCCCGACATCACTGCCGTCATTCACTTCGCCGGGCTGAAGGCGGTGGGGGAGAGCGTCCGCAAGCCGCTGGAATACTACACCAACAACCTGACCAGCACCCTGAACCTGCTGAACGTCATGCGCCGTCACGGGGTAAAGGACTTTGTGTTCTCCTCCTCCGCCACGGTGTACGGCGACCCGGCCTCCGTGCCCATCCGGGAGGATTTCCCCACCGGCGGCACCACCAACCCCTACGGTACCACAAAGCTCTTTATCGAGCGGATCCTCACCGACTGCTGCGCCGCGGACTCGGAGCTGAACGCGGTGATCCTGCGGTACTTCAACCCCATCGGCGCCCACGAGAGCGGACTCATCGGGGAGGACCCCAACGGTATCCCCAACAATCTGGTGCCCTACATCGCCCAGGTGGCGGTGGGCAAGCTGGAGAAGCTCCATGTCTACGGCGACGACTACCCCACCCCTGACGGCACCGGCGTCCGGGACTACATCCACGTGGTGGATCTGGCCCGGGGCCATGTGGCGGCGCTGAAGAAGCTGGAGGACAAGTGCGGCCTCTTCGTGTGCAATCTGGGCACCGGCAGGGGCTACAGCGTGCTGGACGTGCTCCACGCCTATGAGAAGGCCTGCGGAAAGACGCTGCCCTATGTGGTGGACCCCCGGCGTCCCGGCGATATCGCCGCCTGCTACGCGGACCCTGCCAAGGCCCGGGAGGAGCTGGGCTGGGAGGCGCGGTACGGCATCGAGGAGATGTGCCAAAGCAGCTGGAAGTGGCAGTCCATGAACCCAGACGGCTACCGAAGCGGTCAGTAAAGAGAGACAAAACAGGCCGGCCGGAGACGAAAATCTCCGCCTGGCCTGTTTTGTCGCATTCAGCAGTCCACGCTGGGGAACAGACCGCTGTCGGTGTGGGGGAGGAAGCAGGCGGCCACGAACTGGTCCATGTACCCCGGCTCGTTGGAAAGCTCCAGATAGGTCATGGACCGGCCCAGCTCGAACACCTTCTCCCGGGCCTGGGAGGAGAGGAGCATGGCGTAGGCCCCGGCCTGGGAGGAGTTGCCGATGTAGTGGAAGTGGTCCAGGGAGATGTCCGGGAACATGCCGATGGTGACGGCGTTTTTCATATTGATGCCGCTGCCGATGCCGCCGGCCACATATACGTGCTCGATGACGGAGGCGTCAAACCCCAGGGAGGCCAGCATAGTCTGGGTGGCGGAGAAGATGGCCCCCTTGGCCCGGATGAAGTTGTCGATGTCCACCTCATTGATGGTCACGTCCTTCACCCGGCCGGTGTCCTCCTTCCGGGCCAGAACGTAGGAACCCATGCCGTGCTGGTCGTGGAGGATGCGGTCTCCCTCCCGGATGAACTTGCCCTTGCCGTTGATGATGCCGCAGCGAAACAGCTCGGCAATGACGTCGATGATGCCGCTGCCGCAGATGCCGGCGGCGGTCTCGCCGCCCACCACGGTGAGGGTGGGCTCCATGGTCTCCCTGTCGATGCTGCACGCCTCGATGGCCCCGTCGGTGGCCCGCATGCCGCAGCTGATATCGCCGCCCTCAAAGGCGGGACCGGCGGAGCAGGCGCAGCTCATGAGGAACTCGTTGTTGCCGAACACCAGCTCCCCGTTGGTGCCCAGGTCGATGAAGAGGCTCAGCTCCGGCCGGTTCCAGATCATGGATACCAAGGTGCCGGCGGTGATGTCGCCGCCCACATAGCTGCCGATGTTGGGGGCCACGATCAGCTCCGCCAGAGGGTTCATCTTCAGCCCGATGTCCCGGACGTAGATGTAGTCCGTGCGGAAGAAGCTGGGGACGAAGGGCTCCATGCGGATGGGGTCGGCGTAGAGCCCCAGCAGCAGGTGGTTCATGGTGGTGTTCCCCGCCAGCACCATGCGGTAGATCCGCCGGGGGTTCACGTTGGCGGAGCGGTACATCTGCACCAGCATGGGGATGATGGACTCCTTCACCACCGCGTCCTGCAGGCGCTTGTGGCCCCCCAGCTTATCGGACTCGATGATGCGGTTGATCACGTCCGCGCCGTAGCGGATCTGGCCGTTGCCGCCGCTGGCCTTGGCCAGGATCTTCCCGGTCTGGAGATCCACCAGCAGCCCGGCCAGAGAGGTGGTGCCCAGATCCAGGGCGAAGCCCATGATGGGGTCCGGATCGTCGGCGGGCAGCACGTCCCGGATCTGGATGCGCTCCAGGTCCCGGGAGATGACGCACTTCACCCGGAAATCGGCCTGCCGCAGGTCCCAGGCCAACTCCTTCAGCACGGAGTAGGGCATGATGATGTGCTCCGGGTCCACTCCCGTGGCCTCGGACACCGCCCGGATGATCCGCTCGTTGTCCGGCATGGTGTCGTCCAGGCTGGGAGCCTGGAGGTCCAGAGGCAGAAAGCTCAGGTCGCTCTGAAAGACGATCCCCGCCTCCGTCAGCTGACGGTGGAGGTCGTCGAAGATGGCTACCTCCTCCGGGGAGTCCAGATCGGCGATCTTCATGCGGCTGCGGTAGGCCGTGGCGATGTCCGGCACCTCGATCTCCGCGTTGCCGCAGATCTCCGCCACGCAGGCCAGACGCCAGCCGGCGTCGTACTCCTCCTGAGAGATGTGGCGGTTTTTGGGCGCGTCCAGATAGCCGGATACCAGCCGGACCCGGCACTTGCCGCAGACGCCGTTGCCGGAGCAGGGGGCGTCGATGGCCACGTTGGCCTTCCGGGCCACGTCCAGCAGCTTTTCCCCGGCGTTGGCGGAGATGACCACCGGCTCGCAGCCGGAGATACGGAACGTAATGGTAAACATGGCGGGTTCGTCCTCCTTGGTGTGTTGTGGGGTTACTTCTTCAGCTCGCCGGTGGCGCTGGCGGTGAGGTAGGCGTTGATGAAGCCGTCCAGATCGCCGTCCATCACCGCGTTGATGTTGCCGTTTTCGAAGCCGGTGCGGGTGTCCTTGGCCAGAGTGTAGGGCATGAACACATAGGAGCGGATCTGGCTGCCCCACTCGATCTTCATCTGCACGCCCTTGATGTCGCTGATCTTCTCCGCGTGCTGCTGGGCCTTCATCTCCATCAGCTTGGACCGCAGCATCTTCATGCAGTTCTCCCGGTTCTGGACCTGGCTGCGCTCCTGCTGGGAGGAGACCACCACGCCGGTGGGCTTGTGGATGAGGCGCACGGCGGAGGAGGTCTTGTTGACGTGCTGGCCGCCGGCGCCGGAGGCCCGGTAGACCTGCATCTCGATATCCTCGGAGCGGATCTCCACGGAGTTGTCGTCCTCGATCTCCGGCATGACCTCCACGGCGGCGAAGGAGGTCTGCCGCCGGGCGTTGGCGTCGAAGGGGGAGATGCGCACCAGCCGGTGAACGCCGTTCTCGCTCTTGAGGAAGCCGTAGGCGTTCTCTCCCTCGATGGAGATGGTGGCGGACTTGATGCCCGCCTCGTCGCCGTCCTCATAGTCCAGGGTCTTGACGGTGAAATCGTGGCGCTCTGCCCAGCGGGTGTACATGCGGAACAGCATCTGGCACCAGTCCTGGGCCTCGGTGCCGCCGGCGCCGGCGTGGAGGGTGAGGATGGCGTTGCTGCCGTCGTATTCCCCGGTGAGCAAAGTGGCCAGATTGGCCTCCTCCAGGGCGGCCTCCAGCTTGGCGTAGCCCTCCTCCACCTCCGGCAGCAGGGAGGCGTCCTCCTCCTCCGCGGCCATTTCCACCAGAGTGGTCAGGTCCTCCCACTGGGTGACCATCCGGGCGTGGTGCTCCAGCTTGCCCTTGAGCTGCTTGGTCCGCTGGAGGACCTTCTGAGAGGCGGCCATGTCGTTCCAGAAGTTGGGGTCCCCGGCCTTTTCCTCCAGCTCCTCCACCTCCCGGCGGACGCTCTCCAGATCCAGGGCCGCGGCCAACTTGTTCAGCTCCGGCTCCAGGGCCAGCAGCTTCTGCTTATAGGTGTCGTATTCGATGATCGGCATATACATTCTCCATTCCTGTGAAGATAAACTCCCAAATCCTTATTATGCCATAGAATCCGGGACCTGTAAAGGGCAAAGAGGACGCTTTTTCCGGTCCCGGCGGGGCGGATCACCTGGGAGGGCGGACCACCACCAGGGAGAAATACCCCGTGGGGCCGGTGAGATCCGCCAGCCGGGGAAGGATCACCTCGCCGTCCATGCCGCAGTTCGCCGCCAGAGAGGCGTTTTCCAGCTCCCCCCGCTTTTCCAGCAGGTCCCGCAGCGCGGGGAGGGAGCGCCCGGCCTTCATGAGGACCTTGTTGGCGTCCACGTCCAGGCTTTCCTCCAGCCCGGGGTATCCGGCGGGGACGATGAGCAGCCGCTCGCTCCCCTCGCACAGGGAGATCCCCAGCCTGGCCGCCGCGGCGCAGAAGGAGGGCACCCCGGGGATGAGCGCGGCCTCATACCCCGCCTCCCGTACCATCCGGTGGACGTTCATGTAGGTGGAGTATACCGTGGGGTCCCCCAGGGTGAGGAAGGCCACGGTCTTTCCCCGGTCCAGCAGAGAGCAGATCTCCCCGGCGGCCTCCCGGTAGGAGGCCAGGGCGGCGGACCGGTCCCGGCTCATGGGCGCGGCGCAGTAGAGCACCGGCTTGCCCTGGATGTAGGGCGCGGCAATATCCAGAGCCGCCTGACCGCCGCCCTCCGTCCGGGGCGCCGCCACCACGTCGGCGGCGCGGAGGATGTTCGATGCCTTGATGGTCAGCAGTTCCGGGTCCCCCGGACCCACGCCCACGCCGTATAACATACCTTTTTCCATATGTGCTTCTCCTGTTTTTCTCAAAAGCTGAATGACCCAAAAAGACGGGGCGGCGTTCGCCGCCCCGGCCTGATTGTCCTTTCCGGCTACCGCAGGGCCAGCTCCACGCCCTCCAGGATACTGTCCTCGCCGGGACGGTAGGTGATGGACACCTGATCGCCCTTGCTGAGGATCACCGCCAGGGGGTGCTCCGCGGCGCTGACGGAGTAGAACACGTCGCCGCCGATGAGCTGGATGAAGTAGTAGCTGTTGCCGTCCAGCACGGCGGAACGGATGTCCGCCACCGCTCCCTGGACCGTCTCGGTCCCGGTGAGATTGGCGGTGCCGTCCACGATGCCGCTGCGGCTGAGCAGCGCCAGATAGTTCTGCTCGCACTCCGCCACGGTGTCGCCGGTGGCCACGATCTGGTACTGCTGGACGTTGACCATGGCGTACTTTTTCACCAGCTTGGCGTCGTCCTTCATGGCCATGAAATAGGTGGGCTGGCCGCCGATGTTCAGCAGCAGGGGGAAGGTGGCGTTATAGTGCAGGTTCTGCAGCTCGCCGTTGGCGCTGGCCATGGCGGAGTACTCCGTGGCGCCGGCGCTGGAGTAAAACTTGGTCTCCTTGGTGCGCTGGTTGGTGAGGATGAAGCCGATGTTGGACTGGTCCCCACCGGTGGAGGTGATGCCGGTGTAGACGTACACGTCGTCTCCCAGGGCGATGTAGTTGTAGCCCTCGGTGGTGATGGTCACGTCCCGCTGACCGAAGAGGGAGTTGAAAAAGCCGTTGTGGTACATCCCGTAGTAGTCGTACTGGGCCATGATGAGCTGGGCGTTGTAGAGGTTATCCACCCAGGAGGGGACCTCCTCGCAGTACTGGCTCTCCCCGGTGACGGCGTTGACCAGCACCGCGCCCCGCACGTCCGCGCCGCCGAAGAGGCCGATGGTCTTGACGATCCGGGGACAGATCCAGTAGGGCGTACCCTCCTCGTCCACCTCCATCACCGGCTGGTGGAAGATATAGGTGGGGTAGTGGAACCGCAGGTAGCGGTACAGGTTCCGGCCCAGATGCTCGGCGGTGGTGTACTTGATGCCCTCGTCCAGCCGCTTCAGCTCCACGTTCTGGGTGACCATATCCACGATCAGATAGGCGGGCAGACCGTCGGAGCGGTTGGTGAGCCACTTGATGACGTCGGCGTACATCAGGGTGGCGATGCGCACCGGGCGGCCCTTGTAGTTGATCTGGGTGTAGTCCTCCATGACCTCGAACTGGCTGACCATATCGCTGAGCTCGCCCAGCTTCCGGTCCCCCAGCCGCTCGGCGGAGTCCTTGTCCAGCATGGGGATCTGGTCGTAGCGGATCTCGTCCACGTCGGCGGCGAAGTCCCCGACCTCAAAGGGCAGCAGCTCCGCGTAGGTCCTGGCCCGGAAAAGCACGCTGCTGGTGAGACTGCCCACCAGAGCCGCCGCCAGCAGGGCCAGCGCCAGGAAGAAGGGGACGGCGCACTGCTTCTTCAGAAACTTGAAGTAGTGCTTGATCCCCTGCCCCTGAAAGCCGGAGGTGAACACGGCGCAGACGCAGTACACCGCGCACAGCAAAAAGGCAAAGACATAGAACTCCGGGGCCTGGAGACTGATGGGAGGCAGCTCCAAATAAAAGTAGAGAAAGCCGAAAATGAGGGTGACAGCCAGATTGATGAGCAGCCGCTTGGCGGGAGAAGAGACGCTCTTGCGGGGCTTTTTCTCCCTGGGCGGCTTAGGGGGCTGGGACGGAGCGCCGCTGTTGAAGCCCTCCCACTGGAAGCCCCCGGCGTCGGTACCGGAAAATCCCATACGATGGTCCTCCTTTAAAAATAGAATAAGGGGAAGCGCGGCTCTCCCGCCGCGACACACCACAGAGAAAGGGGACCGGGCGCGCCGCCCGGCCCCTCTTTCATTCTACACGCTTTCCCGCTCAATAGCAAGGCCCTTTTCCCCGGCGGTGAGCCGAAGCCGGTCCCCGGAGGCGTAAGCGCCGGAGAGGATCCCCTCGGCGATGGGGTCCTCCACCTGGGCGCGGATCACCCGCCGCAGGGGCCGGGCCCCATAGGCGGGGTCATAACCCTCCTGGGCCAGCAGGGCCACGGCCTCGTCCCCGGCGGTGAGGGCGAGGCCCAGGGCTTCCAGACGCCGGCCCGTCTCCGCCAGCAGCCGCCGGGCGATGGCCTGGAGATCCGGGGCGGTGAGCTGGCGGAAGATCACGGTCTCATCCACCCGGTTGAGGAACTCCGGCCGGAAGGTGTCCCGCAGGGCCTCCTCCACCGCCCGCCGCCGGTCCCGCTCCCGGTTCTCCTGGCCGCCGGCGGAGAAGCCCGGGGCGCTTTTGCCGCCGGTGAGGGCCTGGGCCCCCAGATTGCTGGTCATCACCACCACGGTGTTTTTGAAGTCCACCCGGCGGCCGTGGCTGTCGGTAATGAGGCCGTCCTCCATGATCTGGAGCAGCAGGTCCCACACCTGCTGGTGGGCCTTTTCGATCTCGTCGAAGAGCACCACGCTGTAGGGCCGCCGCCGCACCGCCTCCGTCAGCTGCCCGCCCTCCTCGTGGCCCACGTAGCCCGGCGGGGAGCCGATGAGGCGGCTGGCGGCATGGCCCTGGGCGTACTCGGACATGTCGATGCGGATCATGGCCTCCTCCTGGCCGAAGAGGGCCTGGGCCAGGGCGCGGCACAGCTCCGTCTTGCCCACCCCGGTGGGGCCCAGCAGCAGGAAGCTGCCGATGGGGCGGCCCGGCTCCTTCAGCCCCACCCGGCCCCGGCGGATGGCCCGGGCCAGCACGGCCACGGCCTCGTCCTGTCCCACCACCCGGCGGCGGAGCCGGTCCTCCAGATCCACCAGGGCCTCCCGCTCGCTGGCGGTGATCCGGCTGACGGGGATGCCGGTCCACTCCGCCGCCACGGCGGCCACATCCTCCCCGGTGACTGCCGCAAGGCCGCCGGAGCGGCTCTGCTGCCATTGCCGGCGGGCCTCCTCCAGCTGCTGGGCGAAGCTCTCCTCCGCGTCCCGCAGCTTGGCGGCCTGCTCGAACTGCTCTCCGGCCGCTGCCTCGGCCTTTTCCCGGCGGACCCGGTCCAGCCGCTGCTCCAGCTCCTGGAGGTCCGGGGCCTGGCCGCCGCTCTCCAGCCGGACCCGGCTGCAGGCCTCGTCCATGAGGTCGATGGCCTTGTCCGGCAGAAAGCGGTCCGCCAGATACCGCCGGCTCAGGTCCACAGCGGCGCGGATGGCTCCGTCGGTGATGGTCAATTTATGGTGGGCCTCATACTTGTCCCGCAGTCCCGTCAGAATCTCCACCGCTGTCTCCGGCGTGGGCTCCGCCACCGTCACCGGTTGGAAGCGCCGCTCCAGCGCCGCGTCCTTCTCGATGTACCGGCGGTACTCGTCCATGGTGGTGGCGCCGATGACCCGCAGGTCCCGGCGGCTGAGGGCGGGCTTGAGGATGTTGGCGGCGTCCACCGCCCCCTCGGCGCTGCCGGCCCCCACGATGTTGTGCAGCTCGTCGATGAAGAGGATCACGTTGCCCATGCGCCGCACCTCCGCCAGGGCGGCCTTCACCCGCTCCTCGAATTCCCCCCGGTATTTTGTGCCCGCCAGCATGGACGCCAAATCGATGGAGAGAATGGTCACGCCCCGCAGCTCCTCCGGCACGTCGCCGCTGACGATCCGCTGGGCCAGCCCCTCCACCACGGCGGTCTTGCCCACCCCCGGCTCCCCGATGAGCACGGGGTTGTTCTTGGTCCGGCGGCTGAGGATGCGGATGGAGCGCCGGATCTCCCCCTCCCGGCCCAGCACCGGGTCCAGCTGGCCCTCCCGGGCCATGGCGGTGAGGCTGCGGGTGAACTGCTCCAGGCTTTTGCTCCGGGGCAGCTCCTGACTGGCGGCGCCGCGGGGCCCCGGCTCCCGAACAAGGCGGGGGGCGGCGGCCAGCCGCTGGGTCAGGGAAGTCCGCAGCTTTTTTACGTCTGCCCCGGCGGCGGCCAGCACCCGGGAGGCCATGGCCCCGTTTTCCCGCAGGATGCCCAGCAGCAGATGCTCCGTGCCCACATAGCCGCTGCCGCTCTGGCGGGCCTCTCCGGCGGCGTTTTCGATGACCCGCCTGCACCGGGGGGTCAGGCCCTGGGGCGGAGCCAGGCCCGGCAGGCCCATGCCCACGATCCCTACGATGATCTCCCGGACCCGGTCGGCGGTGACGGCCTGCTCCAGCAGGCACCGCCGGGCGCTGCCGCTCTCCTCCAGGGCGAGGCCCAGCAGCAGGTGCTCGCTGCCCACATAGCTGTGGCCCAGCTCCTCCGCCGCCTGATGGGCCCGGCGCAGAGCGCCCTGGGCCCGGGGGGTGAGTTGGTTTTCATACATACATCCACGCTCCAAAATCAAAGACGTTGGGCGGCCGCCCTTGTCCGCGGCCTCTTAGAAGTATGCCCCCGGGACGGCGTTTTACACATTTCTCCGGAAATGAGAGCAATTGGCTCTTGCAATTTCCCGACAGCATGCTACAATAGGAATACCATCGGTTTGACCGGGTAGCAATTTTATGGAGGTAACGATTCATGGCTCACAAGATCACTGACGTTTGCGTTTCCTGCGGCACCTGCGCGGAGAACTGCCCCGTCGAGGCCATCTCTGAGGGCGCCGACCATTACGTCATCGACGCCGACGTCTGCGTGGACTGCGGCGCCTGCGCTGCCAACTGCCCTGTGGGCGCCATTGAGGCTGAGTAAGCTACATAGGCAAAAAAAGTCCCGTCTGCCGCGGCAGACGGGACTTTTTTCGCGGCCGGACAGGCGGCGGAGCCTCTCCTCCGCGGCCCGCTAGGCGATCACCATCAGCAGAGTGCCGGCGGTGAGCAGGGCCAGGCCCGCGCCGGCCCGGCGGCTCAGCCGCTCCCCCAGAAAGACCCGGGCGAAGAGGGCCACCGCCAGGATGCTCAGCTTGTCGATAGGGACCACCACGCTGGCGGGACCGTCCTGGAGCGCCCGGTAGTAGCACAGCCAGCTTCCCCCGGTGGCCAGGCCCGAGAGACAGATGAAGAGCAGCTCCCTGCCCTCCACCCGGCGGACCTGGTCCCACTTGCCGGTGAGGACCACCATGGCCCAGGCCATCACCAGCACCACCGACGTGCGCACGGCGGTGCCCAGATTGGACTCCACGCCGCTGATGCCGATCTTGGCCAGAATGGAGGTGAGGCTGGCGAACACTGCGGAGCCCAGGGCGTAGAGGAGCCACGGCCCCTGGCCCTGGCTCTGGTCCGCCTTTTTCTCCAGCATCAGCCAGGTCCCGGCGGCGATGAGGACCATGGCGGCCCCGGCCACGGCGCTGAAGGGTTCCTTCAGAATCAAAAAGGCCAGCAGAATGGTGAGCACGGTGCTGGACTTGTCCACCGCCACCACCCGGTTCACGTTCCCCAGCTTCAGCGCCCGGAAGTAGCACAGCCAACTTCCCCCGGTGGCCAGGCCCGAGAGGGTCAGGAACAGGAGATTTCTCCCGCTGAGGCCGCTGAGCTGGTCCTGGGACCCCACCAAAAGGACCATGCCCCAGGCCATGATCAGCACCACGACGGTGCGGATGGCGGTGGCCACAGTGGAATCGGTCCGCCGAATCCCGATCTTGGCCAGAATGGACGTGGCGCCGGCGAACAGGGCGGACAGCGCCGCCAGCAGCATCCACATGGAACGATCCCCTCCTTATTTTACAAAACCGGGCTTACTCCTCCGGCGGGAGCTGGGGCTGGAAGTCGGGGCCAAGGTTGCCCTCCATCCAGTGGCGGCGGCAGAGGCCGATGTATTTGTCGTTGGCCCCCAGGACCACCTGAGCGCCCTCCTTGAGCACCTTGCCGTGCTCGTCGAACCGGGCGTTGAAGGTGGCCTTCTTGCCGCACCAGCAGATGGTCTTGACCTCCTCGATCTTGTCCGCCATCACCAGCAGCTCGTAGCTGCCGGGGAACAGCTCCCCCTTGAAGTCGGCCCGCAGGCCGTAGCACATGACGGGAATACCGCAGTCGTCCACCAGATGCACCAGATAGTGGACCTCCTCCCGGGTGAGGAACTGGGCCTCGTCCACGATGATGCAGGCGTTCTGCTGCAGCTCCATGGGATTTATCTTCTGCATTTCATCAAAATAAATGCATGGGTAGGTAAGGCCAATCCGGGAGACCACCATGTGGTCCCCGTCCCGGGTGTCCAGCCGGGGCTTGACCAGCAGGGTCTGCTGGCCCCGCTCCTCGTAGTTGAACCGGGCCATGAGGGCGTTGGCGGTCTTGCTGGAGCCCATGGCTCCGTATTTGAAGTATAACTGCGCCATATTTCTCTCTCCTGTATGTTATTGGTGTTGTTCACCGTCCAAAAGCTCCATGGCTTCCCGCAGGTACCGGGCGAAGGCCGACGGCACCGCCAGCTTCTCCAGCGCCTCCCGGTCCGCCCACAGAAGTCCGGGGCACTCCCCCCGGACGGTGAGCAGATAGCCGGTCATATGCCACTCCACATGGGTAAAGACGTGCTTTGTCTCGATCTTCTCCCGCCAGTCCAGAGGCGTCAGGCCCCAGCCGGCCAGGGGCGCGGCCGCCTCCGTCTCCGTCAGGGTCCCCGGTACGTGGGGAAATTCCCACAGCCCGGCCAGCAGGCCCGTCTCCGGCCGCTTCCGCAGGGCCGCGCGGCCCTCCCGCAGCAGAAGGTAGACCGTCATCTCCTCCACCCGGCGCTTCGGCTTTTTCGCCCGAACGGGGAGCTGGTCCCAAAGCCCCAGCCGCCGGGCCTGGCAGAGGGAGGCCAGAGGGCAGCCGCCGCAGAGGGGCTGGCCGCTGGGGAGGCAAACCGTGGCCCCCAGGTCCATCAGTGCCTGATTGAAGGCCCCGGGCCGGTCCTGGGGCATGGCCTCGGCCAGCAGCGCCCGGAAGGACCGCCTCACCGCCGGGTCCAGAACGTTTTCCCGGATGGCCGCCGTCCGGGCCGCTACCCGCAGGGCGTTGCCGTCCACCGCCGGCACCGGCCGGGCGAAGGCGATGGAGGCGATGGCCCCGGCGGTGTAGTCCCCCACGCCGGGGAGCCTCAGCAGCTCCTCATAGGTGTCCGGAAAGCGGCCGCCCCGCTCCTCCACGATGATCCGGGCCGCCTTTTTCAGGTTTCTCGCCCGGCTGTAGTAGCCCAGGCCCTGCCACAGCTTCATCAGCTCCTCGTCGTCCACCGCCGCCAGGGCCTCCACGGTGGGGAGCCGCTCCATCCATCGCCGGTAGTAGGGCATCACCGCCGCCACCCGGGTCTGCTGGAGCATGATCTCCGAGATCCAGACCCGGTAGGGGTCTGTCGTTCCCCGCCAGGGCAGGTCCCGCTTGTTGACATCATACCACGCCAGCAGGGGCTCCGCTATCTGATCCAGCCGCCGCGCCTCGTCCATTGCCTCCTCCTATCCGAACCGTCTCGCGTAGCCGCACCGGCGGCACAGCGCCTCGCTGGGCCTGCGCCGGGAGAACCCGTCGTACAGCGCCCTGGCCCGGGGACCGCGGAGGATGTCCTCCAGGTCCCGCTCCAGCAGGTTCCCCAGAGGGATGTCCCCCTCGTGGTCCAGACAGCAGGGGACCACAGTCCCGTCGGAGAGCACCGCCAGCTGCTCCCGCAGCCCCAGGCAGAAGCCCGTACCGGTCTCCGGGGCGCTCAGGTCCGGCCAGTCGAACTTCTCCGCCTGCTCCAGATAGAGCCGCTCCCCCAGCCGCCAGCTCCCGGGCCGGGGCTGGGGCAGGTCCAGAGGGAAGGTCCCCAGCCTGTCCGCCAGAAAGTCCAGGATCTCTCCGTTGCGCCGGTCCGCGCCGCCCAGGTTCCACAGCCGCAGGGCGCAGATCACGCCCTTCTCCGCCGCCCGCCGGGCAAAGTCCCAGCAGGCGTCCAGATAGTCCCGCAGCTCCCCCACTCCGTTGCCCTCCATGCTGTGGAGGGAGACGCTGACCTTGTGGAGGGCGGGGGCGGCCAGCAGAGCGTCCCCCCGGCGGCCCAGCAGCGTCCCGTTGGTGGTGACGCACACCCGGAAGCCCAGGTCCCCGGCGATGGCCAGGATCTCCTCCAGCCGGGGATGGAGCAGGGGCTCCCCCATGACGTGGAGGTAGAGATAGCCCACATGACCCCGAAGCCTGCCGGCGATTTGGGAAAACTCCTCCGGCGTCATGGCCCGGCTCTCCCGGCGGGTGCCGGGGCAGAAGGCGCAGGAGAGGTTGCAGATATTGGTGATCTCCACATAGGCCCGCTTCAGCATAGCGTCTCTCCCGTAGGTTACTTTCGCCCTATTCTATCACACCGGCTCCCGTTTGACAACGGCGAAAACCGCCCGATTTCCCGCACCGTCCCCGGAGGGCGGGAGTGGCTTTTGGACAATTTCCCCGGAATGTGCAAAAACGGGGGCATTTCCGGCGAAATGGTGTTGACAAGGGGGCCTTCTGCCTATATAATGACCCATGGATCGTAAGATCCCACAATTTCATACCTTATCAAGAGTGGCGGAGGGAACGGCCCGATGAAGCCACGGCAACCTGCCCCCCGGGGCAAGGTGCCAATTCCGGCGGTCAGCGCAAGATGAGGAACGACTAGCTTCCAAAACACGCCTGCCCGGCGTGTTTTCTTCGTTTTGCGGCAAACATCACGGTACATAAGAAAGAGAGGCACACACATGGCACATCGTATTTTTACATCCGAATCCGTTACCGAGGGACATCCTGACAAGATCTGCGACCAGATCTCCGACGCGGTGCTGGACGCCATCATCGCCCAGGACCCCGCCGCCCGGGTGGCCTGCGAGACCACCGTGTCCACGGGACTGGTCCACATCATGGGGGAGATCACCACCTCCTGCTATGTGGACATCCCCCGAATTGCTCGGGAGGTCATCCGGGACATCGGCTACGACCGGGCCAAGTTCGGCTTTGACTGCGACACCTGCGGGGTCATCAGCAACATCGACGAGCAGTCCGCCGACATTGCCCTGGGGGTGGACAGGTCTCTGGAGGCCAAGGCCGGGGCGCTTCCTGACGGGCTGGACAACGGCGCCGGGGATCAGGGCATGATGTTCGGCTACGCCTGCCGGGAGACGGAGGAGCTGATGCCCCTGCCCATCTCCCTGGCCCATAAGCTGGCCCAGCGGCTGGCCGCCGTGCGGAAGGAGGGCCTGGTGGACTACCTGCGGCCTGACGGCAAGAGCCAGGTCACCGTGGAGTACGACGAGGAGGGCCGGCCCGTCCGGGTGGACACGGTGGTCCTCTCCACCCAGCACGGCCCCGAGGTCAGCCTGGAGCGGATCCGGGAGGACATGATCCGTCTGGTCATCCGGCCCACCATCCCCGCTGGACTGCTGGACGAGAACACCAGGATCTACGTCAACCCCACCGGCCGGTTCGTCATCGGCGGGCCCCAGGGGGACAGCGGCCTCACCGGCCGGAAGATCATCGTGGACACCTACGGCGGGTCCGCTCCCCACGGCGGCGGCGCCTTCTCCGGCAAGGACCCCACCAAGGTGGACCGCTCCGCCGCCTACGCCGCCCGCTGGGTGGCCAAGAACGTGGTGGCCGCGGGCCTGGCGGACCGGTGCCAGGTCCAGCTGGCCTACGCCATCGGCGTGGCCCGGCCGGTGTCCGTCCGGGTGGACACCTTCGGTACCGGCAGGGTGTCCGACAGCGAGCTGGAGGCCAGGGTGGAGAAGGTCTTCGACCTGCGGCCCACGGCCATCATCAACCGTCTGGACCTGCGGCGTCCCATCTACCGGCAGCTGGCGGCCTACGGCCACTTCGGTCGTCCGGAGCTGGACCTGCCCTGGGAGCGGACGGATATGACCGAGGCTCTGCTGAAAGCGGCGCTGTAAGCCCCCCTGGACGGCCGAAACCGCGCCGAAAGGCGCGTCCAAGCGTTTTGCGGAGCAAAACCTTGCCGCAGGGCGAATTCATTTCGCCCGAGGATGATCGATCAGCGGGGCCCCCGCAAAATGGAACATTTTGTGGGGATCGTCCGGAGCTGGACCTGCCTTGGGAGCGGACGGATATGACCGACGCCCTGCTGAAAGCGGCGCAGTAAGCTGCCCGGCGGACAACGGAAAACAGGCGGCGGGAGGCCTCGGCCTCCCGCCGCTTGCTTTTTCTGAGAATTTCAGGTACAATACGCTCTGTACGATCATGCTTACCATGGAAAGGAGCGATTATGACAGAGATGGATACGAGCCGGGGACAGGTCCCGGCGTACCGGGCGGCCCCTCTGGAGAAAGCGGGGGAGGACGCCCTGACCGCGGCGGCGGCCGTCCGGGCGGACATGGAGCCCTGCTATCAGGCCCTGGCCCTGGAGTCGGAGAGCGGAAAGGCCGACGAGGCCCTGGAGGCGGAGGTCAGCGGCGAGCTGGAGACCCTGCGCCGGGCCTCCGCCAGCCTGAGCCGGGCCCTGCGGGAGACCATGGAGCTGACCGACGAGCTGAACGCCCGCCGCCATGACACCCATAAGAGCCGGGACCGGAAGTGGTATCTGCCCAATCCCCCCGCCAACGCCGCCATCGACCTGGAGGAGAAGGAGAGCGGGCACTTCGCCCGGGGCATCAACGGCTATAAGCTGATGCTGATCTGCTTTGTGGGCAGCTTCGCCGGAGTGGTGGTGGAGCTTCTCTGGTGCCTGGCCAGGAACGGCTATCTGGAGAGCCGGTCCGGCCTGGTCTACGGGCCCTTTAACCTGCTCTACGGCGCGGGGGCGGTGCTCATGAGCCTGGCCCTGTACCGCTACCGGAACCGGGGCGGCTGGCTCTCCTTCCTGGTGGGGATGGCTGTGGGCAGCGTGCTGGAGTACGTCTGCTCCTGGGGCCAGGAGCTGGTGCTTGGCTCCCGGTCCTGGGACTACAGTGGGATGCCCCTGAACCTCAACGGCCGCATCTGCCTGCTGTACTCCATCTTCTGGGGGATCCTGGGGGTGCTGTGGATCAAGGACCTCTACCCCCGCATGGCCAAGTGGATCCTGAAGATCCCCAACCGGGCGGGGAAGATCCTCACCTGGGCCTGCACCATCTTTCTCATCGTCAACGCCCTGGTCACCTGCGTGGCGGTGGGCCGCTGGTCCCAGCGGGTGAAGGGCGCCGAGGCGCCCAACGCCTTCTGGGAGTTCGTGGACCAGCGATTTCCTGACCAGCGGATGGAGCGCATCTTTGCCAATATGGAGTTCGACTGAGAGACGCAGGGACCCCCGGGCGGCAAGCCCGGGGGTCCCTCTGCTTTCGCGTTTGTCAGCCCTGCTGATACTGGCCCGCCGGCGTACCGGCCTCCAGAACATGGCCGCAGCCGGGGCAGGTCTCGCTGGTGGTCAGCGTGTCGGTCTCGCCGGCGATGCCGCCCAGCTTGACGAACACCTCCACCAGCTCGCCACAGTTGGGGCACTTGACCTCCATCAGCTTCGGTGTGGCTTTTCCTTCCTGACAGCCCTTGAAAGAAGACATATGAGACCCTCCTTGTGATATGATACTTGCATTATCCCCCAATTGCGGGGAAAAGTCAATGCCTGTGACAGCTCAAAAATTCCCGCTGCCTTCCCGACGGGGGCCGGGAAAGCGGCCTCTGGCCGCTTATGGCGTCTGTTCCCGGCGGCAGAGCCAGGCGTCGGCGGTGAAGCTGACCAGCAGCAGCAGCCAGGCCAGGGGCCACAGCAGCGCCAACGGCCCGGCATAGCAGCCCAGGGCCGTCTGGGGACACAGCAGCAGCCGCAGCAGACCGTAGAGCGCCAGCACGCCGGCGGCGGCGTACTGCGCCCCCAGGGCGGTCCGGGCCAGGAAGCGGAGGCGGCGGGCCTCCCGGGCCCGGCGGCGGAGATAGGGGGTCAGATCGATGACACGGGCGCTGTCAGCGGGAACGGCAGGATACATCAGAGGTCCCTCCTTGCGTTTTTTCTGTTCTGGAAACAGCATAGCAGAGCGACAGTCCGGAAATCCGGACAATGGACTGTGCCGCGGAAAAATATTCTGCTTTCAGTGTAGTCGCCGGAGGGGAAAAATATACCGGCCCGTCCCAAACAGAGACGAGCCGGTATGGACGCCGGGAAGAAAAGACCTCGCGGAGGGCGGGGCGCGAAACGGAGGGATCTCAAAAAAAGCGGCCTTGCACTTCTTTGAAGAATCAGGACTGGGTCAGCCGCCGCTCGAAGTTGCTGCTCACATGGACGCCCTCCTGAATGATGAAGAAGGCGTGAGGGTCCACCTTCCGCAGCTCCGCGCGGAGATCGTCGATCTCGTATTTGCTCAGGCAGACGCAGAGGATATGGGTGGCCTCGCCGGTGAAGGCGCCCTTGCCCTCCCAGCGGGTGATGCCCCGGTGGAGGTGGTTCATGATGAACTGATCCAGCTGGGGGCTGTCCGCCTTGATGAAGATCAGCATCTGGACGGTGACGCTCTGCTGGTGGGCCCGGTCCACGGCCAGGTTCAGGAACACGGAGTTGAGGATGGAGTAGATCATGGTCTCCACGCTGAAGAGCAGGCCGCACAGGGAGAACAGCACCACGTTGATGGCCAGGTTCATCTGTCCCACGGTGATTCGGCTGCCTCGCTTGGAGAGGTGCAGGGCCAGGATGTCGGTCCCGCCCAGACAGCAGCCGCAGGTGAGCGCCAGGCCGCTGCCCAGACCGCTGATGACGCCGCCCACCAGACAGCTGGTGAGGGTGTTGTCCACCAGAGGCACGGCGGGAATGGGGATCAGGCTGAGGAACAGGGAACAGGCGGTGGCGCAGATAATGGTATTGCGCAGAAAGACCTTTCCCAGGGAGCGGTAGGAGATCAGCAGCAGGGGGATGTTCAGGGCGTAGTACAGGATGCCGGCGAAATCAAAGCCCAGGCTCTGCCGGTTCAGGGCCATCAGTGCCAGAGACCGGATGAGCTGGCTGATGCCCACCAGGCCGCCGCTGTACAGGCCCATGGGAACGATGAACAGATCCACGCCCAGCGCGTAGATAAAAGCGCCCGCGATGCCGAAGGCCAGACGGCCCCATCCGCTTCGCATGGTCTGGTGCAGCATAAGATAGGCTCCTTTCTGTTCCCTGTCCGGGGAAGGGGGAGGCGTTTCCCCCGCGCCAGAAAGTGTAGCAGATTATAGGGAATATTGCAAGTATTTCCTCAGCCGTTTTTGACCCCGATTCACCGTGCGGGAGACGGTGGATTTATTGACGTGGAGCTGCCGGGCGATGGCGCTGACGGAGAGGTTTTCCTCGTAGCGCAGGCGCAGCATCTCCTGCTGCCGGTCCGTCAGCTCGCTCTGCCGCGCCAGACGCAGATTCCGCCGCAGGCGCTCCATCTGTTCGGACTGTTCGGAGGACCCCGCCTCGTCCTCCTGCCAGCGGCGGAACTCGCCGTAGGCGCCGACAAAGCTGTCGGCAGAGGTCAGCCTAATCCGTCCGCCCGCCATTGCCGCGGCACCTCCTGTCATAGCAGCGTTCCAGGAACCGGGCGGCGGCGAGGGTGTCCCGGTACCGGCCGTCCAGCTCCCGGATGAGGGCCAAAAGCCGCTCCCGCTCCTGGCCTGACGCGTCCTTTTCCGCCTCCCGCAGAGCCAGAAGCCGCAGCCGCAGCAGGTCCCCGCTGCGGCGGTAGCTGGCGGCCATACGCAGAAAGATCATGGCCTCGCCTCCTCTCCGTCCGCCCGGTAGGGGGCCAGCGCCTCCAGCGCCCACTGGGCGGCGCAGCCCCGGCACAGCAGCTCTCCGCCCACCCGCCAGCGGGGCTGCCGGGGGTACAGCTCCCCGCCGCAGCGGGTGCAGAAACCCAGAGGAGCCACGCGCTGGAGGTCGTCATGATGTGTGTGTACAGCTCGCAAAAGAAATTCCTCCCAAAATCAAATTTGTGGTTGACAAGCAGAACAAAGTCTGGTAATATACATTTCGCTGCTGATCGTGCTGGTATAGCTCAGTTGGTAGAGCAGCTGATTTGTAATCAGCAGGTCGGGGGTTCGAGTCCGTCTACCAGCTCCAAGCTTCCGCTTCAGCGCACAGGTGAATATGGGGGAATTCCCGAGTGGCCAAAGGGGGCAGACTGTAAATCTGTTGTCAGTGACTTCGGTGGTTCGAATCCACCCGCTCCCACCACACATGAGCCTCTTGGCGGCTTTGCCGCTTAGAGGCTCAGCGTGCAGTTCGGGCAAAATTTTTTGACCGATGACTGCGGAAAAACGGTGACCCCGCCAGGGGTTGCCGTTTTTCTATTGCGGGGGGATTCGAAAGGCCGGTCCAAGCAAACAGTCCGGTGGACTGTTTGCCCGGCCGTGGCTTTTCCGGAGAAAAGCGAATCCACCCGCTCCCACCATGAGATAAAAGAACTTTTGTTCTGCTATGGGCCTATCATACTCCAGCGAAGATAAAATGTCAATAGGAAATTTCAACTTTGCTGTTGACTTTTTTGAAATTTTCAGGTATGCTGTGGATAGTACACTGGGGGAGGTCTGACCGATGAGCTTTGGACAGAGGCTGCGGGAGCGGCGAATCGAGCTGGGCATGAGCCAGGCGGAGCTGGCCAAAGCCCTGGGCGTGAGCCTTTCCGCCGTGAGCAACTATGAAAACGGGCAGAACGCCATGCGGGAGGACGCTCTGCTGCGGCTGTTCCGGGTGCTGGATGTGGACGCCAACTATCTCTACCAGGACGCGGACCTGGGGCAGGGCTTCGCCTGCTCCGTGGAGGAGCGGGGGCTGGTGATGAAGTACCGGTCCCTTAGCGCCCTGGGGCGGCAGACCCTCCACACGGTGGCGGGGGCGCTGGCGGATTACCAGACAGACCTGGAGGCGGCCCTGCCGCCCCAGGAGACCCGGCAGATCCCGCTCTACCGCTGTCCCGCGGCGGCGGGCTTTGCCGCCCCGGTGTTCGGGGAGGACTTCGACTATATCGACGTCACCGGGGATGTGCCCCGGGGGGCGGAGCTGGCGGTGCGCATCCAGGGGGACTCCATGGAGCCGGTGATTCGGGACGGCAGCGTGGTCTATGTGAACCACGACCCCCTGACCAGCGGGGACGTGGGGATCTTCTGCCTGGACGGGGAGATGCTGTGCAAGCAGTACGTCCGGGACGGGCTGGGGATGGTGTACCTCTTCTCCCTGAACCGGGCCAGGGCGGATATGGACGTGGTGCTGCCCCGGAGCAGCGGCCGGAGCCTGGTGTGCTTCGGCCGGGTGCTGCTGCCCTCCCGGCCCGCCGCGCCGGGGCTGCCGTAAGCGGTCCGTGAATATCACGCGCTGCTCCGGCAGCGGAGACAGGAGGACAAAATGGCGATCGAGAAAGTAAAACAGTATTTTGAAGCGTTCGGCCTGGCGGACCGGGTGCGGGAATTCACCGTATCCAGCGCCACCGTGGAGCTGGCGGCGCAGGCGCTGAACTGTGAGCCATGCCGGATCGCGAAGACCCTCTCCTTTCTGGTGGACGGCCGGCCTGTTCTGATCGTCGCGGCTGGCGACGCCAGAATCGACAACCCCAAATATAAGGCCCAATTCGGCACAAAGGCGAAAATGCTCACCCCCGACGAGGCGGAGACCCTGATCGGCCACGCTGTGGGCGGCGTGTGCCCCTTTGGGATCAACGAAGGGGTGACGGTCTATCTGGACGATTCCCTGAAGCGGTTTGAAACGGTGTTCCCGGCCTGCGGCAGCAGCAACAGCGCGATCGAGCTGTCCCTTGAGGAGCTGGAGAAGTATTCCGGCTATACCGCCTGGGTGGATGTGTGCAAGGGCTGGCGGGAGTAACGGCCCGGCCGGCGGGGAGAAGCAGAGAGACGGAAAATGAAAGACCGCGCCGGGCTGACTGAACAGCGCGGCGCGGTCTGCGGTATGGGGGGACTATGGGGGCGTTCCCTTCCCGGGCTATACGCCGGTGAGGTCGAAGCTGGGGGTGTACTCCGCCCGGGCGGAGGCGGCGTCCTGACAGTAGCCATCCGTGATGCCCAGATTCTCCATGTACCGGAGGGCCGCCCGGTACTCCCCGCCGGTGACCCGGCGCCTGAGCAGGCCCTCCGCCCCGGGCTGGGGGGTGTACTGGGCCATGAGGGAGAAGAGCACCTGCCCCGGCCGGAAGGTTTTCGCCACCCAGTCCAGCACCGCCTTGGTGTTCTCCAGGGCTCCGGGCAGCAGCAGATGGCGGATGAGAACGCCCCGCTTCAAAAGACCGTCCTCCATCACATAGTCCCCGCTCTGCCGGACCATCTCCAGAATGGCGGCGGAGGCCCGGTCAAAGTAGTCCGGCGCGCCGCTGAGCCGGGCGGCCAGACCGCTGTCGGCGTACTTCAGGTCCGGCAGCCAGATCTGGACCCGGCCGGCCAGGCTCCGGAGGGTCTCTACCCGCTCATAGCCGCCGGTGTTCCAGATCACCGGCACCGGCAGGGGCGGCTCCAGAGCCTCCCGGATAGCGGGGGCGAACTGGGTGGGGGAGACCAGGTCGATGTTGTGGGCCCCCTGTTCGATCAGCTCCCAGAAGATCTCCCGCAGCCGCTCCACGGAGACGGCCCTGCCGAAATTTTCATGGCTGATCTTCCCATTCTGGCAGTAGACGCAGCCCAGGGGGCAGCCGGAGAAAAATACGGCTCCGCTACCCCGGCTGCCGCTGAGGCAGGGT
Source organism: uncultured Oscillospiraceae bacterium (assembly GCA_958423465.1). Lineage (GTDB taxonomy): Bacteria > Bacillota > Clostridia > Oscillospirales > Oscillospiraceae > Pelethomonas. Next base: position 44,826 of record CATZRD010000003.1, on the reverse strand, counting down.
TCCTCCCAGTGGTGGAGGGCGGCCCGGGCCACCACCGGCGAGCTGGGCATTCCGCAGCGGCCCCGGCCCAGAGTCGCGGTCCGCTCCGCTGCGCACATCCGGGGACACAGGTTACAGATCATAGGATACGTTCCCCTCGCTTTCTGAGGGTATTGTAGCGGAAACCGCCGGACTTTGCAAGCGGGAACAGCAAAAAGGGAGCGGTTCATTGAACCGCCCCCTTTTTGCCGCCTCGCTTACAGAAGGAACCACAGGCCCGCCGCCGCCAGGGCCGCGGCCCCCAGGCACCAGGCCCACCAGGGGATCCGCCGCCAGAGGGAGGATCGGCCGGACTGCCCGCCGGCATAGCCTCTGGCGATGCGGCAGGCCTCGCCCACCACCTGCTGAGGGGTGACCCCCTCCTGAGAAAACGCGTCGTTGCGAACGATGAAAATGGCTTGCTCAAATAATTTGGGGTCCGGGGAATCCACCACGATCACCCGGCGGGAGGTGCCCTTTACCACGGCCTGACCGCTCCTTTCCGCTTCACAGTTTCCGCTTCCAGTCTTTCCCGGGCCGGCGGATCTTATACGGGAAAAGCGCTCATACCTGCTTTCGTCCCCCGGCGCGGGGCGGCAGATACAGGCAGATGGCGCTGCAGTCGTCGTCTCCCTGCCGCCGCTGGCGGCACTGGGCCAGCACCAGGTCCAGCAGAGCCTGGGGATCCTCCCCCTGCCACCCGGCCAGCAGGTCCTGGAGCCACTGGTCGCTGCCGCTGTCGGCCACGCCGTCGCTGACCATCAGCAGGAAGGTGTCCTCCGTCAGGGGGAAGGCGGCGGCCAGAGGGGTGGCGGCGGCGTCCTGGAGCCCCGCCGGCAGGGTGGAGCCGGTGAGGCGGCGCACCGTGCCCTGGCGCTTGACGTAGGTGGGAGCCGCGCCGTACTTGTACAGCTCCGCCTGGTCCCCGGCCAGATCCACCGCCAGCAGGTCGATGGTGGTAAAGCCGCCCTGGCTGTCGTTTCGAAGGCCCAGAGCGCCGTTGAGGGTCTTTAAGGCGGTGGCAGGGTGGATGCCCGCCTTCAAAAACTGCTCCATCAGCCGCAGGGCCAGCTGACTTTCCCGCTGGGCCTCCAGGCCGCTGCCCATGCCGTCGCTGAGCAGCAGGTAGAGGACGCCCTGAGGCCCCAGAAAGTGGGCCACGCTGTCGCCGCACTGCCGCTGGCCGTCCTTGGGCACCGCCCGGCTGGCCAGAGCGTAGGGGCGGTCCGCCGGCGGGGCGGTCTCCTCCTGAGCGGCGGCCATGGTCTGGGCCACCAGCTCTCCCAGCTGGGCGTACTGGCCCCGGGTCCGGCGGCGCTCCTCCTCCAGCTGGCGGCGGTACTGCCGGCGCAGCAGCAGGGCGGTGGTCTCGGCGCTGATGGCGCTGGTGAGCTGGGGCAGATGGATGCACCGGCTGGAAAAGTAGCCGGGAAAGTCCCCGGCCTCCGCCCGGCCCCGGGCCAGGATGGCGGGGGTGGCGTCGTTAAAGGCGTTGAAGGTGGAGATGTACTCTTTGTTCCAGCATACCTCCCGGAGGGCGCAGTCCCGGCAGGTGACGGAGGCCGCCCGGTCAAAGATGACGGCGGGGTTCTCCTCTTTGGCGGCGGCGGGGGAGGCGAGGCTCTCGCACAGGGACTTCACCGCCTGGGCGGACAGACGCAGCCGCTGGCGAAGGCCCTCCGCCTCCCGGGCGGCCTTCCGGCGGGGGAGGGAGGTCTCCCGCAGGATCAGGGCGCAGTAGTGGGCCAGCAGCCCCGCCAGCAGGGAGCTGGCGATGAGGCGCAGCACGGAGGAGAGGCTGAAGCCCATTTGGATGGTGTAGGCCAGTTCCACCGCCGCCGTCACCCCCGCCGCCGTCAGGGGCCGGAACAGGGGGTGCTGGTACCACACGGTGTCCCGGAAGGAGGCCAGAATGGCCCAGATCAGGATGAGGACCCCCGCCAGGCGCAGGGCCGGGCCGAAGGGCAGGGCGATCATTCCCCCGGCGATGCCCCCCAGCAGGACGGCGGCGGACCGCTTCCCGGGCCTGCAGGCCGCCAGCAGCCCCGCCGCCAGCGGGGCGCGGCCGTCCAGGGCGCACAGGGAGGCCCCCATCCCGGCGGCGAAGAATACCGCCGGCTCCGCAAGCTGCCGCGCGACGTCCGGTTTTATGGTGATATGTCCCAGCTTCATAGCTCGTCCCCTTTTCTCCATGATTTGAGGACATTGTAGCAAAAAAGCCGGGAAAACCCTGTCGGGAAATAGAAGGGGAAACACAGGAAAGAGGAGGCGCTTTCGCGCCTCCTCTTTCCTGTATCACAGGCCGTACAGCTGGCTGTACTTTTTCACCAGATAGTCGGTATAGACCGTGGGATCGAAGTCGCCGCAGGCGTTTTTCACCACCTCCGCCGGCTCCATAAGGCCGCCGAACCGGTGGACCTTCTCCTTCAGCCAGGCGGACACCTGACTGAGGTCTCCCCGGGACACCGGGCCCCAGACGTCCATCCCGGCTTCCATGTTCTTCAGCATCTGGGCGCCGTAGGCGCTGCCCAGGGCGTAGGAGGGGAAGTAGCCGAAGGAGCCGCCGGACCAGTGGGAATCCTGAAGGCAGCCCCGCCTGTCGTCGGGCACGTCCACCCCCAGATACTCCTTATACAGCCGGTTCCAGGTCTCCGGTACGTCCTTCACCGCCAGAGTCCCGCCGATGAGCCGCTTTTCGATCTCATAGCGGACCATGATGTGGAGGCAATAGGTCAGCTCGTCGGCCTCGGTGCGGATGAGGGAGGGCTGGGCCTTGTTCACCGCCCGGTAGAACTGTTCCGCCGTCACGTCCTTTAACTGCTCCGGGAAGAATTCCCGCATTTTGGGGAAGATGGCCTCGATGAAGGGCCGGGACCGCCCGATGAGGTTCTCATAGAACCGGGATTGGCTCTCGTGGACCCCCATGGACACGCCGCCGGCCAGGCAGGTGTAGTCCAGTGCCGGGTCGATGTTCAGCTCGTACTTGGCGTGGCCCCCCTCGTGGATGACGGAGTACATGGAGCTGGCCACGTCGGTTTCCTTATAATTGGTGGTGATGCGCACATCCTGGCTGTTGAAATTCAGGGTGAAGGGGTGCTCCGTCTCCCCAATGCCGCAGTGGGCCCGGTCCAGACCCAGCACCTCCATGAGGTAGTCGGAGAACTTCCGCTGGGCCTCCGCCGGATAATGGCGGCGGAGGAAGCTGTCGTCAGGCTGCTCCTTCTGCCCGATGGCCCGGATCAGCGGAACGATGCGCTCCCGCAGGACGGCAAAGAAGCTGTCCAGATAGGCCATGTCCACCCCCCGCTCGTACTCGCTCAGCAGGGCGTCGTAGGGGGCCTTGGTACTGTCGTAGTAGCCGGCGAATTTGATGTTATAGGCCACCAGCTTTTCCAGCACCGGGCGGAACAGCGAAAAGTCGCTCTGCTCCTTGGCCCGGTGCCACACGTCGCTGGCCTCGTTGGTCAGCACGGCGTAGGCCATGTACTCGTCGGCGGGGATGCGGCTGAGCTGCTTATAGCTGCGGCGCAGCTCCTCCGTCTGGCGGCGCTGGGGCAGGTCCAGCTCGTCCCGATGCTCCGTCAAAAAGTCCAGCAGCTCGCCTGTCCGGGGGTCGGCCAGCAGCTTGTGGCTCTCCCCCGCCAGGACGCCCAGGGCCACGCCCCGGCCCTGGGAGGTGTCCCTGGGGGCCACGGTGACGCCGTCCAGATACAGGGAGGAGCTGGCGCAGTTGTAGGCGTACAGTCTGGTCTGCAGCTCGCCGAGCCGCTGAAGCTCTTCTTTCAAGTCCATTGCGTGTTTCGTCCTTTCGTGATGTGTGATGATGACATTATATGCCATTTGGCTTTCCGCCGCAAGGGGGCATACTGGAAGAGAGGTGATGAAAATGAACGAGATCGATCTGATCAGCCATGTCTACCAGACCGCCGAGATGGGCCGGGAGGGCATCCGGTCGGTGCGGAAGTACGCCGGGGACCCCAGGCTGGCCCAGGCCCTGGACCGCCAGGAGCGGGAGTACCGGGATCTCCAGAGCGCCGCCGGCGGAATGCTCCGGGACCGGGGGGTCCGGCCCGAGGGGGTGGGGACCATGGCCAGACTCTCCAGCGAGGCCATGAGCGCCATGAAGCTCATGACGGACCGCTCCTCCGCCAAGATCGCGGAAATGATGATCCAGGGCTCCACCATGGGGGTGACCAAGAGCCTGAGGACCATCCGGGACTGCGGCGCCAGGGACGAGCGGGTCCGGGATCTAGCGGACAAGCTGCTGAAGACCGAGGAGAGCAACATCCGGGAAATGAAGGGCTTTTTGTAAAGAGGAGGGGCGCGCCCCTCCTCTTTGCAAATCCGCTTACAAACGGTAAAGCGGAAAAAGCGCCCCGCCGCGGCGGGGCGCTTTTTCTTTTTTACACCCGTTTCCAGACCGCGCCGCCGGGCACGTCGGTGATCTCCACGCCCTGGGCCTTCAGCTCCTCCCGGATGCGGTCGGCCTGGGCGAAATCCTTCGCCTTTTTGGCCTCCGCCCGCCGGAGGACCAGGGCGTCGATGGCCGGGTCCCCCTCGCCGGTGATGACGAAGCCGCCCGCCGCCTGGGCGGAGCCGGCTCTGGCCTGCTCCGCCCGGAGGGCCGCCGCCTTGTCCAGCAGACTTAGGCCCAGCACTTGGTCGAAGCTGTCCAGAATGGCCAGCTTGGTGGCGTCGTTGGTTTTCGCCTTCAAAGCGTCGTACAGGGCGGTGATCCCCAGGGAGGTGTTCAGGTCGTTGCCCACCTGCCGGAGGAAGCCGGCCTTGTACTCGCCCACCGCGGATTCGTTCACGGGGCCGTCCTCCGGCTTCAGGGCGGCGATCTTCCGCAGCAGCTTCTGATAGGCCCCCTGGGCGTTGTCCAGACTCTCCCAGGTAAACACCAGGACCTTGCGGTAGTGGCTCTGGAGGCAGAAGAACCGGTAGGCCAGGGGATCGTAGCCCTTCTCCTCCAGCAGGGACACGGTGAGGAACTCCCCCTTGGATTTGCTCATCTTGCCGCTGGCGGCGTTGAGGTGGTACACATGGAACCACTGGGGACACCAGGGATGGCCCAGGTAGCTCTCGGACTGGGCGATCTCGTTGGTGTGGTGGGGGAAGGCGTTGTCGATGCCGCCGCAGTGGAGGTCCAGATACTCCCCGTTGTACTTCATGGAGATGCAGGAGCACTCGATATGCCAGCCGGGGTAGCCCACCCCCCAGGGGGAGTCCCACTTCAAGGCCTGGTCCTCAAACTTGGATTTGGTGAACCAGAGGACGAAGTCGTTTTTATTCCGCTTGTTGCTGTCCTCCTCCACGCTGTCCCGGACGCCCACCGCCAGGTCCTCGGCGTCGTGGTCGTTGAAGATATAGTACCGCTCCAGCCGGCTGGTGTCGAAGTACACGTTGCCCCCGGCCTGATAGGCATAGCCCTTGTCCAGCAGCCCCTGGATGACCTTGATGAAGTCATCGATGAGGCCGGTGGCGGGCTGGACCACCTCGGGACGCTTGATGTTCAGCTTCCGGCAGTCCTCAAAGAAGGCGTCGGTGTAGAACTGGGCGATCTCCATGACGGACTTGTGCTCCCGCCTCGCGCCCTTGAGCATCTTGTCCTCGCCGGTATCCGCGTCGCTGGAGAGGTGTCCCACGTCGGTGATGTTCATGACCCGGTTCACCTCGCAGCCCTCGTAGCGCAGGAATTTCTCCAGCACGTCCTCCATGATGTAGGACCGCAGGTTGCCGATGTGGGCGAAGTGGTACACCGTGGGGCCGCAGGTGTACATCTCCACATGGCCGGGGACGCGGGTCCTGAACGTCTCCTTCTTATGGGTGGCGGAATTGTAAAGATACATGGTTTTATTCTCCTTTTGAGGGGTGTTGTCGTTCCAGCCGGTCCAGCTCCTTTTCCAGCGCCTCCACGCGCCGGTTCAGAAGTTCCAGCTTTTTCAGGGTGGGGTTTTCCACGCTGGTCTGGTCCACCTCGTCGGCGTAGTGGGGGATGCGCTCGCCGTTGATGCGGACGATCTGGGCGGGCACGCCCACGGCGGTAGCCCCCTGGGGCACCTCCTGGAGCACCACCGCGCCGGCGGCGATGCGGGCGTTGTCGTGGATGGTGATGGGACCCAGGACCTTGGCCCCTGCCCCTACCATCACATTGTTCCCCAAAGTGGGGTGGCGCTTGCCGACGTCCTTGCCGGTGCCGCCCAGGGTCACCTGCTGGTAGAGGAGGCAGTCGTCTCCGATCTCCGCCGTCTCGCCGATGACGATGCCGGTGCCGTGGTCGATGACCAGGCGGCGGCCGATGGAGGCTCCCGGGTGGATCTCCACGCCGGTCCAGAATTTGGCCCATTGGGAGATGCACCGGGCCAGAAAGCGAAAGCCGCGGCGGTAGAGCCAGTGTGCCCCGCGGTAGTAGAGGGTGGCGTGCACGCCCGGGTACAGCAGGAAGATCTCCGGCTTGCTCCGGGCGGCGGGGTCGCGCCGCTGGTAGGCGCTGAGAGTCTCTCGCAGCATAGGAATCAGTCTCTTTTCACAGGATTCCATGGGAGCGGGGAGAGGGGCGGGCAAAAAGAAAACACCCCGCCGTCCTCAAAAGGACGGAGAGGCGCAAAGCGCGGTCCCACTCTCCCGTTTCGCTCGTTGGGCCAGTATCGCGGCCCAGACGGAGGGCATTGCCCCTCCCGCTCCCGGACGCACCTTCCCATCGCTTAGCGGAGGACGGCTCGCAGCCGGTGACCGTCCCTCTCTGCCCCTTCGGCGATGGTACTCTTTCCGTTCATCGCGGTCATACTCAGTATACTATCAGTCCCGGGGATGTGTGTCAAGTCTTTTTTCCAGACGCCGCCGCCGTCAAAAGGCGCGGATGCCCCTGAAGCGGGGGAGAGGCCCCGGACGGCTGGCCGTCCGGGGCCTCCTTGCGGACTGATCTCTGCCGGGGAATTACTTCTTCGTCTTCTCGCCGGCGGGGTTGATGGCGATGCCGCGGTTCTTGTCGCCCTCGGCGTTGACGCCGAACTCATAGTCGTTGCCGGGCAGGATGGCGTTGAGGAGGATGCCGGCGATGGCGGCGATGGCCAGACCGGTGAGGGTGATGGAGGCTCCGCCCACATGGAAGGTCAGGCCGCCGGAGAAGCCCAGGCCGCACACCAGGATGACGGCGGCGATGATCAGGTTGCGGCTGTTGGTGAAGTCCACCTTGTTCTCGACGATGTTGCGCACGCCGATGGCGGAGATCATACCGTAGAGGATGAAGCTGACGCCGCCGATGATGGCGGAGGGCAGAGCGCCGATGACCGCCGCGAACTTGGGGCTGAAGGAGAGGACCAGGGCATAGATGGCGGCCAGGCGGATGACCCGGGGATCGTAGACCCGGCTGAGGACCAGCACGCCGGTGTTCTCGCCGTAGGTGGTGTTGGCGGGGCCGCCGAAGAGGCCGGCCAGGGAGGTGGCGATACCGTCGCCGATGAGGGTCCGGTGCAGGCCGGGGTCCTCGATGAAATTCTCCCCCACGGTGGCGGAGATGGCGGACATATCGCCGATGTGCTCCATCATGGAGGCGATGGCGATGGGGGCCATGACCAGAATGGCGGAGATGTCAAACTTGGCCACGCTGCCGCTGAAGTCGGTGATGAAGGGCTGGAAGCCGACCCACGCGGCCTCCTTCACGCTGGAGAAGTCCACCTGTCCGGTCAGAATGGCCACCACATAGGCGCCCACCACGCCCAGGAGGATGGGGATGATCTTGACCATGCCCTTGCCCCAGATGTTGCACACGATGATGATGGCCATGGCGATCAGGGCCAGCCACCAGCAGGAGGAGGCGTTGCTCACGGCGGAGGGGGCCAGGTTCAGGCCGATGCAGATGATGATGGGCCCGGTGACCACGGGGGGCAGGAAGCGCATGACCTTGTGGACGCCCACGGCCTTCACCAGCAGGGCCAGCACCAGGTACAGCAGACCCGCCACCACGATGCCGCCGCAGGCGCACTGGAGCTTCTCACCGGCGCTCATGCCGGCGTAGATGCCCGCGTCCATCTTGCTCATGGCCTCGAAGCCGCCCAGGAAGGCGAAGGAGGAGCCCAGGAAAGCGGGGACCTTCATCCTGGAGCAGACGTGGAAGAACAGGGTGCCGACGCCGGCGAAGAACAGGGTGGTCTGGATGTTCAGGGGCAGACCGTACTGGTTCACCAGGATGGGCACCAGAATGGTGGCGCCGAACATGGCGAACATGTGCTGCAGGCCCAGAATCAGCATCTTGGGCGTGCCCAGGGTCCGCGCGTCGCGGATGGGTTCTTGGTTGTTCATTGGTACTCCCTCTCTTTTCTGATAGTTTCGCGGGGACGCTCCGCCGGCGGCGGAGGGCAAAAAAAATACCGGTGACACGTCACCGGCGAAAAACAGAAACAGAAACAGAGGGACCATAAAAGCAGGTCATAAAACGCCCAGCCGTCATGAGAACCCCTCCTCTCTGTTGATCGGGTCGTATTATACGGGAAACCGCCGCTTCTGACAAGCCGCAAAGTGTTCAGACTTTTTCCCGGAGGGTGGGTCCTGTTTTGTATATTTTTTCTATACGCCCTCCATGTGTGCGTATTATACAGACATTTGAACACGATATTGTCCCTATGCACAAAAATATTGTTAAAATCTAAACTATACTTGTATAGTTTTCCCTCAGACGCTATAATGGCCGTAACGGGAAGCTCCTGCGTTCCCGATTTTTGGAAGGAGAGAATAGTATGAAAAAGAAAGTGAGCCTGCCGGTACAGATCCTGATCGCGCTGGTTGCCGGTATCGTGGTGGGGTTCATCTGCCTGGCCATCCCCGGCGGAGGAGACTTCACCAAGAACTACCTGAAGCCCTTCGGCGATATCTTCGTGAACCTGCTGAAGTTCATCGTGGTGCCCGTGGTGTTGCTGAGCATGATCGACGGTATCCTCAGCATGGATGACATGAAGAAGGTGGGCGCTGTCGGCTGGAAGACCGTGGCCTACTTCATGGTCACCACCGCCATCGCCTGCGTCATCGGCCTGGTGTTCGCCAACATCTTCAACGGCGCGGGGCTGTTCCCGGTGCTGGATACCGCCGGCGCGGAGTATGAGGCCAAGGAGTTCAGCGGCTTTATGGCCACCCTGGTCTCCATCTTCCCCACCAACATGTGGGAGTCCTTCCGCACCGCCAACATGCTCCAGGTCATCGTCATTGCCCTGTTCTTCGGCGGCGGCATCATGGCCGCCCGTGAGAAGGGCAAGCTGGCCCGTGATATCGTCAGCTCCTTCTACGCTGTGATCGAGCGGGTCATGATGTTCGTCATCAGCCTGGCCCCCATCGGCGTGTTCACCTACATGGCTTGGGTGGTCGCCACCCAGGGCGCCGCCATCCTGGGCTCTCTGGCGCTGGTCATCCTGTGCGCCTACCTGGGCTACATCGTTCACGCGGTGCTGGTGTACTCCGTGTCCGCCAAGGCCTTTGCCGGCATCAGCCCCCTGAAATTCTTCAAGGGCGCTTTCGCCGCCATGATCTTCGCCTTCACCTCCACCTCCTCCGCGGCGACCCTGCCTGTCTCCAAGGAGTGCGCGGCGGAGCTGGGCGCTGAGGACGATATCGCCTCCTTCGTGCTGCCCCTGGGCTCCACCATCAACATGGACGGTACCGCCATCTACCAGTGCGTGGCCACCGTGTTCCTGGCCTCCTGCGCCGGGATGCACCTGACCATCGGCCAGATGGTCATCGTCGTTGTCACCGCTACCCTGGCCTCCATCGGCACCGCCGGCGTCTCCGGCGCGGGCATGATCATGCTGGCCATGGTGCTGGAGGCTCTGGGCATCCCCGTGGCCTACATCGGCCTCATCGTGGCTGTGGACCGTATCTTCGATATGGGCCGTACCTGCCTGAACGTCACCGGCGACATCGCCTGCTCCCTGTGCGTTACCAAGTGGGAGGGCAAGAAGGCCGTCAAGAAGTAAAACATTCAAAAAGAGGCTGTGCCTCGAGGTTCCTGCACAAAGAAAGGGCCGCTGCGAAAGCAGCGGCCTTTTCTTTGTTTTCCCGAAGTCTCCCGCAAAGGCGCGGGCGGAGCGGGGTTCCCTTCAGGGAAGAGGCCATGCCTCTTTCCTGGCTACTCGATGGATTTCAGGGACTCCGCCATATCGATGCGGCGCAGCTTGGGCCGCATGACAAAGGTGATGATGAGGGTAAACAGCCACGTCATGACCAGGGCGCTGAGGTAGCTGGTGGGCGCCACCCGGTGGGGGAAGAACATGCCGTCCACCTGGACCTGGGCCATCACATAGGCGTGGAGCAGCTTGCCCATGACCAGCCCCGCCAGGCTGCCCAGCACCGAGAGCATGGTGATCTCCCGGAATACATAGGCCGCCGTCTCGCTCTGGTAGAAGCCCAGGACCTTGATGGTGGCGATCTCCCGGACCCGCTCGGTGATGTTGATGTTGGTCAGGTTGTACAGCACGATAAAGGCCAGAGCCGCGGCGCACAGCACCACCACAATGACGATCAGGTCCATCCGGGCCAGCATGGTGTCCACCCGCTCCCGGGTGGCCTCGTTGACGGTGACGCTGCCGACGCCCTCGTAGTCCGAGAGCACCACGCCGTCCTCATAGAGGTCGGCGTCCGGACGGGCGTGGAGGTACACGGTATTGTAGTCCGGCGGCTCCAGGCCCTGGTCCAGGTAGGTCTGCCGGGCCACATAGACATAGTCGAACACATAATTGTCGCAGACAGCGGAGACCGTCGCCTCCAAAGTCCCCAGCTTCTCGTCCAGCAGCCGGATGGTATCCCCCGGGGAGATCCCCAGCCGCTGGGCCAGGCCGGTGTTCAGCACGACCTCCCCCGGCCCTGGGTAGGGGATGGCCTCCTGGTCCCTGTGGAGGGAGATAAAGCCGTCCAGGCTGTCGGAGGCGGAGATCACCAGGTACACAGACTTGCTGCCGCCCGCGGCGTCTACGTCCACGCTGCCGCTGTGGACCAGCAGCCCGGCGTCCTGATCCCAGCCCCGGTCCGCCAGATAGGCGGCGGCCTCCGTCTGGGACAGGGGATCCTGAAAGGCTGCCGTGTAGTCATAGAGGGTGATCTGGTCAAACTGCATATCCACCACAGGCTGGATGGAGTCCCGAAGCCCAAAGCCTGTGATCAGCAGGGCGGTGCAGCCGCCGATGCCCAGCACCATCATGACCAGACGGCTGCGGTAGCGCAGCACGTTGCGCACGGAGACCTTCCGGAGAAAGCTGAGGCGCTTCCAGAGGGGGGCGATGTACTCCAGGAACACCCGCTTCCCCGCCTTGGGGGCCTTGGGCCGGATCAGCTCCGCCGAGGGCCGCTTCAGCTCCGAGCGGCAGGAGGCGTAGGTAGCGCCTATGGAGCACAGCAGAGCCGCCGCGAAGGATATGGCCGCCAGGGCGGGGGAGAAGGCGAACTTCAGCGGCGCGAAGCCGTACATGATGGCGTAGATCTGCCAGATGATCAGGGGCAGGGATTGGGCGCCGGCGGCGTAGCCCGCCAGACAGCCCATGATGGCGGCGGAGCCGGAGTAGAAGAGGTACTTTCCGGTGATCTGCCCCCGGCTGTAGCCCAGGGCCTTCAGTACGCCGATCTGGGTGCGCTGCTCGTCCACCATCCGCTTCATGGTGGTCATGCACACCAGCGCCGCCACCAGGAAGAAGAACACCGGGAACACCAGAGAGATGGAGGCCACAATGGAGGTGTCGTTCTCAAAGCAGGCGTAGCCGGTGTTTTCCTCCCGGGTGAGCGCGTAGGTGCTGGGGCTTTTCAGCTCCGCCAGCTTCTCCCGGGCATCTCGCAGCTCCGCCTCGCCGTCGGCAAGCTCCCGCTCCGCGTCGGCGAAGGCCCCCTCCGCCTCCGCCCTGCCGTCCTCATAGTCCTTCCAGCCGTCGTCCAGCTCTTTCCGGGCGTCCGCCAGCTCGCCGGGGGCCTTGTCAAGGTCCCGTTTGGCGTCGTCCAGCTCTTTTTTGGCGTCGTCCAGCTCCTGCCTGGCATCCGCCAGCTCCTGCTGACCGTCGTCCAGCTCTTTCTGGCCGTCCAGCAGCTCCTGATGGGCCTTTTCCAGCTCCTGTTCCGCGTCGGCCTTGGCCTGCTCATACTCCGCCCAGCCGCTGTCCAGCTCCTCCTTGGCGCTGTCCAGCTCCTCCTTGGCGTCGTCCAGCTGCTTTTGGGCGCGGTTCAGCTGCTGCCGGGCCCCGGCCAGCTCCGCCTGCCCGCTCTCGTACTGGGCCAGCCCCTGCTGGTACTGGGCCAGACCGGCGTTGTACTGGGCCTCGCCCGCCTGATACTGGGCCTCGCCGCTCTGGTAGGCGGCCAGCCCAGCCTGATACTCGGGAGTGTCCGTCAAGCCCATGGCCGCCAGGGCGTCCAGCTGGGTCTTGGCGTCGTCCAGCTGTGCCCTGGTCTGGTCCAGAACGGCCTTGGCGCTGTCCAGCTGGGCCTTGGCCTCATCCAGCTGGGCCTTGGCGCCGCTGAGCTCCCGGCTCCCCGCCGACAGGTCCCGCCAGCCCTCTCTGGTCTGCTTCTCGCCCTTTTCATACTCCGCCAGAGCGTCGTCGTACTGCTTCTGGCTCTCGGTCAGGGTATCGTAGGCGTCCTGAAGCTCCTGTTCCGCGTCGGCTTTGGCCTGCTCGTACTCCGCCCAGCCGTCGTCCAGCTCCCGCTGGGCGTCGGCAAGCTCCGCCTCGCCGTCGGTGTAGTCTTTCAGACCGTCCTCGTATTTCTTCAGGCCGTCGGCGTAGTCTTTTTTACCCTGCTCATAGTCCTTCAGGCCGTCGGCGTATTCCGCCTCGCCGTCCATCAGCTCGTCGTAGGCGTCCCGCAGCTCCTGCTCTGTGTCGGCGCGCTCCTGGCGGTACTCCGCCCAGCCGTCGTCCAGCTCCTTCTGCCCGTCATCGATCTCCTCCTGAGCGTCGGCGAGGAGCGTCTCGTAGCGGAGGTCGGCCCGCTGCTGGAGGGCGTCCTCCATCTCTTCGCCGCGGCTGTCGATCAGCGCCTCGTAGGCGTCGGACCAGGGCTCCTCGTATTGGTCCAGGGTGAGGTAGATCTCGTGGTAGGCCTCAAAATCAAAGCCCTCCAGAGGAATGTACACAAAGGCGGCGACGCTGCCGCTGCCGATGGAGGAGGTGCCCCGCTCATAGTTCAGATAGGCGGGGGAGCGCATCAGCCCCACCAGCGTGTAGCCGTCGCAGGCCAGCAGCTCCCGGGTGTCCTCGCTGTTGTCGGGGGAGACCCGGATCACCTGCCCCAGGTCCTCCCGGGTGAAGTGGTTGGCGTCCCCCAGACACTCGTTGGGGGCCTGAGGCAGGCGGCCCTCCACCAGAGCGGGCAGGTTCACGTCCTCCAGCAGGGCGTGGGCGGCCAGCACCCGGTCCTGACCGTCCTCCGTCCGCCAGAGGAAGTCCGTATAGACGCTGCCCCGGGCGGCGGACACCCCCTCCAGACCGGCGAAGTACGCCGCGTCCTCGTCAGTGAAGCCCAGGGTGGACAGCAGCCGGTAGTCGTAGAGGTTCAGATCCCTCAGATAGTCCACGCCGGTGGCCATCATGGAGGGCTGGGCCATCCGCAGTCCGGAGAAAAAGCCCACCCCCAGGCCCACGATGGCCATGATCGCCAGATACCGGCCCAGACTGTGGCGGATCTCCCGCAGGGTGGATTTGACAAGGGCTTTCACCACTCGATCTCCTCCACCGGCGTCGGTGCGGGATTGGTCCTCATGTCAACGACAGCGCCGTTTTTGACCTGGATCACCCGGTCCGCCATGGCGGTGAGGGCGCTGTTGTGGGTAATGATGATCACCGTCATGCCCTTTTCCCGGCTCATGTCCTGGAGCAGCTTCAAAATGGCCTTGCCGGTGTGGTAGTCCAGCGCGCCGGTGGGCTCGTCGCACAGCAGCAGCTTGGGGTTTTTGGCCAGGGCCCGGGCGATGGCCACCCGCTGCTGCTCGCCGCCGGAGAGCTGGGCGGGGAAGTTGGCCTTCCGGGCGGACAGGCCCACCTGGTCCAGCACCTGACCGGCGTCCAGAGGGTCCCGGCAGATCTGGGCCGCCAGCTCCACGTTTTCCAGCGCCGTCAGGTTGGGCACCAGATTGTAGAACTGAAAGACGAAGCCGATGTCATGCCGCCGGTAGTCGGTGAGCTGCCGGGGGGTGTAGGCGGAGATCTCCTTTCCCTCCAGCAGCACCCGGCCGCTGGTGAGGGTGTCCATGCCCCCCAGGATGTTCAGCAGGGTGGTCTTGCCCGCTCCGCTGGGACCCACGATGACGCACAGCTCTCCCCGCTCCACAGTAAACGTGGCGTCCCGCAGGGCCTCGATCTCCACCTCGCCCATGCGGTAGACCTTTTTCACATGCTCAAACGCAACAAACCCGCTCATGCTCCCACCTCAAAAGGGGCCCGTCCTGTCAGGCGGCGTCCCGGTTTATCGATTTCATGGATTCAAAACCAACTATACCACAGGATTCGGGAAAAGGATGAAGATTTCGTTAAGTTTTGCTTACCGGTAGAGCAGCAGGCTGAACCAGGTGACGATGTTGTTCCCCGCCTGGAATTCGATGCCCAGCCGCTGGGCGATGTCGGTGACCAGGATGCCCTGACTCTCCACGCAGGGGTACATCAGCTCCGGGCGGCGGCAGGGCCCGTCGGGGTAGGAGCACGTCCCGCACACGGCGCAGGATTCCGTGGACAGCACCAGCGGCTCTGTCCCCTGGTCCCGCATGAACCGGTGGACCTGGCGGGTGACGGCCTCGTGGCCGGCCCGGGTGGCCAGAGTCGCCTCCATGTCGGCGATGTCCGAAACCTCCGCCATGGTGGTGATGAGCAGTGCGTGAGGATAGCTGCGGCACCGGGCGACGCATTCGTCCACCGTGCCCACCGCCGGCGGGCAGGCCCAGCTTCTGCCGTACTGGGGGCACTCGTGCTCGCACACATACCGCACCCGGTCCGTGAAGGTCAGCTCCTCCGTCTCAAAAAAGGCGTACTGCACGATGGGCAGCTCCGCCAGCTCCGCTTCCAGCCGTTCCCGGTCCATATCGTATCCTTCCTTCCACTCATACTTGCCGCGCGTATCTGCCTGCTATCATAGCACGGGGGGCGGATCTTGTCAAAGGGCGCGAATCGGGATATATTAGGACCATATCCCCGTGATGATGGTTGCAAAAGGGCGGGAATACTGGTATAATCCTTGACATAAGGCTGCGGCAGACGTGGAAAGCCAACGGAAGGGAGGAGGATCTGCCATATGAAAGAATCGGTCAGAGAACCGCAGCGCCTCTGTACCCAGGAGCTGCTGCTGCTTTTGGAGCGGGCAGAGGAACTGCCTCCGATGCTGGAGGAGCTGGCTCCGCAGCTGGACGCCCCGCCTTTTCCCATCTGCCTGGCCCGGCTGCTGGAGCAAAGGGGCATGTCCGCGGCCCGGATGGGGGAGCTGGCCCTGCTCAGCCGCTCTTTCGCCTATCAGCTCTGCAGCGGCGTGCGCGCCCCCGGCCGGGATATCGTGCTGCGGCTGGCGCTGGTGCTGGCGCTGACGCCGGAGGAGACCCAGCGGCTGCTGCGGGCGGCCCGGAGGGGTGCGCTCTATCCCAGGGTGCGGCGGGACGCCGCCGTCATTTTCTGCCTGAATCGGGGACTAAGTCTCCTGGAGGCGGATGATCTGCTGCGCTCCCTGGGGGAAGATCCGCTGGTGTGACCCGCCGCAGCAGAAAATTTTCGCGGTATGCAGGCTGCACACCAAAAGCGGACCGCGATCTGCTATCATATACGCCGGACGGCGAAGCGCCCCGCCTTCGGACGGCAGGGGCGTATCTCACGAATAGGGTTGGCAGTGTGGTGTTATGACGGATCGGCAAGCACAGGCGTTCCTCCCCCGGGCCTTGGCGGGGGAATATGAGTTTCTGGCGTTCCTGAAGGAGGGCCGCCAGCGGCAGACTATGCTGCTGCGCAATAAAGCCAACGGCCGGCAGGTGGTTCTCAAGCGCTCCCGGGATGGGAGCGAGGATCTGGCCGAGGAGCTGCGGCTGCTCCGGCAGGTGGCGGGGGACGGCGTACCGGTGGGGCTGGATGGCTTTCAGGAGGACGGCTGTTCCTACCTGCTGCGGGAATATGTCCCCGGTGAATCCCTGCTGGACTATGCCCAAAAGCGGATGCCGCTGCCTGCGGGGGAGGTACGGGAGATCGGCCTGGCCCTGTGCCGGATCCTCAAGCGGTGTCACAGCCAGGATCCCCCGGTGATCCACCGGGATATCAAGCCGGAGAATATCATCCGCGCCGGCCGGGACCGGTACGTCCTCATCGACTTCGGCATCGCCCGCCGCTACGACGCCGCCGCCCGGCGGGACACCCGGGTACTGGGGACTCCCACCTCCGCCCCACCGGAGCAATTCGGCTACCGGCAGACGGATGCCCGGTCCGATGTGTACGCCCTGGGGGTCCTGCTCCACGAGCTGGCCACCGGGGAGCAGCCGCTGGACCGTGGAACGATGGAAGAGCCTCTGCGGTCCATTGTGGGGAACTGCACCCGCTTTGACCCGGACGACCGCTACCCGGACGCCGCCGCGGTGGAGCAGGCCCTGTTGGGCCGGCCGAAGCGGCGGCCGCGTCCGGCGGCGCTATGCATCCTTTTGGCGGCGCTGCTGGCCCTGGCCGGGCTGGCCTGGCGCTTTTCGCGCCGCCCTGGCGGGGACGGGACCTACCGCTTCGCCAGCGCCGCCATTGAACGTGAGGTCTGCCGCCAGCTGGACAAGGAGCCGGGGACGGTGACGGAGGCGGATCTGGAGGGTATCACGCATTTGTTCCTCTGCGGCGGGCAGAACGCGGACCGCTGGGATCAGATCTCCATGGAGGGCAAAAACCTGTATCTGGACGGAGCGCCGGTCACTGCTTCCGGCGGCGTGGACACGGCGGAGGACCTGGCCCATATGCCCAACCTGCGGGAGCTGGCCCTGTGCGGCCAGCAGCTTCGGGATCTGACGCCCCTCGGCGGCTGCGCCGCCCTGGAGCGGCTGGCGCTGACCAACAACCAGATCGCGGACCTTGGCCCTCTGTCCGCCTGCGAACAGCTCCGGGAGCTGTTCGTCGGCGGCAATCCGGTATCCGATCTCAGCCCCCTGGCCGGCTGCGGGCAGCTCTGGCGGCTGGACGCCGGGGCCACCGCCCTGACCAGTCTGGATTCCCTGGCGGGGCTGACCAGCCTGTATGAGCTGCGGCTCCACGACGTGGAGGGCCTGGGGGACATCTCCGCCTTGACGGAGCTGCCCCACCTGGACACCCTGTTCCTCCGCCCCGTAAGGGCCGGGCAGATGGAGACGATCGGGGATCTCACCGAACTGAAGAACCTGTTCTTCTGGCACGGGGAGGGGATGACGGACCTGACGGCCCTGGCCTCCCTGGACGAGCTGCATATCCTGTTCATCCACCAGGCGGACCTGTCCTCCCTGGCCGGCGCGGAGCGCATGACGTCTTTACAGCGCCTGACGGTGCTCAGCAGTCAGCCCCTGTCGCTGACGCCTCTGGAGGGCCTGACGGAGCTCATCTCGCTGGACCTGACCCAGGCCGCCGTGGAGGACTGGACGCCCCTGCGGGAGCTGGAGGCCCTGGAGGAGGTCCTGTGCGGTCCCCAGCAGGCGGAGCGGCTGCGGGAGCAGCTGGGCGAGCCGCCCTTCCGCCTGACGGTGAGCTGACAAAAATATCCATTCTTCGAAAAAGTATGCAGCGTGCATACCAAAAACATTCTGGACGCCGGTATACTGGTGCTCAGGTTATTTTAGATGAAGGAACCACGTTCTGCGAGGAGGAAGCCTATGAAACGAATCCTGTCGATCCTGTTGGCCCTGGTCATGGCCCTGGGCGCGCTGCCAGCCGCCGCCTTTGCGGCGGAGGAGGAGATCGTTGTGACGGGGGAAGAAAACCCCGTCATGACGGAGGGAGAAGAGGTCCCCGCTGCGGCGGAGGAGGACGCCGCCGCGACGGAAGCCGCCACCGCTGGCACGGCGGAGGAAGAAGCCGCCGGTGGAACGGAAGACGCCGCTGCGGCGGAAGACAATATCGTCGCCAGCGGAAATAGCGGCGATATCCATTGGTCGCTGGATGACCAGGGTACCCTGACCATCAGCGGCCAGGGACGAGTTCCCAATTACTATTCCACCGGCTCCGGCGCGCCTTGGAAAGCCGGCGATCTTAAGCTTCAGATTCAGAATCTGGTGGTCGAAGAGGGCATCACATACCTGGGGCAATTCGCCTTTTCCGACTGCGAGAATTTGACAACCGTGTCCCTGCCCAGCACGCTGGAGGAGATCGGTCAACAGGTGTTCCAGCGCTGCTCGGGACTGCTGTCAATTAACATTCCGGACAGCGTTCACACCATCGGCAAGTGGCCCTTTGAGAAGTGCACCAGCCTCCAGTCTGTCCATCTGCCCGCCGGTATCGGCACGCATTCGGATGTCAGCAAAAGGATCCTCCCCGAGGGCCTGTTTAATGGCTGTACATCCCTTACCACTGTCAATGTTCCCGACGGGGTGGAGATCATCGGGCCCCTTGCGTTTTGCAACTGCGCGTCCCTGGAGAGCATCGAGCTTCCGGAGACCGTAACGGCGCTGGGCAGCAACAGCTTCAGCGCTACCGGCCTCAAAACCCTGATTCTGCCGGATGGTATCACGTCGATCGGGGAGTACGCGCTGCTGGGGAATACGCAGCTGACCACGCTGAAGCTGCCCGCCAATCTGAAAACCCTGGGCAACAATGTACTCAACGACTCGGCAGTGACCGAGCTGACCATCCCCGGCGGGGTGAAGATTTTCGGGCAGAAGGGCGCGGGCATCTTCGCACCGGCGCCCAATCTGGAGAAACTGGTCTTCGAGGACGGCGTCGAGCAGATTTTGGGACGCTTTAACCAGGCCCCCAATCTGAAGGAGATCCGCATTCCCGCCAGCGTGACCACCATCGACGATGGAATCCTTACGCTGGTCCATCAGGACTGCGTGATCTACGGCGACCCCGGCAGCGCCGCGGAGACATACGCCGCGAAGCTGGGAGTCCCCTTCAACGGCCGGCCGGTCCCGGGCCACACCCTGACCTTGACGGTCCAGGATGAAAACGGCGGCGGGGTGACCGAGGGCTTCACGGTCCGCTGGTACGCCGGTGACGCGGAGGCGGGCGAGGGGACCCGGCTCACCGTGACCGACACCGCACCCCGGTACAGCTATGAGCTGACCCTGGGCGAGCCGCTGCTCTACGACTACAGCCAGCCCTCGCGCCAGGAGGTGACCCTGGCTGAGGGGGACGCTACCGACGTTACCGCCCGGCTGACCCCTCTGCCGGAGCGGACCGTTGCCGGCAGGGCGCTGGACGAGAACGGCGCGCCCATCGGCGGCGCGAAGGCGGTCTTTACCCAGAATTTTGGCGGCGGGCATACCCGGGAGCTGACGGAGACTGCCGACGAAACCGGCGCGTTCACCGCCCGGATCAAGGACGTGCCCACCCAGGTCCGCGTCTCCGCCCCGGGGTTCTATGACAAGTCCGTGGCCGTCGAGGCGGATGACCTGGGCAATATCCAGCTCACCGCCATCCCCGACAGCCGGATCATTCTGACCCTGGTCTCCGTGGCCCCCGCCCTCCCCGGTGAGAGGGGGGAGGAGACGGCCCTGACCTCCGCACGGGATCTGACCTTCACCGTAACGGACGAAAACGGCCCGGTGGAGGATTTCACGGTCCAGTACCCCTACATCCTGTTTGAGGGCGCCGCGCCCTCCGGCACGCTGACCGTCACCGCCGAGAGCAGCACCGGCGCGGCGGACTTCGCCCAGGTGGTCCTGGACGAAAACGGCCGCGGCGAGGCCGCATTGCGTTTCGTTCAGCGGGGCAAATTTACCGTGGAGCTGGTAAGCGACGCCCCCACCACCCTTCTGCTGTTCGACAGCGGCGGCAGCCTGCTCCAGGCGGTGGATACGGAGGGCAAGTATACCAGCCGGGGCCTCAGCAAGGGGACCTATCAGGCGGCGCTTCTGCGGAGGACCGGCCTGCTGAAGAGCGTATCCAGCCTCTCCGCCCTGAAGGACCTGGGCCTGACCGCGGGGACGGATTACGCCGTGACGGTCCCCTTTACCGTGGCCGACGGCGTGATCACGGACCTGGGCCGCGTGACGGTCCCCGCCCTGGATGAGGCCAAGCTGGCCTATACGGACCCGGACCGTACCGGCACCACCGTTAACTTCACCTCGGCGGCGGTGGGCAGGCTCATCACCCTGCGGGTGGAGTACGCCCTGAAGCCGGAGCACGCCGGGACGGCCTCCGGCCTCAAGGTGGCGGTGGAGCTGCCCGATGGCCTTGAGATGCTGGGCGGGGCCACGGCGGACGGGAAGGAGGTCACCTCCTCCCAGAGCGGCCGGACGGTGCTGATTCCGGTGGCGGCCGCCGCCGGCGTGGTACGCCTGTGCTTCCTGGCGAAAGAGCCGGGGGACTACCACATCCCCGCCTATCTCCGCTTCACCGAGGGCGGCGCGCCTGTGGCCCAGCCCCTGGGCTCCGCCCGCCTGACGGCCTCCGCCGCCAGGCTCTATGTGCCCGCCGCTACCGGCTCCAAGTCCGTGACGGCCTCCGGCCTGGCCCAGGCGGGCAGCAGGGTCACGGTATACGACAACGGGGAACCGGTGGGTACCGCCGCCGCCAACGCCGCCGGGAAATGGAGCCTCGACTATGAGCTGGAGAACAGGGGCGGCTACGCCTGTCACGAGGTCTATGGCGTGGTCAAGACGGGCGGCGCGTCCTACGCCACGGAGACCGCCCAGATGGTCTATGACGCCGCCTATGTGGGCGTCAGCAGGGTCACCATGTACAACACCGCCGAGGGCGTGGAGTGGGAGACCGTGTTCGACTATCTGCACCCCAATCAGGGCCTGGGCTACTACGCCATGCAGCAGCTCAGCTTCTCCTTCGCCATCGAGTTTACCGAGAAGACGGACCGGGTGTCGGACGTGAAGCTGAACGTGTTCACCGAGGACGGCGGGGTCTATTCCTACGACACCACCTACGACCCGGACACCGGCCTCTATATGGCCTCGGTCTCCGGTGTGGTGCCGGTGAACGTGGGCGTGGAATATCTCTGCGCCTCCGACAGCAGCGTCCAGTACAGCGGCATGAGCCCGGAGGGCGTGCGGGCCTATTTCTCCGAAGCGACCCAGGCTGTGGAGGACCTGCTGACGCCGGTTGACGCCGGCGATCTTGGCAATGATGTGGGCTATGTGACCATGGGGCTGGAGGGCTCTGACGAGACCTTCGACATCCTCCTGACCCCGCTGGATTACAGTGCCTTCACCCCGGAGGTGCTGGAGGAGCGGAACTTCCTCTTTGACGGGGAAAATGGCCTCTGGTACGTCCTCTCCATCGATGAGGACACGGTGGAATTCATCATTGTGGATTCCAAAGAGGAAACCGCTTTTTCCATCGGCGCGGCCTATGATCTGCCCGTCGCGGAGGCGGAGGAGGCCCCGGCCATGCTCCGGGCTGCCGCCCGGGGCGGCACCTCCACCGGCACCGCGTCCAGCTGGGAGCGCATTGGCAAAGACCTGCTGGAGAAGCTGCCATTCCCGCTGGTTCCCAGTATCACCGCCGATCTGGATCTCCAGGACATTTCCATCATGCTGAATCGGAAGCACACGGAGATGTGGGAGGAGTATTTCAACCTGAAGCAGCTGCTGTACAAATACCTGTACGCTTCCTGTCCGGGGACCATGCAGCCCCGCATGAGTCAGGAGGACGGGATCCGGGCCCTCCACATGCTGTCCAACTTCCGGCAGAACGAGGACTACCGCTACCGGTACTGGCGGTCCATGCTGGACGACGTGTACTCCTCCAAGATCCGAAACGCCCTGGTCATGGATGTTCTGACCAGCGGCCTGGCGAAAGCCGTCTCAAAAATTCCCAATCTGCTCTCAGAAGGACAGCTGCTCAAACTTCCCGTTGTCTGCAAAAACCAGATCAACACGCTCAACGTGCTCAAGCTGAGCGAACCCTTGACCGACCTGGCAGAAAAATTTTATTCCTATTTTGACGCCTGGGGCGACGGCTTCGGCGATCTGGGCGGGTACGACCTGCCCACCCAGTCCGGCTTCTGGGATTTCACCGACGTCAACGGCTCCCCCTACTATCTCGGCATCAAGGACGCCTATGACAACGGGAGGGTGGAGGCCAGCATGGTCCAGGACTTCATTCTGCGCTCCCTGACCAAGTGCCCGGAGGACCCGACCCCGGAGGACCCCGAGGGCAAGGATAGGTCTCCGGAGGACGACAAGCGCGTCAAGCGGGATCCCTCCGGCTTCGTCTGCGAGGCCGTGGCCTCCAACCGTCTGGAGGGCGTGACCGCCACCCTGTACTACAAGGCGAATGAGACTGATGCGCCGGTTCAGTGGGACGGAGCGGAGTACGGGGAGAAGAATCCCATCGCCACTGACGCCAATGGCGTGTACCGGTGGGACGTTCCCGTGGGCTGGTGGCAGGTCAAGTACGAGAAGGACGGCTACGAAAGCGCACAGTCGGAGTGGCTGCCGGTGCCGCCGCCTCAGACGGAGGTCAACATCGCCCTGGTGTCCACCCAGACCCCCACCGTCCAGTCCGTCACCGCCTATCCCGACGGCGTGCGCCTGGCGTTCAGCCAGTATCTGAAGCCGGAGAGCGTCACCGTGACCGTTCTGTGCGGCGGCAGGGCCGTTGGCGGGACCATCGCGCCGGTGAACGCCGAGGCCGGGTTCGCCGATCCCGGGAACCAGTACGCCAGCGTGTACGTCTTTACGCCGGAGGTGGCCCTCTCCGACGCCGTGACGGTCCAGGTCACGGACGCGGAAAGCTACAACGGAGAGCGTTTGACCGCCTATGAGGCGGAAACGCCGGTGACCGTCCGGCCCACGGGCCTGACCGCGCCGGAGACCGCCATAGCAGCCCTGGGCGGCGAGACCACCCTGACGGTGCGGCTCCAGCCAGCGGAAGCGGCCGCCGGGAAGACCCTGCGGGTGACCTCCGACATGCCCTCGGTGATCGCCCCCGCGGCGGAAACCGTCTCCTTCGGCCCGGACGGCACGGCCTCCGTTGTGGTCAGAGGCAGGCTCCTGGGCGCCGCCACAGTGACCTTCACCCTGGAGGGGAGCGACCTGCCCGCCGTTTCCACCGAGGTCACAGTGTCCGCCGGCGCAGCTTCGGAGAACCGGTGCGCGGCGGTGAGCGCCAGCATCCCCAGCGGCTCCACCGTCGCCTCCGGGACCATGCTGACCCTTACCACCGCCACCAGGGGCGCGGCGATCTATTACACTCTGGACAAGAGCTGCCCCTGCGTCACGGATAATCCCGCCAGAAAGCTGTACACAGGCCCCATCACTCTGACGGAGGATATCTTCCTCATCGCCTACGCAGTGAAGGAGGGCTGGGAGGACAGCCCCACGGCAAAATTTGAGTTTCATGTGACCACCGGCGAAACGCCCGTTGTCCCGCCGGTGGTCCGGCCCACGCAGCCCGGCCGGCCGGACACCCCCGACACGCCCGACCTCCCCGATCCCGGCTATGCGGACGTTCCGGCGAACGCCTGGTACTACGACGCGGTGGCCTATGTGGCGGACCGGGGCCTCATGACCGGCACCACGGCGGAGACCTTCGCCCCCGATGCGGCCACCACCCGGGCCATGGTGTGGACCATTCTGGGCCGCCTGTCCGGGGCGGAGGTGGACGGCGGCTCTCCCTGGTACGCCGCCGCTCAGCGCTGGGCTGTGGAGACCGGCGTCTCCGACGGCTCCGACCCCGACGGCAGAATCACCCGGGAGCAGCTGGCGGCCATGCTCTACCGCTTTGCCGGTGAGCCGGACCTGCTGGACAGCGAGCTGGCGGCGCTGAGCGAGTTCGCAGACTATGAGGACGTCAGCGGCTATGCCTACCGGGCCATGGCCTGGGCCGTCTCTAACGGCATCATCAACGGCGTGGACGGCGCGCTGGCTCCCCAAAACTTCGCTACCCGGGCCCAGGTGGCCGCCATGCTCATGCGGTATTGCCTGCTTCTGGGCAAATAGGACCGTTCTAACCTACAAACAGGGGAGGGAAGCGTGCGCTTCCCTCCCCTGTGCCATATGCTCATGTCCCGATCCCCAGCAGGCGAAGGCCGGTTTCCAGCCCGGCGCCCGCGGCGTCCAGCAGCTTCAGCCGGACGGCGGTAACGGCGGCGTCCCCGCACCGGAGGGGGCAGGCGGCGTAAAAGCGGTAGAAGTCCTCCCCCAGGGCGGTGAGCCACCGGCTGATCCGCCCCGGGTCCAGGTCCCGGACCGCCAGGTCCACCTGGTCCGGAAGCTGGGCGAGCCGCCGGAGCAGAGCGCGCTCCGTATCGCCCAGCAGGGCGGTGTCCACGTCCTTCGCCGGGGGGACCGGCGTCCCCTCCGCCGCCAGGGCCGCCGTCAGGGCGCGGCAACGGCGGCAGGCATACTCCGTCCGGTAGAGGGGATTGGCCCAGTCCTCCCGGATCATCAGGTCCGTATCCAGCTCCGCCGGGCGGTTTGGGCCGGCGGTGAGGACCCACCGGAGGGCGTCCATGGATACCGCCGCCTCCAGCGCCGGACCGCCCCCTGACAGCCGGACCGGGCCTACGGCGAGGACCTCCGCGCCCGGCGGCGTCTGAGGCGGAGGGCTTCCCGGGGCCAGGACCAGAACGGTCCGGTGGAAGGGGCCTCCGTCTCCGGCGGAGCGGCAGACGGCGGCGCCCTGGGCCTCCATCAGCCCCGCCAGCGCGCCGCCGGTCAGCCGGGCCCGCAGGTCCGCAAGGGGGGAAGCGCCGCCTCCGGCGGCTTCCACCAGGACCCGCCGCCCCGCCAGGGCGCTTCGCCGGTCCCCCAGCAGGTCCCCGCTCTCCGCCCGGGCCAGGACGGCGGCGTACCACCCGTCCCCCAGCCGGAAGTTGAGAAAGCCCCCTCCGGCGACCTCGGCGGAGGCAAAGACGCTGCCGGAGAGGTCCAAATGCTCCAGCAGAATCCCGGCGATCTCCCGGGGACGCATCCCCATAGCCCCGGCGGCGGCCAGAGCGAAGGGGGAGGCCCAGTCGCCCCGGGAGGCGTCCCGGGCCGCCTCTGCCCGGGGAGAAAGGGAGATCCCGCCGGGCAGGGCCCCCTGGG
Source organism: uncultured Oscillospiraceae bacterium (assembly GCA_958423465.1). Lineage (GTDB taxonomy): Bacteria > Bacillota > Clostridia > Oscillospirales > Oscillospiraceae > Pelethomonas. Next base: position 19,667 of record CATZRD010000003.1, on the reverse strand, counting down.
CGGCGGCGGACGCGTAAGCGCCGGCCACCAGGGCGGCGGCCTGGGCGGCGGGGTCAGAGATCCGATCTGTCATATCACTGCCTCATCTTTTCCCGGACCCGGACGTGGACATGGTTGGACCCGGTGGCCTGATGCTCCACGGAGATGGAGAAGCGGATATCCAGGATGCCGCCGTGCTCCGTCAGCCGGTGGGCCAGCCGGGTGGTGACGATATCCACCGTCAGCGCGCCCCAGGGAGTGTTGTACAGGGAGCTGTGGGGCTGTCCGGGCTGAAAGACCATCTGGCTGGTCACTGTGCCGGACCGGGTGAGGGTCGCCCGGTCTCCTTCGATGAGGAAGGAGGTGGTGGTGCCCGCCATACCCGTCAGCTCCGTCTCCTGGTAGGAGAGGCGGACGGCGCCGCCGTCGTCGATGGTCATGAGGCCCTCGCTGATCAGCTCCGTCTGGTCCGGGTCCACGCCGTCAAACTGCTGCTCCCCCCGAACGAACAGGATCACTTCTTTTTCAATCATATCAGTACCGTGTAATGTCGATCTGTTCCACGTTTCCCACGTTTTCCCCCAGAAACAGGGGGGCCAGCCGGGCGAAATTCTCCGGCCGGTCGCTGGTATAGTACCGGGCCTGACCGGCGGCCCGGTCCGCCAGCTGCCCCGCCCGGGCCAGCAGGGCCTGCACGGCTCCGGCGGACTCCGCCCCCGCGTCGATGAGGGCCACGTCCTCCCCCATGACGCCGCCGATGACGCCGGTGAGCAGGGGATAGTGGGTGCAGCCCAGTACCAGCGTGTCCACGCCCAGCGCCTTCAGAGGGGACAGATACTCCTCCGCCACGGTCTCGATGACCGGGTCCCCGGGACGGCAGCGCCCCTCCTCCACCAGAGGGACGAAGAGGGGGCAGGCCCGGCTGTGCAGCTCCGCCTGGGGGGCCAGCCGGTGGAAGGCCCGCTCATAGGCACCGCTGGCCACGGAGGCCCGGGTGGCCACCAGGCCCACCCGGCCGCTGCAGGTGGCCCGAAGGGCGGCGGCCACGGTAGGCTCCACCACGCCGACGATGGGAATGTCGTTTTCCGCCTGGAGCGGTTCCAGGCAGTTGGAGCTGACCGTGCCGCAGGCGATAAGCACGGCCTTGGGGTCGAAGGACCGGAGAAAGGCCATGTCCTGCCGGGCGTACTTCATGATGGTGTCCCGGCTGCGGTTCCCATAGGGCACACGGGCGGCGTCGCCGAAGTATATAATATCCTCAGAGGGCATGAGCCGCCGCAGCCGGCGCACCGCGGTCAGGCCCCCAAAGCCGGAGTCAAAGACGCCGATGGGACGCTGGTTCATACGAAAATACCTCCTACGCGGACCGGCGGAGGGCCCGCGGGCTGGTGTTGTCCTACCATTGTACTATGTTCCCAGGGGGATAACAAGTAAAAGTTTGGGGTTTTTGCTGGACATTTTCTGTGGAAATTTCCGTGGGCTTCTGCTATACTGTATCATACTACCATCCACGGGCTGAGAGGAGGAGCGCTATGGAGCTGCATTTGACTGAAAAGCAATACCGCCGTCTGCTGGATCTGGTGTACATAGGCAACTGGGTGCTCAACTCCACCCGGGGGGACGACCGGATCCGGGACTACGACAAGGTGGAGAGCCTTGTGTTCTCCCACTGTCTGGACCACGGCATGGCTCCGCTGGTGGAGCTGTACAACGGGGAGCTGATTCCCTCCAAGGCCTTTGCCGAGGGCGGGATCCACGAGGCCATCATGGCCTACGAGGACGTGACCTTCTTTGAGATCCTGGCGGAGGAGCTGGCCCTGCGGGACCTGGATACGGACCGGGCCACCGCCGAAAACTATGATGAGGTCATGGAGCGTATGGAGCAGTACATGGGGGAGTTCGAGGCCCATGGCACGGACCATATCAGCGTGGATATCGATTGAGACGCGGCTGAAAAAGCGCCCCGGCTCCGCAGAAGGCGGAGCCGGGGCGTTTTTCGCGTTCGCTCAGTACATTTTCACATAGGCGTCCCGCTCAGGTCCCACGGACACATACTTGATAGGGCAGCCCACGGCCTTCTCAATATAGGCCACATAGTCCCTGGCGGCCTGGGGAAGGTCCTCCGGCCTCCGGCAGGCGGAAAGGTCGCACCGCCAGCCGGGGAGGTACTCCCACACGGGCCTGGCGTCGGGCAGAACGGCGGGGAAGGGGAACTCGTCGGTCTGCTGGCCGTACAGCTCGTAGTGGGCGCAGACGGGGATCCGGTCCATGTAGCTGAGCACGTCCAGCTTGGTCAGGGCGATGTCGGTAGCGCCCTGACACTGGACGCCGTAGCGGGTGGCCACCAGGTCGATGGGGCCTACCCGGCGGGGCCGCCCGGTCTTGGCGCCGTACTCCTCGCCGGCCTGGCGCAGCGTCTCCGCCTCCTCGCCGAACCACTCGCAGGTGAAGGGGCCCTCGCCCACGCAGGAGGAGTAGGCTTTGACCACACCCACCACCTGGTCCAGCCGGGCCCCGGGCAGGCCGGAACCCACGGGGGCGTAGGCGGCGATGGCGTTGGAGGAGGTGGTGTAGGGGTAGATGCCGTAATCCAGGTCCCGCAGGGAGCCCAGCTGGGCCTCGAAGAGGATGTTTTTACCCTGGGCCTGGGCCTTGCGCAGAAAGGCGCCGGTGTCGCAGATGTAGGGCTTGAGCTTCTCGCCGAAGTCCGCCACCCAGGATCGCAGCTGGTCCATGGTATAGGGACTGGCCCCGTAGATCCGCTCCAGCGTCAGGTTCTTCCACTCCAGGATACCGGCCAGGTGCTCCCAGAGCTTGTCGGGGTACAGAAGCTCCCCGGCCATGACGGTCTTTTTCTGATATTTGTCGGAGTAGAAGGGGGCGATGCCCTGCTTGGTGGAGCCGTACTTTTTGTCCGCCAAACGGGCCTCCTCCAGAGCGTCCAGATCCCGGTGCCAGGGCAGCAGCAGGGAGGCCCGGTCGCTGATGCGCAGATTCTCCGGGGTGATGGCCACCCCCTTGCTCTGGACGTCCCGCATCTCGTTCCACAGGCTCTCGCAGTCCAGGGCCACGCCGTTGCCCAGAATGTTCACCACGCCGTCCCGGAAGATGCCGGAGGGCAGCAGGTGGAGGGCGAACTTGCCCTTCTCGTTGACCACGGTGTGTCCGGCGTTGCCGCCCCCCTGATAGCGGACCACCACGTCGTAGCCGCTGGTGAGCAGATCCACCATCCGGCCCTTGCCCTCGTCGCCCCAGTTGATGCCCACGATCGCTGTCAGCATTGTGTTATGCCTCCCTTACTCGATGGAGATGATATAGTAGTAGACGGGCTGTCCGCCGCTGAGGACGCTCAGCTCCGCGCCGGGGCAGAGCCGGGAGAAAATGTCCTCCGCCTGGGCGGCCTGCTCCTCGGTGACGTCCTCGCCGTAGAACACGGTGACGAAGGCGGCCTCCCGCTGGGCGGCCTCCCGGGCCAGCTTTTCCAGCATGGCGGAAATATCCTTGTCGGTGCCGAAGAGCCTGCCCCCCAGCAGGGCCAGATAGTCCCCCGCGCTGATGGAAAAGCCGTCGAACTCGCTGTCCCGGGCGGCGTAGGTGATCTGGGCAGTGGTCACGCTCTCGATGGCGTCGGTCATGGCCTGGAGCAGGGCCTCCGGCTCCAGCTCCATATCCACGTTCATCATGGCGGTGACGCCCTGGGGGATGGTGGCGGTGGGGACCACCACCACCTGCTTGGGGGTCAGCCCCGCACACTGCTGGGCGGCCATGATGATGTTCTTGTTGTTGGGCAGCACGAACACCACCTCGGCGGGGACCTTGTTGATCTCGGTGAGGATGCTCTCGGTGGAGGGGTTCATGGTCTGCCCGCCGGAGATGATCCCATCGGCGCCCAGGTCCCGGAACACCGTGGCCAGACCCTCCCCGGCGCAGACGGAAAGGAAGCCGTAGCGCTTCTCCGGAGGCGCGATGAGGGGGACCGTCTCCCGGGTCCCGCTGCTTTCCAGCTCCGCCTCTATCTGTTCCAGGTCATCCGTACTCTGGGTCTTGCGGCCGGCGGCCATGTCCTCGTACTGGGTGCGCATGTTCTCGATCTTGGCCAGCTCCAGCGTGCCGTACTTCTGGGCCTCGGTAAGGGCCGCGCCGGGGATATCGGTGTGGACGTGGACCTTGAAGGCGTCGTCGTCCTCGCCGATGACCAGACTGTCGCCGATGCTGCTGAGGTAGGCCCGCAGAAGCTCCAGAGGCTTGTCGGTGGTTTTGCGGACAATGAACACCGTGTCGAAGGTGAAGGTGATCTCCTCATCGGTGAGGGCGGAGAAATCGGCCTTTTTGGGGCCTTCCTCCTCCGCGGTCTCGGGCATTGGCTCCCCCCGGAGGCAGGCCAGCATCCCCTCCAGAATCACCAGATAGCCCATGCCGCCGGCGTCCACCACCCCGGCTTTCTTGAGAACGGGGTTCATCTCCGTGGTCTGGGCGAGGGCCTCATGACCCACCCGGATGGCCTCGGAGAGGACGTATTCGACATCGTTGTTCTCCGCGGCGGCCTCCTCGGCCCGTTTGGAGGCCAGGCGTGACACGGTGAGCACCGTGCCCTCGGCGGGCTTCATCACCGCGCCGTAGGCGGCGGAGACGCCCTCGTTCATGGCGGCGGCCAGCTGGACGCCGTCGACGGTGTCCAGCCCCCGCAGGGACTTGCTGATGCCCCGGAAGAGGAGGGACAATATGACGCCGGAGTTGCCCCGGGCGCCCCGCAGCAGCGCTCCAGCGGTGGCCTTGGCGGCGGCGGAGAGGGAGGAGTAGTCGTTCTTTTTCAGCTCGTCGGCGGCGGTGCCGATGGTCAGGCTCATGTTGGTGCCGGTGTCGCCGTCGGGGACGGGGAAAACATTCAGATCGTTGACCTGCTGCTTCTGCAGAGAGATGGCCGCCGCCCCGTGGAGCACCATCTGCTTGAACTGTGTTCCGTCAATCGTGTGGATCATGGCCGGTCATACCCCCTTGGAATTGGACACAACAGAGTCAACGTACACATCCACACTTTTGACGGGGATGCCGGTGTACTTGCTGACCTTGTACTGGACCTCGCTCATGATGGAGCGGCAGGCGGCGGCGATATTGATGCCGTGCTCCACCACGATGTGGAGGCGGATGGAGACGGTGCCGTCCTCGTTGTAAATGACCTGGACGCCCTTGCTCATGGCCTCCTTGCGCAGCAGGTGGACCAGACCGTCAGTCATGGAACGGAAGGCCATGCCCTTCACGCCGAAGCAGTTGGTGGCGGCGTTTCCGGTGATGTTGGTGAATACGGCGTCGCTGATGCTGGTTTCGCCCTGGGGCGTCTGTAGCTTGATCATGAAATACATCCTTTCAGCGAAAAATGTCGTCCGGACCGGCGGGACCAGGTCCGGGTAAACTTGCTGCATTTGCAGTCTACTATTATATACTAATTTTCCCGGGATAACAAGTGGCAATCACGCAATCCGCCTTTTGCCCAAAAAACTGCGGTTTCCTACTTGAAAAAACCGCCCATTTGACATATGATAAAAAAGACGGCACATGACCAGTATCCCCGGCGGAGCGAGGCCCTATTTCCGGGCAGTTTCCGCTGCGGGACGTGAGGAGGAGCGTATGCGCGTGATCACTGGCTCCGCCCGGGGCCGGCGGCTGAAAACGCTGGAGGGCCTGGAGACCCGCCCTACCTCGGAACGGGTGAAGGAGGGCGTATTCAATATCCTTCAGTTCCAGATCCAGGGGCGCCGGGCGCTGGACCTCTTCGCCGGCACCGGACAAATGGGGATCGAGGCCCTGAGCCGGGGGGCGGACCGGGCGGTGTTCGTGGACAGCCGGCGGCAGGCCGCCGCCCTGGTGCGGGAAAATCTGGCGGCCACGGGCCTGGGAGACCGGGCGTCGGTGGTCTGCGGCGAGGCCCTGGCCTATCTCCGGTCGGCGGGGGAGCGGTTCGATCTGATCTTTGTGGATCCGCCCTACGCCGCCGGGCTCTGGGAATCGGTGCTTTCCGCCATTTCTCAGTTTGACATTTTATCGGACCATGGTATAATCATCTGTGAGTCCCCCGCGAAGCAGGCGATGCCGGAGCGGGCGGGCCGCTGTGTCCGGGGCCGGGACTACCGGTACGGCACGGTGAAGATCACTCTGTATCACCGGGAGGAAGCGCTATGAGGATCGCCGTCTGTCCCGGCAGCTTCGACCCCATCACCGTGGGCCACCTGGACCTGATCCGGCGGGCCGCCGCCCTGTTCGATCAGGTGGTGGTGTGCGTCATGGTCAACGGGGAAAAACACCCCATGTTCACGCCGGACCAGCGGCTGGCGCTGGTGCGCCGGGCGGTGGAGGGCCTGCCCAACGTCCGGGCGGAGGTTTGGACCGGGCTGCTGGCGGACTTCGCCCGGAGGACCGGGGCCTGCGCCCTGGTAAAGGGCCTGCGCGGCGGCGGGGATTTTGACTGGGAATATCAGATGTCCCAGATCAACCGGGCGCTGGAGCCGGCCCTGGACACGGTGCTGCTGCCCGCCCGGGCGGAGCACCTGCACATCAGCTCCACCATGGTGAGGGAGATGATCCGCTATCATCAGGACCTGGAGAATTATGTACCCGCCGGTACGGCGGCGATGCTTATGACAATGACGGAAGGGAAGGTACAGTAAGCTATGGCAAACGATGTACAGTATTTGATCGACGTTCTCTACGAGATGATCGATGGGGCCAAGGGCGTGCTCATGGCGCCGGATAAGTGCATTATCGTCCGGGAGGAGGCGCTGGACCTGCTGGACGAGCTGAAGGGCCAGCTCCCCCTGGAGCTGAAAAAGGCCCAGGACCTGATCCGCGCCCGGGACGAGTTCGTGGAGAACGCCAAGAAGGAGGCGGAGAAGATCCGCCGTCAGGCGGACCTGGACGCCAAGACCATCGTGGGGGAGAGCGAGATCACCCGGGCCGCCCGGGACAAGGCCCACGACATCGTGACCCGGGCGGAGGAGCGCCGCCGCACCATGATCACCGTCACCAACGAGTACACCGACGACGCCCTGCGCCGCACGGAGGAGGCCATCCAGATGGCCCTGGAGGAGATTCGGGACTCCCGCGCCCGCTTCCGCTCCGCGTCCAACGAGCAGCTTCAGGCGCAGAAGGCCCAGCTGGACGCCCAGGCTAGAGGAACCGACAAAAAGCAGAACTGAATTTTGTAGACTTGTACAAAATTTCTCCGGGACAGGCCGGGGGATTCCAGGCGAAAACTATACATAGTAGCTTCGGACGAGGCGGGCACAATATCTTGTGCCCGCCTCGTCCGTCTCTTTGCCGGCTAATTAGAACGCCTGTTCAAAATGCGGAAAAGAGGGCCTTTTCGTGCAAAACCTACTGGTTTTGATGAGAAAAAATCAAAAATTGCCCCTTGCATTTCTGGACGCCGTGCCGTATACTGACAATGTAGTGGTGGAAAGTGGTGGAAAGTAGCGCCAGAACCCACAAACCGGCGGCCCGGATGGGGCCCGGGGCCTTTCACCGCTGCCATGAACGAGACAGAACAGGAGAGGGGGCGGAGGCGTTGATCGGGAAATATCAGCATAATATTGACGCGAAAGGACGCCTTTTCATCCCCGCAAAGTTCCGGGAACAGCTGGGAGACGTGTTTTATGTCACCATCGGTCTGGACGGCTGCCTGTCGGTGTACAGCGACAGCAAGTGGGAGCAGCTCCTGGAAAAATACGATACCCTGTCTCTGGCCCAGGCCCGGAAGGTCCGGGTGCTGTTCGCCAACGCCGCCGAGTGTCAGCCGGACAGTCAGGGCCGCATCCTGATCCCCGCCAATCTGCGGGAATACGCGGCGCTGGACCGGGAAGTGGTCATCAACGGCGCGGTGAAGTCCGTGGAGCTGTGGAACCCGGACCGGTGGCGCGCCATCGAGAAGGCCGCCATGGAGTCGGACTACCTGCTGGAGACTCTGACGGAGCTGGAGTTCTGATATGGAGAAGGATTACGGGCACCGGCCCGTGCTGCTGGCGGAGTGCCTGGAGGCGCTGGATATTCGTCCCGACGGCGTGTATGTGGACGGAACGCTGGGCCGGGGAGGCCACTCCATCGAGATCCTCCGCCGCCTGAACACCGGCCGCCTCATTGGAATCGACCGGGACATGGCCGCCATCGACGCCGCCAGGGAGCGGCTGCGGGAGTTCGGGGACCGCTTCACCCCGGTCCACGCCAATTTCAGCCGGCTGGAGGACGTGCTCCGGGAGGCGGGCGTGGACAAGGCCGACGGGATGCTCTTCGATCTGGGGGTATCCTCCCCCCAGCTGGACCAGCCGGAGCGGGGCTTCAGCTATATGCACGACGCGCCGCTGGATATGCGCATGGACCGCTCCGCCCCCCTCACCGCCCGGGAGGTGGTGAACGGGTGGAGCTATGAGGAGCTGCGGCGGATCCTCTACGAGTACGGCGAGGAGCGCTACGCCCCCCAGATCGCCCGGGCCATCGTGAAGCGCCGGGAGGAGCGGAGCATCGAGACCACCCTGGAGCTGGCGGAGACCGTCCGGTCCGCCATGCCGCCCCAGGCCCTGCGGGAGAAGCAGCACCCGGCCAAACGCGCCTTTCAGGCCGTCCGCATCGCTGTCAACGGCGAGCTGGACGAGCTGCCCCCCATGCTGGAGGCGGCGGTCCGGGGCCTGAAGCCCGGCGGGCGGCTGGCGGTGATTACCTTCCACAGCCTGGAGGACCGGATCGTCAAGCAGACCATGCGGGAGCTGGCCACAGGCTGCACCTGCCCGCCCCAGTTTCCGGTGTGCGTGTGCGGCAAGAAGCCCAAGCTGGAGCTGGTGAACCGCAAGCCCATCACCGCCGGCGAGGCGGAGCTGACCGAAAATCCCAGGGCCCGCAGCGCCAAGCTGCGGGTGGCCCGGAGGACCCCGTTCTGATACCGTGACCCGCCCCGGCGGGATGGAGATACGAAGCGATAAGGAGGAAGCCGCTCATGGCCGCTCAGAACAGAACTACCGCCAGACGCAGATACCATACCCCCGGCGTGGTGGACGGGAACCTGGCCCGGAAGCTGGACAGCCAGGAGCTGCAGCGGCAGCTGGAGACCAGCGGCCAGCTGGACTTCGACCAGCAGTACCGCCGGCGGCAGGAGTCCCGCTCGGACCAGATCGCCCGGCGGCGGGCGGAGGTGAAATCCACCGTCCGTCCCGCCCAGAAGGTGTCTCTGGCGGCGGTGGCGGGCTTCGCTCTGGCGGCGGGGATGCTGGTGTGCCTGCTGCTGTGCTATGTGCATCTGAACACCATCTCCGGCGAGATCGTCCAGATGAAGTCGGAGATCAGCCAGCTGGAGGTGGAGCAGGTGGCCCTGCTGGCCCAGTACGAGCAGGCCTTCGATCTGGCCACCGTGAAGGATGCGGCCCAGGCCGCCGGCATGAGCCAGCCCTCGGACAGCCAGATCATTTATCTGGATCTGCCGGGCCAGGACCGGGCGGTGACCTACAACGCCCCGGAGGCCGGCGTTTTCAGCCGGATCGCCGCCACCGTCAGCAAAAGTGTGTACACCGTGCTGGAATATTTCCGCTGAGGAAAAGTATAATCAAGTGATGAGGCGCGCCGATACGGTCGTTGTCCCGGGCGGCTGCGCCGGAAGAAGGATACCGGGGAGTAAGAGGCTCAGACCTCTTGCTCCCTGCTTGCTGTTCCTCCCCCCGGACTGCCCCGGGGGGACCGGACCCGGATGAGGAGGAGACCCATGGCAAAGGAGCAGAGGAAGAAAACGGACGCCGCCCGCCGGGCGAAGCTGACCATCCAGCGCAGGAGCCTGTGCCTGATGATCCTGCTGGGCGTCGTGACCTTCGCGGCGCTGTTCACCCAGCTCTATACCCTCATGATCCGGCAGCATGAGGAGCTGCAGGAGCGGGCCTCCAAGCAGCAGACCAAGAGCACGACGATCTCCGCCTCCCGGGGGACCATCTACGACCGCAACGGGGAGATCCTAGCCATTTCCGCCACGGCGGACACGGTGTTTCTGGACCCCATGGTCATCGACCAGCGGGCCAAGGATCTGGATAAGGCCCGGGAGAAGAAAATTGCCAAGGGCCTGAAGGAGGGGGAGAAGCTGCCCCCCACTGGCCAGGAGTACAAGGACGCCATCGCGAAAAATCTGGCGGAGATCCTGGAGATGGACGAGGAGACCATCTACAAGCGGCTGGAGAAAACCAGCAGTCAGTACGAGATGCTGCGCAAGCGGGTGGACAAGAACATCGGGGACAAGATCCGCTCCTTCATCAAGGACAACGACCTTGGCATCACCATCACCGGCATCCACCTGTCCAGCGACTCCAAGCGCTACTATCTCCACAACTCTCTGGCGGCCCACGTCCTGGGCTTCGTCAACAGCGAGAACCACGGCGCTTACGGTCTGGAGGCCATCTATGACGACGCCCTGGAGGGGTCCGACGGCCTCACCGTCACCGCCAAGGACGGCCTGAGCCGGGAGCTGCTGTTCCAATACGAGCAGTACTACGACGCCAAGGACGGCCACAGCCTCCAGCTCACCCTGGACAGCAATATCCAGTACTTCCTGGAGCGGGGGCTGGCGGATATGGTGTCCCGGTACGGGGCCAAATACGGCGCCTCCGGCGTGGTGCTGGACCCCCGCAGCGGGGCGGTGCTGGCCATCGCCTCCAATCCCACCTACGATCCCAACAACGCCCAGGCCGTCTATGACGAGGGCTTCCAGCAGCAGCTGGCGGAGGCCGACGGGGTCCAGCCGGAGGGAAGCGCCCCTTCCGGCGAGACCGGCGAAGGGGAGCAGACCGGCGAGACCGGCGGGGAGACAGAGCCGGTCCACACGGAGGCGTATCTGGAGCTGCTGGGCCAGCTCCAGCAGAAGCAGTGGCGCAGCAAGGCCATCAACGACACCTACGAGCCCGGTTCCACCTTCAAGGTCCTGACGCTGTCCATGGCCCTGGAGGAGGGCGCCATCACCACCGCCAGCACCTTCGACTGCTCCGGCTCCGTCCGGGTAGGCGGTTGGCCCAAGCCCATATACTGCTCCAAAAAGGCGGGCCACGGCCACCAGAGCCTGAAGGAGGCCACGGCCAATTCCTGCAACCCGGCCTTTATCCGCATCGGCCTCAGCGTGGGGGCCCAGACCTTCCGGGAGTACATGGACGCCTTTGGCCTCACGGAGCCTACGGGCATCGAGCTCAACGGCGAGGCCACCGGCATCGCGGCCAGCGCCAAGGTCCTGGGCTCCGCCGAGGTGAACCTGGCCTCCTACGCCTTCGGCCAGACCTTCAACGTCACCCCCATCGCCCTCATCTCCGCCCAGGCGGCCTGCATCAACGGCGGCTATCTGTATCAGCCCTACATCGTGGAGAAGGAGCTGGACGGCGACGGCAACGTGGTCTATAAGCACGACGCAACCCCGGTGCGCCAGGTCATCAGCGAGGAGACCAGCGCCACCGTCCGGGACATCCTGGAATATGTGGTGTCCGACGGCACCGGCCGCAACGGCCAGGTGGCGGGCTACCGGGTGGGGGGCAAGACCGGCACCGCCGATAAGACCGGCATCAAGGACGAAAACGGCTATAACGAGGTGGTCGTGTCCTTCCTGTGCTTCGCCCCCGCCGACGACCCCCAGGTCATCATGCTGCTGACCCTGGACACCCCTTCCCGCTTTACCGGGACCTATGTGTCCGGCGGCAATATGGTGGCCCCCACCGCTTCCTCCATCATGAGCGATATCCTGCCCTATCTGGGCGTCGCGCCCCAGTACACCGAGGACCAGATGACCGCCGCGGAGGCCACCGTCCCCTATGTGGTGGGCCTCAGCGAGGCGGAGGCGGCGGAAAAGCTGGCCCAGTACGGCTTTGACAGCTACCGGGTGGTGGGCGACGGGGATACCGTTACCGACCAGACGCCTCTGGGCGGGGCCATCGTCCCGGTGAGCGCGGAGATCATCCTCTACATGGGCGCGGAGAAGTCCCAGGAGCTGTGTACCGTGCCCAACGTGCTGGGTCTCTCCGCCGCCAAGGCGAACACGGCCCTGACCAACGCGGGGCTGATCCTCAAGACCACCGGCGCCACCGGCGAGGGCAGCGGCATCAAGGCCATCAATCAGTCCCTGGCGGAGGGGACCCAGGTCCCCGCGGGCACCGTGGTCACGGTGCAGATGGGCCAGTCCGGGTCTACCGCCGACTGATCTCAGCAGAATATGCAGGGTATGGAGCAGTCTGTGCCGTTTACCCCGGCGAGGATCGGATTATACTGGATATGCCCGGTTCCGGGCCTCCCTCGGGAGATAGAATGAGGAAAGCATGAGGCGCATAAGATGAAGCTGGAAATACTGCTGCGTGGACTTGAGATTCTGGAAACCAACGCCGGCCTTCAGACGGAGATCGGCGGCGTCAGCTACGACTCCCGCAAGACGGAGGCGGGGGACCTGTTCGTTGCCATGACCGGCTATGAGACCGACGGACACAAATTCATTCCCATGGCCCGGGAGAAGGGGGCGGCCTGCGTCCTCTGCGAGACCCCTCCGGCGGACGGGGGACCCTATGTGCGGGTGGCGGACTGCCGGGCCGCCCTGGCCCAGCTGGGCCGGAACTGGTACGGCGACCCCGCCGCGCAAATGACCATGGTGGGCGTCACCGGCACCAATGGCAAGACCACCACCACCTATCTGCTCAAGGAGATCCTGGAGCGGAAGCTGGGGGCCAAGGTGGGCCTCATCGGCACCAACCAGAACATGATCGGCGCCGAGGTGCTGCCCACGGAGCGCACCACTCCGGAGTCCTTCGAGCTCCAGGGTCTGCTCCGCCGGATGGCGGACGGGGGCTGCACCCATGTGGTGATGGAGGTGTCCTCCCACGCCCTGTTCCTCAAGCGGGTGGCGGGGATCCATTACGCCGTGGGCATCTTTACCAATCTCACCCAGGACCATCTGGATTTCCACGGGACCATGGAGGCCTACTGCGACGCCAAGGCCCTGCTGTTCCGCCAGTGCGCCGTAGGCGTCTACAACGCCGACGACCCCTGGAGCGGGCGGCTCATGGGGTCGGCGTCCTGCCAAAAGGTCTCCGTCGGGGAGCACGGGGAGAAGGCCCCGGACCTGGCGGCGCGGAACATCCGCCTGGACGCCCGGGGCGTCCGCTTCGACGCCGTGACGGCGGAGGAGACGGTGGACGTGGAGGTCCCCATCCCCGGCGGCTTCATGGTCTACAACGCCCTGGGGGTGCTGGCCGCCGCCCGGGCCCTGGGGGTGTCCCTGACGGACAGCGCCCAGGTGCTGGGGACCATCCCCCACGTGAAGGGGCGGGTGGAGCCGGTGCCCACCCCCGGCGACTACACCATTCTCATCGACTACGCCCACACCCCCGACGCGCTGGAGAACGTGCTGAACACCGTCCGGGGCTTCGCCCGGGGCCGGGTGGTGGCCCTCTTCGGCTGCGGCGGGGACCGGGACCGGACCAAGCGCCCCCAAATGGGGGACATCGCCCAGCGCCTGGCGGACTTTGTCATCGTCACCTCCGACAACCCCCGCACGGAGGAGCCTCAGGCCATCATCGACGACATCCTGGCGGGCATGACCGGCACGGAGACCCCTTATGTGGTGGTGCCGGACCGGGTCCAGGCCATCCGCTACGCCATGGACCACGCCCAGAGCGGGGACGTGATCGTCCTGGCGGGGAAGGGCCACGAGACCTACCAGGTGGTAGGCCATGAAAAGCGCCATCTGGACGAGCGGGAGGTGGTGGCGGAGTACGCCGCCCAGAAACGCGGATAGACCGGCCTGTCAACGCAAAGAGAATTCCCGCCCGGCGCGGGAGCAGAGGGAGAAGCATTATGGAAATGATGATCGCGTGTGTGCTCAGCTTCGCCGTCACGGGCCTGCTGGGCTGGAAGGTGATTTTGCCCGCTCTCCGGCGGCTGAAGGCCGGCCAGGAGATCCGGGAGGTGGGGCCGAAGTGGCACCTGAGCAAGGCCGGGACCCCCACCATGGGAGGACTGATGTTCATCATCGGCATCGCCCTGTCCATCCTGATCGTGGGCTGGAAGGGGATGCTGGCGGGGGACCTGAGCCATATTTATGTGTTCGCGTTCGCCCTGGTGTTCGGCGTCATCGGCTTCCTGGACGACTATGAGAAGGTGAAGCGCCACCAGAACCTGGGGCTTACCGCCATCCAGAAATTCTTATTGCAGCTGGCCGCGGCCATCGCCTTCCTGATGCTCATGCGGTATGAGGGGCTGCTGTCCCCCAGCCTGTATATTCCCTTCTTCCAGACCAGCATCGCCCTGAGCTGGCCGGTTTACATGATCTTCGCCGCCTTTGTCATCGTAGGCACCGTCAACGCGGTGAATATCACCGACGGGCTGGACGGCCTTTCCACCTCCGTCACCATCCCCGTGGCGCTGTTTTTCGCCTCCGTGGCCGCCTGGTGGGGCTATACCCAGCTGGGGATCTTCGCCGGGGCCCTGCTGGGGGGGCTGCTGGCTTTCCTGCTCTTCAACGCCCACCCGGCCAAGGTGTTCATGGGCGACACCGGCTCCCTGTTTCTGGGGGGCGCGGTGGCGGGGCTGGCCTTCGCCTTCGATATGCCTCTGGTGCTGGTGCTGGTGGGGATCGTGTACATCGTGGAGACCCTGTCGGACATCATTCAGGTGGTCTATTTCAAGCTGAGCCACGGCAAGCGGATCTTCAAGATGGCCCCCATCCACCACCATTTCGAGATGTGCGGCTGGAGCGAGATCAAGATCGTCACCGTGTTTACCGCTGTGTCCACCCTGTTCTGCGCCCTGGCCCTGCTGGGGGTCATGGACCGGATTCGGCCCTGACGGAGCGGCGCGGCCAAACGACCTCAAGGAAAGGAGCGGACCCATGACAAAAGAGGAACAGCGCAGGCTCCAGCGTCAAAAGGAGCGGGAGCAGCGGGACCGGGACCGGGCGGCCTGGGAGGCGGCCCGGGGCCCTATGGATCTGCCCTTTTTGCTGCTGGCTATGGTCCTTCTGACCATTGGCCTCATCATGGTGCTCTCCGCCAGCTTTCCCTCCGCCGCCTCCTCCGAGACCAGCAACTTCGATCCCCTCTACTACTTCAAGCGGCAGGCGGCCTTCGGCGCGCTGGGCGTCGCGGCCATGTTTTGGATGTCCAAGATCAACTACCAGCGCCTGCGGGGCGTGGCCAAGCTGGCCCTGATCGTGTCGGTGATCCTGCTGATCCTGGTGGTCCTCCCCGGCCCCAACAAGTACGGCAAGCTCTTCGGCATCCGCCGCAACAACTCCGTGCGCTGGATGAAGCTGTTCCTGGTGGCCGGGCCCCAGTTCCAGCCCTCGGAGGTGGCGAAGCTGGGCATCATCCTCTACTTTGCCGCCACCATCTCCAAAAAGCGGGAGAAGATGCGCACCTTCAAAGACGGCATCCTGCCCTACGCCGTTATTCTGGTGGGCATCGCCGGCCTCATGTGGATGGAGCCCCACCTGTCCGGCATGATCCTGCTGCTGGGCATCGGGGCGGCCATGATGGTGGTGGGGGGCATCGACTGGAAGTGGATCACCGCCGGCGTCTGCGGCGCCGGGGCGGGCCTGTATCTCATGCTCTTTACCGATCTGATGGAAAAGATCGGCTACAACTCCGCCCGGATCACCACCTGGCGGGACCCCTTCTGGGACCCTCTGGACCAGAGCTATCAGACCAGCCAGAGCCTCATCGCCATCGGCTCCGGGGGCCTCTGGGGCACGGGGCTGGGCAAGAGCCGCCAGAAGTTCATGTTCCTGCCGGAGGAGCACAACGACTGCATCTTCGCCATCACCTGCGAGGAGCTGGGCCTGGTGGGGGCCACCCTCATCATGGTGCTTTTCGCTCTGCTCATCATCCGGGGCTACTGGCTGGCCATCCACGCCCGGGACCGGTTCGGGAGCCTTCTGATCGTGGGCGTCACCACCCAGATCGCCCTGCAGACCTTCCTGAACATCGCCGTGGTCACCAACTTCATCCCCAACACGGGAATCTCTCTGCCTTTCTTCAGCTACGGCGGCACGGCCCTGGCCATCCAGCTGCTGGAGGTGGGAATCGTGCTCTCGGTGTCCCGGCAGATCCCCGCGCCAAAGTCCAAATAGGAGGGCCCGCGCCATGAAAGTGATCTTTACCTGCGGCGGCACCGCGGGACATGTGAACCCGGCTCTGGCCATGGCGGGGCTGCTGCGGGAGCGGAAGCCGGACAGCGAGGTGCTGTTCATCGGCGCCCGCCGGGGCCTGGAGCGCCGCCTCATCGAGGAGGCGGGCTGGCCCTTCCGGTCCGTGGAGATCTCCAGCTTTCACCGGTCCATGCGTCCCAGGGAGATCCGCCACAACATCGTATCCCTCCAGAACCTGATTCGCTCCCCCAAAGAGGCGGGGGCCCTGCTGGACGAGTTCCCGGCGGACCTGGTCATGGGCACCGGGGGCTATGCCAGCTATCCCATGATTCTGGCGGCCTCCCGCCGGGGGATCCCCACCGCCATCCACGAGTCCAACGCCATCCCGGGCCTTACCACCCGGCTGCTGGAGCCCCACGCGGACCTCATCATGGTGGGCTTCGAGGAGTGCCGGAAGAATTATAAGCACCCGGAGAAGGTCCTGGTCACCGGGACCCCGGTGCGGGGGGACTTTTTCGCCCTGACCCGGGCCCAGGCCAAGGCAAAACTGGGCATAGACGACGGGAGGCCGCTGGTGGTGTCCTTCTGGGGCAGTCTGGGCGCCGCCGCCATGAACCGGCAGATGGTGGAGTTCATCGCCCTGGAGCGGATGGAGCGGCCCTTCCACCACATCCACGGGGCGGGGGCCGTGGGCTTCCCCCAGATGGAGAAGGACCTGGCCGCCGCGGGGCTGGACCTGTCCGCCGCGCCGGATATCGACGTGCGGGAGTATATCAGCGACATGGCCGTTGTCATGCGGGCCGCCGACCTGGTGATCTGCCGGGCGGGAGCCAGCACCATCAGCGAGCTGACGGCCCTGGGGGTGCCGGCCATCATCGTGCCCTCCCCCAACGTGGCCAATAACCACCAGGAGCACAACGCCCGGGTGCTCTCCGACGCCGGGGGGGCGGTGCTGCTGCCGGAAAAGGACTGCGGCGGGCAGAAACTCTATGAGACCGCCCGGTCCATCCTCTCCGACCCGGACCGCCGCCGGGCCATGGCCGGGGCCATGGCGAAGCTGGGGACCATCGACGCCGCCGAGCGGATCTACGCCGCGGCCATGGCCCTGCGCTCCGCCGGCAGAAAGTAGCGCCCCCGGCCCTTCCGCATATGATGGAACAGTATCGCGCGAAATCCATCATGGGAGGGGCTATCATGAGCCAGATCATCATTCAGGGCGGACGCCCGCTGGAGGGAACGCTGGAGATCCAGGGGGCGAAAAACAGCGTGCTGCCGGTGCTGGCGGCCACCATCCTCCATCCGGGGGTGACCCGGCTGCGCCGGTGTCCCCGCCTGACGGACGTGGACGCCAGCGTCCGGATCCTCCGCCATCTGGGCTGCGAGGCCCGGTGGGAGGGGGACGAGCTGGTGGTGGACACCGCCTCCATGAGCCGCTGGGACATCCCTGACCACCTGATGCGGGAGATGCGCTCCTCCGTGATCTTTCTGGGGGCCATCCTGGCCCGCTTCGGCTGGGCGGAGATGTCCTACCCCGGGGGCTGTGAGCTGGGTCCCAGACCCATCGACCTGCACCTGGATATCCTCCGGCAGCTGGGGGCCTCCATCCGGGAGGAGGGGGGCCGGCTGCGCTGCGAGGCGGGCCGCCTGACGGGCCGGGAGGTATCCCTCAGCCTGCCCAGCGTGGGGGCCACGGAGAACGCCATCCTGGCGGCCTGCGGCGCGGAGGGGGAGACCCTCATCGTCAACCCCGCCCGGGAGCCGGAGATCGGGGACCTGCAGCGGTTTTTGACGGCCCTGGGCTGCGACGTGCGGGGAGCGGGCAGCTCCCTCATCCGGGTCCGGGGGATGCGCCGGACCCGCGACGCGGTCTTTACCGTGATGCCGGACCGCATCGTGGCGGCCACCTACTTGTCCGCCGTGGCCGCCGCCGGCGGCCGGGTGGAGCTGCGGCGGGTCAGCGGGAAGTACCTCTCCACCGTCACCGCCGCCCTGCACCAGGCGGGCTGCCGGATCGAGGGGGGAGAGGACCGGGTGACCCTGGAAAGCGACGGGGCGCTGCGGGCCATCCCCACGGTGCGCACCGCCCCCTATCCGGGCTTTCCCACCGACGCCCAGGCGGTGCTGATGGCGGCGCTGCTGCGAAGCCGGGGAGCCACCGTATTCGTGGAGAACATATTCGAGAACCGCTACCGCCATGTGGATGAGCTGCGGCGGATGGGGGCGGACATCGCCGTGGCGGACCGGGTGGCGGTGGTCACCGGGGTGGAGCGGCTCCACGGGGCCTCCGTCCGGTGTACGGACCTGCGGGGCGGCGCGGCTCTGCTGGTGGCGGGCCTCAGCGCCCAGGGAGAGACCCGGGTGGGGGACATCCACCACATCCGCCGGGGGTATCAGGACCCGGTGGGGGACCTGACGGCTCTGGGGGCGGAGATCCGCCTGACGGAGGACTGATACAAAGGAGACGCCGCTTACGCGGCGTCGGGAAAGGAGTGAGCGCCATGCCCAATAAGCGCCGGCGGCCCAGCCGGAGACGGCGGCGGGGCAGTCTGGGCCCGCTGCTGCGGGTCCTGTCCCTGCTGCTGGCCGCGGTGGCCATCGTGGCGGCCCTCACTCTGTTTTTCAAGGTGGACCAGGTCCTGGTCACCGGCAACAGCCGGTATACCCAGGAGGAGATCGTGGCCGCCTCCGGCGTGGAGAAGGGCGACAACCTGATCCTGCTGGACAAATACCGCATCTCCCAGAGCGTCTACACCAGCCTGCCCTACATCTCCGAGGTGCGGATCAATCGAAAGCTGCCGGACACTCTGGTGGTGGACGTCACGGAGACCGCCGCCTCCGCCGTCATACGGGGCGGCGGGAGCTGGTGGCGGATCAACACCCACGGCAAGCTGCTGGAGGAGGCGGCCAGCGCCGCGGGGTGCATCCAGATCGCCGGCCTCACCGCCCAGGCCCCCGTCCTGGGACGGCCGCTGGAGCTGGCCGAGGGCGGGCATCTGACGCTGGACCGGCTGCTGGAGCTGCTGGGCGCGCTGGAGAGCCGGGGCATGCTGGAGCGCACCGGCTCCATCGACGCCTCCGACGCCAAGTGTCTGGTCCTCACCTATGACGACCGGCTGCGGGTGAAGATCCCCTACCACGCGGACTTCGGCTTCAAGCTGGACGGCGTGCTGGGCTGGGTGGCGGAGCTGGAGCCCAACGAGCGGGGGACCATCCTCATGACGCTGAAGGACGACAATAAGAGCCATTTTATCCCCGACCCGTAGGAGCGATTTTTCCATATTTTGGGAAATGGCAGGCATGTGCCTGGAATTCTACTGGAAATTTCAAAAAAAGAGGAAATCAGCTATTGACCTGATTAGGAAAAAAGCATACAATAGACAAAAGTAAATTACTCTATCTTGGGGCAGATTCTCCAGGATCGATTCGGAAGATACAAATTGTGGTAGGAGGAACCCACTATGGCATTTGAAATGGTCACGGCTCCCGACCGGGTAGTGAAGATCAAGGTCATCGGCGTCGGCGGCGGCGGCAATAACGTGGTCAACCGCATGGTGCGCTCCGG
>CATZRD010000002.1 GCA_958423465.1 uncultured Oscillospiraceae bacterium | reverse complement strand
ACGAAGCCTTCTGCCAGGAGATGCTCCGGGTAAAGAATTTTGTTCCCGCCATCTCGTTGGAGGGATTTGAGGAGGCCAACGACTCCCGCCGGGGCCAGGGGGTCTACAGGAAGGTCCACGACGCCATGGCTCTCATGAAGTCCCACAGGCTGCCCTTCGGCATTTCCACCTGCTACACCAGCCGGAACGTGGACGACGTGAGCAGCGAGACCTACTTTGACCAGCTCATCGACGCCGGGGCCCTGTTCGTGTGGTTCTTCCACTATATGCCTGTGGGCAACGACGCCGCCACCGAGCTGCTGCCCTCCCCGGAGCAGCGGATGAAGATGTACAAGGCCATCCGGGGCTTCCGGAACAGCAAGGCCATCTTCTCCATGGACTTCCAGAACGACGCCGAGTATGTGGGCGGGTGCATCGCCGGCGGCCGCCGCTACCTCCACATCAACGCCAAGGGCGACGTGGAGCCCTGCGTGTTCATCCACTACTCCAATGTGAACATCCACGACGTGAGCCTGCTGGACGCCCTGAAGAGCCCCATCTTCATGGCCTACCACCGGGGCCAGCCCTTCAACGACAATATGCTGAGGCCCTGCCCCATGCTGGAAAACCCGGATGTCCTGCCCAGGATGGTGGCCGAGACCGGGGCGGTGAACACCGACTATCAGAACCCGGAGACCGCCGAGCATCTGTGCGCCAAGACCGCGCCCTACGCCGAAAACTGGACTCCCGTGGCCGACCAGACCTGGGAGGAGAGCCGGGAGGGCAGGAAATAAGGCTGCCAGCCTTTGCCAACCCGGCAGGGTGCTCCCCGCGCCCGGTCCCTTTTCTCCCGCGCTTGATAACAGACGCAAAGCACCCGGAATCCCAGGATTCCGGGTGCTTTTCCATATGGTCCCCGGCGGGGCCCCGCCGGTCTCTGGCCGTCAGCCCTTTTTCAGCATCGCCGCGATGCCCCGGAGGAAGTGGCCGTTGGCCATCTCCAGCAGCCCCTCCAGCACATAGTTGTTCATGCCGCCGCTGATCTTCATGCCGCTGAGGGAGGCGTCCGCCGCCGAGTTCATCATCATGCGGAAGATGGGGTCAGAGTAGTCCTTTTTGCCGCCGAAGCCCTTGGCGACGGTAGACTCCACCGCCTTGAACATGATCTTCATGATGAGGGAGTGGTCCTTCATCTCCATCACCGTGTTGTCCATGGTGAACGTCCCCTTTTTCAGCGGCTTCTCCGCCACCGGACGGCCCATCAGCGCCTCAAAATCGACGTGGCCGGGCGCGCCTTTGGGAGCAAAATACCAGACGGGGACGTCCGGGGCGGACAGAGGGGTTTCCGGTCTGACGGTCTCGCCGGACAGGGGCAGGTCCTCGCTGCTGCCGCCCACTAAAATTGTATAGGTCCCGCCGGGGACCACCCAGCCGCCGTTCCACAGGGCGAAGCTGCGGTCGTTGAGGGAAAAGGTTACTTCTTTGCGCTCTCCCGGCGCCAGCGCCACCTTCTGAAAGCCCTTCAGCTCCCGGGCCGGGCGGTAGAAGGGGCCTTTCGGCGGAGCGATATAGAGCTGGACGATCTCCTTTCCCGCCGCTCCGCCGGTGTTGGTGACGGTGCAGGTGACGGTATCGCCGTCGATCTTCAAATCGGAATAGGCGAAGCTGGTGTAGCTCAGACCGAACCCGAAGGGATACCGCACGGGAACATGGGCGGATGCGTAGTAGCGGTAGCCCACATACAGCCCCTCCCGGTAGTGGGCGTCCTTCTTCCCGTTGGCGTAATAGGAGGAGGTCACGCAGTCGGCATAGCGCATGGGCCAGCTCTCCGCCAGCTTGCCGCAGGGAACGGCGCGGCCAAAGAGCAGGTCCCGGACCGCCTCGCCCCCCGCCTCGCCGGGGAGGCCCATGTAGAGGATGGCCTTTACCTGGTCCGCCCAGGGCAGCTCCACCGGGCTTCCGCAGAAGAGGACCACCACCGTATTGGGGTTGGCCGCCGCCACCGCCTCAATGAGCCGGTTATGGCCCTCCGGCATCTTCATGTCCTCCCGGTCAAAGCCCTCGGACTCGTATTGGTCGGTGAGGCCCGCGAACACCACCGCCGCTTCCACTGTCCTTGCCGCCTCCGCCGCCTGACGGAGCAGCTCCTCCGTGGTGCTGCCGTTGGCGGCGCAGCCCTCCGCAAAGGGGGCCTCCGGGCAGGCGTCCAGCACGCCCGTCAGCTTCCAGGGGTTGATGTGGCTGCTGCCCGCCCCCTGATAGCGCAGTTCCTTTGCCATATGGCCGATGAACGCCACCCGGCCGCTTTCGCCCAGAGGGAGCAACGCCCCGTCGTTTTTCAGCAGCACCGCGCTCTCCTCCGCCGCACTCTTCGCAAGGCGGTAGTGGGCCTCCATGTCCGCGGGTCCAGCCTTTTGGATGGCCCCCGCGGCCTTCTCCACCAGCCGGAGCACCCGCCCGGCGCAGCGGTCGATGTCCGCCTCGCGCAAGGTGCCGTCCCGCACCGCCTGGGCCGCTTCCTTCTCCATGTAGGCGCTGCCGCCGGGCATATTCAGGTTGCACCCGGCCCGAAAGGCCCTGATTCGGTCGCTCATGGCACCCCAGTCAGTGACCACCATGCCGTCAAAGCCCCACTCGGTGCGGAGGATGTCCGTCAGCAGCAGTTTGCTGTCTGAGCAGTGTTCCCCGTTGAGCTTGTTGTAGGCGCACATGACGGTGGAGGGGTTTCCCTCCTTCACCGCCGTCTCAAAGCCGGCGAGATAGATCTCCCGCAGGGTGCGCTCATCCATCACGCTGTCGGAGGAGAACCGCTTGTACTCCTGGGAGTTGCAGGCAAAATGCTTCAGGCTGGCGCTGACGCCGGTGGATTCCACGCCCCGGATATGCCCCGCTGCCAGCTTGCCGGTGAGGTAGGGGTCCTCGGAGAAGTACTCAAAATTCCGCCCGCACAGGGGGTCCCGCTTGATGTTGGCCCCGGGGCCAAGGAGCAGGCCCACGCCCTGGGCCGCCGCCTCCTCCCCGATGGCCTGGCCGATCTCCTCCAGCAGCTCCGCGTCCCAGCCGCACGCCGTGGACACCGCGGTGGGAAAGCAGGTGGCGGGAACGGCCTCGTGGACCCCCAGCATATCGGCGGCGTCCTCCTGCCTGCGCAGGCCGTGGGGGCCGTCGCACATCATCATGGCGGGGATGCCGTACTGGTCCATGGCCTTGGTGTGCCAAAAGTCCGCCCCGGAGCACAGGGCGATCTTGTCCTCCAGCGTCATCTTCGCGAGGATTTCTGAAATATTCAAACCGCCGCCTCCTCAAAGGTGAAGGTCCCCGCCTCCACTGTTTTCACAGTGCCGCCGGGCAGGCGGATCTCCGCCGCGCAGTTGGCGGGGACCGTGACGGTGTAGACCGTCCTGCCCTCCCGCCGCTCCCACCGGCTCTCCACCAGGCCGTAGACGCTCTGGTACTTGGCTCCGGCATGTGTGAAATGCCCGCCGGGCCGGGGGGCGATGGCAAAGCGGTGCCGCCCGGCCACCTGGATGCCGCACATGGTCTTGAAGAGCCACGCCACGCAGGCCCCCTTGGAGTAGTGGTCCAGGGAGGCGATGCCCCCCTGGGCCTGGGTGCCCTCCCAGGACTCCCACACGGTGGTGGCCCCCATTTTGGGCATGAAGAGCCAGCCGGGCATCTCCTCGTTTTCCAGCAGCCGGTAGGCGTACCCGATGTCGATGTCCGCCAGCACGTCCAAAATCAGCGGCGTGGACAAAAAGCCTGTCCCCAGCCGCCAGCCGTAGTGGTCCAGGGCCTCAATGAGCCGCCGTTTGGCGTACTCGGTCTGTTCCCCGTCCAGGAGGCCAAAGGCCAGAGGCCGGACCAGCCGGGCTTGCCGGTCCGTATCCAGGGAGAACTTTTTGACCCGCCGCAGGACCTGATAGGACTTTTTGCAGTTCCCGGCCCAGGAGCGGTAGCGCTCCGCGTCCGCCCCGCGGCCCAGCTCCCCGGCGATCTCCGCCATCACGGCCATCACATAAGCGGTGTAGGCGGTGGACACCTCCGGGTGGGGCGAGACGATGTCGGTCCAGCGGTTGGGGTACACGTCCGCCGGCTCCGCCCACTCGCCGTAGCTCTGGCCGTAGTTGACGATGTATTTCCGGGCTTTGCCGTGGACGCCGCAGGGCTTGGCGTAGATCATCAGCGGACTGAGCCACTTGCCGCAGCGCTTCAGCATGAATTCCGCGTACCGCCGCATCCGGTCATAGTACGTCTCCAGAATCCGCCGGTCGCCGTTTTGCTTCCAGAAGCGGTAGGGGATGAGGATGCCCGCGTCGGACCAGCCCACGCTGCCGTTCATCACCCACATGTAGAAATCCACGCCGCCGTAGGGCGCGATCTGGGGCAGCCGCCCGCTGTTCCGCTGCCAGTCGTACAGATCCCCCACATACTTCCGGGCAAAGGCCTCGTAGTCAAAGAGATACGACGCCGTTTCAAAGAAGATCTGGGCGTCTCCCGTCCAGCCGTGGCGCTCCCGGGTGGGGCAGTCCGTGGGCACGTCCAGAGAATTGTTCTTGGCGGACCACACCGTGCAGTCCACGAACCGGTCCAGCAGCCCGTTGGAGCTTTCAAACCAGCCCGTCCGCTCCAGGTCGGAGTAGACGGCGACGGCGGTGAAATCCTCCGGGCGGAAGGAGACGTCCGTCTCCACCAGCACATACCGGAAGCCAAAGACGGCGAAGGTGGTCTTGTAGCGGTTTTCGCCGTCTTTGCAAAGATATTCCACCTGTTGAAGGGGCGTGGTGATCCGCCGGTTTTTGCACTGGATGTTTTTTTGCGTGAACTCGCCCGTCTCGTCCAGCATCTCCCCGAAACGAAGGAACACCCGCTGTCCGGCCTTTGCCTTCAGGCCAAAGGAAATGTACCCGGCGATGTTCTGCCCAAAGTCCAGCACGGTCTTGCCGCCGGGCGTGGTCAGCAGTTTGGGGGTAAAGGTCTCGTGCTCGGTGACGGGAACATTGTTGGAGGCCGTGGGCACCACCTTGTGGTCGGTCTCCTTCGCCCTGCGGTCATAGGTGGGGACCAAGCTTGCGTCCACCACCTCGCCGTCCTTGTTGTCGGCGAAGCGGATGGGGCCGTCATTGCTCCAGTCCCAGCTTCCGTCGGTGGAAACGGTCGTCACCCTGCCGCTTTTGTCCGTCAGTTCCAGCTGGGCCAGCAGCTTGGTCTGGACGCCGTACTGATTTCGCAGGCCCCAGGCCCCGCAGCTGCCCCGGTACCAGCCGTCCGCCAGCTGGAAGGTCAGCTCATTCTCCCCCTCCCGGAGAAGGGCCGTCACATCATAGGTCTGATACTGCACCCGCTTCCGGTAGTCGGTGTGGCCGGGGGCCAGCACAAAATCGCCGATCCGTTCCCCGTTCAGCCGCCCCTCGTAGAGGCCGCAGGCGGAGGCGTAGAGCCGGGCCTTTACGATGTTCCCGGCGCTGAAGGTCCTGCGGAAGCAGTCCACGGGATACCGCGCCTTTTTGTCCACCCGGTAGTCTCCGGAGATCCACCGGGCGGACCAATCCTCCGGCTTCAGCAGACCCATCTCGAAAAAGGCCGGCTCCGACCAGGGGCCCTCCGTCCCATTTTCGTCCCACACTCGTACCTTCCACTCCACCCGCTGCCGGGAGGAGTGGGTCCCCCCATAGGGGATATGGGTCATTTGGGCGCTCTCCACCCTGCCGCTGTCCCAGATCACGCTTCCGCCGGTCTCCGCCGTGATCTGATAGGCGGTCTGTCTCACGCCGCCCTGGCAGTTCCAAAACAGCCGGGGGGCGGGGATGTCGATGCCCATGGGATTTTTCAGATATTCTGTCCGCAGTCGAATGGCTTTCATCTCACTTGCCCCCTCTTCTGGCCCTGATCTCCGCCTGTTTTTTCCCGATATCCTTCTCCACGTTCAGGAAAATGAGCAGCACCGCCAGGATAACGCCGGTAAACGTCTCCAGACCCGCAAAGCCGAAGGTGATGACGTTCTGCACCGCCGGGGGCTGGACGACGGCCACCGTGACGCCGTTCACGATCTCCGGGGCCACATAGCCCGCCCCGGCCAGCCAGCCGTTGAAAACGCCGGTACACACCCCCACCATGGCCACGGCGATGATGTTGTAGACCGACATGGCGATACCGTCGCAGCGGAAGCCCGCCTTCCACTCCACATGGTCCAGCACGTCGGCGAAGAGGGCCATGAACACATAGGAGCAGGGCAGGCCGCCGATGTTCTTGATGAACTGGCCCACCAGCATGATGGGCATGCTGTGGGGAAACATCCAGCAGATCCCGCTGCCCACGGCATAGAGGATGAACCCCGCCGCCGTCACGTTCCGTTTGCCGAATTTCTTGGCCAGGGGCCAGACGGCGAAAATGCCGATGCCCATGGGGATGCCGCCGATGACCGAGATCATGGTCTGGGTGACGCCGTCGTTGTAGGTGCCCAGGACGTAATTGCAGAAATAGACCAGACTGATATTTTTAATACTTGTTCCAAAGGTGTTGATGAGGAAATAGGCGTAGATGATGAGCATGTATCTGTCGGTAAAAATGGCCCTCAGCTGTTGGGCGAAGGAGACGGAAGTCTCCCCCGCCGCCTGGTTTTCCAGGGTCACCCGCTCTTTGGTGAAAAAGTACTCCAGCAGCGTCAGCGGCAGGGCCAGCACGGACAGAACGCTCATCAGGGCGATCCACTTGCCCTTGTCCACCCCCAGCATGGGCATGACCACCATGGGGAAGATCAGCGCCACCAGGATGCCGCTGATCATCACCGTCGTCACCTGGTTGAACACCGACAGGCCGCCCCGCTGGGTGGAGTCCCGGGTGGAGAGAGGCACCATCAGGTTGTGGCTCATGTTGAAAATGGTGTAGGCGAAGGAGTAGAACAGGTTGTAGGACACCATGACCCAGATGACCTGCACCGTCTCCGACGCGGCGGGCACGGTGAAGAGCAGGATACCGGTGACGGTGAGCAGAGGCGCGCTCAGCAGCAGCCACGGCCGGGCCTTGCCCTCCTTGGTCCGGGTGTGGTCGATGACGTAGCCCATCACCACATTGGTAATGGCGTCGATGACCTTGGACACGATGGGGAACACCACCAGGAAGGCCCCGCCCCACACATGGGTCAGCTTCAGCACGTCGGTGTAGTAGACGTTCAGATAGGTGGCCAGCACCGCGTTCAAAAGCAGCGCCCCGGCGGGGCCCAGCAGATAGCCCAGCCATTTCTCTGAACGGGACACATCCTCCGAGCGGACGCGGCTGGCGGGGAGCCTCCCGCCGGCGGGAGCGGTTTTCGCCTTTTTCATCGTTTTTCCTCCTTCCATGCCTGCCGCGGCATGGTTCATGCCGCTATTGTCCCATAATTTTCCGGTTCATTATATCAATTTCCGGCAAAGTATGATATCATTTGGAAAATACCCATCAGGAGGGATGCTCTATGACGGACCTCGCCCTGCTGGATCAGCTCCATGAGCTTACCGGCCTGCCCCTGTGTCTCTGCTCCGGTGACGGAGAGGCGCTGCACTTCTGTCCCCGCTTCCCCCGCCTCCCTCTGGCGCGGGACTATCTTTCCTACTGCGTACTGGACTTTTCCCTCCAGAAGCGGGACCGGGACCACCCGCTGATCCTGGTTTTTGAGCCGGGGTACTTTCTGGGCGTGGCCCGGCTGGAGGAGGACGCCTACCTGCTTCTGGGACCGGCGGGGCCTCAGCGGCCCAGACGGGAGGCCGTTCTGGATATGTGCCGGGACGTGATCGTCCCGGATCTTCTTCTCCCCTTCTGCGACTGCCTCATGGGCGTGCCCGCCTTCTCCTACCGCCGGTTCACCATCGCCCTGTCTCTGGCGGTCCGCCTGTGCGCCGGCCAGAAGATCCCGGTGGAGGATATTCTTCTGTGCAACAGCACCATCCAGCAGAATACCGTGGAGGAGACCTGGCAGCGGCAGCTGTTTCAGGCCCGGGAACAGGAGGAACCGGTGCGGCACACCACCGTCAGCTTTGAAGCGGGGGTGCTGCGGGCGGTGGAGGAGGGGGATCCGGCCCAGCTGCAGCGGCGGTTCCTCCAGCCCACCGGCGGCAGCGAGGGGCTGATGTCCACGGACCTTCTGCGGCAGAAGAAGTATACCTTCGTGTCCTTCGTCACCATGGTCACCCGGGCCGCCATCCGGGGCGGGATGCCCCAGGAAGCCGCCTTCTCCCTCAGCGACAGCTACTGCCAGCAGATGGACCGGCTCATGGGCCCCGCCGACGTGGACGCCCTCAGCTATAAAATGGCCATGGACTTCTGCGGGCGGGTGGGGCAGCTCCACGGGGCGGAGGCGCTCTCCCTGCCGCTGCGGCGGTGTCTGGACTACATCGGGCAGAACCTCCACCGTCCCAACCGGACAGAGGACCTGGCGGCCTACTGCGGCGTCAGCGTCCGCACCCTGTCGGCCTGCTTTCAGCGGGAGCTTGGCGTCAGCGTTCCGGCCTATGTTCAGGGGGAGCGGCTCCGGGAGGCGGCGTATCTGCTGACAGCGTCGGAGTTTTCTCTGGCGGAGATCTCCGCCTATCTGCAATTCAGCTCCCAGAGCTATTTCACCCGGCTGTTCCGTGAGCGGTTCGGCTGCACGCCCAACCAGTACCGGCGGCAGGGCGGGTCGCCCTCCTGACCCATTCCCGGCCGCCTTGCCCCCGGCGCCGCCGCGGTCCCCCAGCGCCTTCAGGCGCTCCAACAGGAACCCCCCTTTCCCTCACGATAACAGGTGTCTCCGTGGGAAAAGGGGGGTGGGCGGGGCCGGGGCCGATGCCCCCTAGGACCCCTTGCGGTATTCTCTGGGCAGCGCCCCGAAAAAGGCCTTGAACGCCGCGGTGAATTTGCTCTGGCTGTCATAGCCCACCGCCTGAGCGATCTCCGCCACGCTCCTGTCGGTCTCCCGCAGCAGCCGGGCCGCCTGCTCCATGCGGTGCTCCTTGATATGCGCCGCGAGAGATGTTCCATAGACTGCTTTAAACGCTGCCTTCAAAGTCGTCGGGTTCATATGATACTGTTTGGACAGCTCATCAATCGTGATCTTCCGATCCATATTTTCCAACAGCCGGTCGTGGATCTCCCGCACGATCTCCACCGTCTCCGGCTGGCGGTCCTCCTCCCGCGCCGGAGAAATGGGGGGATGCTCCGGGCAGGTGATTTCCATGACCTGCTCGATCATCTGGTGCAGAAGCTGGCTCTGGGGCGTATCCGACGCCCGGTAGTAGACTTCCTTTCCCTCCCGGCGGCAGACGATGAGGCCGCTGTTCCGGAGGGGGCGCAGATGATGGGATACCGCCGGACTGGACATCTCCAGCATGGCGGAGATGTTGACCACGCACTCCTCACAGTGGCACAGCAGCCAAAAGACGCGGATTCGGGTGGTGTCCCCCAGCTGTCTGAACACCTCCGCCACGGTCTGGAACCGCTCCACCCGGACCAGCTGCTCCTGGATCAGGGCGGTCTCTCTCCCCTCTCCATGCTGGTGGGGCAATTTGATGTCGGCCATACCTGCCGCTCCTTTCTGCGGGGCTTTTCGCCCGAACGGAAATTTGTTTCGCCCATTTGGCAGGGAATCCTTCCGGACTGATTGACACGGGCTTCCCTCCGTATTATACTTCAGGCAGTTCGATTAAACAAGTGCTTAATCATAAAATCCAAATACGTTTTGAGGAGGACCGCCCCTATGAAAAAGACCTACAAGATCGAGGTGGACTGCGCCAACTGCGCCAACCTGATGGAGAACGCCGCCCGCAAGACCTCCGGCGTCCAGACCGCCACCGTCAATTTCATGACCCAGAAGATGATCGTGGAGTTCGCCGAGGGCCAGGAGCCCAAGGCCGTCATGCGGGATGTCCTGGCCGCCTGCAAGAAGGTGGAGCCGGACTGTGAGATCTTCCTGTAACAGGGAAACTTCCCCGGCGGCCCAAAGGCTCCCCTGAAAGCGGCTGACGCCCGCGGCAGGGGGGCCTTTCCAGAACGAGCAAATAAACCATTCAGCAATCATATCAGCAATCATAGAAAGGAGCTTTTGTATGCAGAAGCTTGTCGTGAATATTCTGCTGGCCGTTGTGATCCTGATGGCCGCGGCGCTGCGCTTTATCGTGGGCCGGCGGGCCGGCAGTGGCATGACAGGAAAGCAGAAAACCATGCTGCTCCGCATCCTCGCGGCTTCGGCCATCCTTCTGGGGCTGCAGTTCCTGCCGGCGGAGGCTTTCGCCCGGCTGGACGGGGTCCTGTTTCCCGGAGCGGGCCGCTGGGTCCGGTTCGTCCTGTACCTGGCGGACTACTTCATCATTGGCTATGATATTCTCCGGAAGGCCGGCAAGGGGATCCTGAACCGGCGGGTATTCGACGAGAACTTCCTGATGGCGGTGGCCACCGTGGGTGCCATGGCCCTGGCCATTTATGAGAACGGCGACTATCTGGAGGCCATCGCGGTGATGCTGTTCTACCAGATCGGCGAGTGGTTCCAGAGCTACGCCGTCGGCAGGAGCCGCCGCAGCATCAGCGAGCTGATGGACATTCGTCCCGACTATGCCAACGTGGAGGCGGACGGAAGGCTGGAGCAGGTAGACCCGGATGAGGTGGCCGTGGGCAGCGTGATCGTGGTGCGGCCCGGGGAGAAGGTCCCCATCGACGGCGTGATCGTGGAGGGCAGCTCCAGCCTGAACACCAGCGCCCTCACCGGCGAGAGCCTGCCCCGTGAGGCCAGGGTGGGCAACGAGATCATCAGCGGCTGCATCAACATGACCGGCGTGCTGAAGATCCGGACCAGCAAGGAATTTGGCGAGTCCACCGTGTCCAAGATTCTGGATCTGGTGGAGAACGCCAGCTCCCGCAAATCCAGATCCGAGGATTTCATCTCCAAATTTGCCCGGATCTACACCCCCGCCGTCTGCTGCAGCGCCCTGGCCCTGGCGGTTCTGCCCCCTCTGATCCGTATGCTGGCCATGGGCCTGCCCGCCGATTGGGGAACTTGGGTCTATCGTGCCCTGACTTTCTTAGTTATCAGCTGTCCCTGCGCTCTTGTTATCAGCATCCCCCTCAGCTTCTTCGCCGGGATCGGCGGGGCCAGTCAGGAGGGGATTCTGGTGAAAGGCTCCAACTATCTGGAGAGCCTGTCCCAGACCAGGGTGGTGGTGTTTGATAAGACCGGCACCCTGACCCAGGGCGTTTTCGAGGTGAGCGGCATCCACCACAGCGAAATGGAGGACGCCAAGCTACTGGAATACGCGGCCCTGGCGGAGAGCGCGTCCTCCCACCCCATCAGCCGAAGCCTCCAGCGGGCCTACGGCAGGGAGCCTGACCGCTCCCGGGTCAGCGATATTCGGGAGATCAGCGGCAGCGGCGTGATCGCGAAGGTGGACGGCGTGGAAGTCGCAGCCGGCAACGACAAGCTGATGCGGCAGCTGGGCATACCGTACATCGACTGCCACCACACGGGCACCATCATCCACATGGCGGTAAACGGGGCCTACGCGGGACACATCCTGATCTCCGACGTTGTGAAGCCCCACGCCGGGGAGGCCATCGCCGGGCTGCGGGCCGCGGGGGTGGAGAAAACCGTGATGCTCACCGGCGACGCCAAAAAGGTAGCGGAGCAGGTAGCCGCTTCCCTCGGTCTGGACCAGGTTTACAGCGAACTGCTTCCTGCAGATAAAGTGTCCAAAGTGGAAGAGCTGCTGCAAATGAAAACCGGCAAGGCCAAGCTGGCCTTCGTGGGCGACGGCATCAACGACGCCCCGGTGCTGTCCCGGGCGGACATCGGCGTCGCCATGGGGGCGCTGGGATCCGACGCCGCCATCGAGGCGGCGGACATCGTTCTCATGGATGACGACCCGCTGAAGATGGTCAAGGCCATCAAAATCTCCCGAAAGTGCCTGCGGATCGTCCATCAGAACATCGTCCTGGCCCTGGGTGTCAAGTTCGCCTGCCTGCTCCTGGGCGCTCTGGGAAAGACGAACATGTATCTGGCGATCTTCGCCGATGTGGGCGTCATGGTCATCGCCGTGCTCAACGCCATCCGCTGTCTGTTCGTCAAAAAGCTGTAGTCAGACATGGCCGACAGCGCTCCCCCGGCAAAGCCGGAGGAACGCTGTCGTTTCTGTTCTCATAGCCGGAAATCCCCGGTCAGCAGGTCCTCCCCGCCGTCGGAGAGGAACCACCGGATCTGTCCCGGCGGGATCTGAAAGTCCATGGCGGCGTCCCACTGGCCCAGACTCTCCTCCGGGATGGGAAGGGTCACCACGGCGCTCTCCCCCGCCGCCAGATACCGCTTATCAAAGCCGCAGAGCTGACGGCGGCGGCTGGTGACCACGCCCTGGGTCCGGTGGAGGTACAGCTGGGGCACGATCCAGCCCCCCCGCTTCCCGGTGTTCCGCGCCCGGACCGTCAGCGTCCGGTCCGACGGC
Organism: uncultured Oscillospiraceae bacterium; assembly: GCA_958423465.1. GTDB lineage: Bacteria > Bacillota > Clostridia > Oscillospirales > Oscillospiraceae > Pelethomonas. The sequence continues at coordinate 106,838 of CATZRD010000002.1, read as the reverse complement.
GTCGGGGCGGAGACCAGCTCCCAGGCAAAGGCGGTATAGCTCAGCCCCGCGCCGAAGCCGTACCGGGGCCGTCCGCCGTTGTAGTAGGTCCCCGCCCGGTAGGAGTCCTTGGCGTTATAGTACACAGGGAGCTGCCCCGCGTGGTCCGGCAGGGATACCGGCAGCCGCCCCGCCGGCTCCGCAGCGCCGAAGAGCAGCTTTGCCAGGGCCTCCCCTCCGGTCAGGCCGGGATAGAAGGCGCAGAGGATGGCCCGGGCGTTTTCCTCGATCTCCTCCATGGCGTAGGGCCGCCCGCCGATGAGGATGACCACCACCGGCTTTCCCGTCTCCCGGAGCCGCCGCAGCAGCGCCAGCTGCTGCCCCGGCAGGGTCAAACGGCAGTCATCCACATTCTCGCCGCAGTCCATGGTGACGGCCTCCTGCCGCTCGACCGCGCCGTTGGCGGCGAACTCTCCCCCGGCGAAGCGGCTGGAGGTCCCCCCCACCGCCGCCAGAATCACGTCGCAGTCCTGAAGGGCGGCTGACGCCTCCTCCACCGCCGCCGGATCCTCCCCAAAGTGAGAGCAGCCGGGCCGGTACACCAGCTCCGCTGGGCTTCCATTCTCCGCCAGCCAGGCCGTCAGGCCCTGACGGAGGGTGGTCCCCGCCCGGGGCTCCACCGGCGGGGTGTAGTCCCCCAGCTGATGGTACAGGCTGTCGGCGTTGGGGCCGGTGAGGCCCAGGCGAAGGGGTCCGGTATGGTCCAGCGGCAGCAGGCCCCCCTGATTTTTCAGCAGCACCACGCTCTGCTCCGTCAGGGCCTTCACCTGGGGACAGCTGGCGGCGGTATAGGTCCGCCAGTGGTCCGTCTCCGGCACATAGGGCCGCTCGAACAGCCCCCGGCGGAATTTCACCGTCAGCACCCGCTCCACCGCCCGGTCGATGGCGGCGAGGTCCACCAGCCCCCGGTCCACCGCCTCCTCCAGCTTCTGGAAGCCGGTATCCCACAGGCCCATATCCACCCCGGCCTTCAGGGCCAGCGCGCCGGAGGCCGCCCGGTCCCCGGTGACGGCGTCCAGCTGGTCGATGGCCACGCCGTCGGACATGACGAAGCCCTGAAAGCCGTACTCTCCCCGGAGCAGATCTGTCAGCAGCCAGCGGTTGGCGTGGCAGTACACCCCGTCGATCTCGTTGTAGGCGGCCATGAAGGCCGTGGCCCCCGCCTCCACACAGGCTTTTACCGGCGGCAGGTGGATCTCCCGCAGCTCCCGGGGACCGACGCGGGCCGCGCTGGCGTTCACGCCGCCGGTGGTCTCCCCCTGGGCGCACAGGTGCTTGGCCACCGCGTCCACCCCCTGGCTCTGGATGCCCCGGACCACCGCCGCCGCCATCCGGGCGGCCAGACAGGGGTCCTCTCCGAAGCACTCCTCGCTGCGGCCCCACCTGGGATCCCGCAGCACGTCCAGGGCGGACACCAGGGCCAGGTCCACCCCCAGCTCCCGGAGCTGCCGCCCGCAGACCTGAGCGGCCTTCTCCAGAAGCTCCGGGGCAAAGGACGCCCCCGCCGCCAGATTCACCGGCAGCAGGCAGCCGCCCAGGACCTGGGGTCCGTGGGGACACTCGGTACTGAACAGTACCGGGATCCCCAGCCGGGAGTGCTCCAGCACGTACCGCTGCACCTGATTGCGGACCCTGGGGGCCATCGCGCCGTCCAGACCGGTGGAGAAGTCCTTCCCCGACCAGGGGTCCGCCCGGTGCAGCCCGTACAGGGCGCCCAGGCCGCTGTATCGGGCCACCTCCCGCCGGAATTCCTCCGTCAGCTCCACGTCCGCCCCCCGCCGCTCATAGGCGGCGAAGCCGTAGAGCCGCTGGGTGAGCTGCCCCACCTTCTCCCGCAGGGTCATCCGCGAGAGCAGATCCCCGGCCCTCTCCTGGGGCGTTCGGGACGGGTCCCGATAGATCTCCATGTCGTCTCCCCCCTCTCCTCATATGCCAAAGGGGGCGGCCGGCAGGGCCGCCCCCTTCGCAGGTTTACTTCAGCAGGATGGTCTTGATCTCATAGGGCTTGGTGATGAAGCGGATCTTCCCGTTCTCCACCGGCAGCTCCTCCTCGATCTCCTCCAGCAGATTGCAGCTGTAGGCGGCCTTTACTCCCTCGGGAAGCGTCAGTTCCGTCCGGGTCCGGGCGTTCTCGCACTCGTAGAGGCGCAGGACCACGCCCTCGCCGTTTTCAGCCTTCTTCACCGTCTCCAGCACCACGTTGGCGGGGGACACGGAGGCGTAGCTGAAGGTCCTGCCGGGGCGTCCGCCCTGGCACACGCGGGCGGGCTGGTTCAGGCAGTAGGCCTCCCGCACGGTGCCCTCCGCGCTCCAGGTCCCGGCGTGGGGATAGAGAGCGTAGGTGAAGTGATGGACCTCCACGTCGGCGTTGGGGTTGGGCTCCACGCCGCACTTGATGAGGGTCAGGCTCACCACGCCCTTCAGGGCGGAGTGGCCGTATTTGCAGTCGTTGAGGAGGCTCACGCCGTAGTGGCCCTCGCTGACGTCCATCCACTTCTGGCCGCAGCTCTCGAACCGGGCCTGATCCCAGCTGGTGTTGGCGTGGATTTTCCGCTTGACATTGCCGAACTGGATCTCGAAGGTGGCCTCGTCGGTATGGATGTCCACCGGGAACTCCGCCTTCAGCAGGTGCTGGTGCTCCTTCCAGTCGGCGGTGGTCTCAAAGTCGATGCGGCGGGTGTCGGCGTAAAAGCGGATCTTCTGCCAGATGGTGCTTCTGCTGCACCGGTACTCCAGGGCCAGCGTCGTCCGCACCGGGCCGTCCTCCACCCACTCCATGGACACCAGATCATCCACCGGCCAGGACTTCTCCGTGTAGTACCGGTCAACGTCCCAGTTGTCGAAGTAGATGGGCTTATCCTCAAAGAGCCGCAGCTGGTTGAGGACCGTGCCGGGCTTTGCCAGCTCCCGGTCGTTCTCCTTGTCATAGAGGGAGGCGATGTGGCCCTTTTCATCCAGAGCGACAGTGTAGAAGGGCGTCTCCAGATGGCGGTCGTCCCGCCGGATGAAGGGGCTGGCGGCCTCGGCGCCGTCCACCTTCTCAAAGGTCGCGCAGCCCTTGGCGGGCAGGCCCCGCAGATAGGCCACCGCGCCCTCCGCCGTGTGCTGGACGGGATACAGCGTCCCGTTCCCGTCCCGCAGCGCGGAGGCGGACACATCCCCCAGCGCCACCGCGTCGGAGCGGTCGAAGCCCAGGGTGTTAAAGACGGTAACGCCGTCCCCCTCCCCCGCCAGCAGGGCCATCCGCTCCTGAATCAGGCCGCCGGCCTCCCGGGCGAGCTGCTCATACTCCCGCTTGGTGACCTCGTAGACCTCGGCGATGGCGCTGCCGGGGAGGATATCGTGGAACTGGTTGAGCAGAATGATGTCCCGCCACAGCCGGGTATCCGCCTCCGCCGGGTAGGGGACCAGCTTCTCCGCCAGCACCCCCAGCAGCTCCAGATCCATCATCAGCAGCTCGCTCTTGCGGTTGCCCCGCTTGTTCCGGGCCATGGAGGTATAGGTCCCCCGGTGGTACTCGAAATACAGCTCCCCCTCCCAGGTCTCCAGACGGGGATTGTCCTGCACCCGGTCCTTCAGCTCGTCAAAGAACACACGGGCCGTCTCTTGCCGGACCTTGGGGATGCCCCTGACGCCCTTTTCCATGCGCTTGGAGGTCTCCAGCATAGCCCGGGTGGGGCCGCCGCCGCCGTCGCCGTAGCCGTAGGAGATCAGAATGTCGTTATTGATCTCCTTGTTCTGATAGCGCTCCCAGCCGCCCATAATGGCGTCGGGGTGCAGCAGGCCGTTGTAGGTGGTGAAGAAATTCTCCTTGGGGTCCTGGCCCAGGCCCAGGGTGGTAATGAGGTGGGTGAGCACCTCGCTGCCGTCGATGCCCCGCCAGAGGAAGGTGTCGTTGGGGATGCAGTCCACCTGGTTCCAGGAGAGCTTGGTGGTCATGAAGTAGTCCACCCCGGACTTTTTCATGATCTGGGGCAGGGCCCCGGAGTAGCCGAACACGTCCGGCAGCCAGAGGATCTTGTTGTCCCGGCCGAACTCCTCCCGGAAAAACCGCTTGCCGTAGACGAACTGCCGGACCAGGGACTCGCCGGAAGTCAGGTTGCAGTCCGGCTCCAGCCAGGTGCCGCCCTCCACCTCCCAGCGGCCCTCCTTCACCCGCTCCCTGATCTGCTCGAAGAGCTCGGGGTAGCGCTGCTTCAGGAAGTAGTACAGCACCGGCTGGCTGGACATGAATTTGTAGTTGGGGTACTCCTCCATCAGCTTCAGCACCGTGGCGAAGGAGCGGACCACCTTCTCCCGGGTCTGGGCCACGGTCCACCACCAGGCCACATCGATATGGGTGTGGCCGATGCAGGTGGCGATCACGTCGTCATAGCCCCCCAGCTTCTGATAGAGGTTCTCCGCCAGATAGGCCCGGGCCTCCTTCACGGAGTCCAGGAACGCCTGGGAGTCCGGGTCCCGCATATCCAGCAGGTTGACGGCACGGTTCAGCACCGTCTGGAGGTCCAGGCGGGTCTTGCTGTCCGGGTCCATGCGGGAGAAGGCCCACAGGGGCACCTGGAGGTCGTAGTAGAGGCCGTTGATCTCCTCGTCCAGCACATAGAGGTCCACCAGGAAGTTGAATTCCCGGTGCAGGGTGCCGGTGTACGCCTGTACGTCCACCGTCAGTTCCCGGCCGGCGGGGGCGCTGGCAAAGAGGCGAACGTCCCGGTGGTTCATGTCGGCGCCCTGGACCACCTTCCCGTCCACGAACACCAGGAACTGGGGGTTCTTGCCGTCGTCCCACTCCTCGATCTGGGTGCGGATCTTCATCCACACGCACTTGCCGTCCATCTCCTCCGGGATGGTGAAGCGTCCCCGGAACCAGTAGTGCTCCCCGGGGATTCCCTTGTAGTCGCCGCCGTGGCCCTGGAACTTGCCCTCGAACTGGTCGCTGCCGTCGTAGGTGGAGTACCACTTCATGGTGCGGCAGTCAAATTTCTCCCAGGGGGCCGCCGCCTGGTCGGCCTCCTCCGGCCGGAGGTAAAACCCGTGCTTGATCTCCCAGTCCGGCAGCTCCCGGCTGCCGGTGAAGCGCAGGCGGCTGAGCTGGTCGCAGATCACCTGGATCCGCTTGTCGATGTTACGCATAAGCACCTCGTTCATCTGTTACTTTTGGTGTTTTTTCCCGCGATAAACTGCCAGGGGCTCTGCCCCTGGACCCCGCCGCCTTTTGAAAAAGGCGGGCGAAAGCTTCTTACAGGGAGTTCTCCTTCATGTAGTCCATCAGGGTGTCCACGGTGGTGAAGGCCAGGCCCGTCACCGTGTCGGCGCAGCCGTAGTAGATGGCGATGCGGCCGGTGGCGGCGTCCGCCAGGGCGGCGCAGGGGAAGGTGACGTTGGGCACGTCTCCCATACACTCATAGGGCTCGTAGGGGGCCAGGATGTAGTCCCTGGTCCGGTACAGCACCTTCCACGGCTCCTCCCGGTCCAGCAGGGCGCAGCCCATGCGGTAGACATAGCCGTTGCAGGTGGTGATGACGCCGTGGTAGATCATGAGCCAGCCCTCGTCGGTCTCGATGGGAATGGGGCCCGCGCCGATCTTAGTGGACTGCCAGGCGGACTCGTCGCCCTTGACGGTGCTCATCACATGGCGGTGGCAGCCCCAGAAGGTCAGGTCCGGGCTCTGGCTGATGAAGATGTCGCCGAAGGGCGTGTGGCCGGTGTCGCTGGGCCGGGAGAGCATCATGTAGCGGCCGCCGATCTTCCGGGGGAAGAGGACGCCGTTGCGGTTGTAGGGCAGGAAGGCGTTCTCCAGCTGATGGAACGTCCTGAAATCCTCCGTCCAGCCCACGCCGATGGTGGGGCCGTGATAGCCGTTGCACCAGGTGATATAGTACTTCCCGTCTATCTGGCACACCCGGGGATCGTAGCGGTACTCCCGCCGGGTCACCAGGGGATCGCCCTCAAACCGGACCGGTTCCTCCTGGATGGTCCAGTGGATGCCGTCAGGGCTGAATCCGGCGAAGATGTCCATGCTGACGGAGCGGCTGTCGCAGCGGAACACGCCGGCGAAGCCGTCCCCAAAGGGGACCACGGCGCTGTTGAACACGCTGTTGGAGCGCTTGATGGCGTGGCGGCCGATGATGGGGTTCCCCGTGTAGCGCCAGACCGGCATGGGGTCGCCCTGGGGCCGGTCCTGCCAGGGGATATTGCGCAGTTCAGGTCCGATGATCTTGCTCATATGATCGTCCTCACAATCATGTTTTTATGGGGACAGCAGCCTGTTCCCGGGCCAGGCCAGCCGACGCTTCGGCAGGTCTGGTCCGGGGGCAGCCTCCTTGCGGAGCCGTGCTGGGAGGATTTTACCATAGATTTTCCTTCCGTCAAGCCCTATTTCAAAAATCTTTTCCGGCGCTCCCCGCCCCGGGGCGGGGCCGCCAAAAGAGCGGGGCCATTACCGCCAAACGGCTGCAACAGCCCCGCTCCCTGGGTTTCAGTTCCGGGGGTTCGATCTCAGGCGCTTACTTGGAAGCCATCCAGGCGTCCAGCTGAGCCTGGACCTCGGCCACGATCTCGTCGAAGCCGGAGTCGCGCATGGCCTCCATCATAGCGGCCACGTTGGCCTCCACGTCGCCGGTACCGGTGTGGATGATGCCCTTGTACTCGTTGAAGATGGCCTGGCAGGCGGCGATATCGTCGGCCACCTTGGAGTTATCGAAGGAGAAGCCCATGGCGGGAGACACGATGGCGTTCTCGTTCTGGACCAGGATCTCGTCCACATAGGGGTTGGCGTCGGTGGAGTCGTCGGGGGTCATGTGGATGGTCTTGCCCTGGGTGTAGGCGGCCAGGGTCCAGTCGTTGTTGATCTTGTGGACCCGCTTCTCGGTGGAGCCGTCGGACTTGGTCATATCCACATACTCGAAGTTCACGCCCTCCTCGCCGTAAGCCAGCATGTCACGCAGGGCGCTGTCGGTGTTGACCAGCTCAAGGAGCTTCAGAGCCTCCAGGGGGTGCTTGGAGGACTTGGAGATGCAGGCCATGGAGCCAAGAGCGGTCTGGGTGGACAGCACAGGCTCGTTGTAGGTGGAAACCACGACCTCGGCGCCGCGGCCGTCGCCCCAGCCCTTGGCGGCGGAGGGCCAGCCCTGGGCGATGCCCACGCCGCACATACCGGTGGCCTCGCTGGCGGTGGCGGCGTCGGAGTTGATGAGGCCGGCCTCCATCCACTGCTGGACGATCTTGTACTGATCCATGACGTCGGGCTGTTCATAGACGGCCACGACCTTGTTGGAGCCGTCGCGGTAGCTGATGCCCAGGGCGCTCAGGCCGATGCCCATGCCGTCATAGCGGTTCTCGGGGATGGCGGAGATGCCGTCCTTGTTCAGCAGCAGGGGGGGCTCGCCGGTGCCGTCCTTCAGAGCCTGGAGGGCGGCGGTAGCCTGCTCGGTGGTATGGACGTTGGCGTAGTCGGGATAGTAGGCCTCCACCTGCTCCTTGGTCCAGACAAAGAACTGCTGAGCGGCGTTGTCCTTATAGGCGGGGATACCGTAGATTCTGCCGTCGATCCTGGCGGCGTCAAGGTACTCGGCGGGGATGGCCTCGGCAAGGCCGGGGCACTGATCCAGCAGGTCGGTCAGGTCGGCGAAGGCGTTCATCTTCACGTCGTTGGCGTAGGTGCTGGCGTCGGTGAACATGATGTCATAGGGATCGTTGGTGGAGACGATGACGCTGCGGCGGTTGCCCCAGTCGCCCCAGGAGATGCACTGGATGTCGATGTGCACGCCGATCTTCTCCTCCAGATAGGCGTTGACCTTCTCGGTCCAGGAGGCGAGGTTGGCGGGCTGGCCGCCGCCCACCTGGTACCAGGTGATGGTGGGGATATCGGTGTTCTCGGGAGCCTTGGTATCCGCGGGGTCCTTCTGGGTCTCGCCCTGGCTGGGCTGATCGCCGCCGCCGGGGGTGGCGGCGTTGTTGCCGCAGCCGGCCAACAGGGCGGTGACCATGATCAGCGCCAGGAGCATCGCAAGAAACTTCTTCATGTTTTTCCTCCTATTGTTTTTGATGGGTGGTATCTTATCAAGAGGGAAGCCCTCTCAATAACAGGGAGTGGCGCGCCGGAATCAGCCCTTCACCGCGCCCACGGTCAGGCCGGAGATAAAATACTTCTGGAAGAAGGGGTAGATGCAGGCGATGGGAACGGCCACCACGAAGGCGATGGCCATGCGGACGGACTCCTGGGGCATGTTCTTCTTCAGGTCGGAGATGCTCGCCGAGGCGGAGGGGTTCTTGGTCAGGTACTCCAGGTTGTTCTGCATGGCGTTCAGCATGGCCTGAAGGGAGTGCAGGCTGGAGTCGCTGATGTACAGCTGGGCCTGGAACCAGTCGTTCCAGTAGCCGAAGGCCAGGAACAGGCCGATGGTGGCCAGCACGGGCTTGGAGATGGGCAGGATGATCTTGAAGAACACGGTCCACTGGCTGGCGCCGTCGATCTTTGCCGACTCGATGATGCCGTCCGGCACCGTGGTGCGGAAGAAGGTCCGGGCGATGGTCACGTTGAAGCTCGACACCGCCAGAGGCAGAATCAGGATCCACATGGTATCGGACAGGTGCAGCAGCTGGGAGTTGATGACGTAGGAAGCCGTCATGCCGCCGCCGAACACCATGGGGATGAACACCAGGATGGTCAGGAAGCTGTTCAGCTTGTGCTCCGTCCGGCTGAGGACGTAGCCCATGAGGCTGGTGAGCAGCACGCCCAGCACCGTGCCGATGGCGGTGACGTACACGGAGACCCACAGGGCGTGGAGGATGGTCTGCCGCTGGCTCCACAGGTACTTGTACGCGTCGCCGGAGAAGGTCCGGGCGGTGACGAACACCTTGTACCCCTCGGTGCGGATGATGTTGTTGTCCGTAATGGAGATCATGAAGATGAAGATGATGGGCAGGAAGCAGGCCAGCGCCACGATCAGGAACATCAGGTTGAAGAGGAAGTTGGTCCCCGGCTTGATGCGGTTCAGGCGGCTGAGGGTGTCGCCGCTGACGGCTTTCGCCTTTTTCGCTTTACTCATGTCGCCGCCTCCTCAAATCAGCGCGCTGGCGCGGTCATACTTGCGGACAATGGCGTTGGCCGACAGGATGGTGATGCAGCCCACCACCGCCTGGAACAGGGAGGCCGCCGTGGTCTTGCCCAGGCCGATGGTACCGGAGGTCAGCATCTGGTATACCTTCACGTCCAATGTGGCCACCACCGGCGTCAAGGGCTGGTTTGCGCCCCGGGACACCTGGTAGAAGAGACCGAAGTCGGAGGAGAAGATACCGCCGACAGCCAGAATGAACATCATGATGATGATGGGCTTCAGGGACGGGATGGTGATGTACTTGGCCTGCTGGAACTTGGTGGCCCCGTCCAGCACCGCCGCCTCGTAGAGGCTGTTGTCGATGCCGGTGATGCTGGCCAGATAGACCACCATCTTATAGCCGATGGTCTTCCACACGTGCATGACGATGAGGATGACGGGCCAGTATTTGGGGGTGGAGTACCAGGGGATCTTCTCGCCGCCGAAGAACTGGATGACGGTGTTCAGAAGGCCCTTGTCCGTGACCAGGAAGGCGTAGACAAAGTAGCTGACCACGACCCAGCTCATGAAGTGGGGCATGAACATCAGGGTCTGGTAGGTCTTGGACTTGCGCTTGCTGTAGATATTGCTGATGATGATAGCCAGTCCCACGGGCAGAACGATGTCCAGAACGATGAACACCAGGTTGTAGAGAATGGTGTTGCGCAGGATCTGGGGGAAATCCCGGAGGCCAAAGAAATACTTGAAGTTTTCAAAGCCCACCCACTCGCTGTTGAACAGGCTGGTGAAGAAATTCGCCCCCGGCGTGATCTTATAGTCCTTAAACGCCAGAATCACGCCGAACATGGGCAGGTAGCAGAACAGGATGTACCATATGGAGGTGGGCAGCGCCAGGATGCTCAGCTCCGTATCGTCCCGTGTCCACTTCCATTTCCTCTTCTTCTGTTTCTGCTTGGGCGGCCTGGCCGCCTCTTTGGTCGCGACATTCGCAGCCATTGTATGTGGTCACTCCTCTCTCAACGGTCTGGGGGCGCGAAAAGTCCCCCGAGTTAAAACTCTGTTAACATTTTAGCTCTTTTCCAGCAGACCGGAAAGTATAGAAGCGCTACTTTTCAATATAGAAACGATACATTTTTGGAAACTTTTCTGCCGGTTTTCCCGACGTTTTCCCCCAAAAATTCCGTCAAGTGGTAATAGTCAACAAAAAATCCCCGCTGTTCCTATATAAGATGACGATTTTCAAAAAGTACCCTTTCCATACTTCCCTTTACCCCCCCTCTATAGGATAATAGGGACGGGCCAAGGCCCACGTTCAGCAATTCATTTCATGGTAAAGGAGCCATTCATATGGAAACGACCATTACTTTGACCGGCCAGATGCCGGCCCTCTGGCAGGAGGCCCTGGCGGAGCTGCGGGGCGACCTGGGGCTGATCCCCGGCGAGAACGGGATTTCCGTCTCCTGTGCCCGGGGCGAGGCCCTCAGCGTAGTCAGCGACGGCGGGAGCGTCCGGCTGACCTGGGCGGAGCCGGTGCAGTTCTACCGGGCGCTGAGCCTGATCCCCCTGCCTCTGACCGCCTGTGAGATCCGCGAGCGCCCCCGGTTTGAAACCGTGGGACCCATGATCGACGCCTCCCGCAACGCGGTGCTCACGCCGGAGACCCTGCGCTTCGTCCTGCGGAAAATGGCCCTCATGGGCCTGAATCTGGCCATGCTGTACACGGAGGACACCTATGAGGTGCCGGAGCAGCCCTTCTTTGGCTACAAGCGGGGCCGGTACACCTACGAGGAGCTGAAGGCCCTGGACGACTACGGAAATATGCTGGGCATCGAGCTGTGCCCCTGCGTCCAGGCCCTGGGCCATCTGAAGCGGGCGCTCCACTGGCCCGCCCTGCAGCACCTGCGGGAGAACGACGAGGTGCTGCTGGCGGATCTGGACGAGACCTACGTCTTTCTGGAGCAGCTCCTCCGGGCGGCCAGCGCCCCCTACCGCTCCCGCCGCATCCACATCGGCATGGACGAGGCCTACGGCGTGGGCCTGGGCGCCCATCTGCGCCGCTTCGGCTATGAGGACCCCCACAGCGTCATCGGCCGCCACCTGTCCCGGGTGCTGGAGATCACCGACAGGCTGGGCCTGAAGGCCATGATGTGGAGCGACATGTACTTCCATCTGGACGGCAAGGACTACCACAGTGAGGGGATGCCCTCCCAGAAGGCCATCGACGCCGTGGACCCCCGGATCACGCTGGTGTACTGGGACTACTACCAGAACCGGGAGGAACTGTACGCCGACGCCCTGGCGAAGCACGCCAAGTACCCGGTCCCCACGGTGTTCGCCGGCGGCGTATGGACCTGGGTGGGGCCGGCCCCCTCCTACCACACCGCCATCGCCAACACCACGGCGGGGCTCGCAGCCTGCGCCAGGGCGGGAGTCCCGCTGGTGCTGGCCACCGCCTGGGGAGATAACGGCGGCGAGTGCCCCTTCCCGGCGGCTCTGCTGGGCCTCCAGCTCTACGGCGAGCTGACCTATACCGGCGCGTACGACCAGGCGGCCCTGGCCGCCCGGTTCCGCCGGTGCTGCGGGGCGGACGCCCAGGCGTTTCTGGATCTGGACGGCTTCAACCGCCTGCCGGGGATGGAGACCTTCCCCGGCTCCCCGGTGAACGTGTGCAAGTTCATGCTCTATCAGGACCCCCTGATCCAGCTCTTCGAGCAGGATATGAAGGGACTGCCCCTGGCGGAGCACTTCGCCGCCCTGGCGGAGCGCTATGACCGCTACGCCCAGGAGAATCCGAACTACCGGCTCCTGTTCCGCTTCTACGCCGCTCTGGCCCGGTTCCTGACCCACAAGTGCCGCTGGCACGAGAGCGCCGCGGATCTGGTCCGCTCCGGCGATCGGGCGGGGGCCGCACGGCTGGCCGACGGCGTCAGCGCCGCCTGCGAGGCCCTGGAGGACCTGCGGAGCGTCTGGCGGGATCTGTGGGACGCCATCAACAAGCCCTACGGCTTCGAGATCATCGACGCGCGCCTGGGGGGCCTCCGGGCGAGGCTGGACACCGCTGGGCGCAAGATGAGGGCCTTCGCGGAGGGAGCGGCCGGCGACATCCCGGAGCTGACCTCCCCCACCCTGCCCTACAAGCGGCGGCCCGACGGGCGCATGGACTGCACCAACACCATGATGGAGATCGTCTCCGCCTGCACCATCGATTTCTGATCGTTCCGCCGCTCCCTCCGGGAGACAACATACATACGAGCATGGAGGTAACCCACATGGATACTTTGGCACTTTACCGGCGGTGGCTGGACCGGGCCGTGGACGACCCGGATCTGGGAGAGGAACTGCGGGCGCTGGACCCGGACCGGGACGGCGGCGCCATCTATGACCGGTTCTACCGGGATCTGGAGTTCGGCACCGGCGGCCTGCGGGGGGTCATCGGCGCCGGCTCCAACCGGATGAACATTTACACCGTCCGCCGGGCCACCCAGGGGCTGGCGGACTACATCAAGGCGGCGGGCCTGCCTCCGGCGGCAGCCATCGGCCACGACAGCCGCGTCAAAAGCGATCTCTTCGCCCGGGAGGCCGCCCGGGTGCTGGCCGCCAACGGCATTACCGCCTGGCTCTATCCCCGGCTGGAGCCCACCCCCGCCCTGAGCTGGGCCACCCGGTACTACGGCTGCGGCGCGGGCATCTGCGTCACCGCCAGCCACAACCCCGCCAAATACAACGGCTACAAGGTCTACGGCCCCGACGGCTGTCAGATCACCCTGGAGGCCGCCGCCGCGGTGCTGAAGGCGATCGAACAGGTGGATATGTTCTCAGGCCCCGCCCTGATGAGCGAGGCGGAGGCCCGGGAAAAGGGCCTGATCCGCTCCATCGATGAGGAGTGCCTGGAGAAGTTTCTGGACGCCGTTCAGGCCCAGAGCGTGGCGGAGAAGGGGGACATGGACCTGAAGGTGGTCTATACCCCCCTCAACGGCAGCGGTCTGGAGTGCGTCACCGGGATTCTTCGCCGCATTGGGGTCAGAGACGTGACCGTGGTCCCCTCCCAGGAGAAGCCCGACGGGAACTTTCCCACCTGCCCCTACCCCAACCCGGAGATTCGGGAGGCCATGGAGGAGGGGCTGAAGCTGTGCCGCGTTTTGAAGCCGGACCTGCTGCTGGGCACGGACCCGGACTGCGACCGCATGGGCGTGGCGGTGCCGGAGGGGGACGACTACCGCCTTCTCACCGGCAACGAGATGGGCGTGCTGCTGCTGGACTACATCTGCCGCCGCCGCATCGCCGCCGGGACCATGCCCAAGAATCCGGTGGCGGTGACCACCATCGTCTCCACCGACATGGCCCAGGCCGTGGCCGGCGAGTACGGCGTGGAGCTGCGCCGGGTGCTTACGGGCTTTAAGTTCATCGGCGAGCAGATCGGCCTGCTGGAGGCCGCCGGCGAGGCGGAGCGCTACATCTTCGGCTTCGAGGAGAGCTACGGCTACCTCTCCGGCAGCCACGTCCGGGACAAGGACGCGGTGAACGCCAGTATGCTCTGCTGCGAGATGACCGCCTGGTACCGGGCCCGGGGCATGACCCTGGCCCAGGCCATGGACGCCCTGTACCGAAAGCACGGCTTCTTCCGCAACGATCTGGGCAGCTTCACCTACGAGGGGGCCGACGGCATGGCCAGAATGCAGGCCATTATGGACACCCTCCGGTCCGATCCCCCCAGGGCCCTGGCGGGCCGCCCCGTGACCGCCGCCGCGGACTACCTCACCGGCCAGGGCGTGACCGGGGATCTGCCCCGGAGCAACGTGCTGGAGTACCGGGCCGGGGACGTGAAGCTGCTGGTGCGCCCCTCCGGCACGGAGCCGAAGATCAAGGCCTACCTCTCCGCCCGGGCGGACACCATGGGGGAGGCGAAGCGGCTGAATCAGGCGGTGCTGGAGGAGGTCTCCCGGGCCTATCTGGGCTGATTTCCCGCCCCGGGGCGGGCCAGCGCCCCCAGCGGGGCCGCCCGCAGGCAAAAAAGTGGAAAATTCTTGCAGATCCCTCTTGAATCTGGGAAAAACATCCTGTAAACTGGTATTATCATCCATGGGCCATCCAATGTGTCCATCAATCTTTCAGGAGGGACGAGCTATGGGCAAGTTTGTGATCCGCACCACCAACACCGGCGTCAAGTTCGATCTGAAGGCCGGCAACGGCGAGGTCATCGCCACCAGCGAGGTCTACAGTAGCGAGGACGCCTGCCGCAAGGGCATCGCCAGCGTCCAGAAAAACGCCCCCGTGGCCGCCGTGGAGGACCAGACCGTCCCCGGCTACGCGGAGGAGAAGCACCCCAAGTTCGAGATCTACGCCGACAAGGCCGGCGAGTTCCGCTTCCGGCTGAAGGCTACCAACGGCCAGATCATCGCCGTCAGCGAGGGCTACAAGGCCATGGCCGGCTGCCGCAACGGCATCGAGTCCGTGAAGAAGAACGCCCCCGACGCTCCCATCGTGGAGCAGGAGTGATCCGCGGCACAGCAGAGGCCCCCGACTCCGGAATATTCCGGGCCGGGGGCCTTGTCATATTTTCCCGTCTCCCATAGAGCAGCAGGTGGGAACAGGCGCTCGCGGACACGAAAAGGTTCCCGGGCCAAAAGGCCCGGGAACCTGCCCGATCGTATCAGATGTGGGACCAGATCAGCTCCAGCCTGCCCCTGACGGCAAGACGGCCATAGTCCGCCGTGAGGACCATATGGTCTCCCCCGGCCACCGGCTGGCCGTCCAGCGTCCCCTGTCCGGCCAGGACGCTGAGATTGACAAAGGGCGCGTCAAGGTCCAGCTTCAGCTCCCCGTCCACCTCCCCGTGGTACACGGTGTAGTAGGGACACTTCACCAGCCGGGTGATCACCGCGTCCCCCTGCCGCCAGGTCTCCCGCTCCGGGACGGCGGGCCGGAAGGGGGCCCGGGTCACGTCCAGGCTCTGGGCGATGTGGAGCTGCCGGGGTTTGCCGTCCTGAAGGCGGCCGTAGTCGTAGAACCGGTAGGTCACGTCGCTGGACTGCTGGGTCTCCAGAATCAGCGTGCCGCCCTTGATGGCGTGGAGGCAGCCGGGCTCGATCTGGAAGAAATCGCCCCTGTGGATGGGCACCTGGCGCAGCAGCTCGTCCCAGCGGTCCTCCTCCACCATCCGGGCCATCTCCGCTTTGGAGGCGGCGTGGTGGCCGATGACGATGTTGGTGTCCGGACCGCAGTCCAGCACATACCAGCACTCGGTCTTGCCCAGAGCGCCGTTCTCATGGGCGGCGGCATAGGCGTCGTCGGGATGGACCTGGATGCTCAGGTCCTCCCGGGCGTCGATGATCTTGACGAGCAGGGGATAGATGTCCCCGGGCACGTTTCCGAAGAGGTCCCGCCGCTTCCGCCACAGGGACCCCAGGGTCTCCCCGGCAAACGCCGGGTTCTCCACCGGGCAGTCCCCGCCGGGATGGCCGCTGATGGCCCAGCACTCCCCCGTATGACCGCTGGGGATGTCGTAGCCGAACACGGTGTTCAGCCGGTCGCCGCCCCAGATCTTTTCCTGCAGAACAGGCTTCAGCTTCAGAATCATACCGCTCATTTGCTCTCCTCCTTCAGTGCGTCCATGGCCAGCTTCGCCGCGCCCATGACGCCCTGGTTGTCATTCAGGCTCACGCCCACGATGTAGCGGTCCAGATCCGCCATGCCCTTGCCCCGGATGTAGCCGTTCATCTGGCGGGCCACTTCCTTGCGGATCAGAGGCAGCATCTGGGGCTGGTGCATCACACCGCCGCCCACCACGATGCGCTCCGGGGACAGCACCAGAATGTAGTCGCAGATGGCCTGACCGATGTAGTACGCCTCCATCTCCCAGACCTCCGGCCGGTCCGCCAGCTCCGCGCCGGCCGCGCCCCAGCGCCGCTGGAGGGAGGGTCCCGCCGCCAGGCCCTCCAGGCAGTTTTCATGGAAGGGGCAGCCGCTGCCCGTCATGGGGTCTGCGGGATGACGGACGAGGAAGATGTGGCCCCCCTCCGGGTGGATCATGCCATGGTGGGGCCTGCCGTCCACGATGACCCCCACGCCTACGCCGGTGCCGACGGTGATGTAGATGCTGGTCCTCACGTCCCGGGTACAGCCCCAGGTGGCCTCCCCCAGGGCGGCAGCGTTGACGTCGGTGTCAAATCCCACGGGAACGCCCAGGGCCTCCTGAAACGTCCGGACGATGGGGTAGTTCTGCCAGGCCAGCTTCGGCGTGGACGTGATGTGGCCGTATGTATCAGAGGAGCGGTCCAGGTCGATGGGGCCGAAGCAGCCGATTCCCAGGGCGGCGATCCCCCTGCCCCGGAAAAAGTCCAGCATGGCCGGCATGGTGTCCGCCGGGTCCCGGGTGGGGATACTGACCCGCTCCAGGATCCTGCCGCTTTCGTCGCTGACGGCGCAGACCATCTTGGTGCCGCCGGCCTCCAAAGCTCCGAATACTTGCATGTCGTTGGCGCCTCCTAACTCTTTGATGCGGGCACGCCGGGGCGTGCCGATTCTATGATAATCAATCCGGCGAAACAAATCAATGGGTTTTTCCCATTTCCCGCGTTTTCTTTTTCCCGCCGGCGGCGGCAGGGCAAAGGAGAGCCTGCCGCCGGGCGGCGCGCATGGGGCAGTGCAGTATAGAATGGATATTTTTAAGTAGTTATTGGGCAGTTTAAAGGAATACGGGCTTGAATCCCCCCCGTCAGCCGCTATTATGATAAGTAGTATCCTCATCATGACCGGACCGGGGGTTTCCCCGTCCGCCGAGACGGAGAGGTGGCATTTGTCTAAGCTTTCTTATTTCTTCCAACCGAAGATCTACCGGCGCACCCTGCTGCTGTATGTGCTGATCGTTCTGCTGACCCTCAGCGCCGTTTTGGGTCTGGCCTACGGCTATGTGTGCTCCTCCGCCCAGGCCGCCTTCCTTGAGGAGGCCGGCCAGGCTTTCCGCGCCGCCGAGGGGAATCGGGACGGTGCCGCAGAGCGCATCGACTTTTTCCTGACCCGGATCTACGCCAGTCCCCGCCTGCGGGGGGATTTCTTCCGCTTTTTCGGCGCCGCCCCCAGCGCGTACATCCAGGGGCGGCTGGAAGCCGGGTCCGGCACGGAGGACAGCTATCTTGCCAGCTGTGACGCCCTGATCCGGGACAGCGGCTACGCCATCCGGCACATGGTCTACTATACCTCCGAGCATCTGGTGGACATGGAGTACAATGAGCTGGGCTATTCCCGGCAGCGGATCATCACCCTGGAGGAGGCGGAGGCCATCTGTCAGACCGGCTTCGTCTACAGCAAGGACATCTACCGCAGCGCCTCCTACATGGGCCGGATCGACTTCGTGCTGGACGTGGGGCGGCTGGAGGCCGGCGCCTTCTACACCCAGCCCGGCAAGGGGATCTATCTGGCGCTGCCGGGGCAGACCGCCGTCCTGGGGGACTGCCCCCTGGATGAGGCGTCCGTCCGGCGCCTGCTGGACGGCGGCGAGGAGGGGCTGATCGATCTGGACGGCGCGCCGCTGCACTACAGCCTCCACGTCTCCGACCAGTTTCCCTGCACGGCGGTATATACCGCCGGCGTGTCCCTGTACCGAGACGGACCCATGAGCATGTTCCGGCTCCTGGCCTGCACCCTGATTCTGGTGTTCGCCCTCATCGCCGCCCTTCTCATCCGCCAGTTCCACCAGGACGAGGCCTACCTTCAGCGGATCCTGGAGAGCATGGAGGCCGCCGAGCTCAGCGGCTTCGCCCCTCTGGACACCGGCGGGCGGCAGGACGAGCTGGGCGCCGTGGCCCAGCGGCTCAACGGCCTGTACCGCCGGCTGGACGCGCTGATCCAGAAGGAATATAAGCTGACCATCATCCAGCAGCAGACCCAGATGGACCTGCTCAGCGCCCAGCTGAACCCCCACTTCCTGTACAACACGCTGGAGCGGATCCGGATGCGGGCGGCGGCGGATGGCTGCGGCCAGGTGGCGGAGGCGGTGGCGGCCCTGGGCCTTCTGTACCGCAGCATCGTAAAGATGGAGCCGGAGATCACCGTGGCGAAGGAGATGGAGATCACCCGGCAGTATCTGGAGCTGATGACCTTTCTCTATGGCGACCAGTTCATCTACCACTTCGATGTGGAGCCGGAGCTGGAATCCCTGCCCACCCCCAAGATCTGGATGCAGCCCATTGTGGAGAATTTTTTCAAGCACAACTTCCAGAACGACGGCCAGCTGAAGATCGTCGTTGTGCAGGGCGTCTGCATGGACGGCGGGGTGGAGTTTCGGCTTTTTGACAACCTTGGCGCCATCTCCCCCGACAAGCTGCGCTCCATCAACGAGGAGCTTTCCCAGGGTTCTCCCCAGAGCGGCGGCATCGGCCTGGGCAATGTGGCCCACCGGCTGCGGCTCTACTACGGCGACCGGGTCTCCGTGGCCCTTATGAACAATAAACCGTCAGGCGTCTGCGTCCAGATCCGCCTGAAAGACGAGGAGGTGTGCCATGTATCGGCTGCTGATCGTGGATGACGAGCCGGATATCTGCGAAAACGTCAAATATCTGCTGGATTGGGCAGGCTACGGCTTTACCAGCATCATGACCGCCACCTCCTTTCCGGACGCCCTCAGCAAGGCGGTGGATCTCCAGCCCCATGTGGCCCTGGTGGACATCCGCCTGGGGGACCGGTGGGGCTACGACCTGGTGGCCCAGCTCCACGCCACGGGGATGCGGACCGTGTTCTGCATGATCTCCGGCTACGACGACTCCCGGTACATCCGCAGGGCCATGCAGGCCTCCGCCCGGGACTATCTGCTCAAGCCCCTGGATGTTGGGGAACTGCGGGCCTTTGTGGAGCGCACCGTCGTCAACGACCTGGGCGGGACGCTGCCGGAGCGGGACGTGGTCAAGCAGGAGCTGGACCCGGTCCTGATGACGGAATACAGCAGCTTCTCCAAGATCACCAACAAGATCATCCTCTTCACCAAGGAGAACTACCGCTCCCCCGTCTCCCTCACCACTATCGCCGACAGCTTCCATATGTCCAGCAAGTATATCGGCCGCATCTTTCTGCGGGACACGGGAATCAAATTCTCCGAGTACCTCATGAGCTACCGGATGCTGGAGGCCCGCCGCCTCATCACCAACTCTCAGGACAAGATCTCCGTCATCGCCGACGCGGTGGGCTACTCCCAGCTCAACAACTTCTACATACACTTCAAAAACTATTTCGGCGTATCTCCCGGCGCCCTGCGGAACTTCGACGCGCCCCCGGAGGCGGCGGAGACCGCTTCCCCGTCCCAGGCCCCATTGGAACGGACAGCAGAGCCGTCCGTTCCCGCCCCACGCGGGGAGGGGGGCGGGCCATGCTGAGGCGCGTTCTGCCCGGCCTTCTGGCTCTGCTGCTCCTGTGCGGCTGCGGCGGGGAGACTTCCCAGCCGCCTGCGGACGCGGAGCCGCCGGTGAAGCTCATCTACTACACCATCGGCGGCGAGGACGCGGATCTGGCCCTGGTAAACGGCGCCCTCAACGAGCTGCTTCTGGAGCGGTACGGGTTTACGGTGGAGTACCACAAGATCGGCTGGAATTACTACACGGACCAGCTCAACGCCATCGTCAACACGGACCGGGACTACGACGTGGCCTTCGCCTGGAGCGACAACTACGTCGAGAACGCCCAGAGCGGCAGCTTTTTCCCCCTCTCCTCCTATCTGGAGGGGGAGGGGCAGGCGCTGCGCCAGGCGGTGGACCCCCGGTTCTGGACCGGCGCCACGGTAGACGGAGAGATCTACGGCGTTCCCACCAATAAGGAGCTTGCCACGCCGGTCCAGTTTCTCTTTGACCGGGAGCTGGTGGAGCAGTACGGTCTGGACGTGTCCCAGTGCCGGACGCTGGAGGATCTGGAACCGCTGCTGGAGCTGATCTCCCGGAAGGAGCCGGACTGCATCCCCCTGTTTTTTGACTCCAGCCACGTCAGCATCCTCTCCCTTTACGGCTACGAGTACGCCTGCGGGGAATCCCTTCCCCTGATGATCTCGGTTGACTCTCCCGACTGCCGTGTGGTAAACTATTACGAGACCGACGCCGCCCGCCAGGCTCTGACCACCCTCCGGCGATACTACACCCTGGGCTATATCAACGCCGACGCGCCTCTGCGCACCTCCTTCTCCCTGTTTGAGGACGAGCGGGTGTTCTGCCGGCTGGGCAGCGGCGGGCCGGACTCCTCCGCCAGCTTTTCTTCCGGGCTGGGGTATCCGGTGCTGGCGGTCCAGGCCTCCACGCCTACCGTCACCTCCGCCTCCACCCAGGGGGGCATCATGGTGGTCAACGCCAACAGTCCCCACCCGGCGGAGGCCCTGACCTTTCTGACGGCGGTGAACACCGACCCCCAGGTGCGGAACCTCCTCAACTACGGCGTGGAGGGCGTCCACTACGAGAAAAACCAGTCCGGGCAGATCCGTCTGCTCTCCGACCGCTACCGGGGCGTCGCCTACACCCAGGGCAACTGGTTCATCCTGGACACCATGGAGGGGGAGAGCCCCGACAAGTGGGAGACGTACCGGGCCTTCAACGACGCGGCCACCTCCTCCCCCCTGCTGGGCTTCGTGCCCGACTTCTCCGGCTGCGAGGCGGCCCGGGACGCCGTGGCCCACGTCTACCGGACCTATGACAACGCTCTGGCCACCGGCTCGGTGGACCCGGAGGTCTTTCTGCCCAGGCTGCTGCGGGAGCTGGAGGAGGCGGGGATCGACGAGCTCATCGCCGCCATACAGGCCCAGGCGGACGCCTGGACCGCGCCGTAACACATCCGACCTGAAGGAGGAGCTATGAGATCGCTTTTCAATCTGGACAATCCCTTTATGAATCTGCTGGCGCGGGCGTGCGACCTGATCGTCGCCAATATGCTGTTTCTGCTCTGCTGCCTGCCGGTGGTCACCATCGGGGCCTCCACCGCCGCCCTGCACAAGGTCTGTCAGGACATCGTTCTGGACCGGGACAACGTTGTGCTGCGTCCCTTCTTCCGGGCCTTCCGGCAGAATTTCAAGCAGGCCACTCTGGTATGGCTGGCGGAGCTTCTCATGATGGTCTCCGCCGTCTGCTACTGGATCCTCATCATGTCCTATACCTCCGGCGCCGCCGCCACCGTCTGCAAGATGCTGCTGTTCATTGCGGCGATTCTGGTCTCCTGCGTGCTGTCCTACGTCTATCCCCTTCTGGCCCGCTATGACAACACCCTGCGCCAGCACCTGAAAAACGCCCTGATCCTGTCCATCTGCAAGCTGCCCCGGACCATCGCCATGACGGCCCTGCACCTGATCCCGGCGGTCATCCTGTACTTCTCTTTTGAGATCATGGTCCGGTCCTTCATCTTCTGGCTGATCATCGGCTTTGCCGTCATCTTCTACGCGTGCACCTGCCTGCTCCGGCCTGTTTTCAAGGAGCTGGAGACCCCCGACGACGAGGGCAGGCCCAGCGTCAGCCTCATGACCTGACGGCTGCCCCGCCGCGGACGCAAGCCGCCCCCGGGTTCCCATGGGAACCCGGGGGCGAGCTTTTTTGTGGGCGGGTCTGCCTCAGAACAGGGGCACCACGGCGCCGGCGTAGGTCTCCTCCATGTAGGTCCTGACCTCATCGGACTGGAGAGCCTTCACCAGAGCCTGGACGGCCTCGTTGTTCTCATTGCCCTCCTTGACGGTGAGCACGTTGGCGTAAGCCTCGGCGGCGGCGCCCTCGGCGGACTCCACGGCCAGGGCGTCGGCGATCTTCAGCCCGGCGTCGATGGCGTAGTTGCCGTTGACCACGGCCACGTCCACATCCCGGAGAACGGTGGGAGTCAGGCGGGCCTCCACCTCATAGAACTCGAAGCCGTGGGGATTCTCGGCGATGTCGTCCTTGGTGGCGGAGATGCCCGCGCCATCCTTCATCTTGATGAGTCCCTCCTGCTCCAGCAGCAGCAGGGCCCGGGCCTCGTTGGTGGCGTCGTTGGGCACGGCGATCTTAGCCCCGTCGGGGAGGTCCGCCAGGGAGGCGCACTTGCCGGCGTAGAGGCCCAGGGGCTCGTAGTGGATGGCGGCCACGCTGACCAGGTGGGTGCCCCGCTCCTCGTTGAAGCCGTTCATGTAGGTGATGTGCTGGAAGTAGTTGGCGTCCAGGGAGCCGTCCTCCACAGACGTGTTGGGGTTCACATAGTCGTCGAACTCCACGATCTCCAGGGTGTAGCCGTCCTTGGCAAGAATGTCCTTGACCACCTCCAGGATCTCCGCGTGGGGGGCGGGGGTGGCGCCCACCTTGATGGTCTTGCCGCCGCTCTCGCCGCAGGCAGCCAGGGACAGGACCAGGGCCAGAGCCAGGACCAGTGCCGCGAATTTCTTTTTCATCGTCTCATTTCTCCTTTTTGTCGTTGGGTTTGTTGGTTTTGCCGCTGTGATTGATACGCCGGTCCGACTTCACGGACCAGGCGGTACCGATGGATTGAATGATCTGGACCAGAACGACCAGAAGGATCACCGCCACGTACATGACGATCACCTGGCCCCGTCCGTGGCCCCGCATGAGCGCCAGGGCGCCCAGACCGCCGCCGCCGATAGCGCCCGCCATGGCTCCGTAGCTGAGGATGGTGATGGCGGCGTTGGCGGCTCCGTTGATGAGGGAGGGCCTGCACTCCGGCAGCATCACCCGGGTGACGATCTGCCAGGGGGAGCAGCCCATGGCCTGGGCCGCCTCCACCACGCCCCGGTCCATCTCCCGCAGGGAGCCCTCCACCAGCCGGGCCACATAGGGGGCCGCGGCCACGGTCAGAGGCACAATGGTGGCGGGGGTGCCGATGCTGGTGCCCAAAATCAGGCGGCTCAGGGGAAATACGCACACCATCAGGATCAGAAAGGGCACGCTCCGCAGCAGGTTGATCGCCGTGTTCAGAAAACCCATCAGGGCCCTGGGCAGGGGACGGATGCCGTCCCTCTCCCCGGTGACCAGCAGGATCCCCAGAGGCAGGCCGATGAGATAGGCGAACAGCGTGGCGATCATCGGCGCGTACAGGGCCTCCCAGATGGCAAAGGGGATGGCCCCGGGGGTCAGAAGGAACTCGATCTGCTCGGGCACCTTCCGGAAGCCCATGCCTTCAAACAATCGGATCAGCGTCTCAGCCACGGTCCGTCACCTCCTCTACGGTAATATCCTTCTGGCCCCGGATGTAGGTCAGGGCCTTCTCCGCCTCCTCCGGCGGCAGACCCAGCAGCATGGTGCCGAAGGCGCGGCCCCCCACGTTCCGGGTGTCCGCCCCCAGAATATTGGCCTTGATCCCGCAGTCGATGGCCAGAGAGGCGATAAGGGGCTGATAGGCGGTGCCGCCGTTGAAGGCCACCCGGATGACCCGCTCGCTGCCCTCCCGCACCGTCTGCGGCAGCAGCTCCAGGGGCGCGCCGTCCGGGTACACCAGCCGCCGGCCGGCCTCGCTGCGGGGATTGGCGAAGACCTCCTCCACCGTGCCGGTCTCGGCCACCCGGCCGTGGTCCAGGATGGCCACCCGGGAACAGATGGCCTCGATGACCTTCATGTCGTGGGTGATGACCACCACCGTCAGGCCCATGCGGCGGTTGATGTCCTGAATCAGACGCAGGATGTCCCGGGTGGTCTTGGGGTCCAGGGCGGAGGTGGCCTCGTCGCACAACAGCACCTTGGGGTCCGCCGCCAGAGTCCGGGCGATGGCCACCCGCTGCTTCTGGCCGCCGGAGAGCTGGGCGGGGTAGGCGTCGGCCTTGTCCGGCAGGCCCACCAGCTCCAGCAGCTCCATGGCCCTGCGCCGGGCCTCCGCCGGCTTCACCCCCGCGATCTCCAGAGGAAAGCAGATGTTTTTCAGACAGGTCCTCTGCATCAGCAGGTTGAAGCTCTGGAAGATCATGCCGATGGATTTTCTGGCCCGGCGCAGCTCCCGCTCCGTCAGGGCGGTCATGTCCTGCCCGTCCACCACCACCGTCCCCTCCGTGGGGCGCTCCAGCAGGTTGACGCACCGCACCAGCGTGCTCTTGCCCGCGCCGCTGAGGCCGATGACGCCGAAGATCTCCCCGGCGCGGATCTCCAGATCGATGTTCTCCAGGGCGGCCACCTCGCCGCCGACGCCGGAAAAATGCTTCGTCAGCCCCCTGATCTGAATAATGGGCTCTCCCATGCTCTCTCTCCTCTCTTTTCGGGCATCAAAAAAGCCGCCCCCGATGAAACTCATCAAGGACGACGCAAACCGCACCGTGTTACCACCTTGGTTCGCCTCCGCCTCGCGGCGAAAGCCTCAGCGGGTACCAGCATACCCCGGCGCTGTAACGGGCGCTCCCGTCGCGGCCTATGCGGTCACCCGCAGTCGGTTGCGCGGCTCCGAGACCATGTTCGGCAAAGCCTTCCGCGCCCTTTTCCACCAGCCGGGCTCTCTGTGGCGTATCTCCATGCCTACTCTTCTCTTCGCTGCCTTTGCTCTGATTGGCTTTAGTGTACGACAGATTTTCCCCGCCGTCAAGTGGGAAAATAGCCGGAGAACACCGGGACTCCCCCGGGGTATCTCCGGCTATTTTGCACAAAGATCAGCGTCTGCCGCCGAAGCCGCCGCCCCGGGAACCGCCCCCGAAGCTGCCTCCGCGGCTGCCGCCGCCAAAACCGCCGCCTCTGGAGCCGCCGCCAAAGCTGCCGCTGCGGCCCCCGCCGAAGCCGCCTCCGCGGCTGCCCCCGCCGAAGCTGCCGCTGCGGGGCGGCGAGGATCTGGGCGGCGAGGACCGGGGCGGACGGTAGGAGCCGTCCCCCGCGGGCGGGCGGGGTCCGCCGCCCATGGGCGGACGGGGACCGGGGCCTCTCGGCCCTCTGGGCGGAGGCGGGGTCCGCCGCCGGCGATACCAGCGGCTGCCGGGCCGGTGCCACCACAGGATGGGGCGGTACACCACCGGCGGAGCCATCATCGTCCCGTAGCGACCGTACCAGCTGCTGTAGCGGATGCCGTCGATGAGGGTAAAGACCACCACCAGCACCACCAGCAGAAGGATCAGGGGAACCACCGCGCTGACGACGCTTTCGGCTCCGCCGCCGCTGTAGCTGCTGGTCCTGCTGAACACCAGGTGGAGCTGACCGAACAGGCTCAGGGCCGCGCCGTCATAGTCCTCCCGCTGGACGCCCTCCGTCATGGCGGCGTCCACGAAGCTGGCGGGCTGGGCGGCCAGGGTGTCGTAAAACCGGCCGCTGGCCACCACGCTGTAGTCCCCGCCGGGGCAGATCAGGAGGATGGCGTCGTTCTCCCCCAGCTCCAGGCTGTCCGCCCAGGCCCAGGCCGCGTCCTCCGCAGAGCCGGGGGCGGTGCTTTTCACCGTTACCACGGCCATGATGCCGCCGGTCATCCGGTCCCAGTTGGCGTTATAGAGGCTCAGGCTCTTCTCCGTCTTGGAGGACAGCACCCCGGCCTCGTCCACGATGTACGGCTGGAAGGCAGCGGTGCTGATGGATTCGTCCAGCCTGGCGCCGCCGTCGGGCAGATCCACCGCCGGCTTTTTGCTCAGTCCGTAGAGGGAGGACAGCACGATGGCGGCTACCATGACCAGAATGGCGACAGCCTTGTTCTTGAATACTTTCATGGAGGTCTCCTTTGTCTGGAGTCAGCGCCTCCCGGCGCGCAAGTCAAATACGGTTTGTATTATTTCGCTCGGATATTGCTAAAAGTTGTCGGATTCCGGCCTCAGCCCCGCAGCTCCATGAGCTTCTGCTTCAGCTCGCCCTCGATTCTTCCCAGCTCCACCTCGGCCTCCTTGCGCTTCTGCGCGCCGTCCTTCTGGATCTGGATGACCTCGTCCAGGGTGGAGATCAGCTGCTGGTTGGTGTGCTGGAGGGTCTCGATGTCGATGATGCTGCGCTCCGCCTCCTTGGCGGTGGCGATGGTGCCCATCTTCAGCATGTCGGCGTTCTTCTTCAGCAGCTCGTTGGTGGCGTTGGTCACGGCGGTCTGGGCGGCGGTGGCCTTGCGGCTGTTCTCCAGGCCCAGGGCCAGCACCATCTGGCTCTTCCACAGGGGGATGGTGTTCACCAGGGAGGACTGGATCTTCTCCACCATGAGGGTATCGTTGTTCTGGAGCATCCGGGTCTGGGGACCCATCTGGATGGACACCATCCGGGTCAGCTCCAGGTCGTGGAGCTTTTTCTCAAAGCGGTTGCACATATTCACCAGGTCGTTGTAGGCCTGGGCGTCCTCGGCGGCGCCGGAGGCCTCCGCCTTCTTGCGCAGCTCCTCCACCTGGGTGGCCCGGACCTCCTCCAGCCGCTTCTTGCCGGCGATGATGTACATGGTCAGTTCCTTGTAATACTTCAGGTTCAGCTCGTACATCTGGTCGAACATGGCGATGTCCTTCATGAGCACCACCTGATGCTGCTCCAGCTCCCGGGCGATCTTGTCCACGTTGGCCTCGGCCTTGCCGTACTGGGCCTTCATGGTCTCCATCTTGTTATTGGCCTTCTTGAAGAAGCCAAAGAAGCCCTTGTCCTCCTCCTGGCCGAAGGTCTTCAGCTCCACCACCAGACCGCTGAGGGTGTCGCCCACCTCGCCCAGGTCCTTGGTGCGCACGTTGTTCAGGGCGCTCTCGGAGAAGGACGCCACGCTCTTCTGGGCGGCGGCGCCGTACTGGAGGACCAGCTGGCTGTCGGTGATGTCGATCTTCTTGGAGAAATCGTCCACCATCTTCCGCTCCGCCTCGGTGAGCATACTCTCGTCGATCTTCACCGGCTCCGCCTTCTTCTCCTCCTGGGCGGGGGCGGCAGGCTCGCTGCCGAGGGTCAGGGTGGGGGCCTCTACCTGGGCGGCCTCGGCGTTCAGGGTCAGCTGGGGCATCATGTTCTCAGTATCCGTCATGGTCGTTTCCTCCGTTGATTCGTTATATTTGAAGTGGTTTTCTGATCGTCCTTGGGGGCCTTACAGCTCCAGCCTGATGTCCGTGCCGTCGGCGTTTCGGGTGGTCTCCGCCTCCATCTGGTCCCCGGCCAGGCCCTCCCGGGCCATCATGGTCTCCAGCACGGAGATGTCCGTGGAGATATCCAGGGCGTCCTCCCCGAAAAGGCTGTCCAGCTGCTTTTCAAAGGCGGAGACGATGGTGTCCATCATCCCCTCCACCCTGGTCTTGGTGGTATCGATGTTCTCCCCGCTGACTCCGGCGGCGCTCATGCGGTCGTAGGCGTTCAGCAGCTTCAGGGTGGTGGGCAGGTAGTAGTCCATGAACTTGCGGATCTGGGGCAGCTTGGCGGGTTGGGCCTTCACCTGGTCGAAAATGGACTGGCTGACAGTCTCCAGCCTGCGGATATCGGCGGAGATCTTCTCGTCGGCGATGTTGTCATCCAGCCGCTTCATCTCGGAGATGGCCCTGGCCCCGTCCTGGAGCATTTTGTCCAGCTCGGCACTGCCGGTGGAGACGGGCTCCGGCTTGGGATCGGGGACCTCCACCTCATAGGTCTCGTCCTTGCATACCGCCCGCAGCAACAGAAACATCCCCGCGGACAGCAGTCCCGCGAATACGAAATTGCTCACTTTGTAGAGGTCGAACAGCAGGGCGTAGATCACCCAGGTCACCGCCACGCCATAGTAGGGCGCCACGGACTTTCGTACTTTCTTCACTGTGGCCATGGGAACACCTCCGGAGGAGCCGCGCCGGGTCATACGGCGGGACATTCTATGCAATAGTATACCCCTAAATGAGGACCCGGTCAAGGCAAACCGCGCGGACATTCAAAAAAGCTCCCCGGCTTTTTTCGATAAAAGCGACGGCCCGAGGCGCAAGCGTCTCGGGCCGCCG
This sequence comes from uncultured Oscillospiraceae bacterium, assembly GCA_958423465.1. Classification (GTDB taxonomy): domain Bacteria; phylum Bacillota; class Clostridia; order Oscillospirales; family Oscillospiraceae; genus Pelethomonas. Next base: position 78,947 of record CATZRD010000002.1, on the reverse strand, counting down.
GTCATATCGCTGTTACTTCCATACCCGGGCGGTATAGCGGATCTCTCCGCTCTCAAACAGCTCCGTCACGGACAGGTCCGGCTGGGTGTGGAGCACCGTCCCCTCCCGGCACAGCACCAACTCCGTGCCCGCCGCCGGCAGGGCCAGCAGCGCCGTCTCGTCCAGGCTGTCCGCCACATAGAACCCCGCCACGTCCAGCAGGACCTGGGCGCAGCTCCGGTCCCGGGAATAGGCCGTCAGCTGGCTGGCAGCGGTACGGCTGAGCCCGTCCGCCGGGTCGGCATAGGCCGTGACGATCCGCCCGTCGGGGCACTGGTAGTAGTGGAGCACGTCCAGCCGTCCCAGGGGGAAGTCCCGCAGGCTCACCAGGCTCATGGGGCCGGTGTACGCCATCTGTCCGGCCCGGCAAACGCTGCCCTCCGTCCGGTCGTACAGGTCCAGACGATAGCTCTGCTCCCGGCGGTCCAGGCAGCGGGCAAAGCCGTCGTAGCTGGAGAGGCTCCCGGCGGTATAGCCGCTCTCCGTCAGGACGTCGGCCACATAGTCCACCCGGAAGGCGTTTTCCATCCAGCCCAGGTCCAGAAAGGCGGTGACGCCGTTCTCCCGGGCGAAGGACAGGTACGCCTCCGAGACACGCAGCCTGGCCCGGCCGTTCCCCAGCAGCTCCAGGTCCACGGCCTCCGGGTCGGCGGTAAAGGCCGTCAGGTCCCGAATCCAGGCTGCTGCTTCCTCGCTGCGGAGGGGGTCGAAGTCCGCCGCCTGGTCGTCGTCCGTGCAGGCGAAGAGATTTCGGTACGCCTGATAGACGGGGGCCAGATAGAGATACCGTCCCCCCTGCTCCTCCAGCAGCGTCAGCGCCGCGTAGAGGGCGGGGTCCACCTCCACCTCCCGGTTGGGACTGGCGCTGAGGGACGCCAGGTTCCCCACGCCGTCAAAGGTCTCAGACCCGTGGAAGATCTGGTAGGCGTCTATGGCCGCCTGGGTGTAGACCTGCTCCACCTGCCGGTATTCGGCTCCGGCGGCAAGTCCGCCGGCCCCCAGCTCATACTGGAAGGTCAGCTCCCCGGCGCAGGTGTCGGCGTAGTCGGTGCTCACCCCGATCTCCGTCCACCCTGACTGCCGGCCCAGCAGGTTCACCACGCCGTAGGTGAAGGCTGCGGCCGCCACCAGAATCAGCCCCACGGTCAGCCACAGCCGCAGCGTGGTGTGCTCCTCGGACAGCGTGACCCGCTGGACGGGCTTTTGGGGGCGGGGCAACCGCTCGGATCTTCGGCTCATAAACGCATCCTATCCCATGAGATTTCCGCCGTCATCAGACAACGGTCAGGACCAGCAGCAGCAGGAACAGCAAAATCAGCACGCCGATCACGACGAAGCCGGTAATGGCTCCCTTCAGGCAGGCCTTAAAGTTGCGGTAGTACTTGAAGTGCTTGAAGATATAGCCCGCGGGCAGGCCCAAAATCGGCAGCAGGAACGCCAGGAAGGCATACCAGAAGCTGCCGGTGTCGTGGACCGGCGCCTCCAGAATGTAGTTGCTGCCGGTCAGCACAGGCTCCTCGTCGGGGGCCGTCTCCTGCTGGGGGATCTCCTCCCCCGGCTGGCGGATGGTGATGCTCTTCAGAGGCACGCCCCGCTCCCGGATGGCCTTGTACTCCTCGATCTCCTTGGGGCTGCCGAACACATAGTGGTCGTGGCCCACGCAGACCATCTCCGGCTTGTCCACGCTGTAGTCATGGACGGAGGGATCGTAGGTGAACAGCACCTTGTTCTTCTCCAGGTCCGGATCAGGAATGGGGATGGCGGAGATCAGGGACCGGGTATAGGGGTGCAGGGGATAGTCGAACAGCTCCTCCGCCTGGGCCACCTCCACGATGTCGCCCTTGTAGATGACGCCGATCCGGTCAGAGATGAAGCGGACGATGCTCAGGTCGTGGGCGATGAAGAGGTAGGTGGTCTGGCGCTCCTTCTGGAACTTCTTCAGCAGGTTCAGCACCTGGGCGCGGATGGACACGTCCAGAGCAGAGATGGGCTCGTCGGCCACCACCAGCTCCGGCTCCATGACCATGGCCCGGGCCAGGCCGATCCGCTGCCGCTGGCCGCCGGAAAACTCGTGGGGATACCGGGTCAGATGCTCCGGCAGCAGGCCCACTTCCTCAATGATTTTTTCCACCTTGCGGACCCGGTCCGCCTCGTTCTCGTAGAGGTGGAAGTTATAGAGACCCTCGGACACGATATAGTCCACGGTGGCCCGCTCGTTCAGGGAGGCGGCGGGGTCCTGGAACACCATCTGGATATTGCGGATGACCTCCCGGTCCAAAGACCGGGGGATCTTGCCGGAGATCCGCACGCCCTTGTACTGGATCTCGCCGGCGGCGCAGGGATTGACCCGGATCACGGCGCGGCCGATGGTGGTCTTGCCGGAACCGGACTCGCCCACCAGGGAGAAGGTCTCCCCCTTGTAGATGTCGAAGGACGCGTTCTTGACGGCGCGGACCTGGTTGTCCCCCTTGCCGAAGGTAATGTCCACATTCTTCAGGGAGAGCAGGACCTCCTTGCCATTTTCGGCGATGGGGCCGTGCTCCGGCAGATGGGCAGCGGTGCTGCTCAGCTGGGTCTTATTCTTATCCTTATTCACAGCCACGCCTCCTATATGTTGAATGCCCGGATCAGCTTATCGTGGATATTGTGGATAGCCTCCGGCTTCTCGATCTTAGGCGCCCGGGGGTCCAGCAGCCAGGTCTTGGCGAAGTGGGTCTCGCTGACCTGGAACATGGGGGGCTCCTTCAGGGTGTCAAGCTTCAAGCAATAGGGGTTTCTGGGGGCAAAGGGGTCGCCCACGATCTTGTTGTACAGGGAGGGCGGCGTGCCGGTGATGGAGTAGAGGACGGTATTGCGCTCCGCCAGCTGGGGCAGAGAGCTGAGCAGCGCCCAGGTATAGGGGTGGCGGGGATCGTGGAACACCTCGTTGGCGGTGCCCAGCTCCACGATCTGGCCGGCGTACAGCACGGCCACCCGGTCGGCCACGTTGGCCACCACGCCCAGGTCGTGGGTGATGAACACGATGGTGTAGCCGAATTCCTTCTGCAGGTCCTTGATGAGGGTCAGGATCTGGGCCTGAATGGTCACGTCCAGGGCGGTGGTAGGCTCGTCGCAGATGAGGATCTTGGGCTGGCAGGACAGGGCGATGGCGATGACGATCCGCTGGCGCATACCGCCGGAATACTGGAACGGATAGTCATCGAACCGCTTCTCCGCGTTGGGGATGCCCACCTTCTTCATCAGCTCCATGGCCCGCTGGCGGGCCTCGGTCTCCGTGCAGTTCTGATGCTTGAGGATCACGGAGGTGATCTGCTTGCCAATGGTGATGATGGGGTTCAGGCTGGTCATGGGGTCCTGGAACACGGTGGCGATCTTGCTGCCCCGGATCTGGCTCCAGTCCGCGGCGTACTGGACCTTGGCAAGGTTCAGCACGCAGGTGCCGTGGAGCTGATCCTCCGTCTCGTCCAGGTACTTCACCCGGAAGGCCACCTCGTCGAAGATGGCGTTGCGCTGGCTGTCGTCGCTGAGGTCCACGCCGATCTCCATGGCCTTCCGCAGCGCCTTCAGCAGCTCCTTGACAGAGCGGGTCCGGCGGCGGTAGTCGAACCGCCCCACGGAGAGGTAGATCTCCTTGGCCAGGATCTCGTTGCGCTTTTTGGTCTCATCGGGGATCTCCCCCGCCGTCAGCTTGGCGTACCGGGCCTTCAGCTCGGCCAGCTCCTTGTTCCGGGCCTGGATGTGGGCGGTATCGTCCTTGGCGGCCTGGCGGTGGGCCTTGATGGTGGCCTTGCGCTGGGCCTCCAGAGCCTTGATCTGCCGGTCCAGGTCGGCCAGCTGGGCCTTCACTTCCCGGGCGCGGTCCCGCTCCTTGGAGGGATCGATGGTCTGCTTCAGGTTGAACAGCTCCGTGCGCTGATAGTTCAGCTCGCCGAGCTGGGCCTTCATGGTCTCCTCCTCCGCCTGGCTCAGGCCCCGCTCGCTGTGCAGCTCGTCCTCCAGCCGCTGGATCCGGCGGAAGATCTCCGCGCCTGGCTCCAGCCTGGCGTACTCGTCCAGTTTGCTCTGGATGGCGGCCACGGTGCGGCGCTGCTTGGGGCCGTAGGCCACACGGGTGTCGGAAAGCTCGTCGTCGTTGAAGATGATGGTGCCGTTGTCCACGAAGCCGTTATCGTCCAGCATACCCGCGAAGGTCTTGGTAAATACGGACTTGCCGGAGCCGGACTCGCCCACGATGGCGATGGACTCATGCTCGTAGATATCCAGGGAGATGCCGCGGATGGCGGTCAGGATACGGCCACGGACCCGGAACTTGACCTCCAGGTCCTTCACCGACAGGATCACTTTTTTCTCTTCCATATTCTCTCCCTCCTATCGATGGGTCCGGGGGTCGGAGGCGTCGCCCAGGTTCTGGCCCACCACATACAGCACCACTGTGATGATGGCGGACACGGCCACGGGGCTCCAGAATTCGAACTCCCAGCCGGGGGTCACCATGGCGCTCTCAGCGGCGTAGATCAGACGGCCCAGGGACATATCCGACAGGCCCATGCCGATGTAGCTCAAAAACACCTCGTAGGAGATGTAGGAGGGGATCTCCGTGGCGATCATGGTCACGATGACGGAGGTCATGAAGGGCAGGATGTTCTTCAGGGCGATGCGGATGGTGGGCGTGCCCAGGCACCGGGAGGCCAGGTTGTACTCCCGGTCGCGGATGATAATGACCTGCGTCCGGATGAAGTAGGCAATGGACAGCCATCCGGTGACCGTCAGCGCGAACACCATGGTCCAGAAGTTAGGGGAGAACAGCATCACCATCACGGAGATAACCAGGATATAGGGCACGTTGCCGATGATATTATATACCTCGGTCATTACCATATCCACTTTCTTCGAGAAACCCCAGATGGAGCCGATGATCACGCCTACCGTCAGGTTGATGAAGGCGCAGATAAACGCCAGGGACACGGAGATCCGCGCGCCGTTCCACACCGCGTCGAAGGTGGAGTTGCCGGAGGCGCCGGTGCCCAGGATCCAGTGGATGCTGAAGCCGAACTTGTCGATAGCCTCGCTGGGCCGCAGATGCTTGGCCAGAGAGTCGCTCAGGTTCGCGTAGGGATCATAGTTGGAGAACATGGGGTAGACATAGGAGAACACGATCACCAGCGCCAGCAACGCCAGAATCACGATGTTCAGCTTCTTCCGGAAGAACACCCGGAACACGGAGCGCCAGTAGGAATACCGGGGCGCGGTGATCTTCTCCGCGGCCAGCTCGTCGTTGTCCAAATGGCTGAACAGCTCCTCCTCGCTGAGGCCCAGATCGCTGAGATCCACTCGTTCGTTGTGATTCATCCTGTGTCACCTCGCTTTCGCAGAGAAGGAGATCCGCGGATCCACCATACTCATCAGAATGTCGCCCAGAATCAGAGAGGTCACCGACAGCACCGCGTAGAACAGGGTCATGCCCACGATCACGCTGTTGTCGTATCGGTTGATGGCGATGGTCAGCAGGTTGCCGGCGCCAGGCACCACATACACCCGCTCGGTGATCACCGCGCCGGTCAGGGCCCCCAGCACGCCGCCGGGAATTCCGTGGACAATGGGAATCACCGCGTTCTTCCAGATATGCTTGGTGAAAATCTCGCCCTCGCTGAGACCCTCGGACCGGGCGAACTTCACGTAATCGGAGTTCATCTGGTCGATCATGTACCGGCGCATCCACTTCATCAGGTTGGCCACGCTGGGCAGGGCCAGAGACACGATGGGCAGCACATACATCAGCTTCGCGCCGGTGCCCATTTCAAAGGAGGTGGGCAGGCCCAGGCTGCCGCCGATGGCCTTGAACAGGAAGATATAGGCCAGGGAGGGAACGGCGATAATGAACACGATATAGATCGTGCCCAGCTTGTCCACCCAGGTGTCCTTCCTCCGGGCCATGAGCAGGCCCAGGGGCAGACCCAGGCAGTAGGCCATGGCCACGGCGATGATGCCGATGGTGAAGGAGAATCCCATTTTGGACATATCCGAGTTGGTGGTAAAGACGTTGGTATAATCATCCGTATACCGGTCCGCCAGCAGCGCGTTCCCCTCCCGGGAGCCGGCGGCGTAGGTGGCGGTATGCAGATCGTCCGCGCTGTACTCCACCATGCCCGTGGGATAGTAGACCGTGGACCGGACATAGGGTCCCTGGGACAGGGTCATGGTGTCAAAGACGTCGATGCCCTTATTGACCACATAGGACTTGCCCAGCCGGATGGTGAACATATTCTGATGGACAAACGGGAAGCTGTCCGTACAGTACATCAGATATTTATGCCGGGTGCCGTTACCGATGATCGCCGGAGAGAACTTCTCCCCGCCGTAGGCCGGATCGTACCAGGTGAAGGTCAGGCCGGCCTCCCCCTGGAGCTGGGCATCCGGATAGTTTTCTTCTACATAATGGATGTTATCGACACTGAAGATTCCGGTGAAAAACTCCACCACCCGCAGCAGCAGCGGACGGTCCTTATAGGCGAACAGCAGCGGGTTGCCGCCGTCCGCCACCTTCCTGGGCGTGGCCATTTTCGCGTCCACGCGCTCCACCGTGTAGCCCAGGGATTCATAGTACGCACGAAAGTCCGCCGCGTACTTGGCGGTCTGCTCGCTGTCCTTGTCCTGTGTGCGGCCCAGCCGCGCAACGTCGGCGCGGGTGTCCGCATCCAGCTCCCCGGCCTTGACCAGAGAGTTCAGATAATCGCCGAATGGCACATAGTCCAGATAGCCGTACTCCTCCCACATGCGGTAGGTGTAGGCGATCCGGTTATTGTTGTTCTGCTTGGTATACAGCGGATCGGCCATAAAGATCAGCTGCCGGTCTCCCAGCGCGTAGACCAGGATCATGACCACCGCTACCACCGCGATGATCGACAAAATTCCGTGCAGGATACGCCTTACCAAATATTTTGCCACGACGCCGCCCCCTTTCATATCATATTAGGAAGGGGGATGGATAACCGGGACCCATCCCCCTCCCATGATTCATAACAGATTACAACCGCGCTGTCTGGATATCAGGCTTAGAACACACCGATGCTCTTGGCCATGTAACCCTCGTAGTTGGGTCTGAAGGTATCCAGGTAGGTGGAGGGATCGCCGTAGTCGGGACCCCAGCCGGAGAACGGGTTGAAGTCGTAGTTGGCCTCGGCGCCGTTGGTGAAGTAGTAGCAGGCGTTGTAGTAGCTGTCCGCGTCGGGATGCTCCACCACGTTGACGATGACCTTGCCGTCGAAGGCGGCCTCAACGGACTGCTTGAAAGCGTAGCCCTGGTTCAGCATACCCTCGTTGACAGCGTAGGCGGCGTAGTCGAGGACCACGGGGTTCTCGGCGCTGATCTCGATGCCGTACTCGGCGATCTCAGCGATGGCCTTGTCCATCAGAGCCTTGGCGCCCTCCACGTCGTACCAGCCGTCGAAGCTGTCGCCGGAGCCCAGGCCGTCGTTGCCCGCGGGATCCCAAACCTTCAGGCCGGCGCCGTCAGCGTCCAGATAAGCCTGCAGGATCTCGCCGTAGTAGGTGCCGGCGGGGAAGGTCACGGACTGGCCGCCCACATCGGCGGTGTAGTCATTGGACAGGGACACGAAGTTGCCGGGGGTGTAGGAGTTGCACATGGAGTTCAGAGCCAGCTCGTCGCCCTTCCGCTGGGCGTTCCAGTTGCCGCGGTCGATGGACTTGCAGATGGCCAGACGGAAGTTGGCGTTGCGCATGGCGACCTTAGCCAGGGCCTTCTGATCGTCGGTCTTGGCGGAGATGCCGGCGGTGGCGTCGTTGAAGTTGGCGTAAGCGGTACGGTTGATGTTGAAGAACACCTGGAAGGCGGTGGAGTCAGTGGCGCTGATGTAATAGTAATCCTCAAAGTTGCCTTCCTCGCGGCACAGCTTCAGAGCGGAGGAATTCAGGCCAACGCTGGTCAGGTTGCCGGCAATGCACTCCTTGTAGGTGCGGGTAGCGTCGGAACCGTCGTCATACTTCCAGTTGATGTACTTGACGTTGACGTGGTCGGGATTCCAGTAGTTGGGGTTGGCCTCGAAGGTAATGGAGTTCTTCTCGGTCCAGCCGGTGATCAGGTAAGGACCGCAGTAAGCGATGCTGTTGGGGCCCTTGCCGTAGGTGTAGCTCTCGTCGTTAGGCGCGAACTCCTCGCCGAACTTGCCCCCCTGGGACTCGTAGAAGGAGCGGCTGAGGGGAGCGAACACGCCGTAGCTCAGCATGCTCATGAAGTAGTTCACGTTGCGCTTCAGGGTGTACTGCAGGGTGGCGTCGTCCAGAGCCTTCACGCCCACCTCGGAGAAGTCCACAGCGCCCTCGATGTACTCGGCGGCGTTGACGATGACGTCGGTAGCCAGGTACTCCAGGCCGCCGGCGGCGTCAAGCATGTGCTGGAAGCCGGCCACAAAGTCGTCGGCCTTCACGTCGGCGACCTCACGACCCTGCTGGTCGTACCACTTCAGGCCCTGACGGATGTGGAAGGTGTAGGTCAGGCCGTCATCGGAGACTTCCCAGCTCTCCGCCAGAGCGGGCTGCAGAACGTCCTCCACGTCGTACTCCACCAGGCCGCAGAAGGTCTGGACGATGGGCTCGGCGTCGGCCTGCTGGGAGGTGGCCATCACGTCCCAGGTCTGGGGATCGCTGCTGTACACATAGTTATAAGTGTCGGTCAGGGTGTAGCCGTTGTCGGTCAGGTACTGCTTGGCCCAGGCCAGGTACTCGCCGGTGCCCTTCAGCTCCTTGTACTTCTCGGTCATGGCCGTACGGTCAGCCTTCTTGATCAGCTCGTTGGCGGCGATGAAGCTGTGCTGACGGTCGGCGTCATAGCCCCAGCCGATGCTGGTGGCGGTACGGGGAGCCAGACGGCCGATGGCGTAGTTACCGCCGTTACGGCCGGTGGGCAGCATCACGCCGGCCTCCAGCAGCTTGGCCTCGGCCTCGGCCATCAGGACAAAGCGCTTGTCGATGTCCTCGATCTCGGCGGAAGCGGTCTGGTACAGGGAATAGAACTCGTTCAGCGCCTCGTCATAATCGGCAGTGGACTGCCCCTCATAGTCCAGGCTGGACAGGTCATCCCAGGTCTTCGGCTCGTCGGCCGGAGTCTGGTCGTCAGCAGGCTGCTGATCGTTCGCGGGAGTCTGATTGTTGCTGGGGGTCTTGGCGTTGTTGCCGCAGGCTGCCAGAGACAGCACCATGGTCAGCGCGAGGACCAGAGCAAGAATCTTCTTCATGCTTTTCATCTCAACATTTCCTTCCTATAATTTTTCATACAGCGTATACATCCACGCCAGTATGGCATATATTCTACACCATACCGGGGTGGATGTCAATAAAGCACTTTTGTTCATAGCCCATGGATATTTCACAGCGTTTGCTCCACGTCAGCGGGATGATTTGTGCAAATCATCATGAATGCCCAGAATACCCCTCACAGGCGGAGCTTTTGCCCGATTTTGTCTTTTATCCGCGGACTCACCGCCTTTTCGCAGAAAAAACCAAAAATCGTTGCAAATGGCACAGCTATTTCAGAAAAAATCGGTTATACTAATATATAACAAAATTTCATGAACGCATGAATGATTGTATTTTACTTTCGATCGATAGCGTATATAAAGGAGGAATGGAACATGTCTGTCATCAAGCTGACGGCAAAAAACTTTCAGCAGGAGGCGCTGGGCTCCGACGTGCCGGTGCTGGTGGATTTCTGGGCCAGCTGGTGCGGTCCCTGCCAGGCGCTGGGCCCCATCGTGGAGGAGGTAGCCGCCCAGGCGGAGGGCTTCAAGGTGGGCAAGGTGAACGTGGACGAGGAGCCGGAGCTGGCCCGCCAGTACCGGGTCATGAGCATCCCCACCCTGATGGTCTTCAAAAACGGCGAGCTGGTCCGCCGTGAGGTGGGGGGCCGGGACAAGGACGGCATCCTGGAGCTGCTGAAATAAGGCGGGGACCTTCACGGGGGCGCTTCCGGCGGGGCCGGAGGCGCTCCCTTTTCCAGGGAACGGCCCCGGCGGGAAAATTTGCGAAAAGCGAAAAATCACCCTTTACAAACCGCCGTTCATCCGTTATAATAGGTTACGCTTTTGGGGCCGCGCCCCTGACAACCGCATATGGGCCTGTAGCTCAGCTGGGAGCGCAAAGGGTTCGGTTTTCTGCCACATCTATAATTTCATATTGCTTATTCTTCTGTTCCGCTTTTGGAACTGTTGATTTGGGCCCGTAGCTCAGTCTGGGAGAGCGTACGGTTCGCATCCGTAAGGTCGAGGGTTCGATCCCCTTCGGGTCCACCACACTCGGGAGATTTCATTTTGAGATCTCCCGAGTTTTTTCATGTTTTTAGGATGCGCGATAATACAAACTTTTGTCCCCATCCGGATGCAGGAAGTCGAAGAACTGAGTGACACTGATTTTGAATTCCACTTCGATTTCAAAGTTCTTCCCGATATTCACCCGCTCAATGAGCTGTCGCAGGATCATCTTCTTTCCCTCGATACTGCTCCCCGCATATAGATCGGCCCAGGACATAATCTTGTCATACTCCTTTTGGACGGCAACAGCAGAGCTCTTCAGATCAGCCGCTTTTTTCTTGGCCTGTTCCAATTCCTGTGCCAGCGCCGCCAGTTTGCTTCGGGTATCCTCTATCATCTCACCGAGGATGTCCGCGCCGAAACTACCAGTCCCGTTGATGGTCTTGATGATTTCTTTCTTATAGCTCTCCAGCTCCCGTTCCGCGGCGGCATGGAGTTTCTCCAGATTTGCAACCGAACTGTTTGCCAGTCGGAGTTCTTTTTCCCGCTGCTTTTGAATGAGCTGACTTCTGGGCGCAGTCTTCATCCGCTCAAAGAGTTGGATGACAATCTTATCAATAATGCCGTCCAGTTTCTCGCCGGAGTACCCGGTCTGACCGTCACAGTCCTGAGGATGGCGAATCTTGTAGTGGCAGGTGTAGCGGATGCGGGTTTCTCGCTTAGGCTCGCCCTTGGCGCGTCTGCCGCTGCTGGTGGTTAGCACCAGCTTGGAACCGCAGTGGGCACAGTAGACCATCCCGGAGAGCAGCGACTTCCCTTTGGAGTTAAAAGGCACCTCATCGTGGTGCATTGTCCTGGCTTCCATCAGCCCCTGTGCGCGTTCATACAAGTCTGGCGAAACAATTTGCAGCTCCGGAAAGATTTCCGAGCGTGTTTCCCCGCTGCGCAGGATGCCTACGTACATGATGTTCTTCAGCATTTTGATGATGGTGGTATTGGCGAAGTTTGTTCCCTTACGGTTGAGATAGCCGTTGTTATACAGCCACCGGGACAACCGCTGTGCGCCAAATCCCTCATAGACATATTTCTCAAAGATGATACGCACCACCGCAGCTTCATCCGGGTCAATTAGAATCTCGTTGACTTCGTGATTCTTTTTATTAAAACGCCCTTGCTTTTCCAGGCGGTATCCATAGGGAACAATCCCGCCGCGGAACCGCCCCTCCTGCACAATTTGCGACAGACGGGTTTTTGTTCGGGCAGAGGTTTTGAGACTCTCACCGGAGGCCTGCCAATATCGAATGTAGTTCAGCAATTTGTCGATATGATCATCCATCCTCTGCTGTCCTTCCATTGCGCTCCACACTTCGATCCCGTTGCGGATGAACCACTCCACCACGAAGGGAGTCTCATCATCCCGCCGTCCCAAGCGGTCAAACATGAACACCAGCAGAATGTCAAACTTCTGTTCCTCGGCATCCTGTCGGATCTCCTGAATGGCGTCACGGTCAGCGGCAGCTACCTTGAAACCGGAGACACCCTTTTCCGCAAACTCTTTGGTGATTACCCATCCCTGGTTCTCTGCAAATTCACGGCAGTATTGTTTCTGCATAGGGATATCATCCTTTTCTACCTGTCCTTTGGTAGAGACTCGATAGAGGCAATATACTCTCTTGTTTTTTTCCATGATTGCACCCTGTCCTTTCTCGTGTAGGACTGCGGTGCATATGGTTTGCTGATAATTCAATTGTCAAGGTTCATACGCACACACAGTATCCCACACCATTGGCAAAAAGTCTACTGAATCAAGCGGACTTGTTCAAATTTTCAAAGTCCTGCGCCATCAACAGCACCTGCTCAATTTCAGACACTGCGCCAGGCTGTGTAATGGTGTTTTTGAAGTGGAGGGCAACAATCAGTCCATCCACTTCCATCGTGATATATTCCGTTGGTTCAGCGTATCTGGGATTCTCTCGATCATGCATTGCCTGCTGATAACTCATGTGGTTTTCCTCCTTTACATGGTCTGCTGCCAGGTTTGTTCCTCTTCGTGATCGTCCTCCTTGTGACCGAGGGCGATCTTCTTCTGCCGCTCCTTGCGGAGCGTTTTGCTGTCCGCGTGGTGATGTGCGGTGGTGCTGTCTGTTACGTGTTCAGCATATTGATCCCGTTCCAGAGTGCGTCCAAGCTGTACCACATCACCCACAAGGCCGCCAGCACTGCGAGGATCAGCAGAAACGCCGGGGACAGGCGCGGCAGATGTGGTCTGGGCAGTTTGAGTTTCGGCAGAGAGAAAGATTTCTCGTTCTGGTTCCCAACCCGATCCACTGCCCATCGCAGCTCCGCCACCGCTTTCGTCAGCTCGTCCACCTGCATCCGGGTGGGCAGCCATCCGCGCATCTCGGTCAGCTGCCTCAGATACTCTGCCTGACTGTAACTGTTCCCCTCCAGGCAGCGCAGCCGATGCTCCAGCCTGTCCAGTGCCTCCGGCATTGGGCACTGGATCACCACATTGGACGGAGTGCTTTGCGGTGTATGCGCGGGACGGTTCTTCTCCATGAGCTCGTCCATGGATAATTTCTTCTCTGATCCTGAATTCATATTCCATATTCTCCTTCAGATACTTGTCCCCGAACAGCAGACGGTCACGGCACCGCCAGCCACTGGGTGTGGTGTAGGTGATGTTCCGCCGGGACTTCTCCCAACGCACTTTATAACCCTCGCTCTCCATCAGCGCAATGAACTCATCTCGGCTGGAGGCGTGGCGCATACAGTCGTTGATGATATTCATGAGTTGCAGCTTCTTGCTCTGACCGCGGGCCGCCGTGTGGTACTCCCCGATGGTCATGGTTTTCGTTTTCTGTTTTTGTTTCCTGGGTTGGAACACTGGGAGAGCAAACTCCATGCACACCTGGTCGTTGCGCTGCCGCAGTTCCTGGAGCTGCTCCTTTGCGATGTGCAGTTTACGGCCTGTGTCGAAGTTGACCGAATTGATGAGGAAGTGGGAATGTATGTGCTCCCGGTCAGTGTGGGTGCAGACCAGAACTTCGAAACCCTCGTAGTACTCGGCCAGCTTCAGCGCCGCCGCGTGAGCGGCGGCCGGGTCGACCACTTCGTCTTTCGGGAAGCTCTGCACCATGTGGTAGAACATCGTGCCGCCCTCCTTGTGGTAGAGCCGCTTGGTGGTCATGAAGTCCGCATAGACACTTTCCGACTGACAGTTGATCCCGGTAACCAACCGCCTGTCCTCGAACCGGGTTTTCTTGTCCTGCATGGTGTAGCGCATCACGGCGCCCATGCAGCCGGTGGTCTGCCCACGCTTGTAGTTGGTGAAGCTGATGATGGCCACGGTCACCACCGCTTTCGTTCCAGGATTATCCGAACGGTGCCGCAGAGTTCAGAGAACGACCGATACACACCTTCCAGATTGACCACGGTCACCCGTCCCATGTGCGCCAGGGTGACGAGCTGATTCAGATTTCTACCGATGGACTTCAGCTCCTTCAGCACCTCTTTCAGTCCGTCGATGACCACCACCTGCTTACCCAGACAGCACGCCGTCACATAATCGCTCATGGACATCCCCGACTGTTTGGCCAGCGCCTTGATGGCCTCCCGGTCTGTGGAAGACATCCGGGTACTGAATTTGATATCTTTTTTCATATCGTTACCTCCAAAGCGTAGATAAAGTGGGTCCGGGCTTCTGCCCGGAAATCGTGCGGAAGGCGGGCGGCGGCTGTGCCGGTGACCAGACAAACGCGATGCTGGCCACCTCCAAGGAGGTGATTCTCCCGCGCCGAACCCCTGCGTCCCACCTTCGGCCGCAAGCGGCCCAACACGGCGCTCCTCTCGCCCTGCGTGGACTACTCGCCACACCCGAAAACCTCCCGTAAATCGCCGCACCGTGCCCCGACAGGGTCAACAGGGCCGACCGCTGGGGCACCCTGCGTACCGACACTTTCGGCACGGCGCAGCTCGATGAGCCGCTTTCCGTTACTGCGGCGCACTACACCGGAAATGCCGATCTCGCTTAGTGCGTCAAGGTTTTGCAGGATCATGCGGGACACTTTCTTGGGCGAGATTTGCTCCGCGCCGACAGGGTCGATCCGTTTAGCCAGCTCCGTTGGAGTGCCGATAAATTCCGAGCGGTCACGCATCAGCTCAGAGACGAGACAGACAATCCGGTCGCCCAGCAGCTCCGGCTGTGTTCAGCTGTCCGCAACCAACTCCCACACATTTTCACCGTTGCGCTCCAGCTTCAGTTCCCGGTACTCAATATCACGACCGATGCAGGTGAGCTTTGCCTTTCCGCTGCCGCGTTGCTCTTCCACCAGCGTGAAGCTGGAGTCCACCGCACCGCTGATAGCGGTGGTTCCGGAGATGCGGCTGAACACATCTGTGGCCGGCTCCTTCCGCAGGTGGTGGATTAGCAGGACAGCGATCCCGTGGGCATCCGCAATTCGTTTCAGTGCGGACAGGTCACGGTAGTCGTTGGCGTAGGTGTTGTCGTAGGTCGTGCCCCGGATCATCTGCAGCGTGTCGATGATGACCAAGACAGTGTCCGGATGCTCGGTAAGGAAGGTACGGAGCTGTTCCTCCAGTCCCCGTCCCAGCAGCGCGGCCTCGGTACAGAAGTGGACGGTGGGTGGCGCGTCCTCGGTGATGTCCAGCAGCCGGTTTTGGATACGGAGGGTGGAGTCCTCAAGACAGAGGTAGAGGGTGGTGCCCTGCTTGACGGACATTCCCCAGACCGGCTCCCCCTTAGCCACTGCCACCGCCAGCCACAGGGCCAGCCAGGACTTGCCCACCTTGGGTGAGCCCGCCAGAATGTGCAGTCCCTGGGACAGCAGAGTGTCCACCACGAAGTTCAGCGGCTGGATCGGCTGGCTCATCAGAGTCGCTCCGTCGATGGTGCGTAAGCGTTTCTCTTGGGTCATAAGTCATTCCTCCTGATAAAAAGATAAGGACAGAGGCCGCACCCACATCGCGGTCTTTGTCCTTTCACTTGATTATTCTCTGGATTTTGATATAATGAGATTGTCGTAAGACAGCATCGAAAAAGATATGGGACAGGAGGACAGAGAAATGACGCAGGGGATCAAGCCATACAACACATTCGACACCTTCACACTGCATTGCAGGAAGGATCGGGTGTACTATGCGGGGAAGGAATTCCCGGCGGGATACTTTGCCGCGGAGATTCTGAACTTCGCGGGTGAGGTCCAAGATCCGCTGCTGGAGCGAATTACTACCCTGACCGCACTGGTTGACGCGGCAGTCGCCTCCGAAAAAGGCAGGAGTTGTGAGCTGCTGGAAGAGCTGCGGCCCTTGATGAAGGACACGGTGGCGTGGATCTATATATGCCCCCCGTTTTACGAACAGGAGTATCAGAACGAGTGGGACTCCTTTGAGCTGGCAATGGATCCAGAGAGATTTGAGCAGGATCGTGATGTGTCTCCGGAGAATGTGCCGTATCTCTTTTTGTCGTTCAGCGAAGAGGTTTTGAAGATTCTGGTCTCCATTTATAATTTTTGCCTGCTTGTGCGGGCGTTTGAACGCAAATATCTCCGCAGGCTGACGAAGCGGACAGAGAGCACTTTTGCGAAAGCGGCACACGAGTGTTTTGATGAGGATGACGATTTTCTGATCCTGCTGGAGCAAATGCCTTTGGGTGAGGTTGAAGAGTTCTTCTCTTTCCCTCGATTGATCTCCGGTTTTGACTTCATTCCGGACCCGAGTAATAAGGAGAACTGGATCACAGTTCATGAGGCCGTGTTCAAGCGGCTCATCGATTTTTATGTCTTCGATCTGATGAACGGATTACAGTACGGCCACGGACCCAGCTGGTGCCGCAACTGTCACCGGTATTTTCTGACAACCACTGCCCATGTTCCAAAATACTGTGACGGAATCGCCCCACAGGACAGTCGGATGACCTGTCGGCAGTACGGCGCCATGATGCGGCAGAAGGAGAACAACAGAGATCACCCAATTTACCGCCTGTTTACCACCCGCACCAACACGATCCGCAAGCATCACCAGAGAGGGAAAATTTCCAAAGACCTACGCCGGGAAGCACTCTATGTGGCAGAGTGTTACCGGGATAAGGCTCTGATGGACAACGATTATGCCGCCACTGGCTATAAACAGGACATGGAGCAAGAGCACGTCTATGCAGAAGCCAGAAAACGCTTGAAGTAAGGAAGGGGGGCTGTCCTGTGTCAATAGGTCGATACACCGTTGCCGGGGACGGCCCCGGCAACGAGGAACTGGTCCTGCGGATAAAGGTCGGAGATAGGGAAGCCGCAGAATTACTCATTTCCCGGAACGAGGGATACATCACGGCGCTGGCTTTGAAACATACTGAGTGGTGCGATTTGGACGACTTGAAACAGGAGGGAGCGCTGGCGCTCCTGGAAGCGGCGAAGCGGTTTGATCCTTCCTATGGGACCAAACTGCTGACCTACGCAACACTGGCCATGGAATCGGCCATGATGGACTACTGTGCTCAGGCTTCGCTTACCATCAGTATCTCTCCCAGTCGGTACCATCAGTTACGCAAGGTGGCGCATGCCTGCTCCGGAGTGCAGGATGATTCCGAGCCTGCTTTGATCGATGCCATCTGCGAGGAACTGAAGGTATCGCCAAAGGCAGCGGCGGAGCTGCTGAAGGACTACCGGAATCTGTTCCATGTCCAGCAGTTGGGTGACGATGTTTTTTCCATCAGCGGCGGCGGATATCCGGCCAAAGCCTATGACCGATATATGCGTCAGACACTGCTCCTTCAGCTGATGGAGGAGGTGCTGACACCCAGAGAACTGAACTTGGTGCGCTGTTATCTGGGGATCGGCCAGTCCAACGAACAAGGCATGACCTTTCAGGAACTGGCCATCCGGCTGAACTACAACGGCCCCAGCGGAGCGGAGAAAGCGTATAAAACCGCGCTCCGAAAAATGAGAAAGGAGCTCTATGCCAGCGCCTATGGGCAGTGGCTGTCCATCCAGAAAGCCATCAGCAAAGCCAGGGCAGACGTGGAGGCTGGCCTTGGACACTATATGTCACCCCAGACCACATGGATGGATGAAAAAGAACTGACAGAGCGATTTATTTGTGAAGTCGCTGTGCTGACCCAAGTCCAAGAGATATTCAGCGATGCATTGGATAAGGAAACAGAATAAGCGGTGCGGCACTGGAGTTTACCTGATAGCTAAGTTTCTGTGATTACATCACAGAACGATTCTGCCCCCTCGGTTATACTACAGCCATGAAAAAGAACAAAGGGGGTACTCAACATGAGACTAAAAGACAAGGTCGCTATCATCACCGGCGGAAGTCGCGGAATCGGATTTGCTACCGCAGATAAATTTTTGAAGGAAGGCGCCACAGTCATTTTAGCGGCCAGCTCTCAGGCTTCCGCCGATAAGGCGGTTGCCCAATTGAGAGGAAAATATCCGGAAAGCACGGTTGCCGGCATCAGCCCTGACCTTTCCAGTCTGGAGTCAGTCAGGGAAGCGTTTAGAGAGGCGACTGGCAAATATGGCTGTGTAGATATTCTGGTGAACAACGCCGGTGTATCTGAAAGCACATCATTTCTGGAATACACGGAGGACACCTTTGACAAGGTCATGAATCTGAATGTGAAAGGCGTATTCAACGCCACCCGTGCCGCCGCGGAGTGCATGGCAGCAAGGGGTACCGGCGTCATTCTCTCCACATCCTCTATGGTCAGTATTTCCGGTCAGCCCAGCGGCTTCGCTTACCCCGCGTCCAAGTTTGCGGTCAACGGTCTTACTGTTTCCCTGGCCAGAGAACTTGGTCCCAAAGGCATTCGTGTCAACGCGGTCGCCCCCGGAATCACGGAGACGGATATGATGAAAGCTGTTCCCAGGGAAGTCATTGAGCCCATGATTGCCAATATCCCCCTGCGCCGCCTGGGCCAGCCGGAGGACATCGCAAACGCGTTTGTATTCCTGGCGTCTGAGGAAGCGTCTTATATTACCGGCGTGGTGCTGAGCGTAGACGGGATGGCAAGAGCTTAATGACATCTCTTGCATAACGTCATCACAGCAGCATAAGAAAAATAAATCATAATGAAAGCACAAAAGAAAAAGGAGAGCTGTAATATGTCTGCTATCAATATCAATAAAACCAATTTTCAGAATGAAGTTATAAACTCTGAGAAGCCTGTCCTGCTGGACTTCTGGGCGTCCTGGTGCGGCCCCTGCCGGATGGTCAGCCCCATCGTGGATGAGATCGCAGCTGAGCGGGGCGACATCACAGTCGGCAAGGTCAATGTGGACGAGCAGCCGGAACTGGCGGGCCAGTTCGGCATCATGAGCATCCCCACCCTTGTGGTGATGAAGAACGGCAAGGTGATCAATCAGGCTGTGGGAGTAAGACCCAAAGCGCAGATCCTCGCCATGCTGTAAGGGGGAATCAGGGATGGGATTTTTCGATTTTCTCAAAGGCCCTGATATCAACCAGGGGGTGAAGGAGTTTCAGGATACGTCCGGCGGAGTGCTGCTGGATGTCCGGACTCCCCAGGAATATCAGGGCGGCCATATCCCCGGCAGCGTCAACGCTCCTCTGCAAACCCTCGGCGGCGAGGATATGCTTCCTGCCGATCGGGATACGCCGCTCTTCGTATACTGCCACAGCGGAGCCAGGAGCGGCCAGGCGGTAAGGCTGCTGGGCCAGATGGGCTATGCCAACACAAAGAATATCGGCGGCATTGCCGCCTACACAGGAAAGGTGGAATGATGAAATGAAGGTAGTCATCATCGGCGGCGTGGCGGGAGGAGCCACAGCCGCCGCCCGGCTGCGCCGGCTGGACGAACAGGCGGAGATCATCGTCTTTGAGCGGTCCGGGTACGTCTCCTACGCCAATTGCGGCCTGCCCTACTACATCGGCGGCGTGATCGAGGACCGGTCGGATCTGACCCTCCAGACACCGGAGAGCTTTTTCTCCCGCTTCCGAGTCAGCATGAAGGTACGGCACGAGGTCACTGCCATACACCCGGAGAGGAAGACTGTCTCCGTGAAAAACCTGGAGACGGAGGAGGAATTTGAGGAGTCCTACGACAAGCTGATCCTCTCCCCCGGTGCCAAGCCCACCCAGCCCCGGCTCCCCGGCGTGGGGTTGGAGAAACTGTTTACCCTGCGCACCGTGGAGGACACCCTCCGCGTCAAGGATTACATCAACACCCATCACCCCAGGTCCGCCGTGCTGGCGGGCGGCGGCTTCATCAGCCTGGAGCTGGCGGAGAATCTGCGGGAGCTGGGGATGGAGGTCACCATCGTTCAGCGCCCCCGGCAGCTGATGAACCCCTTTGACCCGGATATGGCGGCGTTTATCCACGCCGAGGTGCGAAAGCACGGCGTGAGGCTGGCTCTGGGCCACACGGTGGAGGGCTTTGAGGAAAAGGACGGCGGCGTGGACGTGCTGCTGAAGGACGCCCCGCCCCTCCACGCCGATCTGGTGGTGCTGGCCATCGGCGTCACACCGGACACCGCCCTGGCCAAAGAGGCCGGGCTGGAGCTGGGCCTCAAGGGCAGCATCGTGGTCAATGACCGGATGGAGACCTCCGCCCCGGATATCTATGCCGTGGGGGACGCCGTCCAGGTGAGACATTTTGTCACCGGACAGGATGCGGTGATCTCCCTGGCCGGCCCCGCCAACAAGCAGGGGCGCATTGCGGCGGACAACATCTGCGGCGGCGACAGCCGGTACACCGGCTCTCAGGGCAGCTCGGTCATTAAGGTCTTTGACCTGACGGCGGCCGCCACCGGCGTCAACGAGACTAACGCCAAAAAGGCCGGCCTGGATGTGGACACGGTAGTTCTCTCCCCCATGAGCCACGCGGGCTACTACCCCGGCGGCAGGGTCATGACCATGAAGGTGGTCTTTGAAAAGGAGACTTACCGCCTGCTGGGCGCCCAGATCGTAGGCTATGAGGGCGTGGATAAGCGCATCGACGTGCTGGCCACGGCCATCCGCGCCGGGCTGACGGCGATCCAATTAAAGGACCTGGACCTGGCCTACGCGCCGCCCTACTCCTCCGCCAAGGACCCGGTGAACATGGCGGGCTTCATGGCGGAAAACCTGGCCGAGGGAATTGTGAAGCAGTTCTGGATCGAGGATGTGGCCAGCTTGCCCCGGGACGGCAGCGTGACCCTGCTGGACACTCGGACGCCCCAAGAGTACGCGGGCGGACACATCGACGGCTTCGTCAACATCCCGGTGGATGAGCTGCGGGAGCGGCTGGGTGAGCTGGACAGGGGCAAGCCGGCGTATGTGATCTGCCAGAGCGGCCTGCGCAGCTATATCGCCTGCCGCATCCTGTCTGAAAACGGTTTCGCCTGCTATAATTTCTCCGGCGGCTTCCGGTTCTACGACGCGGTGGTCAACGACCGCCGCCTGATCGAGCAGGCTACGGCCTGCGGTATGGATCAGGTATGACAAAATCAAAACTGCCTCCCGGCCGGGAGGCAGTTTTGATTCATATGATTTGCCGCAGCTTCTCTTCATCCGTGATCTCCACCGTACCCCGGGCCAGCTTCACCATGCCCTCGCTCTGGAAATAGCGGAGCATCCGGGTGACCACCTCCCGGGCGGTGCCCAGGTGGTTGGCGATGATCTCGTGGGTGAGCTTCAGGGTGCTGTCCCCCTCCAGCGCGCTCTCCTCCAGCAGAAAGGCCGCCAGCCGCTTGTCAAAGCTCTTCCACATGATCTGCTCCATCAGCCACATCACGTCCGAAAAGCGGGAGGCCATCAGCTCGTTGGTGTAATTCGCCACCGAGGCGGACTCCTCCATGATATTTTTATAGATTTCCGCGGGAATGATCCACAGGCCGGTATCCTTTTCCGCTTCAATGGCCACATCAAACTGAATGGAGCGCATGATGCAGGAGGCCGAAAACAGACACATATCCCTGTCGAACAGCCGGTAAAGGGTGATCTCCCGCCCCTCGTCGGAGAGGATATAGGCCCGCAGCTGACCGTGCTTTACCAGCAGTAAGCCGGTACAGTCCATGCTCCCGTTGTGGATCATCGTCCCCTTTTTGATTTGCCGCTTAATCAGGCCGTCCCGTATGCGGTTTTTCTGCGCTGCCGTTAATTGATCCCATACAGGAAAAAAGTGTTCAAAGCTCATGATCTGTCCTCCTATGACGGAGTATAGTCCAATGCGTGGTGCGTGTCAAGAATCATTGTTGACATATGCCACAAATAAGGCTACCATAGGAAGACCGAGAACAATATGCGAAACCGGAGGAGAAGCCATTATGAGAATTGCAGTCACGTACGAAAACGGAGAAATTTTCCAGCACTTCGGCCACACCGAGCAGTTTAAGATTTACGACGCGGAGGACGGGAAGATCCTCTCCTCTGAGGTGGTGGACACCAACGGCAGCGGCCACGGCGCATTGGCGGGCGTCCTGAGCGCGCTGCACGTGGACGCCCTGATCTGCGGAGGGATCGGCGGCGCCCAGACGGCCCTGGCTCAGGCGGGCATCAGACTGTACGGCAGCGCGGACGATGCGGTGGGCGCCCTGTTGGCAGGGACACTGAACTTTGATCCCGCTGTCCATTGCGACCACCACGACCATGAGCACGGCGGTGAACCTCACGCCTGCGGCGACCACGGCTGTGGCCATCACAGCTGCGGCTGAGAAGCGTGATAAAGTCACGGAATTTTTGTCGTGACTCGATAAAATACGGATAAAGGAGGCGGTAAACTCTATGAAACAATATGTCTGTTCCATCTGCGGATATGTCTACGACGAGGCCGCAGGCGGCCCCTGGGAGGCCCTGCCCGACGGCTGGAAATGTCCCCTGTGCGGCGCGGACAAGTCCGCGTTCCAGGAGAAGGCTGAGCCAATCAAGGTCGAGTCCACTCCGGACAAGCCCCAGGTGGAGAAGGAACTGTCCGCTATGGAGATGAGCATTATCTGCTCCAACCTGGCAAGAGGCTGCGAGAAGCAGTATCTGCCCCGGCAGGCGGAGGACTTCCGAAAGCTGGCGGAGTTCTTCCGGTCCAAGGCCGAGCCGGTCCGGGAGGCCAGCACTCAAAAGCTGCTGGAGCTCATCGAGCATGACCTCTCGGTGGGCTACCCTTATGGCAATGCGGTTTCCTCGGACAAGCCCGACCGGGGCGCTCTGCGGTGCCAAGTCTGGAGCGAGAAGGTCACCCGGATGCTCCAATCCCTGCTGAGGCGCTATGAGAGCGAGGGGGACAAAATGCTGGAAAACACCGGCGTCTGGGTCTGCACGGTCTGCGGCTTTGTCTATGTGGGCGATGCGGCCCCGGAGTTGTGTCCGGTCTGCAAGGTTCCCAGCTGGAAGTTTGAAAAAGTGGAAGGGAGGGCCTGAGCATGGCTGAAAAATACGCGGTAAGAAATCTTCGCTTATGCACCAAGGACTGCCTGTGCCTCTATGTCTGTCCCACCGGGGCCACGGATACGGAGAACAGCGTGATCGACCCGGAGAAGTGTATCGGCTGCGGCGCATGTGCTGAGGCCTGTCCGTCCGCGGCGATCTCCATGGTCCCCAAGGCCCTCCCCCCGCAGCAGTTCAAAGAGGACAAGGTGGTGGAGGCTCTGCGGGGCCTGATCCAGAGCAAGGCGCAAGCTGAAAATATCGCTTCTCAGCTGCCCGGTGCTCTGAGTGCGGCCATTGAGAAGTCTTCCCGGCTGATGGCGGAAGATTTGTGCCGGGAAGCGGGCTTTATGCTCCCCCAGAGCGGCAATACCAAAGCGTTTCTGGAACAGATCAAGTCCTATCCCAGTATCCCCACCGATGTGGTAGACGGACTGTTACATACCATTCAATTCAACGAAAATCAGGAGGAAACAAAAATGGAAAAGTGGAAATGCACGGTTTGCGGTTACATTCACGAGGGTCCCATGACCCCTGATTTCAAGTGCCCGGTCTGCAAGCAGCCGGCGGAAAAATTTGTGAAGATCGAAGAGGCCACCCCGGCTAAGAACCCCTACGCCGGAACCAAGACGGAGAAGAACCTCTGGGAGGCTTTTGCTGGGGAGAGCCAGGCCCGGAACAAGTACACCTATTTCGCCTCCGTTGCCAAGAAGGCTGGTTACGAGCAGATCGCGGCTCTGTTCCTGCACACTGCGGAGAATGAGAAGGAGCACGCTAAGTTGTGGTTCAAGGCTCTGGGTGAGCTGGGCGACACCGCCGAGAACCTGCTCCACGCCGCCGAGGGTGAGAACGCCGAGTGGACGGATATGTACGAGCGCATGGCCCGCGAGGCTGACGCGGAGGGCTTCCACGAGCTGGCCGAGCAGTTCCGGGGCGTGGCCGCCATTGAGAAGACGCACGAGGAGCGTTACCGTAAGCTGCTGAACAATGTAAAGGCCATGGAGGTCTTCGCCAAGAGCGGCGTCACTATCTGGGAGTGTCGTAACTGCGGCCATATCGTGGTGGGTACCACAGCCCCCGAGGTCTGCCCCGTCTGCAAGCATCCCCAGGCATACTTCGAGGTTCGGGCTGAGAACTATTAAAGGAGAAGATCATATGAGCAGTAAATTTTATATCTGCCGCCATTGCGGCAACCTGGTTGGCATGATTCATGACTCCGGCGTTCCTATGATGTGCTGCGGCCAAAAGATGGAAGCTCTGGAACCCAACACCGTGGACGCCGCCGGCGAGAAGCATCTGCCTGTGGTCACAGTGGAGGAAGGGGCTGTCAATGTCAACGTAGGCACCGTGGACCATCCTATGCTTCCCGAGCATTTCATCGAGTGGGTCTACGTCCAGACTGAGAACGGCGGCCAGCGCAAGGCCCTGAAGCCCGGCGATGACCCCAACGTCACTTTCTCTTTGGGTGACGACAAAGCGGTTGCGGTCTATGCTTACTGCAATCTCCACGGCCTGTGGATGACTGAGGTCTAATGATCCCGTTTTATTTCAAGGCGGCTTCGCATATTGCGGAGCCGCCTTTTGTGATGACATCACGGAAAACAGAGCTGTTTATGTATATACTGAATTCAACAAGAACGAAAGGAGCTATAATCTATGTCGATTTTGAATATGAACGCAGAGAGCTATCGGACGTACACCCAGGCAGAGAAGCCTGTGCTGGTGGAGTTCTCAGCCCCCTGGTGCGTATACTGCCGCCGGCTGGCCCCCGCGCTGGAGGCCGTGGCAGAGGAATATCGGGATACGCTGGTGTTCGGCGCCGTCAACATTGACGACGAGCCGGAGCTGGCCCGGTCCGAGGAGATTGAGGTAGTCCCTACCCTGTTGCTCTATCAGAATGGACAGGTCGTTGGCTCTGTCGTGGCCCCGGAATCCAAGGCGCAGCTGGTGTCCTTCATCGAAGAAACCCTGCGGCGCCGGCAGCAGGAGGGCGGCGCTGAGAGACACGTCTATGACATGATCGTGGTGGGCGGCGGCCCTGGCGGCTACACGGCGGCTCTCTACGCTGCCAGAGCCGGACTGGACACCGTGGTTTTGGAGAAGCTGTCCGCCGGGGGCCAGATGGCGCTGACGGAGCAGATCGACAACTACCCTGGCTTCGAGGACGGCATCGACGGCTTCTCCCTGGGGGAGAAGATGAAACGCGGAACCGAGCGTTTTGGCGTGGAGACAAAGCTGACGGAGGTACTCTCCCTCGACCTGTCCGGTGCCGTGAAGAAGGCGGAGACCAGCGAGGGCACCCTGTACGCCAGGACCATTGTGGTGGCCACCGGAGCCGGTCCCAGAGAGCTGGGGGTCGCGGACGAGCGGGAACTGATCGGCAAGGGCGTCAACTACTGCGCGGCCTGTGACGGTATGTTCTATAAGAACAAGACCGTGGTTATCGCGGGGGGCGGAAACACCGCGGCGGCGGATGCCCTGATCCTCTCCCGCATCTGCAAGAAGGTGATTCTGGTCCACCGCAGAGACACCTTGAGGGCGACAAAAATCTACCATGAGCCGCTGATGAAAACAGAGAATGTGGAGTTCCATTGGGACAGCGAGATCACAGAACTGCTTCACAACGAAAAGGTGACCGGTATCCGGCTGCGGAATGTAAAGACCGGAGAGGAAAGCACCCTTGCCTGTGACGGTGTATTTGTCAGTATCGGCAGGAAGCCCTCCACCGAACTGGTGAAGGAGCAGCTGGAGATTGACCCGACAGGTTATGTTATTGCCGACGAAAGTACCCGCACCAATCTCCCCGGCGTATTCGCTGTGGGGGATGTCCGCACAAAGGCCCTGCGGCAGGTAGTAACTGCTGTGGCCGACGGTGCTGTCGCTGTTCACTATGCGGAAGAATACCTTGCAGGAGGCAACTGATATGAGGAAGAACATCAAAAAATGGCTGAGGCCGGTCCTATTCACTGCGGGCGGAGCGCTGGCCGGCCTCGCCTATTACCACTTCGTTGGATGCACCTCCGGCACCTGTCCGCTGACATCCAATCCGCTGGCCACGATGGCCTATATGGGCCTGGTGGGGTGGTTGCTGTCTGGCGTTTGGGGGAAGGGGTGCAGCGGTAAATGCAATATGTGATCTCATTTTTAGAGGGAATCATCACCTTTATCTCCCCCTGCCTACTGCCTATGTTGCCCATCTATATCTCTTACTTTGCCGGCGGCGGAGAGCGAAGCGTAAAGAAAACGCTGACTTGCGCCATCGGTTTCGTCCTCGGCTTTACCATCGTCTTCACGGCCATGGGCGCTCTGGCCGGGACGGTGGGCAGCTTTTTGCGGGAGTATCAGACAGCCGTCAACATCGTATCCGGGCTGGTGGTGATCTTCTTCGGGCTCAACTTTTTGGGAGTGCTCAAGGTCAACCTGTTCCGGGGGAGCAGCCGCGCGGTCAACACGGCCAATATGGGCTTTCTTTCCGCAGTGCTGTTTGGGATCGTGTTTTCCATCGGCTGGACACCCTGTGTGGGGGCTTTCCTTGGTTCGGCGCTGATGCTGGCCTCCCAGCAGGGCCATGTGGTGGAGGGTATGCTCATGCTGTTGGTCTATTCCCTTGGCCTGGGAATTCCCTTTCTTCTCAGCGCGGTGCTGATTGGCTATCTGAAGTCTACCTTTGACTGGATCAAACGGCATTACAACATCATCAACAAGGTCAGCGGCAGTCTGCTGGTTCTTATCGGACTGCTGATGGCCACTGGAATGTTTGGGCGGCTGCTTGGTCTGTTCAGTTAGGAGGCACTATGAAGAAAAACCAAACATTGCTGGCCGTGATACTGGCCTTTGTCCTGCTGCTGGGCGGGGCCTATGTTCTCTATGACAAGCTGAGCCAGGAGGTGACGCCCGACCAGCTGGCCGTGCAGGACGGGGCGCAGACCCAGGAGGACAACGGCGGCGAAGATAGTGAGAGCGACGCTGAAAAGGTGTCGGCCCCCGATTTCACGGTGTATGACCGGGAGGGCAACGAGGTCCATCTGTCCGATTATGTGGGCAAGCCGGTGGTGCTCAACTTCTGGGCCAGCTGGTGCGGCCCCTGCCAGAGGGAAATGCCGGATTTTGACGAGGTCTATGGCGAACTGGGCGAGGAGATCCATTTTCTTATGGTAAACATGACCACCAGCGCCCCGGAGTCTTTTGAAAAGGCAACCGCCTTTATTGACGAGCAGGGATATTCTTTCCCGGTGTTCTATGACACGGACGGCGACGCCGCCGCGACCTATGGCGTGTACTCCCTTCCCACCACCTATTTTATTGACGCGGAGGGATATGGCGTTGCGCAGGCCACCGGCACCATTGACAGGGAAACGCTGGAAAAGGGCATTGGAATGATCACAGAGCAGTGATATGGACAAAGGCCTTGCCCATATCATATGAAAACCGTAAAATGCAGGAGGAATTGAGCATGGAACCAGTAAAGAGAAAACGCCGCAGGGCAGTTGTGAACCAACGGGACTGTGTGGCCTGTGGCTGCTGCATGAAGGTCTGCCCCCTGTCCGCCATTCGGGTGGTCAGGGGCGTGGCGGCCCAGGTGGACGAGAGCAAATGCGTGGGCTGCGGAAAGTGCGCCAAAGAGTGCCCAGCCAGCGTTATTGAGATCCGGGAGGTGGAGGTATGAAAAAGCACTGGTACGACTACCTGTGGATTGTGGAGCTGACCTACCTGATCTTGGGGTTCTTCAACATCCTGTTCGCCTGGATCGGCCTGTTCTTCTTTTTTATCCCGTTGATTATTGCCATCGCCCGGGGGACAAAGGGCTACTGTAACCGCTACTGCGGCCGGGGGCAGATGTTTGGCCTGCTGGGAGGCCGTTTTGGCCTCTCCCGGAAAAAAGATATTCCCAAGTGGATGAAAAGCAAGGCGTTCCGCTATGGCTTTCTGATCTGGTTCTTTATCATGTTTTTCCAGATGCTCTGGAATACATACCTGGTTTTTGCCGGAGCACAGGATCTCCGGCAGGTGGTCACGCTGCTCTGGACTTTCAAGCTGCCCTGGAATTGGGCCTATCACGGAACCCTGTTCCATCCGGGCGTGGCCCAATTCGCTTTCGGGTTCTACAGCGTGATGCTGACCTCCACGGTGCTGGGACTGGTCACCATGGTGCTGTTCAAGCCCCGCAGCTGGTGTGTCTATTGCCCTATGGGGACGATGACCCAACTGATTTGCAAGGTGAAAAAAGGAAACAGGTGATAACACTATAAACAGACAGAAAGGGATACCAATACCAATTATCGCCACGAGAGATGGACCAATTTGGGCCATCTGCGGTATACCGTTTAATGTTGGTATTTTATTCGTATTGATTTCAGAAAATCGCACTTAAAAGTTGCTAGAAGTCCGAGAATCCATCGGATTAACAGACTTGATCACCATTTTGCGTCTCAGGCAGCATCTGTCAAGGGTGGCTATGACACTTGCGAAGTCCTCGACGGATGCTGTCCGAGACGCTTTCTGCGTGGTATACTTCGTGGTGTAAATTGGCCCCTCTTGTTTATCTACTTACAAATGCTGTAGAAAGGTAAAGAATACAACAGATACGAATGCCTTATCTTCGGTTTTTGCAGACCATATACCGCAGTCCGTGGGCAGAAAACTTACTACCTTGCGAGAGCGTTCGGTTCGCATCCGAGAGGTCGAGAGTTCGAGTCTCTTCAGGTCCACCATGAAGTGCAATAGCCGAACCCCCATGGGGTTCGGCTATTGCACATTGTACCCGTTCACAATAAACAAAGTGAATCAAAAGTAGTCCACCTTGTTTATTACAAGGATTTTGTGCGCTCACTATTTGCACTCTTCTGTTATCTCATCAACAAACAGTTTATAGAACAGACGGTGCTATTCGTTGCAGCAAGTGATCCTTGTTGCCTATATCACTTTTCTGTCGAAACACGCCTCAATTTGAGGTGTGTTTCGATAGAAGGTTTCAATATTCCTGATTTATGCGGGGGCAGCCGGTTGGCTGCCCCCTTTCGTGTGCTAATCAATGACTTTTACGGAGGAAATTACAGGTTGAGCCTCGGCAGGGATCGTGCCGTTGTCGTCTGTGGGCTGGGCATCGGCAGCGATGGCATCCACTGCCTCCATGCCGTCGGTCACATGGCCGAAGGCGGCATACTGCCCATCCAGGAAAGTGCTGTCCTCATGGACGATAAAGAACTGACTGCCGGCGCTGTCATAGGCGCTGGAACGGGCCATAGAGATAACGCCGCGGACATGGGAGATGGTATTTTCAACCTCATTGAGGGAAAATTCGCCAGTGATATTTGTTTCACTGCCTCCTGTGCCGTCACCATTGGGATCTCCGCCTTGGATCATGAAGCCCTCCATAATGCGGTGAAAGGTCAGGCCATCATAAAATCCGCTCCTGGCCAGGGATAGAAAATTCTCCACGGTTTTCGGTGCCTGCTCTGCATCCAACTCTACCGAGATAGTACCGTAGTCGGCCACCTCAATTGCCACATGGTGCAAGGTGCTTGCCTGCGGTTCGGCGGTCTCTGCGGGGGCAGAGGATGTTGTGGGCGCAGGCGTTTCCGAGGGAGTAGGCGTTTCTGTTGGCGCCGATGTCACAGTGTCGGCAGAAGCCGGGATAAGGGACTCAATGAGTGACTCGGACAGTGCAGAAATATCTGCTGCAATGGAGGGCGAACTTTCAGCAGATGCTGATGCAGAGGGCGTGGCCGTCTCACTGGGGGAAGGTGTCGGCGTCGGTGTCGCTTCTCCCCCGCAGGCCGCCAACATTACAAGCAGCACAATACAGGTTGCAAAGGAAATTGTCTTTTTCATGTAAGCCTCCTTAGTTCAGAATGATGGCGTTGACGGCCTCGATCAGTTCCACCACCTCAGACCTGGGGACCAAGGAGACCGATTCTCCGTCCACGACGGCCAAACAGTTGCTTCCGTCATACCGGTACAACTCGATCTTTACCTGGGGATAATTTTCGTTGTCCAGATGAACGATCAGCTCGATTTCCTTTTTCTGCGTTGGCTTCTCGCTGGTAAAACTATCTGCGGTCAAGAGCCGCAGTGCACTTTCAAAATCGTCGATCTCCAGCTCCTCCTCCTGATAGAAGAAGGTTCGCTCATCGTCTTTTTCTTCTGAGGTCAGGGTGTATGTGGCCCCCTCCAAGGAAACATCCACCTGGGTCACATCTTCAAAGCTGCCAGAGAACACCAACCGATGGCGCAGGTCATCATAGGCCACAGCCATAAGTTTTTTATAATTGCTGGAGGATACCTCGTATATGACTTTGGACTCTCCCACTCGGACGTAGCCTGCAAGTTCATCGTCCTCGTCGGCCTCGGCCACCTTCTCCGGGTCACGGCTGACATAGAGAGTAAAACTCTCCTCCACGTTCTGCTTGTTTTCATCCTTTGTTGTGTATTTCACCACAATGGTCAGTTCCGGGTCATCCAGTCCATAGGAGCGTATTTCTTCTTCTGTGGCGTTGTAGGTCACATAGTTGGTGGGGTTCAGGCCGGTGATGGTGCTCAGGTAGCTGTTGACCTTGGAGGTGTCCAGGGGGAGACTCTTGCCCTCCTGCTGGGCAAAGAAAACATCATCGGCGCAGTAGGTGTTGGGGCTGTCCTCCTCATAGACAATGGAGTAATTCTCGGCGCCGGCAAATTGGATCGTGGCCGCATCTTTCAGCGCAGCAGGTATGGCATCGTGCTCGATCATTTCTCGTATGGTAGTGTCAAAAACATCCAGAGGATCGTTGACCATCAGGTACACATTGCCATCCCCAATGTCTACATACCGCTGGGAATCCAAATTGCTGTAATTGCCCAGGCTTATGGTATATTCTGTTTCGTCCGCGGTGAGGTGGATGGTACAGATAGGCTTATCCAAGCCATACTGCCCGTAGTCCTCCACATCCTCGATGATAAAGGCGGCGGCAAAGTTTTCAAATTGGGCAAGTTGGGTATTGATGGCATCCTCTGATACCGGGAACGCCTCATCCTCATCATAGAGCCAGCGATCCCCTTTGTGGAAAGCCAGAGCGGTGTCCTCATACTCCCAGGACAGGGCGGTGACGGTATCGGTGGGAATCGCCAAAATGGTCTCACCGCTGTTCTTGATCTGCTCCTGCTTTTCCTGGTATTGCAGAACCCCGAAGGTGGCGGCGCAGCCCGCCAGCAAAACACCTACCAATATCAACAGCTTTTTAGACCGGTTCATTTTGCAGCCTCCTTCTCCGTGTGACCACATAGATGCCAATGCCCAGGTAGACAAGCGGGAATACCCCAATCATGACCACCTTCAGGAAAGAGCTGGTGGCTTCGCTGATGGTCAGATAGTTATAGCTTAGGGACTTGCTTCGGATGGCCATGGCCTCACTCTCTCCGATCATATCGGCCAGTGCGTTCATAGCCAAGTTTACATTGGCCCCGGAGGAGGCCGCATTATAATTGTCATCCAAGAAATTGGAGGAGGAGAACCAAATCAGTTGTCCGCCGCCATCGGTCTCAATGGACACACCCAGGGCGAAGGGTCCCTCTGTATCGCCCTCCTCCCACTCAAAGGAGGTCAGGTCCAGTCCGGCACTTTTGCTGAAAGCGGTATCCGATGTGGTAAGCAGCTCGGTCACGCTGCCGGAATCGTCGTTGACAGTCAAGCCTTGAGCCAGAGGCATGATCACATAATACCGTTCCTCAATGAGAGAGTCGGTCATGCTGCTGCTCTCCACATTGGGAAGCAGGATATAGGGATACTGGAAGTAGCCGCCCCGGTCAGTCGTCACCACCAAGCCATCAGCAGCCTCCACGCCATAGGGGGAGAGAAGGCCATATAGATTCTCCAGGGTGCCATCCTGCGTAGGCCCGGCACAGACCATCAGCTTGCCGCCGGCAGAGAGATAATCGGCCAGAATGTCCTTTTCCTCCTGGGAAATGTCGCTCTCCGGGGCATAGCTCAGAACAGCGTCAGCTTCTTCGGGAACGCTCTCCTCTGTGAGCAAAGAGAAGGAGACAACTTCCATATTCTCCTTTTCGATCTGCTCTGCCAGGGTGGAGGGCAGATCACCTTCGCCGTGGCCTTCCAGCACATAGAGCTTGGGCAGCTCATCGCTGATCACATAGTCAATGGCGGAGGTAATGGCCCCCTCACCGTCAAAGGAGTCGTAGGAGTAGGAATACATACTGCTGGCAAGATAGATGTCGTTATAGCTGATATACCGGTACTTTTCCCCGCACTCCACGATAAGGCTGTTGTTGGGGACATCCTCACTGGTGTATTGCTCGGCGAAGGTCGGAAACGCATCAGGATTCTTTTTCACCACAGAAATGTGGCTGGAAAGGCTGTCATATTTCGCCAGCAGGTTGGAAATGATGTCATCCTCCTTGTCGGCCTGAACGATCCAGTAGATGGTCACATCTTTTTGCAAAGCGTTGACCACTACCTTGGTGTTGCTTGTGACCGAATAGAGTTGGGAGGAGCTGATGTCCTGCTTAGTTAAAGCGGAGGGCAACGCGGAGGCGAAAAGGTTGATGACAATGAGAATGGCCAATACCACAGCAGTGATAATGAGGGAATACCCGCCGCCCTTTACTGCGTTGCGGCCATCCTTTCCGATGAGATCAAACTTCTTCATCAGTTATACCTCCTCTTTTCCAAAGACTGCACCGACAGAAAAAGAAAGAAGCCGATGAAGGTCATGTAGTAGACTACTGCGGTCACGTCAAAGACACCGTTGATAAAGCTGTCCAGCCGTTCAAAAAGGGACAGCTTGGACATGATGGAGGGCAGCAGGCCCTCAAAGCTCTCTGTTTTCAAGTAAAAGAAAGCAATCAAAATCAGCATCAAGGCAATGCTTACGGCAAAGGAAAGATTTTCGTTTTTCGTCAGGTGCTTCACCACTGCCCCCAGCACAAGGATGAGGATCGCCAACACGATTACAGAGCCAAAGGCCGTGGAAGAAACATACTCCGATAGTCTGACGCTAAAGTAGTTGAGCAGGATCACAGCAATGCCGATACCGGCGGCAAAGCCCTGATTATCCGTCAGCGAAGAAATAAAAATGCCCAGGGCCAGCAAGGCAGCACCCACCAGGAAAAAGGCGAACAGAGAGCCATAGGAGGTGGGTAGGTAGACATCACCATACCGAGAGAAGATCAGCGGGTAGGTGGACAGCAGCGCCAAGGGAACCAGGGAAACCATGAGCAGAGCCAAATACTTGCCCAAAATCACCTGGGTGGTGGTAACGGGCAGAGAATAGAGAAGCTGGTCTGTTTTCTGCTTGCGCTCCTCCGCAATGACACGCATGGTCATAATGGGAACGATGACCACAAAGATCAAAGAGCCATAATGAAACACCAGCTCGAAGTTGCTGACAGCGGCCTGGATGTTATAGAGCATGGCAAACACGCCGATAAACACCAGCAGCAGCGCCCCGAACAGGTAGGCCGTCAGGGAATGAAAATAGGTGCGTAGTTCGTGCTTGAAAATTGCGCTCATTGATTTTCCACCTCGCTTTCCGGCACGCCTTCCTCTAAGGGAGCCGCCTCATCAGAAATGGTAAAGTCGATTTGTGGCCGCTCTGGAGCTTCCGCCCGCACAGTATCCTCGGTCAGTTCCAGGAAGATGGCCTCCAGGCTGGCCTTCTTCAAGGACATTTCCAGCAGGGGCTTTTCCGCACGGGCAAAGGCCAGGAACAAAGACCGGGAAACGGCGTAAATATCATCCCAGTCGGTTTGTACTTTGATAACTGTCCGCCCTTCCTCCGGCTCCTGGAAGGTCACTTCGGTGATATGCTCCACCCCGGCCAAGATGTGGGCCGCTTCATCCGGGAGGGCCTCTGCGGTCAGAGCGATGGCATTGGGCGCCACCAACTGCTTTTCCAGATTTCCCGGGGTATCAAAGGCCACCAGCTTTCCTTTGTTGATGATGAGGATCTCATCGCAGATGGTCTGGACCTCGGAAAGAATGTGGGAGGAGAAAATGACTGTATGGGTTTCACCCAGCTTTTTGATGAGGTCCCGGATCTCGATAATTTGGAGCGGGTCAAGACCTACCGTCGGCTCATCCAGAATAATGACCTTGGGATTGCCCAATAAAGCCTGGGCGATCCCGACCCTCTGCTTATAACCTTTGGACAGGTTGGAAATGCGGCGGTGGCGCACCTCTTGAATACCCACCTGGTCCATGACCTCCTCGATCTGCCGTTTCAGCACATCTCCCCGGAGGCCCTTTGCCTCGCCTACAAAGTGAAGGTACTCCTCCGGGCTTTCCCCCAGGTAAAGGGGAGGCTGCTCCGGCAAATACCCGATGAGTCCCTTGGCCTTTCCAGGCTCCTCAAAGATGTCGTACTGGTCAATACGGATATGCCCCTCGGTTGCCGAAAGGCAGCCCGTTATGATGTTCATGGTGGTGGACTTCCCGGCGCCGTTAGGCCCCAAAAAGCCGTATACATGACCCTCCTCGATTTCAAAGGAGAGGTCATCCACCGCCATGAAGTCACCGTAACATTTTGTCAAATGCTCCACTGTTATCATGGGAAACCTCCTCATTTTGATGTTGACTGCCAAGGTCTGGCTTGATGTTAATTGTAGTTCCTGATGCTGAAATGGAACTGAATGGATTTGTAAAATATGTTTGAACAAAAACTGACGGCCCCCACAGCAATGGAGACCGTCAGCTTTTAGGAAATATTCTGTTGACATGGCAGCTCTACATAGAAGCAGTTTAGGCCATCCTTGCTTTCTGCCCAGATCTTACCCTTATGCTGGTTGACAATGCTTTCGGCAATGGATAAGCCCAAGCCGAAACTTCCGTCCCGGCTCCTGGCCTTATCGGCTCGATAAAACCGTTTGAACAGATTGGGCAAGTCCTTTTCAGAGATGGGGTCGCCTTGATTTTTTACCGCCACAGTACACTTTTTTCCCTGCCTTTGTACTGTGACCCAAGTGCCGCCGCCAGGGGTAGAGTATTTTCGGGCATTGTCCAGCAGGATCTCCACCACTTGTCGTAACTGACCCTCTGCGCCTGAAAGGATAATGCTGGGCTGGGTCTGGACATCCAGGGTCAGCCCACGCTCAAAAAAGGACGCCTCAAAAGGTAATGCGGCATTTTCCACCAGCGTGGAGAGGTTTATACGCTGGAAAGGACACCGCTTCTCGGCTGCATCTGTTCGGGCCAATGCTAAAAGCTGCTCCACCAGCCCCTTCATCTGCCGGGACATCGTGAGAATGTGATCGGTAAACTGGCTTTTCTTCTGCGGGTCATAGTCCGGGCTGTTCAACAATTCGGCGTTGGTCATAATAACTGCAAGGGGGGTTTTCAATTCGTGGGAGGCATCGGCCACAAATTGCCGCTGTTGTGTCCACGCCTGCTCCACTGGGCGTATCGCCCATTTGGAAAGGATGATGCTGGCCGCCAAAAACAATACAAAACTGAAGCCCCCAATCAGCAGACAGGTTCGGGTCAAACTGTTGAGCGTGGACACCTCGCTGGAAATGTCGGTAAACACAAGTCGCTGACCTATGGGCGTTGTTGCCTTGTAATAGCGGAGATTATATTCCTTGATTACCCCTAAATTCCTTGTTTCCAAAAAAGCCTCACCCACCAAATGGGATAAGAGTTCATCATTTGAAAGGTCAAAAAATCCTCCGTCGCTGTTCAGCACGGTTCCGTAGGGACCGAGCTGAACAATAAAATACGGCAGTCGGACTTCTTTTGCCTGTTCCGTGGGAACACTAAGCCGGAATGGTTGGGCCGCCAAGGTCTGCATCATGGCGATACTCTCGGTTTCCAGATTTGCACGGGTAAAATAGAACACCAATCCCAAAATCACGCAGAGCATGATCGTGACGATGCTCATATTGATGGCAACGAATTTCATCCGCAGCTTTTTGATCATTCCTCCGTCACCTCCAGGTGGTATCCCAGTTTTCGGATGGCAGTGATATGGATATTGGAGCCGATACTGAGGAGCTTTTTCCTCAAAAAGCCAATGTAGACCTCCACATGGTTTTCTACGGCCTCAGATTCATATCCCCATACACGGGCAAGGATCACTTCTTTGGAGAGATTTCGTTCCCCGCTCTGAAGGAGAAACCGCATAATGTCAAACTCCTTGGCCGAAAGGCGGATGACATTATCGCCGCAGGTCAATGTGGCTGTGGACAGATCCAGGGTGGTATTTCCAAAGGATACTTGGTCTACCTGCGCCCCCTGGCGCCGAAGCAGGGCGTTGATACAGGCCAGAAGCTCCCGGCTGTCGAAGGGCTTAGTCAGGTAGTAATCCGCTCCGGCATTGAGGCCGGTGATCCGGTCCTCCAGTTCCGATTTTGCGGTGAGCATTAAGATGGGTGTCCCAAGCCGTTGGGAGCGTATCTGCCGGGCCAAGTCGTATCCGTTCGTCCCCGGCATCATCACATTCAGGATCAACAGATCATAAACCCCTAACTCGGCGTACTCCTTTCCAGTCACGCCATCGTAGGCCACCTCTACCTCAAATCCCTTTTTCTCCAGCAAGGTCTTGAGAGAGTCGGCCAGTATCTTTTCATCCTCTACGATCAATATTTTCAAGAGTAATCACCTCCAGATGTTTTACAGGTATATCCTATACCCTAATGCTGAAAAGGAACTGAAAGCCCTACCGTTGTAGCAAACGATTTTGAACTTGGCAATGCAGGTATGGAGATGTTTACAAATCCTTCATGAATTTTTCAGCACCATTTTATGCTGAGTTGCTATCCTGTTTTTGGGACGAGCGAACACACGCTTTTCTCTCCTTTCTCTTTTCAGGCTACTGCCCGCCTTGGCAACCGCCAAAAGGGCAGACCAAATATACTCGCCGCATACATCTGCGGCGTTATGATGGGGACAACGGCGATACCATGTCGTTGTCCCCTATGGCGTTTATGGAGCGAGATAATTCGTCAATAGAAATACGCCTCAAATTGAGGCACGTTTCCCGTCGAAAAACGTGCCTCAATTTGAGGTATGTTTAAATCACATATAAAGCTATGTTTTCTCCTGCATATTCCCTTGCATCATGTTCCTGGATACCCGGACATATAGAGTCAGAGCCAGTCCAGTGGAGAGAATGTCAGCTATTGGCTGCGCCCAAATCAAGCCGGCGATACCCAGGATAGCCTGTAAGATAAACAGAGCGGGGATGAAAATGATCCCCTGGCGGCTTAGATTGATGATAAATGCCGGAGTAGCGGCACCCATGGCCTGGAGCGTATTGATCAGGACATAGAACACACCGAACAGGAAGCTGGTGGTGAGCAGGATGCGGGAAAAATCCATCCCGTAGCTGTATGCCTGGGAATCTGTCAAAAATACGCCGACGATCTGCCCAGTGAACAAATAGCATATCAAAGTCAGCGCCGCACCCAGGGTCAAAGCAAAGAGCAAAGAAAATTTCAAGGCTTTCCGAAACCGCTCCCACAGCTTTGCCCCTACGCAATATCCCAGAAGGGGCTGAACGCCTTGCCCCAGGCCCATACATACCATACCCGTGATGGTCACTACCTTCATGGCGACTCCCATCCCTGCCACAGCCATGTCTCCGCTTGGATATGCAGAAAGCTGACTGTTGATAAG
Organism: uncultured Oscillospiraceae bacterium; assembly: GCA_958423465.1. GTDB lineage: Bacteria > Bacillota > Clostridia > Oscillospirales > Oscillospiraceae > Pelethomonas. The sequence continues at coordinate 41,671 of CATZRD010000002.1, read as the reverse complement.
AATTTGAGATACACTCATCAGCACAGAGCCAAGGGCCGCGGGAACACCGATTGAGAGAACAGCGGAGCAGACTTTATCCTTGCAGGTAAAATCCTTGAGCCGAATACTGAGGGTGGACCGCCCCCGCAGAAAATAGAAAATATAGTACCCGGCCCCCGCCACATTGCCGATGACGGTAGCGATTGCGGCCCCGGCAATATTCCAGTTCAAGGTCAAGATCATGATAGGGTCAAGGATCACATTCAGAAGATTGCCCAGGAGTTGGCCCATCATGGCTTGCCCGGAGTTTCCCTCGGCCCGGATCACATTTGAGTAACAGTTTGATATCACTGTAAAAGGCCCACCCAGGCTCACAATGGAGAGATAGGTCTTTGCGTACACCCATGTATCCGCGCTGGCTCCCACCAAGGCCAATATTTGATCCATGAAGATCAAAAACAGGGCCGACATGGCCGTGCCAACGATGATGCAGCTCCACATACAGAAGGCGCATACCTTTCGGGCATATTCTCTGTTCCCCTCGCCCAAGGCGCGGGAGATCACCGATGTACCGCCCATACCAAAGACGGTGCCAGCGGCCATAAACATAAGGAACACAGGCATTGCCAAGGACACCGCCGCCACCTGCAAATCATCGTGGGTCTGTCCGATGAAGAATGTGTCCGCCAAATTATAAATCAGTACCATCAGCATAGCCGCCATAGCGGGCAAAGCATTTTTCAACACCGCCTGGGACACTGGAGCCTTCTCAAAAATCTCTGCCATTTTAGACTCGCTCATAGGTATTTCTTCTCCTTTTATCAGCATACTGTTAATAGCACGCTATTGATATGGTTAGAATAAATGCCCTCCCTCCGGCGGGCACTTATTCTAAAGTTTGACTGACCTTGTGCAGTAAAATGTAAAATTCATCTCGCTCCGCCTTTGTTAAGGCGGACAGTAGTTTCTCCTCCATTTCTGCCATACTTTCATCAGCCATGTTGCAGCATTGCTCCCCTGTTGGCGTAATTCGCACTGTTTTTATGCGCCTGTCATCGGGATCGCCAATACCTTCCACAAATCCCTTTTGCTCCAGACGGACAACGATCCCTGCCGCCGTTGATTGCGCCACATGGAGCAGCCGCTCCAATTCCTTTAGGGGTAATTTCTTTTCCGGCGCAGCGGCCAAATGAAGCAAGGTCCACACCTGAGTCTGGGTCAGATCCTGCACACGCAGGGTGTTATTGACTTGTTTTTCCAAACTGTCGTGGATTTGTTTGATCAACGCCCCGCAGGTCGCCTTCATTTCCATAGGTCACAGCCCCCTTTGTGCAGAATGATAGCACGCTTTTGATTTCTTGTCAATAGCGTGCTTTTGATATTCCAGAATACAGATCAAAACGTAGCACAAAAGCCCTGCGCCGTCCTTGCTTGGACAGCGCAGGGCCTTAAAACACACCTCAATTTGAGGCACGTTTCGATACTAATTGGGGTATTGACAATCTAATAGTGCTTAGATAAACTGAAATTATTGAAACCTCAATGCGACAAAATTCAAAGTTGGAGGAATGAGATGTGACAGCGCAGGAATTCTATGGGATTTGGAACTATTATCTTTCCATTGAAAGTGATTTGGCAAATACTTCTCGCTATATTGAACCGGCTGGACAAGAAAATGTGCATTCCTTTGAATTTGCCAAGATACTCATTCTTGCGTGCACAGAAGTTGAGTCTGTTTTCAAACTGATTTGCGTTGCCACCGAAAGTAAAAAAGTTGGAGATATTGGAGAATACAAACGCATACTCTTATCACGGTATCCTAAAATTGTAGAGGCAACAGTATCGGTTAACCGTTTGGGCAAATATATTCAACCATATAGTGAGTGGACAACTGGCCCCATCTCATGGTGGACGGCTTATCAGCAAGTAAAACATAGTAGAGGGAGCCATTTTTCTTGTGCGAGCTACCAGAATGCTGTCAACGCCATAGCTGCTCTATATATAGCAATCTTTTACCTTGCCAAAACAGAAGATCTTAGCTTTAGTGGCATAGGTAGCGAATATATTTACAGTGAGTATGCTGCTCAATTCTTCACATGTCGTGCTCCAAAAGAGCTTCCCGACTTTTGTAAAGATAAGGAAGATATATAGTATCTGATGAGACGTTGAATATAGACCTACACTCTTGAGAATGCCTCTAATGTAGAGAGTATTACTTATCCCCCGGCGTGGTGGTCATCAGGCGGTACAGCTCCCCGTCCCTGGGAAAGTCGTTGGCAAAGGGGACAATGGAGCCGCTCACCCGGAGAAGGCCGTGACCGGCCGGGGCGTTGGTGATGTGGCCCATCTGGGACTGGGAGATATTCAGCAGCCGGGCAAGCTCGGCCCGATCCGTGGCCGCCTGGTTCAGCAGGATCAGGAACTCGCTGTTGGCAAACATAAGCCGGGCGGTATCGGAGCGCAGGCACTCCTCCACATTCTGGGTGGCCCCGGTCATGGCGGCGGCGTACTTCCGAAACCGCTTCCAGCACTTGTAGAGGAACTGGGCAGAGTAGAAATACTTGAAGAACAGGTAAATCTCGTCGATGAATACCCATGTGTACTTTCCGGCCAGGCGGTTCGCCGCCACCCGGTTTTGAATGGTCTCCATCGTGACGGTCAGGGCGGTGGGTTTGAGCTGTTCCCCCATCTCATAGAGGTCAAAGGCCACAATGCGGCTGCCTATGTCCACGTTGGTCTCATGGGCAAACATATTGAGGGAGCCTTCGATGAACAGCTCGGAGGCCAGGGCCAGCGGGGCCAAGGCGGTATAGAAGTAGAGCCGGAAAAGCGCCCGTACACCGTCATAATGAGGATGAAGGACAAGACGGTGATGAACAGGCTCCCCAGCAGCGTCACAAGCCAGAGGGGTATGCTCTCCAAAAAGCCCACGCTCTCAATGGTGTCCACCATCTCCTGGGGGATGGTCACGCTGGCCGAGGCCATACCGCCCACGCTGGACATGACGGACTGGACGATGCCGCCGCAGATGGAGAAGATGGTGGTCATAACCTCCATAGCCGAGCCAACCGCCACCTTTGCCGCAACAAAGCGGATCAGGTGCCGCAGGGCAAATTCCGGGCGCTGGAAGTCCTTGAAGCTGGCGGCGCTCTGGAATATACCCATAGCGAAAAAGAGCACCAACAGGCCGTAGCCGATGGCAACCAGGATTTCCTTTGCAAAGGCGATCAGAAGCCCACCAAAGAGGCAGAGAAAGCCCTGGGTGCGCTGGCTGGCGTCGTGGGACTGGACAGACATACCCACCTGCACCACGCCCCAGCCCAGGATAATAACGCCGATGGCCTTGATGCAGGAGAAGATGAAGTCGGAAAGGTTGTTGACAATGGCAAGTGGGTCGGTGCCTGCGGCCAGGGCCGGAACACTCAACGCCCCGCACAGGGCCAGGGTGAAAACGGCGGAGAAATAGAAACGGCGGGCTTTTCCGGCCCGCTGCTGGATGATGGTATTCTGATTGTCGGTCTTTTTCATGGTGTCAGTCCTCCATATCAATGATTAAAATGTTGTCCAGGCTTTCAAAGGGTAGGGTCAGATCCTCCTGGGCAAAGGAAAGCCCCGGCTGGTGGAGATAAGGGGCGGCGCCGCCGTCCTCCGTCAGCTTGATCCGGGGGTGCTTTTCCAGCGGGTACTTGCTGTCAATGACCGGGGCCTCCCCACGAATGAGAAGGATAGCCTTGGCGTTGTCCAGCGTCCGTACCTCGTCCGGGGTCAGCAGCTCCCGCCCGGCCTGCTGGTGGTTGGTGCTGTATGAGCCGTTGCGCCCCCGGCTCTGGCTGTGGGTTTGGGTGTCGATGGTCTCTTTCCCCAGCAGTTTGGAGACATACTTAAACGCGCCCTGCTCGTTGCCGCCCAGGTAGAGGAAGATATCGCAGTTGCCCATGATGTTCTCCCAGGAGTCCTTGAACAGCGCCTTAAGCTGGGCCATGTTCTGAATGATGATGTTGATGGAGATTTCCCGGCTCCGGCAGGTTGCCAGCACTCGCTCAAAGTCATCCGGGAGAGCCACATTCGCAAATTCATCAAAGATACAGCGAACATGGACGGGCAGGCGACCCCCATGCACCTTGTCGGCGGTGTAGTAGAGGGATTGAAACGCCTGGGTGTAGAGCATACCGACGATGTAGTTGTAGGGTAGGAAAGAGCCGCCTTACCGCATTGCGGCGGTAGGTCTGCTCAGACCCCCCTCAGAACCGTGCTTACAACTCTCGCTGTACACGGCTCCGTCTTTGCTCGTTCAATCAGATACTCATTGGTGGTGAATCATGACGTGGCAGCTATGACAAACCACTAAGGTCTTGCGCCGCTTTGCAATCATGGCGATTTCCCAGGGCAGCTTTCCTTTCAAATTTTTGAGCTTGTTCACATGGTGAATCTCAAAGCAGTCGCTGTCTGTGGAACCGCACAATTCACATCTGCGCGCTTTTAAGCGTTTCTCAATCGTATTCACCGAAAGCCTGTGCTGTTGGGTCGCAAAAGTGATTTTGTCAGTCGGATTTTTCACCGTTTTGCAGTCCGCATAGTCGGCGAAATAGCACCGTTTCCAACCCTTTTTCGTTTCATAGGGAATACCCCAGCAGCCCTGTCCATCCTGAAACTTGTGGATAATTTTCGGCACAGAGCTTCTGTGTTTGTTCGCCAGGGTTCTCAGGCAGCTATACTCCATCAGGTAAGCCAAATAGTTCAACCGACAGAAATTACTTGCCAGATTGTAGTAATTGCAAATCCCCCGAAGCTCGCTGTTATAGCTGGTGACAATTTCCAAATCCGTCATGTGCAGCAGCTCCGCCCGGTGGACGGGCCGCAGGTTTCCGTTTGCCTCCTGAATCGCAATGCCTTTTGAGAAGATAAACTTATTGATTTTGTCATTTAGCGGCACAACCAGTTCCGCCTTGTTGCTCAATGTGCGTTTCGACTGCTTTAACTTTCCTACACGCCTTATTTTTCCGTCACGCCGCACCCGAACGTCATAGCCAAGGAACCGGGCATATTCGCTGCTGTGGGTAATCAGCGTCTTTTCTTCGCTGAGTTCCATTTTCAGCGTTCCTCCGATAAACTCGGCCAGTTTTCGCTTGATTTCCACGCAATCCTCCCGGCTCCCGTTTACCGCAATCAAAAAATCGTCCGCGTATCGGACATATTTGATTTTCTTGTCGGTGTGGGATTTAGCGGGGGTCATTAACATCAGCTTTCGGATTTCCTTATATTTTTCAATAAGCTGCTGACGTACCTCTCCCTCGGCTTTCTTAATTTGTCGCTGTGCTACTTTCTTTTTGCTTAACAGCGCATTGTATTCCGGCGTGTACTTTTTCTCCTCGTAGACATCGAAATCGGCTTTCAGCTTCATCACAAATTTATCCAGCTCATGCAGATAGATATTGGCCAGAATGGGAGAGATAATCCCACCCTGGGGCGTACCACTGTACGTGGTATGGTAACGCCAATCCTCCATATACCCGGCTTTCAAAAATTTGTGCAGCAGCTTTATCAGCCTTGCGTCCTTGATTTTGCGGTTTACCAGTCCTACCAAAACAGTGTGGTCGATATGGTCAAAGCAGCCCTTGATGTCGCCCTCAACAAACCATCTTGCCCCGGAAAACTCCTGCTTGGCCTGGGCTAACGCGGTGTGGCAGCTTCTGTTGGGTCGAAAACCATGGGAACAATTCAGAAAAACAGGTTCATACACGGCTTGCAGCACCAACCGAAGCGCCTCCTGCACCAGCTTGTCCGTAAAGGTGGGAATCCCTAAAGGCCGCATTTTGCCGTTGGCTTTTTTGATATAGGTCCTTCGAGCTGGCTTTGGCTGATAGGTTTCCGTTTCCAGCGATTTAATGATGCGCTTGATTTTGGCCTCGCTGAACCCGTCCGCCGTATCATCATTCACACCTTTTGTTGCCGCTCCACTGTTGGGGTACAAATTTCGGTATGCCTCATAGTAGATGTCAGGACGCAACAGGTAACGGTATAATCTGGTGAATACTTCCTCTTTGTTTTTGCTTGAGTTCTGACTGATTCTTTCTAAAATCTCCATTGTTGGTTTCATTCGTGAGGTTTTCCTCCCTAATCAATTTACGATTTTAGTACGCATTGACTGCGCCCCTTCGCCATGTGGACGGCGTTACCGCTTCCGTTTTTACGGCTATCCCTGTCAGTTCAGGGTCCTCGGACTACTATGGGCGCTCCGTACCCATGCAGGATATTCAGGCTCTAAACCATAGCCAGATTTTCCCTCCTTTTACGGCGTTCCTGTTTAGGGTATCCCCGGTTAACACCTTGCCTTGGTAAATGTGGATTGTCGGACTCTGCTTTCGTTTCGTTAAAACAGGTTCTCCTGCTCGCCGCACAGATTGATTGATAACCATTCACTAAGCTTTAAGTAGTGAATGTATCTGTGTTGGAGGTTACAGGCACTTTCCTCCATCTGGACACAACAGAGACTTGAAACTTGCATTCAGTAAACCCAACTTAATCCTCATATCCACTTGGCCTTGCGGTTCAGTCGTGCCCGATTGCCTTTGGGCAACTTACCGCTTTCCTGCCGTGCTGTGTTCCCGTGTCGGCTTTCGCCTTTCGGTTAGGCAGGCGGCCTCCCGCGTTATCGTGCGGGGCAGTACCATCTTTCTGCATTGCAGGGTGCCCTATCCGGGCGCACGAAGCTGGTGTCGTTATCCGGGATACAGCAGAAGATGGCCCGCTTGCTGTCCCCCAGGCTCCCCAGGTCAAGGGTGTCGGTCTCGGTGATCCGGGCAATTTCCGGGAGGTTAAAGGCCGCCAGCCGGACGGCGGCGGAAATAAGGATGCTCTTGGCCGTCTTGCTCGCCGCCTGCTTGAAAATCTTGTACTGCTTCACGGCGATATGGTCAGACTCCTCGTCCTCCAGAGCCTCAAAAAGCAAGTCCAGCGGAGATTGGAAGTCGTCATCGTCCTCTCTGGCCCCGCCATTCTCGATCATATACATAACCATCGCAAAGTTTTGTTCCGACCGGGGTGCTTCGTGCATGAGGTATAGAATGAGGGCAGTGTCCAGCAGGTCAAAGATACGCACATCGTAGCCCTGGCGGATCAGCAGCGGGGCCACGGCGCGGGCCAGCTCTCCCTTGGGGTCGGTAATGAGGTAAGAGGTGTTGGCCTGCATGACGTTGGGCTTAGCGAAAAAGCGGGTCTTGCCGGCCCCGGAGCCGCCCACCACCAGGATATTGAGATTGCGGCGGTGGCGGCGGCTGTCCAGGCCCATCTGGACATTTTGCGTCAGTATCATGTTGGCCGCCGGGTGCTTCTTGTCCCGGTACTTCTCTCCCAGGGTGCGGGGATCACCCCACTTGGCCGAGCCGTGTTCCTCGCCGGGCCTGCGGTTCTCCCTGGTGGAAAGATAGAGCAGGACGGCGAAGGCATAGACCACCAGCGCCCCCAGAAGAAACCGGGGCGTGTAGGCCGTCCAGCGGATGGACAGAGGGTAGCCGCTTATCATGTCTGACAGCACCCCAAGTAGTTCAAAGAGGTTCATGCCGGGCTGGTAGCAGGTCGCCGCCATCAGAGCCAGCCAGAGGACAGGGTTGGTTATGCCGAATTTCGGGATAATCAGGATCTGTCTGTGGCCGGAGCGAGGGCTGGCTTAGCTGGCGCTCGTTCCGGCCTTTTTATGGAACAGATCAGGATCGTAAAGGAGATGAGAGCGGCAGATGAACGCAGAGGGAGAACAGCTCACCTTATTCGACCCCGATTCCTTTTGTGGGAGAACGTTCCCGGAGCATTCAGCAGCGGAACGCTGAAGTACGAGGACTTCCGCATTGTCCTGGAGGAGATCGTTCGAATTAAAAGCGGTGCCCTATATGTTCCTGGACCTGAACGGGCCTGGGAACCTGCTGGGATCATTGTACTGGGAGATACATTCTCCCTGGCGTGGAGGGTCTTCGATACTCAATTATGTGTAGCTGTGCATAATTGAGTGGCCATCCCCTGCGTGGAATTCATCATGCGGGGGATCGTCATGGCAATGGACTGTACAGCGTAAGCTTGTCGCTTGTGCTTCCTTTTCCGCCATATCTTCGTTGGTATTGGTCATAGCTTTCATGCCGGACTTTGGATATACTTGCTTCACCATCAAGGAAGGAGAGCTCGCAATGGCGGACACAAGAAACTTATGCGCTCAGATTCCAACTGCCCTCCATAGCCGCGTGCGGCAGGAGCAGGAGGCGGCCGGACAGAGCCTGAGCCAGTACATGACCTGGCTTATCACCGAATTTTACGAGAACGGAGGAAAGAAGCCCGTGGCAAAAGAAAACCAGCGGACGGTGGCGTTCCAGGTGGACGCGGAGCTGTTCGAGCGATTCAAGGAATACCTGAAGCGCGTCGGCGTCAAGCAGAACGCCTTCTTCCTGGACTGCATCCAGCGGGCTCTGGCAGACGAGGAAATTCACAATATCTCTGAGCACCTTCTCGACAGGAACCGGGAAGCCTATGAGGAACTGGCAAAATGATCTATCTCACAACCCAGCCGCCGCGGAAACGCGGCGGCTGGACTTTTGGAATAGATCAAGTGAAAGCGGGCAGGATTTTATTCCCCGTTTTTGGCGGCGAAATAGCGGCAGCATAATCCAGGCGGAGCGGACGGGAAATGCAGATTGCTTCCCCCTATTGGCTGTGGTATAATTTTTTAAGTACATACCGGTAAACGTTGATTTGAATGATGCCGGTCAAAAGTCAGGAAAGACTGCGGTATCGGCAGGTATGAGCACGGTCGGCAGGCGGAGTGGAGAATGGGTCGTCGAGATCACTGACATATGGGAGCAATGATATGAGGAATCTATCTGGCCGCAAGAATGTCCATTCGCCCTATGACACGTTTGTCCTTCGGCAGGGGGCCTTTCGGCGTGAGCAGGAGGTGCCCGGCAAGGCTGCGTACCACTTTTTTCCGTGGTCGCCTGTCCGCCATTTCTATGATGCGGATGCGGCTTTTTCCCGCGAGACACGGAGGTTAGCTTTGTGCCTGATGCCGGATCTCCTGGTGTGTGCGGAGATGTTTTGTCTTCCCTGGCTGCTGCCTCCCGCGATCCAGGCCGCAAGAGCGGCGGAGTGGCGTCAGCAAAACGGCGCCACAGTCATTGAGAGCAATTTGCACGGGAACCGTAAGAAGCTTCTTCTTTCCCAAAGCGCGATTGCAAGCTGGAATCGCTTTATACCGGCGGAAGAAGCTGATTCGCCGTGGGAGCAAGGCGTGATCGCAGACTATTACGGCGCCCCCGCATGGACGGAGGATATCGCATGCTCTGGATACGAAGAAGCGAAACAGAGGGTCCAAAGCGAAGCGTCCATCGCGCTGGTCAGTGATGACACCCATGCGGTGTGGACGATTCTAACAGGAGAGCACTATCCCTACGGTATGCTGAAAGATCGCCTGCAAGACTTTTGTGAAAGCGCGCCCGCGGTCTTGAGAATGAATTGCTGATAGATTTGGATTGGGAACGGATGGCCCGCGCTGTCCGTTCCCAAGCTTTTGGAGGAACCCAACTATGTACATCTACCCTGAAAACCTGAAGGCGAAGGCCGCACTGTGGCTGTGGGCGCTGCGGGATGTGGCCGTCATCGGCGTCGGGCTGCTCATCTCCATCCTGGCGCTGGCCCTGACCAGGCTTCTGTGCGCCATCCCAGAGGTGCGTCTGCTGGCCCTGGACTCCCGCGAGTCCTTCCAAATGTCTTTTGCGCTTTTGCTTCTTCCCCGGCTGTCAAAACAACCTCCGGTTTGGGCGGAACAAAACAGCCGATGAAATTGAAATATATATCAACCCTCTGCCGCCGGCCGCCGGTGGATTTATCGGCATCATGGACAGCGACTTTCTCTATAAACTCGTTGAGCATGGGGGCGGTCAGTTCGTTAAAGCTGGTATACCGCCGCGGCGCTGGATGAGCTGTATATCTGGCTGAGCAACCCTACCCGAGGGGTGACGCGTACGCTTTCCCGCTGCGTTTTTGCCGCTGGCGTGGTATACTACAGGCAAGGCCAAGGAGAGGGGGCGGCGGCATGATCTATACGATAGAGGAGATCACGCGTCTGGTGCTGCCGGTGGCTGAAAAGCACGGCCTGAAGGCGGTCTATCTCTTCGGCTCCTATGCCCGAGGAACTGCCACGGATGCCAGCGATGTGGACCTGATGATCGACACCACTGGTACAGGGATCAAGCGTCTGCTGCAGATAGCGGCAGTTTACTGCGACCTGGAGGAAGCGTTGGGCAAGCCGGTAGATCTGATCACCGTCAGCTCCTTGGAGCAGCCGGCACGGATGCCCAGCGAGCAGCGCTTCCGGAAAACAGTGTGGGAGGAGAATGTGGATATTTATGTTGCAGCCTGATCTTCAGCGATTGGAGCATATCCGCTACGGCAGCATGAGCCGGGATGTGATCTGGGAGACAGCGGTCACAGATATTCCGGTGCTGCGGGATTTCTGCAATGAGTACCTGGTGGTGAACGATTGATAAAACCCCCAATCGCAGCCATCATTCAAAGAGGCAGTCCGTATGGACTGTCTCTCTTTTTATGCGGAAAGGCGGTGACGCTCCATGCCTCGTCTTATTTTCAAGTGTCCCTACATCAAGCCGGGGACAAAGAAAGCCGCCAGGGGCGCGCCGCGCCCTGACGGTGGACCGAGGGTGGGTCCATGATGGCCCCACCAGAAGGGAACACTTTAAGTTTCGTACAGAGGATAAGACGTGGACGGGATGACAGACAATAGAAGCATCACATTCCCGTTTTGCGCGATTTGCTTCCGAATTCGCAGCCGTCTTGCAAGCCTAAACTCCGGGAAAGCGGTGTTCCCCCTGTAAGGCCGAAAGCGAATTTTGCTTGAATACTCAAACCGGAAGCAGGCGCGAAAAGAGGGACGGCTTTCGCCGTCCCCCCTGCTGGTTTGATCTGCTTTTTTACTTCATTACCACGGTCTGGCAGAAAATTGCCAGCACCTGAGCCACCTGGCAGCGGGCGGCGGGAGCCTTCAAAGCGGCGCCGTCGGCGGCGCTCACCATGCCGTGAGCCATGGCCCAGCTCACCGCCTCGGCGGCGTAGTCGGAACACTCGAAGCCGCTCACATCCGCACGGGCGGCGGTGTCGTAGCCCTTCAGCGCCGCGTAGCGGTACAGGATGGTCAGCATCTGCTCAAAGGTCACGCCGTCGTCAGGACCGAACTTCCCGGTATCGTGGCCCAGCAGGATGCCCTTGCTGTTGCCCCACAGGACCGCGCTGGCGAACCACTGGTCCTCCATCACATCGGGGAAGGTGGGAGCATACGCCACGGCAGGCTCTTTCTCCAGGCGGTACAGAATCGTGGCCACCTGAGCCCGGGTGAACTCGCTGTAGGGAGCGAAGGCGGTGGTGTCAACGCCGGTCATGAGACCGTTCTCGGAGACGTACTTGACAGCCTCGTAGAACTCGTCCTCCACGTCCACGTCGGTGAAGGGCAGCTCGCTCTCCACCGGCTCGTCGGGAGTATCCGGCTCATCAGGCTCCGCGGGCTTGGTGGGACGAGTGGGCTGGGTGGGAGGAATGGGGATATAAGTCCGCTGGACCTCCACCGTGCAGGTGGCGGAAGCCTCGCCCGCCTTGACGGTGACCGTGGCCTCGCCCCGGCCCACAGCGGTAACCACGCCGTTTTCGTCCACGGTAGCGACGGTCTCGTCGCTGGACTCCCAGGTCACAGTCTTGTCGGTGGCGTCAGCGGGCTCCACCGTGGCGGTCAGAGTGGCGGTGTCGCCGATCTCCAGCGTCAGGGCAGTCTTGTTCAGGGTCACGCTCTCAGCGGGAACGGAGTCAGGCTTTACGGTGACGGTGCAGGTGGCCGCCTTTGTGCTGTCGCCATTGGCCGTGGCGGTGATGGTGGCCTCGCCGGGAGCCACAGCTGTGACCTTGCCCTTCTGGTCCACGGCAGCGACGGCGGGATTGCTGGAGGACCAGGTCACGGTCGTGTTGGCGTCTTTGTTGCCCGTCACTGTGGCGGTCAGCGTATCGGAACCACCAACCGTCAGGGTCAAAGTGGTCCTGTCCAGCGTCACTCCAGCAATATAGTCGTTTTTGTTCTCGGGCACGATCTCAGGCTCGGTGTAGTAGTTATCACACTTGACCTGTGTCTCCTCAAGGCCCTGGATCCGGTCATCAGTAGGCTCACCGCCGCCCCAGTAGTTGCCGGAGATATCCAGGGGCTCGGTGTCAGTTGCTGAGGAACTTTTCGTCACTTCCAGGAAAGCATCGCCCAGCATCTTGTTTTCCGTAAACTCGATCTTCCCCAGCTCATCCATGTAGAACTTGACTCTGCCCTCGAAGGTATTCCCGGTGACCACGCAGGACATCGGCTGACCGTGCTTTTCTACTGTAGCGGCAAAATTCACCTTCGAAGCGTCCACCGTATTGCCGGTAAACGTGTTCTTGGGCGCGTAGCTCTGTATCGCATACGTACAGTCGGTGAACTCGGAGTCCGTGACCACGATCTCCGAGGTGGGCGTCACAGATTCAGCTTCATCATAGCCGCTGGTAATGCCGTAGTCGAAACCGCTGAAAGAGCAATCGCTGATCTCAACTTGATCGCCTCTGCCCACAAAGACCGCATAATTGCTGTCCTTGCCGCCGGTCATGGTAACATTCTCCAGCTTGCCGGAGTTCATGTCAAAGCCATTGCCGTTGGTCTTGAACTCGACAGTCAGGTCGGCCACGCTGAGATTTGTCGCGTTATAGAGCAGGTAGTTGCCGTTTGTACCGGATACCACCTTACCGACGGTGAGCTTGTGGCCCTTGCCCTCGATGGTCAGGCCATTGATCGCAACTGCGGGATTGCCTATGGTGCCGATCTGGTTCCAGGTATCCACCTCCACGTCGGTCAGCAGCTCCACAGTCCCGCCGTTCGCGGCGGCGGCGATGGCCTCGGCCAGAGAGGCATATTCGGTATTGCCAACCCTGGCAACTTTGACCCCGTCTTCGGGCTTATTGATGGTCAGCGTATTGGTATTCGTTTTTTCATCTGCACCCGTTGTCTGAGCGCTCACGGTAAGCTCCGCAGTGATCGAGCCTTCAGAATCCTGCGGCTGGACCTTAACCTGATAGTTCCCCTCGCTGATGGAATAGATGACTTGTTTTCCATTGCGGGTGCTGCTGGTGGTGGACTCATTGAACGCGGTGATGGGGCTGCCGTTTTCGTCCAGAACAGTGACCTCATCCGTTTCATCTACGCCCTCCAGCACGACCAGATGGCGCTTGACTACCTCCGCGCCGATATCCTCAATGGTCACATCGCTCTTCTCAAACCAATCGCAGTGGGTCTTGTAGATGACCACATTGCCCTGGTAGATGTTGCCGCTGATCGTGGCCTTCAGCGCGCTGCCCTGGCGGTCATCGTCTGTGTTGCCGGACCATCTCAAATACTGGGAATAGTCCCAAAGCTGGATGTAGGCGGTACCCCAGCTGCCGGCGTCAAAGGTATTGCCAGTGATCTGAATATCGGTATCGCCCGTGGCGGTCTTGCCCCAGTACCCGTCGATAGGCACATAGACATTGGTAAAGGTGTTTTGGGTAAAACTCATCGCGCCGGCGGCGTGGTTGTCGCCGCAGGTGTAATAGCCGCGCTCCCAGTTCTCAAACGTACAGCCGGTGATGGTGATGTCGGGGCAGTGGATATAGAGCGCCGTCCCCTCCGCCTCGCCGCTCTCGTTGATAAAGGAGCAGCCGTCCAGAGTCAGAGCATTGCAGTCCCCGCTGCTGATGATCGTAGCGGCGTCGTCCGTTGTAAAGCTGAGGTCCCTCAAGGCCACGCCGTTCGCCGTCACGCTGAACTCGCCGCTCTTGCTGACGGGAATACTAACCTCGACGCCCTTGGCGGCCTCCACCGTCACATTATTCCGGGAGATGGTGAAGGGCGCATACTCGCCGGAACGGTTGATGGTGACAGTGACGGGATCTTCTCCGGTGGCAGCGTTGGCGGCTTCGATGGCCTCGGGAAGGGTTTTGTACGCCTCAGTCCCAACACTCGCCACATTGTTGTCCACCGTCACAGGAACATTGTTCACAGTCGCCTCAATCGTAACAGCGCCTGTATTTAGCGGGTCGCCCTTTTCATCCGTACCGGTAAGATCGCTATAAAAGTCGCCATGCGGCGTAATCGTTTCTGTTACATCAGAGGCTCCCGAGGTTGCCTTATGAACGGTTGCTTCGCAGCTTTCAATTTTTGTGGGCCCTCTTCCTCCGTTGTGAACGGTTCCCACCAGAGCACCGAATTCGTCTCCACCGTCTGCGTCCGGATCAGTCAGCGTTAAGCTTCCCTCATAGGTACAATTAACCAACGTATTGCCATAGTGAAGAATTCCCAGAATGCCGCCCACATCGCAGGTGGAACCCATTACATCGATCTTCACATGGCAATTCGATACCGTATGGGAGCCCTCGCCCATGAAGCCAATCAGCCCACCTACATAGGTACGGTAGATCCCGCTCTCGGCGTTAACATAGCTTCCCGTGTCGCCTGTAATATCAACGTTTGTAACGTCGGCATATGCGTTTTTCCCGAGTGCACCGCCAACATAAGCAAAGCCGTTGACTTCAATCAAGCCCGTCACGGCAATATCGGTGTATTTGGAGGTATAGGGAGTCCCCGCTACGGCGCCTACCTCAAGATACCCGGTTACCTTTGCGTTGTTCAGAGTGAAGTTCTTGACTTCGCCGTTCTCCGTATACCCGAATAAGCCGACGTTGCTTCTTCTCGGTTGATCGATCACAAGATTGCTGATTGTATGTTCCCCGCCATCAAACGTTCCCTTAAACGTTTTCCCGCCATAGCCGATGGGCGTCCATTCCCTGTTCTCCAGGTTGATGTTCTCGTCCAGGGTAATGGTCTTGCGCGCGAAATCGTTGCCATCATTGACCAGCTGCGCCAGCCCGGCCAGCTCCTCCGCGCTGCTAATGGTGAACTCGCTTTTATTCGCGTCGTACCACGACGTATTCGGCGTAAAGGGGGCGTCCTCCCCCTCCGCCGCGAACGCCACCGGCACGGCGGACAGCGTCAGGCACAGGGCCATGCATATCGCTAATATCCGTTTCTTCATCATTCGTCCTCCTTCGTACTGAACGCCCCATTCTGTTATGCTGCGCATAACAGAGCAAAAAGGGGCCCCTTTTTGCGGCCGGTCAGACCGGTCCATGCTGTCAGTCTATCATAGTCCCGCCCATTTGTACAGTCTTTATGGAAAAATTTTCAGGCGGTCCGCTTCCCCCCACCCATTTCCCGCGGCAGGCCAGCACCGCGGCCAGAGCGGCCGCGCCCCAGGCCAGCCAGGGCAGAGCATAGACCAAGCTCCCGCCGCCCATGGCCCACAGGAGCTCCGCCGAGGACACCGGGATCAGAGGCGAGACCCAGGTAAACGCCTCCGCCCCCATGGCGGCCAGCAGGGCCGGAAGGCCCAGCGTCAGGGCGCTGGCGGCGTAGGCCGTGATCACGCTGGAGCAGGCCATCCCCAGGGCCATGGACGCCTCTCCCACGCCAATGAGCGTCAAAAGCCGCAGCAGATAGAGGATCGCCATGTACTGGGCGAAGGTCACCGTCACCGGGAACCCCGCCAGGGCGTCCACGTTCTGTACCGCCGCCTCCAGCGGCGCCGGGCAGGGATGCTCCCGGAGAAAGTAGAGCAGCTCCCGCAGGTAGACGCAGGCCCAGACGAAACCGCTGAGAAGCGCCGCGATGGCGGCCTTCCGGCGGAACAGCCCCCGCCGTCCCCGGGCGGCGGAGCGCGCCATGGGGACGACTCCCGCCTGACGCTCATAGGCCCAGAGGGGCGCGGTCAGCAGGGCCGTCAGCAGCACCGCCAGAGCGGCGTTGCTCCGCTGTAAGTAGACGCTCTCCGTGCCGTAGGCGATGCTGTAGCTGAGCTCCCGCACCATCCAGGGCTCGTAGCCGCCCTCCTCCGCCCGCCGGCGGAGGGCGTCCACCCGCCTCTCCACCCGGTCCAGAGCGGAGAGGAGCTGCCCCTTCTCCTGGTTCCCCAGGGCCTTTTCCCGGGCGTGGGCCAGATAGTCCTCCGCGGAGGCGTCCAGGGGTCCCTGCATATCCTCGCAGTACTGGTCGTACAGGGAGTCGCCGGCGGCGGAGGTGCTGTAGAGGAAGATCATCTGCCCGCAGATCAGGTAGACCAGCACCAGCAGCAGCGCTCCCCGCTGGAAGATCAGGGTCTTGTACCCTCCCAGCCGCTGAGGGACAGCCGGGATCGGAGAGCGTCCAGTCCCCGGTTTACCGGGGCGGTGATCCGGCCCAGCAGGTCCCGGTTCCCCTGGGGATAGCGGCGGCTCTGGGTCATGACCGCCCAGAGGACGAGAAGCCCGCCCAGGACCGGCAGGCCCCACAGGGCCAGCAGCCCAGCAGCGTCCCCTCCGCCATGGGCAGGGGCACGTCCTCCGCCCGGTAGAACGCCGAGGCGGCAAAGGAGAGTTCCGCCTCCCGGGCAGCGTCGCTTCCCTCCCCGCAGGCGGCGAGGCTCAGCAGCAGGGCAAGGGCGAGAAGCAGGGCGGCGATTCGTTTCATGGCAGATTCCTCCTCAGTTTCCCCGGCGGGGCCGGGACGCCTGGTTTCTTTTTCCATGATACGGGCGCTATGCATCCTCTTTGCATCGCTTTTCAGGCGTTTTTGTTTCGATTTTGTTTCAATTTACTTGGTTTTCTCCCCTATCCCTGTTCGCCCAGGTAGAGCGTCACCCGGCTCTGGATCTGGGACACGGTCTCGTCCAGGGTGGCCTCCTCGGCAAAATAGGGGGTGGCGGCCTCGGTGATGATGGCGGAGATGGTGCTGTCGCTTTGCTTCACCCGCCGGACCGACTGATACAGGTCCATAAACCGGCGGTACTGGGCCTGGGTGGGCGACAGGGTATAGAGCACCATGGGGATGGGGTCCCGGCCAATGGTGTAGTAGTTGACCAGCTCGCTGAGGGGCTGGCCGTCGGGTCCCGGGATCTCCTGCCCCTCCAGGTCCAGCATGGGCTGAAAGCGCCACAGCGCCTCCATATCCGCCCGGTTGATGGGAAACCCGGGACCCTGCAGGCCCGTATAGGCCCGGTCCTCGGCGCTGTCCCGCCGGCCGCCGGGCAGCAGCTCCTGACGGATGTAGGCCCAGGCGCCCTCCTTGGCCTTGCAGGCGGCGGACATGGCCACCGTCTGGGACAGGAGGAACGCCCCGCCGCTGCCGCCGTCCCCGGTGGGGCAGCCCAGGAAGGCGGCGTAGGGCCCGCCCTCCAGAACGCCGCACACCGCGTCCCCGGCGAGCTGTCCGCCAAAGACGGTCCCGTGTTCCCGGAGATACGCCACGTCCGCCAGATTGGTCGAAGCGGCCCGCCGGCCCGCCAGCAGGCTGTCGTAGTCCACAGGGGTCAGGGCCTCCGGCCCGCCGAAGAGCGCGTCATAGTAGAGCAGGTCTCCGGGAGAGGAGAGGGACGCCTCGGTCATGAGCTGGCGGCCGTCCCGCAGGGGCTGCCCGGCCTCGGAGGCGAAGAAGGGGTTCCCGGCGCCGTCGCCGGTATCGCTGGCCAGGCACAGCGCCAGCAGGGCGCGGAAGTCCTCGCCGTCGAAGGAACAGGTCCCCTCTGTCCAGTCCACGAAAACGTCCAGGCTCTGGTCCGTCAGCGTCTGTAACAGAAAGAGGCCGCTCAGATCGTCTCCCAGGATAGAGGCCCCCTGGGGCAGCGTCTCATACGCGGCCAGCAGTTCCTTCAGCGTCCAGCCTGTCCGACCGTCCGCCAGGGCGGCGGAGACCGCGGCGGTCTCGATGCGGAAGCTGTCGGTCACCTGATAGAGCTTCCCATCCACGCTGGCGCAGTCCAGCACATGGTCCATCAGGGCCTCCCGGCCCAGGTCCGGGTCCCCCTCGATCCACGGCCACAGGTCCTCCAGCACGTCCCTGCCGCTGTAGATCTCCAGAGGCAGGGTATCGTCCAGGATGTCGGGGATCCGGCCCGCCGTGATCTCCTTGTTGGCCCGGTCCACGGCGGCCTTCCGCTGGGCCTGATAGACGGCGGCGTCAAAGTAGTCGATGGGCTCCAGGGCGTAGTCCCGGACCACGATGTAGTAGTCCTCGCTGCCGCTGTTGAACTGGTTGATCCGGTAGCGCAGGTCGTTGTCCGCGCCGATGGTGCCGTAGACCAGCACCGTCCGCCCGTCCTCCAGAAGGTCCGAGGGCGTGAGGACAGAGAGCCGGATGGCGTCCAGCCCGTTCCCGCCCCGGACGGCGGTGAGCAGGGCCGCCCGGTCCCCCTCCAGCAGGGTCAGCTCCGCCAGGGCGCTGCTGTCGATGGAGGCGCCGGACCAGTCCAGCACCTGCTGGGGCGCGTCCTCCCCTTCGGCCTGACCGCAGAGCAGGCCGTCCCCCTCATAGAAATACAAAAAGGGCCCCGTGCCGGGGAGTAGGAGGGAATCCTTCCCCGCCGCGGGGTACCGCTCCCCGTCCCAGTCCCGGGCCTCCGGGTCGATGGGGCGGACTTCCCGTCCGTCGGCGAGTTCCAGCAGCGCCGCCACCCGCCCGTCAGGGAGAAGGGCCAGAGGGGACCCGGTCCCGGTCCAGGCCAGCCTGCCCTCCAGGGTGAAGAGGGGCTGTCCCTTTTTGTCCAGGACCGTCACGGCGTCAGGGACGGCCAGATAGAGCCGGTCCTCGCCGTCCGCCGCCCAATAGAAGCCCTGGCCGCCCTCAGCCTGGACGGTCTGGGACACGTCCGCCTGCCGGAGTTCCCTGCCGGTGGAGGCGTCCAGCTTCCGCGCCAGGCAGTGGGGCGTGAGGCTGGAAATGTAGTCCGTCCGGTCGTCCCGGCTCTCGTCAAAGTCCTCCGGCAGGTCGTATGTCACGTCGGTCCACCGTTCCACGACCCACAGCCCGCCGCCGGCGGCCAGCGGACCATAGACAGAGACGGCCTGCTCCACGGGGGCGTAGGCCGTCAGTTCCGTTGATTCTCCTGTATCCGGGTCTGTCCGCCACAGGCGGAGCTGCTCGTCCCGGTCCCGGGCCAGAACGCACAGGTCCGTCCCCACAGGGCAGCAGCCCAGCAGCGTCCCCTCCGCCACGGGCAGGGGCACGTCCTCCGCCCGGTAGAACGCCGAGGAGGCAAAGGACAGCTCCGCCTCCCGGGCAGCGTCGTTTCCCCCGCCGCAGGCGGCGAGGGAGAGGAGCATGGTAAGGGCGAGGAGTATAGACAGCAGGCGTTTCATGGGAATACCTCCTTTTGGCCGGGGGATCAAGATGATCTGAATTTCTTTTGCATGCTACTTTTTGCTGTCGCGAGCGAATCGGATGCAAAACACAAGGCATCCGATAACCATCATGCGGGCAAAATCATCTGTTGGCATAAAGGCGTAGCACAGGGCGACCACGATCACGCAGAAGACAACAATCAATGTTTCTTGATTTCTCGGCATCATTCTCCCTCCTATTTTTGCGCGCCGTGCTATTGACTTGCATATTTCTCCACTCCGGGATAAGGCGTATCAGGGTACATCTTTGCCCACATGTTTCGTGCAAAGGATTTATGTTCTTTCCAGTTCGAAATAGTAATGCCTTCCTCCACCTCATCCCAATCGATATTATCAGAATACATCATTAGGCATGTCGAGCCTTGCTCCAGCAAATATACAGTATCGCCCATATCCGTTTCAGTAAACGGAGTGCCCTTAAAATCCCAGTCTGTAACATATGAATCAACTTTATCCGTAAATGCGTCTATGATAATGCCATTAATCACTTGCGCGCCAACTGTTCCTACAATTGAGGCAAGCAAAGCGCCAGCCCAACCGGTCACGGTAAACCCAGCAATAGCTGCATATTTTGCAAACCCTTCAGCAATGATAAAGCTGGTAAGAAACGATACTACATCGTCAAACGGAGTTTGCGCTTCCACACTGACTGGACATGTTGTCACCCTCGAATTCCCATATGCCATTATATAAGCGCGAACTGGCCCCGGATAATCTGTAGTTGTATCCGAATAGTAAATATATCCTAGACTTGCCCAGCGCTCGGCTCTTGTCATTAAATATTCTCTCACTATATTTGGTTTTTCGATTGTATAGTCACCTTGCTTCAATTTTGGGGATATGCATTGAACATGAATGACTGGACTTTCGTCGGCGATTATATACCGCTTATTCGGTTGGCCTTCGTAATAGGACTCAATCACATACTCGCCGGTCGACAGTTGTTGTTCAGTGAAAGTATATCCAAACAGAGACTCTGCACGGTCGGAGGTATCTTGCGTTTCTAAGGCAAATCCATATCCACAAAGCTGGGTACTCATAACTATGGATAAGAGGAGACAAATGATCTTTTTCATAGCTGTAGGTATCCTTTCTGTTTTAATCATATCATAGCAGGCAGCAAAGCACAACAGCTACCACATGGGACTCACCTTCTCTCCCTAAAACATAAAGGCAAACCCGCAAAGTAAAGCAGATCTGTCTGCTATCACTATATCACGCAGTTCAGCATTCGTCAACAAATATTTTTGCTAAAAATGTATTGACATTAATTTTTAATTATGATAAAAATATTATAAAGTATGAAGTATGTGAGCGTGATGACATGGCAGTTGACAACACACAGGCCAGTTTTCGCCGGGGAGTCATGTCGCTGGTGATTCTGGCGCTGCTGAAACGAGAGGATATGTACGGCTATCAGTTGGTGCAGGAGACGTCCCAGTCCAGCGGCGGACGGCTGACCACCCAGGAGGGGTCCCTATATCCGGTGCTCTATAAGCTACAGGACCAGGGGCTGATCTCTGACCGCAAGGTCCTGGTGGGCAAACGGATGACCCGGGTCTATTACCACCTGGAGCCCGCCGGGGAGGAGCGGCTGCGGGAGCTGGCAGAGGAGTACCGAAGCACCAGTCAGGGCGTGCTTCAGATCATCGGGGAGGAAAAACTATGACACGGGACGA
Organism: uncultured Oscillospiraceae bacterium; assembly: GCA_958423465.1. GTDB lineage: Bacteria > Bacillota > Clostridia > Oscillospirales > Oscillospiraceae > Pelethomonas. The sequence continues at coordinate 20,714 of CATZRD010000002.1, read as the reverse complement.
TCCGACGCTGCGGCGGTACTATCGGGAGGTACGGGACTGGCTGCCAGGTACTCGGAAGATGAAGCGGGAAATCATGGACCAAGTCCGCGCCAGCGTAGAAGCGTATCTGGATGAGGAACCGGGGGCGGACATGGCCGGTGTGGAGGCTCGATTCGGCTCTCCCCAGGCCATTGCCGCCGCCAGTGTGGACGAGCGGGACACCGGGGAGCTGCTGCAGGACCTGCGGACCAAGAGAAGAATTGTGTCCATGGTGGTCGGCGTTTTGGCTACGGCACTGATTCTCTGGGCCGGGGTGGTCACATGGGGCGCGATTAGGGAATATCGCTCGCTGAATGGGCATATTGAAGTAAGAATGATTGACTAATGAGAGAGGACTGGCGAAATGAAAAGGTTCTCAATATTTATTTTGGCAATACTTATCACGATGGGAACTTTCCCTTTTGATGTTGCTGCTGCAAAAAAAGATTCCGATACTTCAGAAATAATTATGCTTGCTGATGGTGATTACATAGTGGTCACACTCATTCCTGCCGTATCACGAGCAACTCAGGTCAAAGGCAAGGAATATGTATACTATAACAACAGCGCAGACGTCGCGGAGTGGGTGATGACGCTGACCGGGACGTTTACCTATGATGGCAGAACATCCTCCTGCACCTCCTCCAGATGCACAGTAACGATCTATGATGACAGCGGATGGGAACTGGTTTCCAAGTCCGCCACCAAAAGCGGAAACACCGCCTATGCCGAGGCCACCTTTGCAAAAAAATTGCTGGGTGTCACCATATCCCGGCCTACCTATGAGATAACCCTCACCTGCGACAAGGACGGTAATATGAGCTGAGCTTTGTTTTTCTGATAGAAGTGAGAGACATGGTGATGATCTAATACAGGTCATCACCATGTTTTTTGCCGCGTCCACGCCGCCGACGTGGGGCAACATTATTTCAGAAGCGGCAGCAGTGGAAGCCTAACGATCCCGGAATCCGTGCTGCGGGAAATGGGACTTACCCCCGGCAATACTGTCCATGTTGCGTATTTGACCCTGGATAGACAGAGAAATCTATTTCAGGAGTTTTTGTTGTCTGCTGATCCCTTGGATAAATTGTCTGAGGAACAACAGCTCCGAGTTCCAAATCATCTGTTGGAGCAATCCAATATCCCGATAGACGCGGATCTTCAAATTGTTTGCATGGAAGGATGCATTATCATCTGTCGGGACTCGGCTCTGAATCCATACGAGCTTGCCTCCGTTTTGGAGCGCCTGCAAGCTGCGGAGGAATTTGCCTCCATCCTTTCCGGCGATTCAAAGCAGGCACAGGCGCAATTGGCGGAACTAATTGAACACTTTCAGGAAGGAGCGAGTGCAAGTGAACTTTGATGATTGGGGAAAAACGATCGAGCAGAAAAAAGGCTCTTCTGTCATCATGGAAACCGTTTATAACTGTGAATATCCCATTGTTATTCTTGATGCAGAGGCTATCCTTACTGAGTATGAATCAAGTGGACACATTTTATTAAGTGAGTTACACCACTGTGATGTGCGGGAACAGGAAGCCATTTTACTTGAACTAACAGAAGAAGAAAAAAATCACGCCTTTGTTTTTCGAGACGGGATTCCGTATCTTGTGATTGGAAATGGCAATACCTTAATTCATACAGTCTACTATGATGAAGGATGGCTGCCCCCGGGCAGTTCTGCTGAATAAGCACTCACCCTTTGCCGCTTGATGCTCCTCAAGAGGCGGAGTTATAATCCCCAAGTGGTTCGCATCCGAGAGGCCGAGTCTCTTCAGGTCCACCACGTCGGAGCAAAGTCCGCTCCGCTCATAATCCCCACCCGTAAGGGTGGGGATTTCTCGTACCGCTCCCTTGCTCCTCCTTTTCAAACCACGACCGCTGTGCTGGGTCGTGGTTTGATTCTGACAAGCCCTTTGGCTGGGAAAGTAGTTTCCTCGCTGTGGTACAGTAAGGAAATCACCGCCGGATCGGCGGTGGTTTTTCGTTTGACCGCATTGATCCCACAGAGGGATTGCGGAAAATCAGCGCCTGCGCCATATGCCCCAGCAGCGCATTGATTCCCGGTTTTCCGGGATCTGCGAAACCAAATAAACCGCAGACCAGTGACAATAACGATTGAACCCAACATACAGCAGCTCCTATACTTGGCCTTGGCGTTTGCCAAATACAAATACAGGAGCTATTTTTATGCGGGAAAAAACAGATCTGACCCCGGCACAGGCCAGGCGGCAGGCCCGGCAAAAAGCCTATTATCAGGCCCATCGCGACGAGATCCGCCAGCAGCAGCGAGCGTATTACCAAAGCGTGGACAAGGCGGACCATGCCGCCAAAATGCGGGAGTACCGGCGGAAAAATCACGAGTCCTATCTCGCCTACCGGCGGGAATACCGGGCGAGGAACAGGGAGCGGTTTTTGGAATATGACCGCCGCTCCCGGGAAAAGCGCAGGGCGCAGAAGGCGGAAAGTCAGCAGGAGCGGCGGCCCGCGGCGGCGGTTCAGCGGAATTGGCAGCCCTACTATGAGCGCAACCGCCAGGAGATCTGCAGGCGCAGGATCGGTGAGGAATGCTTTCGGGCGATAGAGAAGGTGAAAATAGCGTGCCCGGAGCGGGTTGAACGGTATCTGGAAGAATGGCCCTTCGACGCCTACGCTGACAGGCGGATCAAAAGCCAGCTCCGATGGTGGCGCATCGACCCCCAGCACAGCCTGTATGACGACTGCTACGACGCGGGGATGCTGGCCTACCTTTACTCCATCCACCGCTGCGCGATGATGGAGTACCGGCATGTCAATCAGTACATCGCAAAGATGGTGCGGGTTTTTGTGGTCTGCGCGCTGAACGCGGGCCGGGACGCGGAGGCCCTGTGCCGGGAAAACAACCTGCGGCTGTGCAGCCTGGATCACAACGTGTTTGACGCTTGAGGGGGGCCGTGATGAGAATGATACAAGACCCCAGCGCGCTGGTGTACCAGAAATATACGCTGGAATATCTGCGGGAGCTGATGAGCGGCGTCCTGAGCGCGGCGGAGGAAATGGCGGTCCTGCTGCATTGCGGAATCCATACGGGGGACCCGGTCAGCTTTTCAGAGATCGCCAAACTGCTTCCGCTGTATTCCGCGGAAAGGGCGGAGGAACTCTATTGTCAGGCAGTCAGAAAGACAAGGGCGGCCATCCCGGGGAGCAAGCTGGAAAACTGGCTCATCGGATACCAAACGGCCTATTATCCGCAAAGAAAGGCGGACGTCCGGATCGATCCCGACGCGCCGGTCCCCAGGTGGGCATGAAACCGTATCCGGCTGACATACACCCGTGACAAATATGTAAAAGGAGACAGGGAAAATAAGTGAACGCATCTATGGATTTTTATTGAACTTTACGCGGAAATATGGTATGCTACATTAAGTATAATAGGTTGATTATCGGCATGATGCTCGCTGGCATACGGGAAAGCGAGCAAGGCAAAAGGGGGGACCCCCCTTTTGCCCTGTCCCACACCGGTGTGGGACAGGAATTATGTCAACTTGATTGCTGTAACAGGATCTGAATACGCTCCGCATTTTGCTCTGCACACTGTATCACTGAGGAGGGCACGTCTATGAATTCCATGAAGAAACGGTTGATGTCTCTGCTGCTGGCGGTCTGTATGGCGGTATCTGCCTTGCCTACCACCGCCCTAGCGCTCCAGGGGGACGGCGGGCATCCCGCCCATAAGGACTGTTCTATCAAAGATGCGGTAGAGCAGCCTGTCCCGGCGGAGGAACCGGAAACTCCGGCGGAGGAGGTCCCGCCCGAAGGGGAGGCCCCTGCCCAGGACGAACCTGCGGTAGACGAACCCACGGCGGATGAACCCGCGGTGGACGACCCCGCGGTGGACGATCCCACGGTAGACGACCCCACGACGGATGAACCCGTGGCGGACGATTCCCTGCCCGAGGCGGAGGAACCGGCTCCGGAGGAGGTCGACGCGGCGGACGAGCCCGTGCCGCTGGCGGACGCGCCGCAGAGCGAGGCGGAGTGGATCGACGGGCTTGAGAATGACGTGACTGCCGTGATCGTGACCACCTTTGATGGGCTGGCCGCGGCGGTGAAGAATGAGCACATCTCCGACATCGTGCTGTCCGCCGGGGAACCGGACGACTGGACCTGGACGAAGGAGCTGGTCATTGACCGCGAGGTGCATATCACCGTGGCGGAGGGCGAGACCGTGACCCTGAAGCGGACCAACGGGGCGCTGCGGCTGTTTGATGTGGATAGCCAAAACGGTCATCTGATTCTGGGCGACGGCTCCATCAGCACGTTGGTCGAGCCCGACCTCCAGAACGGCGATTACGAGGTTATCCCGGCCAAGACCGGCGAGCTGATCATCGACGGCGGCGCGGTGTGGAAGCGGGGGACCGCAAGTGATCTTACCGCGTATTTTATCGATGAGCGCGGAGACCGCACCCCCATGAAGAATACCGGAGTAACTGCGAGCACAGCGCTGATCTCGTGCCGCCACGGTGAACTGGATATCTGGGAGGGCGTGACCCTGCGGAACAACTACAACGGACAGCTTGGTAACAGGGGCGGCGCCATTTTCATGGGGAACGCCTCAGCAGACCAGGCTCCCATTCTAAACCTCTACGGCGGCGTGGTGGAGTGGTGCGCCACGAATACAAATGAGAATGGCAGCGGCGGCGGAATCTACTGCGGCAACTCCGGATGGACATGGACAAACTATACGCCGACGAATGACAATCGATTTGGAACGGTCAATCTGTATGCCGGAAGCGTCCGGCACAACGCAAACCACGCATCTAAGGATGATCACGCCGGTGACGGGACAGGTATTGCGGTGGACGCGGGAGATCTGAACATGTACGGCGGTTCTGTCTCCTATAACTGCGGCGATACAAAATGCAGTAAAACAGATAGCCCCTCTGCCGCCGACGGCGGCGGTATCGGTGGTCGGGCTTCTGCCCGGCTCTACCTGTACGGCGGCGAGATCTCCTATAACTGGACGGGGGGCTTCGGCGGCGGCGTGTGTCTGTGGAACTCTCAGGGCCTGCTGGCCGGAACTGAGATCACCCATAACACCGCCAGATTTGGCGGCGGCGTGGCCATTGCCGGGTGTAATACGGACACAAGTGAGAACGACGCGAAAAATATTGTTTTCAGCAGGCTGACCATGACCGACGGCCTGATCGCCTTTAATCAGGCGGAGATGGAAGCAGGAAACAATTCCAGCGGCGTGGGCGGCGGCATCTGCGCCGGCACGAACGCCCGGCCCAACGGGAGCGTGCTGGACCTCAGCGGCGGCAAGATTAAGCAGAATATTGCCCAGAACGGCGGCGGCGTAGCCGCCTATGCGGGAGGTAAAACGGCGCTGAATATGTCCGGTACGGCGGAGATCGTCGGAAACACCTCTTATGGCGAAGGCGGCGGCGCGTATTTCGTCAATCATGATGCGGGAAAGGTGGCCGTTCATCACCTGCTCACCATGTCCGGCGCGGCCCGGATCGACACCCAGAACACCGTATACTTTGAAAATGTCGTAGACCGCCAGATCCCCGTTCTCGTGAGCGATGAGCTGGACAAGCGCTATATCGGCACCGTGGGCATCTTCGAGTTCTCGGACAGTTTCTGGACAGGGACTGCTCCTGCGGGCTACGCCCACGCCGAGAAAGACCTACAAATCGTGGAGTTTGCCGAGGGTCTGGACATTCAGGAGAACAAGTTCGGTCTGGACAGCACCCAGTGGTACCTGAAGGCCGCTCCGACTGCGGGCAGCGGATACCTGGCGCTCCAGAATTACACAGAGACCAAACAGTACTGGATCCGCAACGGCACATTGAAGGAGCAGAACGGCCAGAGCTACTACCGCATCTACGACGATCTGGACAAGGCGTTCGCAGACGCGGACAGCGGCGACACCCTCTACATCTTCTACAACGCCGCCATGATGAAGCCCGCCGTGCTGGACGGAGCGGGCAAGACCATCACCCTGCTGGCGGAGAGCTCCAGCTCGGCGGGCGTGGCGGCCAGCCTGTCCGGCGGGACCTGCGAGTTTGACACCAAGCATCAGGACGAGTTCGGCTACTATGTCATGACCGGCGAATTCCTGGTGCAGGACAGTGCGGGCTACAAAGAGGAGAAAACCAGCTACAACGTCCGCAACGACTACACCATCACCCTGTCCGGCGCTCTGACGCTGGACGAGAATAACCCCGCCGCCATCGTCGTGAAGGAAGGCGCGGCTCTGAACTTCGGGCAGGAGACCGTGCTGGGCATCGGCTACGGCTCCCTGACCTTTGACGGCAACTACTCCTACCCGGTGAACGGCCCCATGCTGCAGGTGGAGGAGGGCGGTTCCGCCGTCATCCACAGCGGCGTGACCCTCACCAACCACACCAACCTGTCGGATACGACCCCCGGCACGGTGTACAACGCGGGGACCTTTACCATGAAGGACGGCGCGGCCATCACCAACGGCGTCAGCCCCATGGCCGGCGCGGTGTACAACACCGGGACGTTCGCCATGGAGGGCGGCCGCATAGCGGGCAGCACCGGCGCCATGCCCCGGACCAAGGCCGAGCTGAAACGGGAGCCGACGGACAAGCTCTATCCCGGCCAGCCCAAGTACTACTACGGCGCTGGGGCGGTGTATGCGGCAGGCGGCAGCTTCGACATGACCGGCGGGACCATCTCCGGCAGCCGGGGCGAGTGGGGCGCGGTGGCCGGTCTGGACGGCGACCTGAACCTCACCGGCGGCACCATCTCCGGCAACGCCGCCGTGCAGAGCAACGGCACGGGCGAGGGCGTCCCGGCGGCCTACGACCTGACCATCAGCGGCTACACGGACACTGGCGTTCCTGAAACGAGCGAGCAGTCTGACCCCGGTTCCGGCGGCGGCCTGTACCTGAGCGGCAGCGCCAAGGTCACGCTGGGCGGCGTGACCATCACGGGCAACTGGGCCCAGGTCAACGGCGGCGGCGTCGCCAGACACGGCGGCACGCTGGCCTTCAACGGCGCTGACACCTCCTCCGTCACCCGGAACACCGCCCGGGAGATGGGCGGCGGCGTATACCTCACCGGCGGCGGGGAGACGACGACGATCGAAAAGCTGATCCTTACGGGCAACACCGCCAAAGCGGGCGGCGGTCTGGCCGTCCTGGGGGCAAAAGAGGGGGACACGGTCACAAGGCCCGACGTCACCGTCGCCAGCAGCATAGAGAGCAACACCGCTGAATACGGCGGCGGCGTGTACGCGGGAGCGTATGCCAACGTCACCGTGGAAGGCGCTTCCCTCCAGGACAACACCGCCGCGTATGGCGGCGGCGCGTATATCGACTGCGCCAAAACCATGGCGGAGGGCGGCGAACAGACGCTGGCCCCCGTCGATCCCGGCGCGGAGAATCTGGGCACGGATGTGGAAGGCTCCTCCGGCGTGCTGAGGCTGAAAAACGCCCGCGTCAACAATAACCATCTGTCCGGCGGCGACAACGACAGCGCAGCGGGGTTCGGCGGCGGCGCGTACATCCGGGGCCAAATGGTCCTGGATAAGGGGGCCTACGCCAGCGGCAATGACCGGCTGTATCTGGAGAAGGGCCGGGTGATCGAGCTGACGGAGGATTACGAGGGCTTGAACCAGAACCCGGAGAACCGGCTGACCATCAACTCCCGGGAGACCGCCCTGGGCACCGACGTGATCAAAATGGCGAATGAAGATCAGTACCTGACCATTTTGACGGCGGACAGGGAAAAAGTGGGGCACTACGGCGGCTATCCCATGGCCCAGGCGGAAGACAAAACCGTCGTTGAGCTGAATTTCTACACTATCACCTATTACGACCGTCTGGAGGCCAAAGACGGGCTGGACTCTCACCATGTGACGGATATGATGGTGCCGGGCCAGGGCTATACCATCCTGAGCTGGGACGCCGCCAACCGTCTGGAGGATGAAGATGGCAAAACCAAAGTCCTGGCGCTGAAGGAGGGCAAGAGCCTGGGCCGCTGGCTGATCGCCAGGGTAGGCGACGACGGCAAGCTGTCTCTTCCTCAGGATGGCGGCGCCATGGCCAGCGGCGAGAGCTATACCCAGGATCAAAATCTGGTTCTGGTGGCCGATTTCACCGACAACAACTATCTGGCCATCATGCTGAACGAACTGGACGGGGTGTTTGACCCGGAGACCAACGAGCCGGTGAAATCCGATATCGGCAGCGTGCGGCTGGACGCCAAGGACCTGTCCACCTCCAACGAGGGCCAGCAGTCCCGGTTCTCCACCGGCATGGAAATGTCCCTGCTGATCGACACGGCACAGAGCGAAAACGGACATCAGAAGGGCATCCTGACCTCTCTGACCATCTACAAGGCAGTCCGCTCCGCCGTTACCAGCGTTCCCGTTGAAGGGGAGCGCACCTTCGGCCAGTTCATCTACGCCCCGGTGGCGGAAGCTGAATTTCAGTCCATTGACCTGGGCGGCTCCGCGTATGAAAATACCGGAATCCCCACTGGCTGGAAGGACATTGGGGAAAACGCCGGACTGTCCGGAACGCTGAGCTATAAGAAAGGCGTGCTGACCTATACGGGCGGCACGGACAACGTGATGTTCGTGGCCAAGTTCGCGCCGCCGGCGGTGGAGCTGAAGATGACAGCCGACGGCCAGACGGAGCCTGTCCTCACCGAGTACTATGACACCATGGATCAGGCCTTTACCCGCCTGAACAGCGTCATGACCGACGAGCAGTACGCAGGCACAATCTGGGGCGTCTGCACCATCACGCCGCTGACGGCGGACGCGGGCGGCAAGGTGTACTACTACGGCGAGGACAGCGCTCCGGCGAACGCCGATATGCCCGCCCCCGCCGGAGCCAACGTGGTCTTTGACCTGAACGGCTACAGCCTGGACCTCCAGAAGATGACCGCCCAGACGCTGGACAGCTATCACCTGACGCTGCAAAACAGCGGCGCCACCGGCGGCGAGATTTTTGGCGGCACGGCCACGGCTGCGGAGAGCCAGTTCACCGTGAACGGGACCGGCGCCCTGACTCTGGACAACGTTACGCTGCACTTCCCAGACAGCGCCTACGCCGTGACGGTGGAAAAGGACATCATCTACAAGGGCGGCACGCTGGAGCTGAGCCAGACCAGCCACGCGGGGAAGGTGCTGCTCAGCGGCAATGAGGCCTGCGTCACCGCGCTGGAGCCCAAAGAGTGGAGCGAATACAGCGGCCTGCCCGGCGCGGTACCCGCGGCGAAACTCTATCTGGACCTGGGCGCGCTGAACCACGACAGCGGAACCAACAGCAACCGTCAGGTCATCCGCGGCTCGTCCGGCCGGGCGGCCAGCCTCTCCGGCCACAACCTGCGCAGCCACTTTGAGCTGTGCGATACGAACATGACGGACGAAACCGGCGACGACGGGCCCAACTGGTTCATCGGCACCGACGGCTACCTGTACCCCCGGATCCGCGACGTGATCCCCCGGCTGATCTGCCTCAAGCATGACACACAGGAAGAGGGGGAACAGTGGAACGTCCGCACAGAGGAGGAGATCGATCAGAACACCGGCGAGGCCAAGGAACCCGCCGACAACGACAATCCGGATGGCCCCTATTACCCGGTCTACTATCTGTACACCCGGGACTACGGCTACAACAACGACGCGAATGATGACGACGGGCATCCCCTGGCCATCGTCACCCAGATCCAGGACGCCTACGGCCACAAACTGACCAGCCTCACCGGCGTGGTCACGGTGACCATGGCCCAGGTGGTGGACGGCCAGAAGAACCGGGTCCTCACCGCCCGGACCCAGACCGTCAATGCAGATGTTGAGGGCTACGTCTACACCGGCACCGACGCCAACCCGGTGTTCCCGGCGGGCAGCGAGCCCTACTACCTCACCGGGTCCTTTACCGGCGACGGAGAGTACGCCGCCGCCTACTCCGACTACTGGAAGGTGCGCAGCAACCAGCGGGCCGACGACGGGTTCTCCTACATGAGCGGCCTGAGCAAGCTCACCATCAACAAAAAGAATCTGAGCCACCCCTCGGTGGTCATCGTCTCGGTGACGCCGGGCAGCGCCGGGTACATCGGCGCAAAGGGCGCGGCAAACAAGAACACCTCCCGGGCGGGCACTGTCCGGGTCCGGGACGCCTACACCAACCTGAACCTCACCAGCGGCGACGACCTGCAGAACTACTACCGGAAGCTGACCACAGTGGATAACGGCACCACAGCTTTGTACATCGAGGACGGGTTTGGCAATAAGGAGGGCCCCTACTACTACGCTGACGATTGGTACTATACCGCCACCGGCAGCTGGTATGGCCCCCAGGATGACCAGTATACCAAGCACGTTGCCAAGATCGACGGGCAGGACGCGGGCCTGTACTCGGTGGAGGTGGCCGCCGTTGACCAGGGCGATACCCCCAGCGTCAACTATACCGGGGTCTCCGGCTGGAAGGGCCAGGTCTTTACCATCACCCCCTACGCCGGGCGGCTGAACACGGAGATGACCAACAGCGTGGTCATCCAGAAGGTGGACACCGACCAGCAGGCGGTCATTGCAGCGCTGAAGGATATCGTTTCACGCATGACGATCACCGACGCCTACGATAACAAGCTGGATTGGACCCAGGCGGTCTACACCTTCGTCCCCGCCGACAGCAGCGCCAAGGTGGACGCGGAGGGCTGGCCCTGCGCCCAGGGGCTGTACAGCATCGAGGTACACCCCTACGACGGCAACAACAGCAACGCCGTGACCCAAACTTTGGTCGGGAGCGCGCTTACGGCGGACGCCAATTACAGCGCCACCGCCGCCGGGCATCAGGCCCTGCTGATCACCAAGCATCCGCTGACCATGGAGATCCAGACGGACAACGACGGGGACGGCACATGGACCGGCGAACCCCTGAGCGTGCCCTACAGCGGAAGCATCTATACCGACGGCGCCGTGAAGGAGTACGACAGCACCTACACAGGGTCCAAGTATGACAAGCTCCAGGTGGTCAGGAAGGCGGAGAGCGGCGGGGCCGGGGACCGGCTGAAAGCCTCCCAGTACACCCTCCAGGTGGGCCTGCCCGACGAGCCGGCCCGGGATTCCGGCCGTCACGTGCTGGTGGCAACGGACCAGAGCGGCGAATATGTGGCCATCGGCGCCATCTATATCACCCGCCACGCCATTGCCGGCGTAACCGCGGAAACCGGCTCGGCGATCTATACCGGCAAGATCATCGACCCCAAGCTGACCGTCACGGGCACCGACGGCGAGACGCTGGTGGAGGGCCGGGACTACACGGTGTCCATCAAGCGGGGCGACGTGGCCACGGGCCTGATCCTCAACGCGGGCGAATACGTCATCACCGTGGCCGGCAAGGGCAACTACGCCGGGAGCACGGAGGAGCCGTCCACCGCCACGGTACGCTTCATCGTAGCCCCCAAGAATCTGGATAACAGCGACAGCAGCGAGGAACGGGGCATTCCCAAGGTGGAGTACGCCGTGCCCAGCTACAACCTGGACATCAGCCGGCCCAAGGCGGTGCTCACCTACAACGGCATGGTGCTGTCCCCCGGCACGGATTACGTCCAGAAGTTCCAGGTGAATGGCGGCGCGCAGAACGAAAACAAGCCGGACCGGATCATCTTCACGCCGGGCTCCAGCGGCAACTATATCGGAACCTGGACCGTCGAGGTCGAAACCAGGGGGCTGCCGACGGGGGCCACGCTGACGATCCGCGACACCAACAACAACTACATCTATCAGGCCACGGATCTGTTCGGCTATGTGAACTATCAGGAGCTGACCGTGGAGGAGACCCAGACCAGGGCCGAAAACAAGCTGGAGATGGACTTCTCCAACTATAGCGTGCAGATCGCGACGGTGGCGGAGTACTACGCCGCCGGCGGAGGAGACACCGCGCTGGAGAACGCGGCGGGCCGGGTCCTGGACGTGGACGCTTACATCGTGAAGATGACCCGTCTGGACAACCCCGACCTGTACGGCTACTTCTTCATGCGGGTGGTCCCCCGGTCCGTGGTGGTCAAGGGCGTATACAACGAGAAGGTCTACGGCGAATTGCCTCCCACGAGATTTGACTATACCACCAACCTGAGGACCCTGGTGGGCAGCGGGGCGAACCGGGAGGAAAGCGAGCCCCACGGGGATATCGATGAGCCCTCCGGCTTCTTCAAGCACGACGTGGAACAGGGCTATCCCACCGGCAGTCTGTTCCGGGCAGAGGGCGAGGACGTAGGCAATTACTACTACGCGCTGAACACCCTCACCGCCGGACCGAACTACACCCTCACCGTGTCCAGCGATACCATGTTTACCATCCATCCCAAGAGTCTGGCCAAGTTGGACGATCTGGGACGCGTTGTGGACCCGGTCCGGGCCGCGGACGATATCACGGTAAACTGCCGGGAGCAGGTGGAGTACACCGGCTACCCTGTGACGCCGCTGGAAAACGTGGTCTACGCTTCCCTGCTGTTTGGGACGGTGCAGCTCCACGAGAGCGCCGACTACACCCTGACCTATTACCGGAACCTGAACTACGGCACGGAGAAGGAGGAGAAGGTCTGGTCGGCCATGTCCGCGGCTCCCATTGCCGTGGGCGAGTACAAGGTGGTCGTCACCGGCACCGGCAACTATACCAACGCGGTGGAGCGGGAGTTTGTCGTGGTGGCCGCCGGCAAGCAGCTGGCGGTGGAGCTGGACAGCACGGAAGTCACCTATAAGGCGGACCCGTACCGGCCCAAGGTCACTGTCAAGACCGCGGGCGGCGCGGTGCTGAACAGCAGCAACTACAAGATGACCTACAGCTATACCGACACCACCGGCAAGACCAAGGTGGAAAGTCAGGAGTTCGCCAGCGCCTCCACGGAGTTTGTCAGCGCCGGCACCTACACCATCCACGTCAACGGCACGGGCAACTACAAGGGCGCCTATGGCACCGCGGTCTTTAAGATCCGGCAGAAGGATCTGGGAGAGGCCAACGATGAGGGCGGCACCCAGCCGGTGGCGGTGCAGGACATCGGGCCCCAGCTCTATACCGGCGAGGCCGTCACCTTCGAGGGCCTCGAGGGCGTGACCTACGCCGGTCTGACCACCGGCGGTCTGGGCGACAAGCCCGCAGCGCTGAAGTGCGGCACGGACTACGATCTGACCTACATGAACAACACCAACGCGGGCGCGGCCACCGTCATCCTGCTGGGCAAGGGCAACTACGCGGGCAGCCGGGCGGTCCCCTTCCAGATCCAGCCCAAGACCATTTATGTGGAGCTGGGCGCGCCGGAAAAGACCTACGGCGAGATCGACCCGGACTACGTCTGGACGGCGTATGAGACGGTCATGAAGGACGGTGAGGAAGTCTATCAGCCCATCTCCGTCCCCATCACCGGCAAACCGGGGAGAGAATCCGGTGAAGACGCGGGCAAGTATACGCTGTCCCTCACGGAGCAGGGCAGCACCCTTTCCGCCGGGAGCAACTATACGCTGGCGTGGAAAGACGGCACGGCCCCGGAGCTGACCATCAACCCCAAGGCCATCGGCGATGAGAAGCAAAACCCGGAAGAGGGAATCGCGGCGACCGTTGAATATGTGGAGGCGGAAACGGAGCAGACCTGGCCGATCCCCACGGTGGTCTACTACCGAAAGAATGGGGCTTCTGAGACGCTTACGCAGAAACATTTCTCGGTGCAGTATTTCAAGGTAGGATCGGATACCCCGGTGGATACGGCTCAGCCCATCACCAATGATGATGTCGGCGAATATTACGCGGTAGTGAAGGCAAGGGGCGGAAACTATTCCAAGATGTTCCAGATTCCGTTCCAGGTGGTAAAGAAGGGAAGCTACCTGGCTGTGCAGGCAAACCCGAATATGAAAGAGTACAGCACAGAGGGGCATCTCATCACACTGACCGCGCGAAAGGGGGACAAGCTGGTAACGGACCAGGCGGTATTTACCGTTATCCGCTACGCGTCCTCCGGAAGCGAGCAAATCGTGGTGACAGGCAACACCTTTACCGCTACGGACGCGGGGACCTATGTGGTAAATGCCAAGTATCTGGATGGCGAGGAATACGCCTACGGCTCCACCACCGTGGTGGTCAGCCCGAAGCCCATTGACAGCGACACCGTGGACGTGGCCGCCATCCCCCAGCAGGACTACACCGGCGACGCGGTGATACCGAAGGACCTGACCATCACGGACGGCGGCACGGAGCTGGAGGAAGGCAGAGACTACACCATCAGCGTCACCGGCAACGTCCAGCCGGGGGCGAATGCCACCGTGACCATCACCGGCATGGGCAACTACTCCGGGACCAGAACAGCCAGCTTTACGGTAGGTCCCATGCAGTACACCCTGCGGTATGACGCCAACGGCGGCAGTTCTCCGGTTCCGGCCGACGCCCACAGCAAGGACTCCTTCAGCGTGGCCTCCGGCAGCGGCATGACCCACGCAAACGCCGCGCCGTCGGAGGACGCGGAGAGCGTCCCCGTCCTGTTCATCGGCTGGACGCGGGAGAGCAACAGCGGAAAGATCTATGAAAAGGGCGACAACCTGCCTGAGATGTTCTACGGCGGCCAGACCCTGACGCCTGAAACCAACGTCACCACCCTCCACGCCGTCTGGGGCTATGATACCGACGGCGACAACCGGGCGGACGTGGTGCAGGAGGCTGTGAAGGTCGTCTACGACAAGGGCGCAAACACCACCGGCGAACCGCCCAAGGATGAGCAGACCTATCTCATCGGCGCGGTAGCCAGGGCCAAGGGCAGCGAGAGCCTGGCGTACCAGAGCAAAGATCCGGCGTACGTCTTTATGGGCTGGACCTCCACGCCGAACGGCGAGACCGCCCACGCGGTGAACAGCCTCAGCGACTACCTGAAGCTGGGCGGCGTGTACGCGGAGGGCGCGGCCTTCTATGTGGGCAAGCCCAGCGGCGGCAGCTTTGTGCTGTACCCCGTGTGGGGCGTGGATCAGAACGGCAACGATATCGCCGATTTCCTGGAGGGCGACGTCCTGCTGATCTACGACGCCAACGGCGGCGTGGGCGCGCCGGCGGCTCAGGAGTGCGAGACCGGGCAGCCGGTCAGATTGAGCGAGGCCCCGCCCACCCGCGGCGGCGCGGTGTTCCTGGGCTGGACGGCGGAAAAGAAGGACCTGCTGACGGAGGCCCCGGGAACCGATCTCACGGCCTATGAGGCCGGGGATCTCTACACGGTGCCGGCGCTGGCTGACGGCGTCAAATACACCACCCTCTACGCCCTGTGGGCCGCGGATGAGAACGGCAACAACAAACCGGACTATGAGGATAACCGGTACACCGTGACCTACATAGCGGGCGCTGACGGCGTTACCGTTCCTGAAAGCAGGCAGTACCTGATCGGAACGGTCGTCACGGTCGAAAAGGCTCCCACCCGGGCGGAGCACACCTTCGGCGGCTGGAAGCTGAACGATACCACGACCTACCAGCCCGGCGATACGTTTAAGATCACCCAGAACGTCACACTCACCGCCCAGTGGACGGCGCCCGGGACGGTAACGCTGGCCTATCACGCGGGTTTGGCTGCCGGGAATGCGCCGGCGGCTGTGACGGTGAAGATCGGCGGGACCGCCACGGTGGCCGGCGGCTCGGATCTGAACCAGGAGGGCTACACCTTCCTGGGCTGGACGACGGGAGCGGAGAAAACCGTGGACAGCCCGGAGGCCCTCCCCACCGTCAGCATTGGCCGCCTGTATCAGGCGGGCGAAACACTGACCCTGACCAAAGATACGGACCTGTATCCCATGTGGATCAGGACCGAGCTGCTCAGCACCTACCGTCTGGTCCTCTATCGGGCCAACGGCGGCGATGACAGCGCCATCCAGTCCACCGCCTTCCTGACAGCGGAGAAGAGCGTCGCGGTCATGGCCGGGGAACCCGTCCGGGAGGGGTATACCTTCGGCGGCTGGAACACCCAGGCGGACGGCCAGGGCACGGCCTACCAGAAGGGGACATCTGTCCCCGTTGACGGCAACGTCACCCTGTACGCCGTTTGGACAGCGAAGGACACCTTCCATGTGACTTACCACGCCAACGGGGCAGAGAACGACGTCACCGTCCCCATGGATAACACCGCGTACCAGGGCGGCACCATTGTCACCGTCAAGACCGGCCTCACCCGGGAGGGGTACGTCTTCGGCGGCTGGAAGCTGAACGATACGGATACGATCTACCAGCCCGGCCAGACGTTCCCGATCACTGAAAGCGTCACCCTGTACGCCGTTTGGACGGCGAACAGCGCCTATACGGTGACTTACAATCCCAACGGCGGCGAGGGAACGCCTCCCATGGACGAAAGGCAGTACCGGCCCGGCGACAGCATCACCGTACTGGGCGGCGGCGGTCTGACCAAAGATGGCGCCGTCTTCGCCGGCTGGAGCACGGAGCCGTATGAGCAGGTCCTGACAAATCTGAGCGGGGTCAAGACCCTGTACAGCGAGGGCAGTTCTTTCCTCATGGGCGGCAATAACGTCACCCTGTACGCCGTCTGGGCCACGCCGGAGGCGATGGGCGTCTACTGCAAGATGGACTTCGCCATTGCCGACGCCAAAACGAGGGAGAAGATCGCCACCCTGCCCAGCGAAATGTTCTTCAAGCCGGGCAGCACGGTGAACATCCGGGCGCTCCAGCCCTATGATCTGGCCGGCGGCTATGTGTTCTGCGGCTGGTCGCAGACGCGGGACGGGAAAGAGCTGATTCAGGATGAGTTCATCACGATCACCGGCGACACCACTCTGTACGCCGTGTTTGCCACGGATACCTATTGGGTCTATACCCAGGCCGGGACCGGCGGCGATATCACCCCGTCCGCCCAGGTGCCTTACGGCGGCAGGTTCAAGTTCACCGTCACGGTGGACAGGGAGTACGAGCTGGATCGGGTCACGGTGAACGGCGCGGAGGTGACGCTGGACAGCACGAACAGCTACACCATCCCGGATATCCAGAAGGATACCTATGTGATGGTGACCTTCACCAAGGAGGCGGAGGTGATCGTCGTGCCCACGCCGGTGCCTACGCCGGTGGACCCGGAGCCCACGCCGAAGCCGGTCACCCCGGACGATACCGGCGTGTCCTCCATCCTGAATACCAGAAAGCACATCGCCTTTATGAAGGGGTACGCGGACAGCACCTTCAAGCCCGAGGGCAGCATCACCCGCGCCGAGGTGGCGCAGATGTTCTACAACCTGCTGCTGGATCAGAACATCCCCACCACCGTGAGATTTGAGGATGTGCCTGACAGCGCCTGGTACGCGGACGCGGTCCACGCGCTGGCTTCCCTGGGCATGATCGGCGGCACGGGTAACGGCAGATTTGAGCCTGACCGGGCCATCACCCGAGCGGAGTTCTCCGCCATTGCCACCCGGTTCGCCAAACAGACGACGGCGGCCAGGACCAGCTTTGCGGACGTGCCGGAGACCCACTGGGCCTACCAGTACATCAATGTGGCGGCCGCCTATGGCTGGGTGAGCGGCTACGGCGGAAACCTCTTTGGCCCCAACGACCAGATCACCCGGGCCCAGGCGGCTACCATGGTGAACCGGATGCTGGGCCGGCTGTGCGACAAGGCGGCCATCGACCGGGGCGAGGGCCGGTCCTTCCCGGACGTGACGGACGCCCACTGGGCATGGTATCAGATCGGAGAGGCGGCCACGGAGCATGGCTTTACCATCAGTGAGGACTACCTTTCCGAGATCTGGCAGAAATAGCTGCGCAAAAGCCCCATAAAATCAAAAGCGGCGTGCTTTCAGCACGCCGCTTTTGATTTTGGCGGTCAGTCGCCGGCAATGATCTCGTCGTCGCCGGTATCCACCAGGTCGTCGCTGTCGAAGAGATCGAGGGGCAGGCCGCAGGCTCCTCCCGAGAAATCCTTCCCCCGCGCGCGCTTCAGCTCCTCCAGATCCCCGTCCTGCCAGCCGATATCGCGGCAGTAGTCCACAAACCGCGCGATGATGCCGGAGCACAGCCTGTCATCTCTGGCGTCCGGCATCCTGAGCAGAAGCTGAGCCAGATTGCGCAGCGTACCGTCGGGAATCGGCGTGCCGCAGGCCAGATAGAACTTGATCATCATATCCACATAGGTGTGGACGGAATAGGCGAAGTAGCGGTAGGACGCCTTCTCGATCAGCGTCTCCAGCTGCTCTCTGCCGATGTCAAAGTAGTACTGCGCGTGCTGCGGCTCGTTTCTGACGCTCCAGACGCCCCAGGCCATATAGTTTTTCGCCTGAGCGTGCTTGACATGGTAGGACGTATTGTTGCGGATCTCCGACGCCTCAGAAAAGGCGTTGTTGGCCTCCTCAAAATGCTCCATATCCCGATGGAGGATCCCCCGCTGCACCCAGTAATAGCTCAAATGCTTACAGGCGTCCTCCAGCTCCAGGAACAGGCCCAGAATCTCCCCGCAGGGGATGGACAGAGACTGGCGGAGGTTTTTGATCTTGAGCAGCTTCTGGAACAGCTCGTTCTGGAACGTCTCCTCCCCCTCGGTGAGGTTTTTGGCCAGAAGCCCCACGGCAAGGCCGATCCAGGACAGAATATCCTTTTGATGGAGCTGAGACTGCGCCGAAGTCCACAGGAGCCGGGAACAGCGCGCGGTAACGCGGTCATTCTGCCGCCGAATCAGGTCCGCGTACTCCTGGCAGAACGAGCGCATGTCTACGCTGAGGCCGCAGCAGGCCAGAATGGCGGAGAAGGTGGTCACCGGCAGCTCGGGAATATCCAGGGCGCAGAACGTGCACAGCAGCAGGAAGGCCGTCTTGTTCTGAGAGTCGGCCTTTTCCTCGATCAGATCCGAAAAATAGGTGACGAACTGCCGTCCCTCCTGGGCGATATAGAGCACTTCGATCAGGTCGTTGAGCTGGCGGATATAGGCGATCCGCTCCCGCTTTGTGCTGCCGTAGTGCCGGAGCTTGTTCAGATGGCTCTTCTCCTCCAGCTTATCGTATATGTTGTTGGCCAGCCGGCCATCCCGGGTCTTTTCGGAAATATAGACTTCCTCCAGGTTCGGATAGGAGTCCAGCAGATATTTCTTGGAATTGTGGTCCTGGAAGCTGCCGGTGCAGATAAAGATCAGGCTGCTGATGTTTGGTGGGCAGCGGTTCAGGATCTTTTTGACATGGCCGTAATAGTATGGCATCCTCTCGGCGAGAATGGCCACCCTGGCCCCCTGGGGAAGGACATCCAAATACTCCAGAATCCGTTCCTGATAGGCGGTAGCGTTCATGGAGTAGGGCAGATTGAACACAGAAAACTCATACCCGACGCTCATCAGGTCCACGCCAAGCCGGGTGGCCGCGCAGGTCTTGCCCACATAGGCGTCCCCGAAAACAGCCACCAGGTGATGCCCGCCCTTGTCCGCCAGCTCCTTTGCCTTTCCCTCCAGCTCCGGGCGGCGGATATCGACGTCCCTGAAAAAGTCCAGAGGCCTGGGCGGCGCCCCAAGATACAGCTCGCTCATATACTGCGTGACCTGCCTGTCCGCCGCCGGGTACTGCTCATCGTAAAAGACCATGCCGTAGTCCCGCATCTTCCGGCGGATCTCGCTGATGTCGCCGATCTCCGCCTTGACCATCCTGAGGAAGCGCTCTGTCTTCCAGGGGATGAAGTGCATATTTTTGCTGTCCTGGATCTTCCGGCTCAGCCGCCGGTCGTGAATCTCCGGCGTAACGAAAAAGTAGTGGGGCGGCTGCACCACCTCCACCATGGCGGCCAGCTGCTGGAGCATCAGGTGCATGTCCTCCTCCTGGAACTCCGTTCCCAGGAAGATCACGTCGTTGGTCATGGCCTGATGTCCAAAGGTGGTCAGCGTCCAGCTGGCGCTGGCGGCATAGGCCCGGTACTCCTCCGAGTCGAACACATAGCCCAGATCCGGCCGGGACACGGAGCCGTGGAGCTTGTAAAGCTCCAGAGAGGCCGAGCTTCTCAGAGTGGAGGACTGCTTGACGTGGACCAGAGGCTGCTGCTCTTTGGGACAGTCCGAGTAGATGTACTCCACCAGGTCGTCAATATTGAGGGTGAAGATATATCGCCACGGATACTCCCGCAGCAGCATATGAAAATCGTCCTTGGGGCAGAAGCAGGTCCCAAACTGTATTTTCAGGAAAGCATTGCGCTGCTCCCTCAGGCCCTCCAGCTCAATATTGTCGCAGGTTTTCTTGAGGTCCTGGGCCTCCTGGCGGTATGCCGCCAGGTCCTCCTTGCGCACTTTCCGCCCCTTGGCCAGCACGTTGTCAAACAGGGCCTGAGACAGTTCCCTTCCGGTCATCAGGGGCTTCCCGGTCCCGTTTTTGGCGCCAATGGAAAAGCCGGCCCCCAGAACCAGCACCGGCGTGCGCGCGGACATCCTCTCGATCAAGAGTTTCTCGTCTGCGGAAAGATTCATGATGCGCTCCTCCCTGTGTGATCTCAAAGTATTGTCGGTTTTTACTTATTATACCAGCAATTTCGACCGTTGCATAGCGCTGATTAGAAATTTTCCTGCTTTCAGTAAAGAGATCGGCGGGGAACGCCCGCGGTTCGTGTGACCGATTCGTCCATTTTCATTTTCTCCTCGATTTGGTATAAAACCCTTCTTCTTTTGCTATTTCCATAACTTTTTCGCCTTCTTCTCATGTTGCGCCGCGGGAATGCTACCAGGGCTGCTACCAAAGCTCCCGCCGCGGA
>CATZRD010000001.1 GCA_958423465.1 uncultured Oscillospiraceae bacterium | reverse complement strand
AGTTCTATGCTGAGCGCGGCTTCCAGAACGAGCCCCAGCGCTGCAAGGCCTGCCGTGACGCCCGCAAGAACGCGGCCCGCGGTCCCCGGGAGTATTTCACCGCCACCTGCGCCGCCTGCGGCGGCGAGGCCCGTGTGCCTTTCGAGCCCAAGACCGACCGCCCCGTGTATTGCAGCGACTGCTTTGCCAAGATGCGCGAGCAGGGCTGATAAATCAACCCAAAAAACGTCCCCGGCACGGTTTACCGTGCCGGGGACGTTTTTTTCCGCTTTTACGCGGGCGCTTACACCTTGTCCTTTTTGCTCATGGCCCGGCGGAGGCCGATCTCCTCGCCGGCCAGCAGACGGCGGATGTTCTCCACATGCTTCCACAGGATCACCGCCGACGCCACGCACACGAGAGCCACCAGAATCATCCCCATGTGCCGCAGAAAGAGGTAGGCGGGGAAGGACACGATGGCGGTGAAGGTTCCCAGAGCGATGTAGTCCGTCACCAGAGTGATCAGCAGGATGGCCAGGATCATGCAGAGAAAGAATTTCCAGTCAATGGCCAGGGTCAGACCCAGGAAGGAGGCCAGCCCCTTGCCGCCCCGGAAGCGCAGGTAGAAGGGAAAGATGTGGCCCAGCACCGCCGCCACCCCGGCCACCACACCGGCGTAGGGCAAATCCGGCAGCAGAAAGCCGGCCAGCAGAGCCGCCAGACAGGATTTGGCGATGTCGTGGACGCCCACCGCCACCCCCACGGGAAGGCCCATGGTCACTGTGGCGTTGCTGGCCCCGGCGTTGTTGGAGCCCTTGTCCCGGATGTCGAACCCCCGGACCCGTGAGAGAAAATAGGCCAGATTGAGACACCCAAAGGCGTATCCAATGGCCGCCGCCAGAAGATAGAGTGGATCCATGCCGCCGCCTCCCGTCCTGTGTTGATGTGTCCATCATACCACAACATTCGTCCGCTGTAAAGCGCTATACGGACCGCTCCCGGTCCCGCTTGATCTGTTTGGCGTAGCGCTCCTCCTCGGAAAAGACACAGCCGCAGTATTTCTGCATATAGAGGCCCCGCTCCCGGGCCTCCGCCTGTCCCTCCCAGAAGCCGGGGCGGAAGTCCCGGTAAAGGAAGTCCACGCCGTACCGCTCCGCCAGCTCCAGCCCCTTCTGCCGGATGCCTTCGTGGTTCTGGTAGGGGCTGACCAGCAGGGTGGTGGTGAAATGGGTAAAGCCGTTGTCCCGGGCGTACCGGGCGGTCTCCTCCAGGCGGCAGCCGTAGCAGTGGCCGCACCGGTGGTCCAGATCCGCCGCCACCGCCCGGACAAAGTCCCGCAGGCCGTAGTCCTCCCGCACCAGCAGCTCCATGCCGATGTCCCCGGCGTAGGCGATGAGCGTATCCCGCCGGGCCTTGTACTCCTGATAGGGGTGGATATTTGGGTTGTACCAAAAGCTCACCGGTTCGACGCCCTCGCTCCTGAGGCTCTTCACGCAGTAGACGGAGCAGGGGGCGCAGCAGGTGTGCATCAGCAGCTTCATCGTGTTCCCTCCATGTGGTCGCAGATCGTTTTTTTGAGCATACCACCTTCCGCCGCCTTTGTCAAACGATTCACACGCCGCCGTTGACAAACGGCGGGGGAGCGGCTAAAATATAGTCTGAAATTGTATGCGTGAAGGGGAGTGAGGCGGTGGAGACATCAGCGCCCAGAGTACTGCTGGGGGGAACGGGCAGCGGCTGCGGCAAGACCACCGTCACCATGGCGGTGCTCCAGGCCCTGAAAGACCGGGGACTGCGCCTGGGGGCCTTCAAGTGCGGCCCGGACTACATCGACCCTATGTTCCACAGCCGGATCATCGGCGCCAGGAGCCGGAACCTGGACCTTTTTTTCTTCCCGGAGAACACTGCCCGGTATCTGCTGGCCAGAAACAGCGCCGGACTGGACGTTTCGGTCATCGAGGGGGTCATGGGCTACTACGACGGCATGGGCCTCACCTCCACCGCCGCCAGCACCTATGAGGCCGCCCGGGTCACCGGGACCCCCGCCGTGCTGGTGGTGGGGGCCAGGGGAGCCAGCCTGTCCCTGGTCAGCGTCATCCGGGGCTTTCTGGACTTCTGCCCCGAGGATCAGATCCGGGGCGTGATCCTGAACCAATGTTCGCCCATGACCTATGCCGCCCTTGCGGAGGAGATCCGGCGGCGGTTCGGGGGCCGGGTCCGTCCCCTGGGCTATCTGCCCCCCATGCCGGACTGCGCTCTGGAGAGCCGCCATCTGGGCCTGGTCACCGCCGGGGAGGTGGCGGACCTGAAAGACAAGCTGGCCCGGCTGGCGGCCCAGGCGGAGCGGACCATCGACTTAAACGGTCTGATCGCTCTGGCGGAGGAGGCCCCGCCGCTGGTCTGTGACCCGGTGACCTTCCCCCGGCGGGAGCCGGTGCGGATCGCCGTGGCCCGGGATAAGGCCTTCTGCTTCTACTACGAGGACAGCCTCCAGGCCCTGGGGGAGATGGGGGCGGAGCTGACGGAGTTTTCCCCTCTGACGGACGCCGCCCTGCCGCCGGACATCCAGGGCCTCTATCTGGGGGGCGGCTACCCGGAGCTGTACGCCAAAACCCTCAGCGAAAACGCCTCCATGCGGGAATCGGTCCGCGCCGCCGTGACGGCGGGGCTGCCCACCATCGCGGAGTGCGGCGGCTTCATGTACCTGACGGAGGCCATCGGGGACTGGCCCATGGCCGGGGTCTTGCCCGGCGGATGCCGGGACAACCATAAGCTGACCCGGTTCGGCTATGTGACCCTCACCGCGAAGGAGGACAATCTCCTCTGCCGGGCGGGGGAGTCGATCCGGGGCCACGAGTTCCACCACTGGGACGCGTCGGACCCCGGCGGCGGCTTCACCGCGGAAAAATCCAGCGGCAGAGCCTGGGCCTGCGTCCACGCCTCGGACACGCTCTACGCCGGGTATCCCCACTTCCACTTCTACGCTGCTCCCGCCTTCGCGGAGAACTTTTATCACGCCTGCATCAAGGAGAAACACCGTCATGTTTGAGATCGTAAAGCCCATGGACATCGAAAAGCGCAGCATGGAGATCATCACCGGCCTGCTGGGAGACCGGACCTTCCCGGCGGACCAGGCTCCGGTGGTGAAGCGGGTCATCCATACCACCGCCGACTTTGACTACGCCGACAATCTGGTTTTCTCCCCGGACGCCGTCCGTCTGGGGCTTAAGGCCCTGAAGGGCGGCTGCGATATCGTCACCGACACCCTGATGGCCCGGGCCGGCATCAACAAGACGATTTTAGGGAAGCTGGGAGGCCAGGTCCACTGCTTCATGTCCGACCCGGACGTGGCGGAGGAGGCCAAGGCCCGGGGGATCACCCGTGCCGCGGTCTCCATGGAGAAGGCGGCAGGCCTTCCGGCGCCCTGTATCTTCGCCATCGGCAACGCTCCCACCGCCCTCATCTCCCTTCACGAGCTGATGGAGGCCGGGAAGCTCGCGCCTGCTCTGATCATCGGCGTGCCCGTGGGCTTCGTCAACGTGGTGGAGAGCAAGGAACTGATTCTGGCAAGCGGCGCGCCCCATATCGTGGCCCGGGGCCGGAAGGGCGGCAGCAATGTGGCCGCCGCCATCTGCAACGCCCTGCTCTATCAGCTGGTGGAGCGGTGATGGAGGCGTACATCGTACAGGACGGCAGACGCCTGCGGCTGGGGTACACCACCGGCTCCTGCGCCGCCGCCGCCGCCAAGGCCGCCGCCTGGATGCTCCTCACCGGCCGGCGGAAGGAGGCCGTAAAGCTCACCACCCCCAGGGGCATGGACCTGGACCTCGCGGTGGAGAAGATCGCCATGGACCCGGACCGGGTGTCCTGCGCCATCCGCAAGGACGGCGGCGACGATCCGGATGTGACCGACGGGGCGCTTATCTTCGCCTCGGTGCGGAGAACGGACGGACCCGGCGTGGCCATCGACGGCGGCCAGGGCGTGGGCCGGGTGACCAAACGGGGCCTGGACCAGCCGGTAGGCGCCGCCGCCATCAACTCCACCCCCCGGCGGATGATCCGGGAGAACGTGGAGGAGGTCTGCCGACTGCTGGACTACCGGGGCGGGCTGGAGGTCATTATCTCCGTCCCCCAGGGGGAGGCCCTGGCGAAAAAGACCTTCAACCCCCGTCTGGGGATCCTGGGGGGCATCTCCATTCTGGGCACCACCGGCATCGTGGAGCCTATGAGCGAGCGGGCTTTGATCGAGACCATCCGGGTGGAGCTGCGCCAGCGCCGGGAAAACGGGGCGGACTATGTGCTCCTTACTCCGGGGAACTACGGCTCCGACTTTATCCAGCGGACTCTGGCCATCGACCCCCGCGCCGCCGTGCAGACCTCCAACTTCATCGGCGACGCCATCGACCTGTGCCGGGACCTGGGGTTCAGGGGGGCGCTGCTCATCGGCCACATCGGCAAGCTGGTAAAGGCGGCGGGGGGGATGCTGAACACCCACTCCAAGTACGGCGACTGCCGCATGGAGATCCTGGCCGCCCACGCCGCCGCCTGCGGGGCCGGGGCGGAGGCCGCGGCGGAGATTCTGGACTGCGTGGCCTGCGACGACGCCCTGCGGGTCCTGAAGGAGGCCGGGGTCTATGAGGAGACCCTCCGCCGGATCACGGACCGGGCGGCCTTTCACCTCCGCCATCGGGCGGGGGACATGGAGATGGGGACGGTCCTCTTCTCCAAGGAGTACGGCCTGCTGGGCCGGACGGACAACACGGAAGAACTGATCAAAAAGATCTTAGGAGAATAGAGCTATGGTACATTTTGTTGGCGCGGGCAGCGGCGCCGCCGATCTTATCACCGTCCGGGGGGCGAGGCTCCTGGGGGAGGCCGACGTGGTGATCTACGCCGGGAGCCTGGTAAATCCGGAGGTGCTCCGCTATACCCGGGAGGACTGCGAGATCCACAACAGCGCGGAGATGACCCTGGAGCAGGTGCTGGAGGTCATCCGGGCCGCCGAGGCCGCCGGCAGGACCACCGTCCGCCTCCACACCGGGGACTCCAGTATTTACGGCGCGGTGCGGGAGCAGTTCGACGCCCTGGAGGCCCTGGGCGTCGATTACGACGTGTGCCCCGGGGTCAGCGCCTTCTGCGGCGCGGCGGCTGCCCTCCGGGCGGAGTACACCCTGCCGGATGTGAGCCAGACCGTCATCATCACCCGCACCGCCGGGCGCACCCCGGTGCCGGAGCGGGAGTCCATCCGTTCCCTGGCCGCCCACGGGGCCACCATGGTGCTCTTTCTCAGCACCGGCCTGACGGAGAAGCTCCAGGCCGAGCTGCTGGCGGGGGGCTGCGGCCCTGATACACCGGCGGCGGTGGTGTACAAGGCCACCTGGCCGGAGGAGAAGATCTGCCGGTGCACCGTGGGCACCCTCCACGACACCGTGACGGCGGCGGGATTTAAAAACACCGCCCTTATCATTGTGGGAGGCTGCATGGGGGAGACGTATGCCCGGTCCAAGCTGTATGATCCAGGCTTTACCACCCTCTTCCGGGAGGGGACCAGGTGAAGCTGGCGGTGATGGCCTTCTCCCGCCGGGGCTGCGATACCGCCCGCCGGGCGGCGGCGGCTCTTCCGGGGGAGGAGAAGCGGCTTTACACCGTGGAGCGGCTGCGCGAGCCGGATTTTGTTCCCATCCCCCGGCCCAGCCGGGATTTCTACGGTGAGGTGTTCGCCTGGGCGGACGCCATGGTGTTCGTGGGGGCCTGCGGCATCGCCGTCCGGGAGATCGCCCCCCATGTGCGCAGCAAGCGCACGGACCCGGCGGTGCTCTGCGTGGACGAGCTGGGCCGGTTCGTTATCTCCCTGCTCTCCGGCCACATCGGCGGGGCCAACGACCTGACCTGCCATCTGGCGGAGGCCCTGGGGGCCGTGCCGGTGGTCACCACCGCCACGGACATAAACCGCCGCTTCTCCGTGGACGCCTGGGCGGCCCGGGCGGGGCTGCATATGGACGGCATGGCCGAGGCCAAGGCCGTGTCCGCCGCTATATTGGAGGGGGACGTGCCCCTCGCAAGCGATTTCCCCATTGCCGGGGCGCTGCCCCCCGGCGTGGTCCTGGGAGAGGCGGGGGAGGTGGGAATCTGCGTCTCCTGCCGGAAGAAAGCGCCCTTCCGCCGGACGCTGCTGCTGGTGCCCAGGGTCCTGCGTCTTGGGCTGGGCTGCCGCCGGGGGACGCCCGCGGACCGGATCGCCCAGGCGGTGGACCGGGTGCTGGCGGAGCATAGGATCCACCCCGCCGCCGTGGCCTCCTGCGCCTCCATCGATCTGAAGGCGGAGGAGCCGGGACTTTTGGACTTCTGCGCCCGGCGGGGCTGGCCCGTCCGGTTCTACACGGCGGAGGAGCTGGCGGCGGTACCGGGGACGTTCACCCCCTCCGCCTTTGTGAAGAGCGTCACCGGCGTGGACAATGTGTGCGAGCGGGCCGCCCTGATAGGGGGCGGACGGCTCATCGTGAGAAAGACCGCCATGGACGGCGTCACCGTGGCCCTGGCGGAGGATGATTGGGAGGTGCGGTTTTGAGCAAGCTCTATGTGGTGGGCATCGGCCCCGGAGGCCATGAGCATATGACCATCCGGGCGGACCGGGTTCTGCGGTCCTGCGACGTGATCGCGGGCTACCATGTCTATGTGGATCTGATTCGGGGGGATTACCCGGACAAGGAATATCTCACCACCGGCATGACCGGGGAGGTCCGCCGGTGCGAGATGGCCCTGGCGGAGGCCCGGAAGGGCCGCACGGTGGCCATGGTGTGCTCCGGCGACAGCGGTGTGTACGGCATGGCGGGGCTGATCTATCAGCTCCGGGGAGAGAGCGGGGAACCGGAGGTGGAGGTCGTTCCCGGCCTCACCGCCGCCCTCAGCGGCGGCGCTCTGCTGGGCGCGCCTCTGACCCACGATTTCGCCGTCATCAGCCTCAGCGACCGCCTCACCGGCTGGGAGACCATCGCCGGCCGCCTCCGGGCCGCCGCCGGGGCGGACATGGCCATGGCCATCTACAATCCGGAGAGCCGGACCCGCAGCGGCTATCTCCGCCGGGCGGCGGAGATCCTGCTGGAGCAGCTTCCCCCGGACCGGCCCTGCGGCGTGGCCCACAGCATCGGCCGGGAAGGGGAGAGAGGGGTCCTCACCACCCTGGAGGGGCTTCTCACCTATCCCGCGGACATGTTCTGCACGGTGTTCGTGGGGAATCGTTCCACCCGGATCATCAACGGGCGTCTGGTGACTCCCAGGGGGTATCGGAATGTATGAATTCTGCGTCTTTGCCGGCACCACCGAGGGCCGGGAGCTGACGGAGGCTCTGCTGGACGCCGGCGCGTCCGTCACCGCCTGCGTGGCCACGGAGTACGGTCAGACCCTGCTGGGGTCCCACCCAAAGCTGACCATATCCGCCAGGCGGCTGACGGAGGAGGAGATGGAGGCCCTGCTGGCAAGCCGGGATTTCGCCTGCGTCATCGACGCCACCCACCCCTACGCCAGCGCGGTGACGGAGAATATCGCCGCCGCCTGCGAGGGGGCCGGGCGGCCGTACCTGCGCCTGCTCCGCGGGAGCCAGGAGGGCGGCGACGGCGCGGTCTCTGTGCCGGATGCCGCCGCCGCCGCGGCGTACCTCAGCGAGCGGGAGGGCAACGTCCTGCTGACTACAGGCAGTAAGGAACTTTCCCTTTACACCGGTATGAAGGATTTTGCGGCCCGGACCTATGCCCGGGTGCTGCCCATGGACGCCTCCCTGGCGGCCTGCCGGGAGGTGGGGCTGGAGCCCAGTCACATCATCGCTATGCAGGGGCCTTTCTCCCGGGAGATGAACGCCGCCACCCTCCGGGCCGTGGACGCCCGGTTCCTGGTGACCAAGGATACGGGCCGCTCCGGCGGCTTTTTGGAGAAGCTGGAGGCCGCCCGGGACGCCGGGGCCGTGGCCCTGGTGGTGGGCCGCCCTCCCCAGCGGGAGGGACTGGAGCCGGAGGCGCTGCTGGCGCTGCTGGAGGAGCGGTACGGCCTGCGGTTCCGCCGCCGGGTGACGGTGGCGGGCATCGGGCCGGGGAGCCGGGAGCAGATGACCCAGGAGGCGCTGCGGGCCGTCCGGCAGGCGGACTGCCTCATCGGAGCCAGCCGGATGCTGGAGCTGGCCCGGCCGGGGCAGGAGACCTTCGCCGCCATTCAGCCGGAGGTCATCCGGGACTTTCTCCGCCGGCGGCGGGACCTGCGCCGGGCGGTGGTGGTCCTCTCCGGGGACGTGGGCTTCTTCAGCGCCGCCAAAAAGCTGCTGCCCGCCCTGGCGGAGTTTGACTGCCGGGTGCTGCCGGGACTCAGCTCCCTGTCGGCGCTCTGCGCCCAGCTTGGGACCTCCTATGAGGACGTGGTCCCTGTCAGCGTCCATGGCCGGGAACGGGATATCGTTCCCGATGTGCTTAGGAACCGCCGGGTCTTCGCCCTGGTGGGCGGGGAGAACGGTGTGTCCGGCCTCTGCCGGTCCCTGACGGAGGCGGGGCTGGGGGAGGTCTCCGTCAGCGTGGGGGAGCGTCTGAGCTACCCGGACCAGCGGATCACCCGGGGGACCGCCCGGGAGCTGGCGGAGGGACGGTTCCAGAGCCTCAGCGCGGTCCTCATCGAAAATTCCCGGGCCGATCCCCTGGTGTCCCCCGGCCTGCCCGACGCCGCCTTCCAGCGGGGAGCGGACCGGACAGGGAGCGTGGTGCCTATGACCAAGAGCGAGGTCCGGGCTGTGGCCCTGGCCAAGCTGGCCCTGCGGGAAAGCTCCCTCTGCTGGGACGTGGGGGCCGGCACCGGCTCCGTGGCTATCGAAATGGCCCGGCTGTGCCGCCGGGGCCATGTGTACGCCATTGAGCGGAAGGAGGACGCCCTGCTCTTGCTGGAGGAAAACCGGAAGAAGTTCCGCCTCTCTAATCTGACGGCGGTGGCCGGGGCCGCCCCGGCGGCCTGCCGGGATCTGCCAGCCCCTACCCATGTGTTTATCGGCGGCAGCGGCGGGAACCTCCGGGATATCATCGCTTTGGCGCTGGAGAAGAACCCAAAGGTCCGGATCGTGGCCGCTGCCATCGCTCTGGAGACGGCGGCGGAGCTGACGGCGTGCGCGAAGGAATTTCCCTTTACCTATACTGAGACCGTCAGCCTGACTGTGGCCAGAGACCGGAGGGCCGGCCCCTATCGCCTGATGACGGGACAAAATCCCGTGTATCTGTTCACCTTCGGCTGGGAGGAGACGGTATGAACTGGCGTCTGATGGCGCTGCTCATTGGCAGCGCTGTGGATCTGGCGGTGGGGGACCCCCACGGCTTCCCCCACCCGGTGGTGCTGATGGGCAGGCTCATCTCCGCCCTGGAGCGGGGTCTGCGCAGGATTTTTCCCAGAACAGTCCGGGGAGAAAATCTGGCTGGGGGCCTTCTGTGGCTCATCACGGCGGGACTTTCCTTCGCCGTGCCCTTTTTCCTGCTGCGGCTGTGCTATGATCTCACGCCCTGGCTGGGCCTTGCCGTGGAGAGCCTCATGTGCTGGCAGATCCTGGCGGCCAGGTCCCTGGGGACGGAGGCCATGAAGGTCCACGCCGCCCTGGAGACCGGGGACCTGCAGGCTTCCCGGCAGGCGGTTAGCATGATCGTGGGCCGGGATACCCAGCGGCTGGACGCCAGGGGCGTGGCCCGGGCCGCGGTGGAAACGGTGGCGGAGAACACCTCCGACGGGGTGGTGGCCCCCATGCTCTTCATCGCTCTGGGGGGCGCGCCTCTGGGGATGTTCTACAAGGCGGTGAACACCATGGACTCCATGCTGGGGTATGTGGAGCCGCCCTATCAGAACATCGGGCTTGTGCCCGCCAAAATGGACGACGTGATGAATTTCATCCCCGCCCGGCTCTCCGCCCTGCTGATGCTGGCGGCGGGGGCCCTGCTGGGCATGGACGTCAAAAACGGCTGGCGGATCTTCCGCCGGGACCGCCTGAACCACGCCAGCCCCAACTCCGCCCAGACGGAGGCGGTCTGCGCCGGCCTCATGGGCCTGCGCCTGGCGGGAGACGCCTGGTATCACGGCGCGCTCCATCAAAAGCCCACCATCGGCGATCCGGCGCGGGAGATCGAAAACGGGGACATTCCCCGGGCCTGCCGCCTGCTGTATGTCACGGCGGGGCTGTCTCTGGTCCTCTGCGCCGGGCTGCTGCTGCTTTTCTGAACGACCAACGCTTTTTCCGGGAGGGTCCGCGATGCTCTATCAGACAACAAACCCCCATGGCGGGGACCGGTTCGGCCGGGCGGTGCGCCTGGACTTTTCTGTCAATACCAACCCCCTTGGCCCGCCGCCTGCCGTGGTCCGGGCGGTGGAGGACGCCGCCGGGCGGCTGGACCAATATCCGGACCCGGCCTGCCGGGCTCTGGTGTCGGCTCTCGCGGCCCATGAGGGCGTGAGGGAGGAGCAGATCCTCTGCGGCGGCGGCGCGGCGGAGCTGATCTACGGCTGGTGCGCCGCTCTGCGGCCCCGCCGGGCGCTGATGCCGGCCCCCACCTTTTCCGAGTACGCCGCCGCCCTGGAGGCTGCGGGCTGCGCTGTGGAGCGGTGGGAGCTGAAGCGGTCCAACGGCTTTCAGCCCTGGCCGGACCTCTTGGAGCACCTGGAATATACGGACTACGACGCGATCTTTCTGTGCAGCCCCAACAATCCCACGGGCCAGCTGCTGGACCGGCGGTTTCTGATCCAGCTGCTGGGGGTTTGCCGGAGGCGGGGCGTCCGTGTCTTTCTGGACGAGTGCTTTCTGGAGCTGTCCGACGCCGGCCGGGAGGCCGGTATGACCCCGTATCTGGAGGCGAATCCGGGGCTTTTCATCCTCCGGGCCTTTACCAAGACCTACGCCATGGCGGGCCTGCGGCTGGGATACTGCCTGACGGCGGACCGGGAGCTGCTGGAGAAAATGTCCGCCATGGTCCAGCCCTGGAACGTGTCCCTGCCGGCCCAGGAGGCGGGGCTGGCCGCCTTGGGGGAGGAGGACTACCTGGCCTGGGCCAGGGCGCTGATCCGGACGGAGCGGCCCTTCCTGGAGGCGGGACTGGAAAAACTGGGCCTCTGGACCTGCCCCTCCAGCGCCAACTATCTGCTGTTTTACAGTGAGAGGCCCCTGTGGGAGCCGCTGCTTGAGCGGGGCATCCTCATACGGGACTGCGCCAACTACCGGGGCCTTGGTCCCGGCTGGTACCGTGTGGCCGTGAGGCGGCATGAGGAGAACGGGACCCTTCTGGCGGCTCTGACGGAGATCGTAAAAGGCGGCTGACAGCTGCAAAATGAAGCAATGCTGGATCACGGCTTCGGGAGCGGCAGTCATATATCAGTCGGTTGCGGAGGAGAGACAAAACGATGAGGGACAGGATGCAAATTGACCACATTTTCGCCGTGAAATCGGCGGAGGAGCTGGCCTCCTATCAGGCGTTTGTTCAGCGGACAGAGGAGAAGCTGTGCCGCTATCTCACGGTGCTGCGGGAGAAGTACGCGGTGGAAGAACTGCCGGGCACGATCGTGTGGACCAGCCGCGAAACCGCCACGAAGAGGCTGAGCGATATTCCGGTCCCCTCCTATACCAATGAGCGGCGCGTTGTTTTCTGCCCGGAACTGCGTGTCTGGCGGGAGATCTATCTTGCCCAGTTGAAAGGTCTTACAGGAGAACCAGCCGGCAAAATACGCAGGTATTATGAGACATGTCTGACCGAAAACCATGTGCTGCAGATTTTGGGCCATGAGTTTGCCCACCACAGCGAGTATTTTTCGGATGCGGATTATGAAATCGACCCCTGGTATGAAGAGGGAATGGTGGAATATATCAGCCGCAAAGAACTGCTGTCGGAGGCTGAATTTGAGGAAAAAGCCGAGATCGAGGGGCTGCTGGCAGAGCTGTTATCGCCCCGGTTCAGTAAAGACAGTTTGGCGCCCGGTGCGGGAGAGGACTATGCCGGCATCTTCTTTCCCTACTGGCGCGGTTTTCTGGCGGCGCAAAAGCGCGTAGCCGCCTGTGGGGGCGATGTTGTCGAGGCGCTTAAGCGCGGCAGGGCGTAATGACTTTCAGTGCATGGAGGCGGCATATGGCGAAGAACATCATGATCCAGGGGACCATGTCCAACGCGGGCAAGAGCCTGCTGGCGGCGGGGCTGTGCCGGATCCTGCGGCAGGACGGTTATCGGGTCGCCCCCTTCAAGAGCCAGAACATGGCCCTGAACTCCTTCATCACCGCCGGCGGCGGGGAGATGGGCCGGGCCCAGGTGGTCCAGGCGGAGGCGGCGGGCGTCGCCCCGGACGTGCGGATGAACCCCATTCTCTTAAAGCCCACCACCGACGTGGGCAGCCAGGTCATCGTAAACGGCCATGTGCTGGGCAATATGCGGGCCATGGAGTACTACCGCCGGAAGCGGGAGTTCGTCCCCGCGGTGCTGGAGGCGTATGAGAGCCTGGCGGCGGAGTACGACGTCATCGTCATCGAGGGGGCCGGCAGCCCCGCGGAGATCAACCTGAAGGACGAGGACATCGTGAACATGGGCCTGGCCAAGCTGGTGGACGCGCCGGTGTTGCTGGCGGGGGACATCGACCGGGGAGGCGTGTTCGCCCAGCTCTACGGCACCATGGCCCTGCTGGAGCCGGAGGAGCGCGCGCGGGTGAAGGGCCTCATCGTCAACAAGTTCCGGGGGGACCGGGCCATTCTGGAGCCGGGCATCCGCCAGCTGGAGGACCTGTGCAGGGTCCCGGTGGCGGGGGTGATCCCCTATCTGGACGTGGACATTGACGACGAGGACAGCCTGACGGAGCGGTTCCGCCGGGACCAGTCCCGGAAGGCGGTGGACTTGGCGGTGATCCGCCTGCCCCGGATCTCCAACTTCACCGACTTCGCCCCCTTTGAGCGGTACGCCAACGTGTCCGTGCGGTATGTGGACAGCGTCGCTTCCCTCCATCGGCCGGACCTGATCCTGCTGCCGGGGACCAAAAGCACCATCGCGGACCTGAAATGGCTGCGCCAGAGCGGCCTGGAGGCGGCAGTGCTGAAGGCGGTGAGCGCCGGGACGCCCCTTATCGGCATCTGCGGCGGCTATCAGATGATGGGCCGGTCCGTGTCCGACCCCCAGGGGGTGGAGGCCGCTCCCGGGGAGACCGTGGCGGGCATGGGCCTTCTGGACATGGACACAGTTTTTCTGGGGGAGAAGATCCAGCGCCAGACCCAGGGCGTGTTCCAGGGCCTCACGGGCCTTTTGGCGGGGCTGAACGGCCTTGCCTATGAAGGCTACGAGATCCACATGGGCCGGGGCGGCTCCCTGCCGCCCATGGCCGGGTCCGGCCGGGTCTACGGCAGCTACATCCACGGCGTGTTCGACGCCCCCGGCGTGGCGGACGAAGTGCTGCGGGCCGTCTGCCGTGAAAAGGGTGTGGACTTTACGGCCCTTGGCAGCTTTGATATGGGACAGTACAAGGAGCGGCAGTACGACCGGCTGGCGGCGGGGGTCCGGGCGGGACTGGACATGGACCTGGTCCGCCGGATCATCGAGAGAAAGCGTTAGGAAATTTTACAGGCCCTCTTCTTTCGACAGAAAGGGGAGGGCCTGTCCCGTTATAATGGCGTCAGCACAAAAGGCTGGCGCCTTTCTTTTTGCCCGGCGGGGCGAAGGAGCGCCGGCGGACGCCACAGGAGCAAAGGAGACAAGTCATGGAAGTAACATGCAAGGCCAGGGACCGGCAGCTCACCATATCCCTGCGGGGAGAGCTGGACCACCACGCCGCCAGGGAGGTAATGGAAACCATCGACCGGTCCATCGAGCAGAACCTACCCAGCCGGACGGTGCTGGATCTGGGGGGAGTGTCCTTTATGGACAGCTCCGGAATCGCGGTGGTGCTGCGGGCCCGGCGGCGGATGGACGCCCTCCAGGGCAGCCTGGCGGTGGTGAATATCCCCGACCAGGCGGTCCGGGTGCTGGAGACCGCGGGCCTGGGCCGGTATGTGGATCTGATGATATAAGGAGGGCGGACATGAAAACCACCAATTACATATCCATGGAATTCCTCAGCCGCAGCAGCAACGAGGGCTTCGCCCGGGGGGCGGTAGCCTGCTTCGCCGCCCAGCTGGACCCCACTCTGGAGGAGCTGGGGGACATCAAGACCGCCGTCAGCGAGGCGGTGACCAACGCCATCGTCCACGCCTACCCGGACAGCCTGGGCCGGGTGGCCGTCAAGGCCCGGATTTTGGAGGACAACGTGCTGGAGATCTCCGTCCGGGACTGGGGGAAGGGCATCGCCGACGTGGAAAAGGCCCGGGAGCCTCTTTTTACCACCGGCGGCGAGGAGCGCAGCGGCATGGGCTTTACCATCATGGAGAGCTTTATGGACAAGCTCACCGTCCGCTCGGCGGAGGGAAAGGGCACCCGCGTCACCATGCGCCGCCGCATCCAGCCCCGCCGGCCCCGGCGATGACCGCGGAGACGCTGGACCTGCTGGCCCTGGCCAGGGACGGCGATAAGGCGGCGGCGGAGCGGGTCCTGGAGGAAAACAGCGGCCTCATCTGGGCGGTGGCCCGGCGGTACTTCGGCCGGGGCGTGGAGCCGGAGGACCTGTATCAGCTGGGCTGCCTGGGCTTTCTCAAGGCGGTCCGTGGTTTCGATCTGGACTACGGCACCCAGTTTTCCACCTACGCGGTGCCCAAGATCGCCGGGGAGATCCGGCGGTATCTGCGGGACAACGGACCGGTGAAGGTGGGGCGCAGCCTCCGGGAGCGGAGCATGGCCATCTACGCCGCCAGAGAGCGGCTGCGGGGGGAGCTGGGCCGGGAGCCGGCGCTGTCGGAGCTGGCGGGGGAGCTGGGCCTTACGGCGGAGGAGATCGCCGCGGCGGAGCTGGCCACCGCCCAGCCGGACAGCCTCCAGCAGGAAAACGCCGACGGCCTGACCTTGGAATCCACTCTGGCGGACAGCGCCGGGGAGGAGAGCATGGTGGAGCGCATCGCCCTGCGCGCCGCCATCGACCGTCTGCCGGACCAGGAGAAGAAAACGGTGCTGCTCCGGTTTTACAAGGGCCTGACCCAGCAGCAGTGCGCCGCCGTCCTCTCCGTCAGTCAGGTGCAGGTCTCCCGCCTGGAGAAGCGGGCTATCCAGCGGCTGCGGAAGGAAATGGAATAGGACAGACTTTCTTCAAGCAGAGGCGCCTTCCCTGGGGGAAGGCGCCTCTGACTGGCCGGAGCGTTATTCCTTTTTCTTCGTCCAGGGCAGCTCCAGCGTGGGGATGGACTGGCGCAGGAGCTGGGCCGCCTCCCGGATGGGGGAGGGTTTGCCGTCCTCCGTCTCCGGGAGCTCCAGCTCCGGGGCGGCAGAGGCCCCGCCGGGGTACGTCTGGGACAGGGACAGCTCCGCCTTGAAGAGGTCGCCGTCCACGGCGAGGGTGAAGGAGCCGCCCATCAGGTCCATGAGGCTTTTGGCGATGTTCAGCCCCAGGCCGCTGCCCTCGGTGTGCCGGGCGGCGTCCCCCCGGACGAACCGCTCCATCAGCTCGTCGGCGCTGATGTTCAGGGGATCCCGGGAGATGTTCTTCATGGTCAGGTACACCCGGTTTTCCCGCTCCGTCACATCCACATAGACCCGGGTGCCCGCCATAGCGTACTTGCACACGTTGCTCAACAGATTATCCAGCACCCGCCACAGCAGCCGCCCGTCGGCGTAGGCCGACAGGTTGCCCTCGTAGGAGCCTACCACCACCTCCAGATTTCCGGCGGTGAGCCGCTCCTCATAGTCGCCCACTGCCTGATGGACGATCTCGTTGACCACGATAGGCTCTAGCTTCACGGAGACGTTGCCGGTGGACGCCTTGCTGGCCTCCACCAGGTCCTCCGTCAGCTTCTTCAGCCGGGCGGACTGCCGGGCCAGCACCGCCAGATATTCCTCCGCCGTCTCCGGCAGCTCCTGCTTCTGGAGCAGGTCCACATAGTTGATGATGGAGGTGAGGGGGGTCTTGATATCGTGGGACACGTTGGTGATGAGCTCGGTTTTCAGCCGCTCGCTCTTCAGCCGCTGCTCCACCGCCCGGGTCATGCCCTCGCCGATGGCGTTGAGATTCTCGGCGTGGTCCTTCAGGTCCCAGCGCATCTTTTTCGTGTCGATCTTGGCGTCCAGGTTTCCGTCCGCCAGGGACTGGCCGCCTTCCTTGAGAAGCTGGAGCTGCCGGGTGAGCCAGGCCGCGGCGATGACCACGGCGGCGTCGAATATCAGCATGACCAGGAAGAAGAACCCGCCGTTATAGGTTTCATAGAAGAGGACGGCAAGGAGAAACTGGACGAAGAGCACGCCGGCCGCCAGAAGGATGCTCCGCCAGGTGAGGGGAAGGATGCCCACCAGGTCCGCCGCCGCCCGCCACAGCCGCTTCCACACCAGCCAGCACCAGCGCAGCAGCCGCCAGCACAGGGTGTTGCGCCACCAGCGCCGCAGCTTCAGCCGGGTGGCCAGGCTCATGAGCACGGCCAGAGCCAGAATGAAGCAGCCCAGGACGCTGAGGCAGGCCAGCGGCACCATCAGGTAGGGCATTTCCGTCAGGTTATCCAGGCAGGCTGCTACGGCGCAGCCCAGCAGAGCCAGGCCGCCGCCCATGACCACCAGATACAGGTCCAGGGGGATCCGGTCCTGCCAGTTGGGGACGATGCCCTCCCGGTCCCGCCGGTGCCCCGCGGCGCAGAAGAGAAAGGCAAAGCTCCCCAGGGCCAGCAGGCAGAACACGACGGACAGCACGGACAGCGCCGCCGGGGAGATCCACCGGTACAGGTCATAGACCGTCCGCAGGGCGGCAAAGGTGCTGCCGGCGGGCAGATCATAGGGCAGATAGCCTATCACGGTGCAGTGGTCCGACGTTATCATGGCCTGGATCCCCTCGTCCAGGTAGTCCAGCCGATTGCCGTAGGTAAAATCGAACCGGCCCTGCCAGGCGGGGCTGCCGGGAATCTCCCCCGACTGGGTCAAAAGACGGCCCTCCGCCGGGTCCCCGTCG
This sequence comes from uncultured Oscillospiraceae bacterium, assembly GCA_958423465.1. Taxonomy (GTDB): domain Bacteria; phylum Bacillota; class Clostridia; order Oscillospirales; family Oscillospiraceae; genus Pelethomonas. Next base: position 139,240 of record CATZRD010000001.1, on the reverse strand, counting down.
TAGATGGCGTAGACGAAGCCACGGTGCACGCTGTCCAGCCGGTGGGAGTAGTAGCTGTCGGTAAGGGCGTGATAGGCGTTATGCATGGCGCCCTCCGCCGGCTCCACACACAGCTGGTCGCGGAAGAAGGAGGAGGCCGTGGTAAAACCGCCGGATTTCAGCGCCGTGCCCGCCACAGCGTAGACTGCGCCGATCAGGCTCGCCGCCAGCAGCAGGATGGCCGCCAGCTTGGCCCCCAGGCTGCCCCGAATATCACGCCTCATGGTACACCATCCATTTCAGCGCCCCGCAGAAGGCGGCGAACAGCGCCGCCGGAATCACCACCAGGGCCGCCAGACACAGAAATGCTTTTTTCATCATACACACCTCCGGTCCGAAAGCGTCAGCTTCCGGCTTCCATTTTGTACCCCAGGCCCCACACCACCTTCAGATACCGGGGCTCGGAGGGATTGATCTCCAGCTTCTCCCGGAGATGGCGGATATGCACCGCCACGGCTCCCTCAGAGCCGATGGCGTTCTCGTTCCAGACCTGCTCGTAGATCTGGGCGGAGGAGTAGACCCGGCCCGGATGGCGCATGAGCAGCAGCAGGATGTTGTACTCGATGGGGGTGAGGCTCACCGGCTCGCCGTCCACGGTGACGGCCTTGGCGTCGTCGTCCAGGGCGATGCCGCCGATGATCAGCTTGCTGGGCTTCTGCTCCATGCCCCCCAGGGTGGTGTACCGGCGCAGCTGGCTGCGGACTCTGGCCAGCACCTCGATGGGGTTGAAGGGCTTGGTGATGTAGTCGTCCGCCCCCACGTTCAAGCCCAGGACCTTGTCCATATCCTCGCTCTTGGCGGTGAGGAGGATAATGGGGATGTTGCAGGTCTCCCGGAGCTTGGCGGTGGCGGAGATGCCGTCCATCTGGGGCATCATCACGTCCATCAGAATCAAATGAATGTCATTTTTTGCCACGATATCCAGGGCCTCCCGGCCTGTGTACGCCTCGAACAGGGTGTACCCCTCGCCGGAGAGGTAGATCTTCAGGGCGGAAACAATGTCCCGCTCGTCGTCGCAGATCAGAATATTGGCCATACTGCTATCTCCCACCTTTCACAGCCCCATTGTACCACAGGGGCCATTAAGAATAAAGGGGGCAGTTGTTTAAGGGAGGATTAAGATTTTCCCCCTAAGGAAACCTTAAACATTTTCCGCCTTGCGGCTTAAAAAAGCTCTGCTATGATGCGCTCATCCCAACCCTTCACCACCCTTTGACCCTTTCACTGACCGCCGGGAGGACACGCCATGAACATACTGGAACTGCTGGATACGCCGCTGCTGCTTTTGAGCCTTGCCCTCAAGCTGTTTACCCTGTACTTTGCCGCTGTGGCGGTGTTCGCCCTCCGGCGGCAAAGGCGCTATCCCCACGCCGCCCCTGCATTTCGCTTCGCGGTGGTCGCCGCCGCCCGGAACGAGGAGGCGGTGATCGGAAACCTGGTCCGCAGCGTGCTGAGCCAGGACTACCCCGCGGATATGCGCCGGGTGTATGTGGTCCCCAATAACTGTACCGACGGCACCGAGGCCGCCGCGGCGGCGGCGGGGGCGGAGATCCTCCGCTGCCTGGGGCCGGTCAAGGGGAAGGGGGACGCCCTCCATCAGGCCCTGGACCAGCTCTGGCGGCGAAGCGACTTTGACGCCGTGCTGGTGCTGGACGCGGACAACACCCTGGCGGCGGACTACCTGGCCCGGATGAACGACGCCTTCTGCGCCGGGGCCATGGTGTGCAAGTCCCGGACCCGGGCGGCCAATCCCACCGCCTCCGGCGTGGCGGGGTGCTACGGCCTGTACAACACCATCTTCGACCTCATCTGGAACCGGCCCCGGATGGCCTGCGGCCTCAGCGCCAAGCTCATCGGCACCGGCTTCGCCTTCCGCCGGGAGGCCCTGGACCGGCTGGGAGGCTGGAACACCCGGACCATCGCCGAGGACGCGGAGTTTGCCGCCCAGTGCGCCGGGGCGGGCCTCAGGGTCTGGTGGGTGCCGGAGGCTGTCAATTATGACGAGGAGCCTACCGGCTTCGCCGTCTCCCTCCGCCAGCGGCGGCGGTGGTGCAGCGGGGTCATGCAGGTGGCCCGGCGGCAGCTCCCGGCGCTGTGGAGCCGTCCCGTCCCGGTCCCCGGACTGCGCCGGGACATGACCATGTTCCTCTCCGCCCCCTTTGCCCAGGCAGTCTCCGGCCTGCTGCTGCTCCTCAGCCTCACGCTGTCGGCCCTGACGGGAGATACCCAGGCCCTGCTGTGGGCGTCTGCGTGTCTTATCGCCGGATGGCTGGGCGGCATGGCCCTGGCGGCGTTCCTGTGTCTGGCGGGAGGCTACGGCCTGCGGGGCATGTCCGGGACCATTCTGGTCTTTCCCGTGTTTATGGCCTCCTGGCTGCCCCTGCAGGTGCTCTCCCTCTTTAAGGACACCACCCGCTGGCAGGCCGTGGCCCACAGGGGGCAGATCAAAGGCGAGGCTTCGCCTCTTTCCCTGTCATAGACGAGCAAGCGAAACCGCTGCCGCTCTCCGGAAGGAGGGCGGCAGCGGTTTTTTACAAAATCAATAGAAGTCCCAGGGCAATGAGCAGCTCCTCGTCCCCGCCCTCCCGGAACAGGAGGAACAAAATGGCCAGCAGCAGCAGATCCCCGGTGTCGATATTCTCCAGCTTCAGCCTGCCCAGCAGGCTGTTCAGCGCGCCCCGCCCGTCGCTTCCCTGACCCCGGGGCGGGGGAGGGGCAGACCCGGCCCCCGGCGGCGGGTCCCGGCGGGGCGGGGGAGAGGCGGAGCGGTCCTCCTCCGGCGGCGGAGCCTCCGGCATGGGCATACGCTCATAGACGCCGTTGTCATTGCGGATATAGCGGTTATACATAGCTGTCCCCCAGGGCGCCCAGCAGCTTTTTCCCCACATGGATGATCCGCGCGGCCTGGGCCGCCCGCTGGATCTTCTCCCGCCGCTCCGGCTTCAGGAAGGGGGCCAGAGCGTTTAAAAGCCGCATCCGGTCGTCGTCCCCGCCGCCTTTCAGCTCTCCCGCCAGGGGCAGGAGCCGGGTGAGGAGGGCCGGGTCCAATCCCCCCAGCAGATCTCCCAGTCCGGCGGTCCCGCCCCGGTCCGGCTCCGACATGGTGACCTTCGGCCCTGCCGCCGCGGGGCCCGCCTGGGACTCCGGCGGAGGAGGGGAGGCCCCCTGGTCTGTCTGGGGAGGGCCTCCCGGCTCGCCGCCCAGGGAGCGGGCCAGCTCCATCACCTGGCTCATGGCCTGGGGATTGGACAAAATGGCATTCAGTTTATCCTCAAATTCGCTCACGGTCCCGCCCCCCTTCGCGTACCGCCGCTTCCCCGCGGTACGTTACCCGAATTCCTCCTGGAGCCGCTGGAGAAGCTGGGCGGCCTGGGGGTCCCGGGCGATGGAGGATACCAGGGCGGAGAGCTGGGCGGTATCGCCGGAGGCCGCCTTCTGGGCCGCCTGCCGCAGGGACTCCTGGTTCCCGCTCTGGCTGAGCATGGCGGCCAGCTGCTGGGCGTTCCGGCTGCCGGCCAGTTTTCGCATGGCGTTTTTGTCCTCCAGCATCTGCTGGAACCGGGGCTGTTGATCTTGTTTCATGGCTGCACCCTCCCTTGGTTTTCTCTCCAGTATATGCCGGGAAAAGAAAAACGTGCCCCCTCCTTCCGGATCGAAGGAGGGGGCTGGGCGCGGGCCGTGTGGAGCCTTATTCTCCCCTGGCGGAGCCGTAGTCGCACCAGAGGCGGAGGGCGCAGCGCTCACAGTCGGGCCTGCGGGCCACGCACACCGCCCGGCCGTGGAGGACCATGCGGTGGCAGAAGTCGCTGCTCTCCTCCGGGGGGAGGCACCGGCGCAGCTGCATCTCCACCTTCAGCGGGTCCTTGCTGCCGTCGGTGATGCCCATAAGGCCGGTGATGCGGATGCAGTGGGTGTCGCAGACGTAGCCTTCCTTGCCGTATACGTCCCCCAGAATCAGGTTGGCGGTCTTGCGGCCCACGCCGGGCAGGCGCAGGAGGTCCTCCATGTTGTCCGGGACCTTTCCGCCGAACTCCGTGACCAGCATCCGGCTGGCGGCCACGATGTCCCGGGCCTTGGCCCGCCAGAAGCCGGTGGAGTGGATGATCTCGCCCACCTCCTCCTCGGTGGCGGCGGCCAGATCCTCCAGGGTGGGGAAGCGCTCATAGAGCACCGGCGTCACCTGGTTGACCCGTGCGTCGGTACACTGGGCGGCCAGGCGCACGGCGAAAAGGAGCCGGTAGGCCTTATCCGGCTCCAGGGGCAGAGAGCACTCCGCCTCAGGGTACAGGACCTTCAATTCCTCGATAATGGCGGTCATTTCCGCGGCTGTTTTCATCAGATCATCACCTCGCCCACCATCATACCACATCTCCCGACGATTTTCGAGGGATTTTTCCCGCAAAATCATCTGTGCAAGAAGAAAAGTTTGTGGTACAATGGGGTGACACAAGAAAGCGAGGTGTGATCGCGCTATGCAGATGCTCTTTAAGCAGCGGGCCTTCTCCTGGTTCGACAGCTATGATATCTACGACGCCGACGGCAATACCCTCTTTACCGTGGAGGGACAGCCCAGCTGGGGCCACTGTCTCCACATCCTGAACGCCCGGGGGGAGCACATCGGCACCGTCAAGCAGAAGCTCATGACCTTTTTGCCCACCTTCGAGCTGTACGCCTACGAGGACTACCTGGGCAGCATCAAAAAGGAGTTTTCCTTCCTGAAGCCCCGCTTCGTCTTTGACGGCAGCGACTGGGAGGTGGAGGGCAGCTTTATGGAGTGGGACTACTCCATCGTCAGTCCCAGCCAGGGGCCGGTGGCGGTGGCCTGCAAGGAGCCCTTCCGCTGGACAGATACCTACGTCATCGATGTGGCGGACCCGGACAACGCTCTGTGCGCCCTGATGGTGGTGCTGGCCATCGACGCGGAGAAGTGCAGCCGCGGCTAAAAGGAGGGCAGACCATGGATCGACCTCTGGCGGACCGAATCCGCCCCCAGACCATCGACGAGGTGGTGGGCCAGCGGCACCTGCTGGCCCCCGACGCCCTGCTGCGCCGGTTCATCGAAAAGGGCACCGACGCCAACATGGTGTTCTACGGTCCCTCCGGCACCGGCAAGACCACCATCGCCAACATTATCGCCAAAAGGACCCACCGGACCCTCTACAAGCTCAACGCCACCACCGCGTCCTTACAGGACGTGAAGGATATTATTGCCGACGTGGGGACCATGATGGCCCCCACGGGAGCCCTGCTGTACCTGGACGAGATCCAGTACTTCAACAAGAAGCAGCAGCAGTCCCTGCTGGAGTTCATGGAGAACGGGTCCATCACCCTCATCGCCTCCACCACGGAGAACCCCTACTTCTACGTCTACGCCGCCCTTTTGAGCCGCAGTACGGTCTTTGAGTTCAAGCCCGTCACCGCCAGCGAGGTACTGCCCGCCGTGGAGCGGGCGCTGAAGCTGGTCCAGGGGGACAGCCTCCTGCCTCTCACCTGGGAGGAGGAGGTGCCGGACTATATCGCCCACGCCTGCGGCGGCGACGTGCGCAAAGCCATGAACGCCGTGGAGCTGCTCTACCAGGCGGCGGAGGTAAAAGACGGGGCCCTGCGCCTCACCGTCTCCGACGCCCGGCAGGTTGCCCAGCGCAGCGCCATGCGCTACGACAAGGGGGGCGACGCCATGTACGACATGGCCTCCGCCCTGATGAAGTCCCTCCGGGGCAGCGACCCGGACGCGGCGCTGCACTACCTGGCCCGGTTTCTGGAGGCGGGGGACCTCATCACCCCATGCCGGCGGCTTCTCTGCTCCGCCAGCGAGGACGTGGGGATGGCCTACCCCCAGGCGGTGTCCATCGTGAAATCCTGCGTGGACACTGCCATGCAGCTGGGGCTGCCGGAGGCCCAGCTTCCCCTGGCCCAGGCGGCCATCCTGCTGGCCACCGCCCCTAAGTCCAACTCGGTGGTGGAGGCCATCGGCGCCGCCTGGTCCGACGTGCGCCGGGGCAGGACCGGCTCCATCCCCCGGGAGCTGCAGAACGTCCACGCCGACACCACCGGCCAGGAGCGGGAGCAGGGGTACAAGTACCCCCACAGCTACCCCGGCCACTGGGTGGAGCAGCAGTACCTCCCCGACGAGCTGGCGGGGAAGCGGTACTATCAGTACGGGGACAACAGGACCGAGCAGGCCGCGAAGGCTTACTGGGATAAGATCAAGGGTCAGTAGCGCCAGTTTTCCACTATGCCGTCGGTGATAAAGTAGCGCAGCGGTTCCCGGGCCGGAGGCTGGATGGGCGCGATGATCTGCAGCTTGATCTTCCGGCTCTCTGGCCGGATGGAGCGGATGTACACGCTGACGCCGTCCCCGGGGGCCAGATCCGGCCGGAAGTCCGCCAGCCCGGAGAGGTTGGGGGCCAGCTCCACAAAGATCCCGTAGTCCCGCACGGCGCTGACAACGCCCGCCACCGTGTCCCCCGGGGCGAAGGCGGCGGCGTTTTCCAGCCAGGTGCCCAGCAGCTCCTTGTGGCTGAGGGAAATCCGGCAGGCGTCGGGGTCCGCCGCCGTCACCAGGACAAGGATATCCTGGCCCACCCGGAACCGCTGGCCGGGGTGCTCCATCCGGGCCATGGAGATATTCTCCAGGGGAATCAGGGAGATGAACCCGCCTCCCAGGTCCACGAAGGCGCCGAAATCTGCCAGATGGGTCACCCGGGCGGGGAGCACCGTCCCCGGCGCGGCGTGGTCCAGGAGCCACGCGATGGCCTGCTCCTGGGCCCGGCGGCGGGAAAGAAGAAGCGTTGGCTTGCCGCCGCCGTCTATGCCGATCTCCGTCACCACAAAAGACACCGGCTTGCCAACCAGGGACAGTACCGCGATGTCCCGCTCAGAGCCGCTGACAGCGGGGTGGACCGCCTCCTGGCGGGGAATGACTCCCTCCCAGCCGCCGAACCGGACGTGAAGGGCCCGGCGGCTGTCGCAGCGGACGGCCATACCGGTGAGGATCTCCTGGCCCTCCGCGGCCCGCTCTATGGCGGCGAGGGGCTGGCCGTCGGGGAAGAGAGGGGCCATGCCCTCGGGTAAGAATTCTTGTCTGCGCATCTTGCATACCGTCCTATCTCTTTGATAGGCCATTGTATGCGCCAGGGTGCTTGACCGTTGAGGAAAGGGGAGAAGTTTATGATGGATCTGCGGGTAGGGCAGCTGGTGGAGCTGAAAAAGCCCCACCCCTGCGGCAGCCGCCTGTGGCGCGTAGGCCGGGTGGGCATGGACATCAAGCTCCAGTGTCAGCTCTGCGGGCACCAGCTGATGCTGCCCCGGAGCAAGGCGGAAAAGGCGATCAAAAAAATCCTGAGCGAGGAGGAAGGAACATGAGCCAGAAGTGGGTCAAGATCATCTCCAGGGCCATTATCGGCCTGCTGGTGTTCTCCATGGTGGCGGGGCTGATCCTGCCCCTGCTGTAAAGACAGGAAACAGCGCGGGGAGGGACCTTTTGAAGTCCCTCCCCGCGCCGCGTGAAAAAGGGACGCCCCCCGTGGGGCGTCCTCTTTTCGTCTGTAAGACTGGCTGCTGACAGCTTTATCCCACGTTGGGAACCGGCGGCTCCTTTGGCTCCTCCGGCTCATCGGGGAGATCGGGAACAGCCGGGTCCTGGGGCTGTCCGCCGCCGTCCTCCGGCTCATCCGGCGGTTCCGTGCCGGGGTCGTCAGGGTCCTCCCAGGGATTCGGGTCGTCCGGTCCAAGGCCCTCGGGCCACTGGTAGCCGGGGTCGCCGGGGAGCACAGGCTCGTCGGGGGTGTTCTCGTCATGGACGGTGCAGGTCCCCTTCCAGCGCAGGTAGCTGAGCTGATAATTGCTGTCGTCGGCGGCGATGGCCTCGCCGGTCTGGACCGTGCCGTCAGGCAGGGTGACAGGCTCGGTATAGGGGATCTCCAGCAGCTCCCGGCTCTGAGAGATGACGATAACGCTGCGGCTGGAGGCGGGGCAGTGTTCCCCGGCCAGGACATAGCCCGTCTCCTCATTGGAGGCCTCCGCGCAGATCTCCACCTCCACATGGCAGGTGCAGGTCTCTTCCGGCTCGGCGCCCACCGGAATCTCGGCGCTGACCACGCGGCTGCCCCGGACGTCGCTGGCGCACAGGGGGCCGGGCTTCAGTCCGCAGTCGGCGCAGACCTGAACGGTGGTGACGCCGCTGGGCTTGTCAAAGAAGGACTTGTTCTCCAGTCCCTCGTGGGCCGGCTCCATGACGAGCTTCCAGATCTTGGCCGCCGGGTTGCCGTACTGGGTGGGCATCTTCTCGCTGCCGCCGCTGTAGCCGGTCCACACGGCGGCGCAGTAGTAGGGGGTATAGCCCACAAAGTACCGGTCGCAGTAGCTGGAGGTGGTGCCGGTCTTACCGGCGATGGTCATGCCGTCGAAGTAGGCGCCGCCGCCGGTGCCGCCGCTGATGACGGTGCGGAGCATCTTGTTCATGAAGTAGGCGGTGGACTCCTTCATGGCCACCTGCTGCCTGGGCTGGTTGTCCACGATGATGTTGCCGTTGTTGTCGGTGATGCGCAGAATGGTCCGGGGGTAGGTGTAAACGCCCTCGTTGGGGAAGGAGGAGTAGGCCGCCGCCATCTGCTGGGTGGAGACGCCGGTGGTGAGGCTGCCCATGCCCAGGGGGCTGACGTCCATATCCGCGCCGGCCAGGTCAAAGCCCAGGTTGTCCTCCATGAAGGCGAAGGCGTTCTCCACGCCGTTCATCAGCAGCACCTGGCAGGCCACGGCGTTGATGGACTTCTGTACGCCCCTGGCCACGGTTGTCCAGCCGGTGTACTTATAGCCGTTGTCGTTGCGGGGATAGCCGCCGGTGCCCGGGTCGTTGATCTTGTAGGGGTAGTCCTGGACCGGGGTGCCGGGCCCCACGATGCCGGCGTCGATGGCGGGGGCGTAGACGCTGAGGGGCTTGATGGCGCTGCCCACGGCCCGGGGAGACGTGGCCAGGTTCAGCGCCCGGTCCACCTGCTTTTCTCCTACGCCGCCGGCCATGGCCAGCACCTCGCCGGTGTAGGGGTCCATGAGGGTGATGGCGCTGTCCATGGGCGTTCCCTTGGCGGAGGCCAGATCGTCGTAGTGCTCCAGCCGCTGGGGCAGGTGCTCATAGACATCGTCCACAATGCCCTGAAGGTCCGGGTCCATGGCGGTATAGATCTGCAGCCCGCCGGTGTAGACCTTCTCAGAGGCCTGCTTGCGGCTCAATCCCAGGGTCTCCTGGACCAGGGCGATGGCGTCCTCGATCACGGCGTCCTCGTACCAGGAGTACACGTTCTTTTTCTTGGCGCTCTCCTCCTCGCCCTCGTCCTCCGCCGGGGTCTCCTTGCCGTGGAGAGCGGCGTACTCCGGGGTGTCCCGGAACAGCAGCTTCTCGTTTTTGGCCTGGTCGTACTCCTCCGGGGTGATGTAGCCCTGGTCCCGCATTTCGGAGAGAATGGTCTCCTGGCGCTTCTTGTTGAAGTCCCGGGGCGTTTTGACGGAGCCGTCCTCCTGCACATATTCCTTGTCGTAGAAGGGGTCGTACAGGGAGGGGTTGTTGGTAATGCCGATGATGCAGGCGCACTCCGCCAGGTCCAGCTCGCTGACGTCCTTGCCGAAGTACACCTTGGCGGCGGAGCGGACGCCGAAGCAGGACTGTCCGAAGTACATGTTGTTCAGGTAATACTCCAGCACGTAGTTCTTGGCGTACTCCTCGTCGTACTCCGCCGCCAGGTCCGCCTCAAACTTCAGAGACCGGAAGATCTCCCGGATCTTCCGCTTCACCGTCACATCCTTGTCCTCAAAGATGTCCCGGACCACCTGCTGGGTGAGGGTGGAGCCGCCCCGGGTGCTGCCGGAGGTGAAGGTCTTATAGAAGGCGGCGGCGGTCCCCTCCCAGTCCACGCCCTTGTGCTGGTAGAACCGCTTGTCCTCGATGGCCACCAGGGCGTCGATCATGTCCTGTGGGATATCCTCCAGATCCACCAGCTCCCGGTTCTCCTTGGAGTACAGGGTGCGCAGCAGATTGCCGTCCCGGTCATAGATCTTGGAGGACAGGCGCACCGTCATGTCCACGGAGGAGTAGTCCTCCAGACTGGGCAGCAGAGAGGTGTTCACATAGGTCATGAAGATCTTGAAGAAGATGGCCATTGTCAGCACGCCGATGACGCACAGGGTAAAGAGCACCAGAAAGACCCGGCCGACGACCCGGCCGGCCCGTCCTTTTTTGGCGGGCTTCTTCTTGGGGGCGCCGCCGGACGAGGCGGCGCTGTGGTTGACGCGGTTGTTTTGATCCATGATTGGCAGTACCTCCTTTGATGGCGTCCCGGGAAAGGCGTGGGACGCGGCAGGGCCTCCTCAGGGGAGGCGGGGGCGGATCGCTCCGCCGGCGGGCATATGGCGAGCGGCGCGCCTGGGCGCGTCACGGTCGGGCGGCAGAAAGTAATTCACAATACAGTATACCATAGCCTGTCAACTTTTGAAAAGTGGAAATCATCGCAAAATCCCCCCATTTACGGGGACTAACCGGAAGATTCTACACGGAATACAAAAATCAGCGCTTAGAATCGTGAAAAAACCATAGGCGGCGGCACTTGCAATTTCCCCGAAAACGGGGTACACTATAGCCATCAGCGGGGGACTCCCGCGTTACCACTAAGGAGGAAGCCCCCATGAGCGAGGAATTTGGGCCTGATTTTGTCACCATCACCGACGAGGACGGCAACGACATCGAGCTGGAACTGCTGGACGCCCTGGAGCACAACGGGGAGACCTACATGGCCTTCTGCCCGGCGGTGGAGGAGGGGGCCGACGAGGACGGCGAGGACTACGGCCTGGTGATCCTGAAGTCCATCGAGGAGAACGGCGAGGAGCTGCTGTCCACCCTGGACACCGACGAGGAGCTGACGGAGGTGTACGACCTCTTTATGGAGCGGCTCTTTGCGGACGAGGAGGAGTAAAATCTTCTCCCGTTAGACGTTCCTCTCCCGGAAAAAGTTCCCGGACCCGGCACGGCGGCCGGACCGGGTGAATAGAATGATATCAGTTTACGGCCCTGCGGGGTGCGTGATGCGTCTTTCATTAACCCACATTTCGTTATACGGGATGCTGGTTCAGGATTCGGTTTGCAGGCCTCCCGGCTGCCACCTGCGGTTGGAAGTTGGAAGCAGTAAAGAATTCTGCAGGCGACCCACCTGCCTATCATGTGCAGGTTATAGCGAGGCGCACACGGCCGCTGCGGGGCCATTTTATCTCCATTCAGGGGGGACGGGCTCTCCCCATAAAACGCGCGCCGGCCCGGCGCGGCGAAACCGAAGAGAGAAGAGAGGAGAACGGGTATGTTTGGGGAAAGTGGAGGGGGCTGGCTGGCCCTGCTGGCGGCGCTGCCCGCCGTGGCGCTGATCGCGAGAGGACTGGTGGGGGACAGGAAGAAGCTGCTGCTGCTGGCGGACGCGTGCCTGCTCCTGACCGCGGCGGCGGCGCCGCTGCTGCTGGCGTACCTCTATTATGCCCACAGCGGCGGGCCGGACACCCCGGCCCAGATCCTTGTTCCCGCGGTGGTCTACGGCGGGCTGTTTCTGCTGGGCGTGGTCTGGCTGGTCCGTGACGCGCGGCGGAGCTGAGGGAGTTCTCCGGAAAAAAACATTGTCACCGGGCGGTTTTTGTGGTACAGTAGGTCCATCCAGAGAAATAATCGCAGAGATAAGGTGGGGACAGACCATGGACAACCATATTTTCCGCAGCGCCATCAGCGGCTTCAACCGCCAGGACGTGACGGAGTACATCGAGAAGGTCCGGAAGGAGGCCCAGGAGACCCAGGCCGCCCTGGAATCGGAGCTGGCCGCCGCCCGGCAGGAGCTGGAGGCTTTGGGACAGACCGCCGGCGAGAGCCGGGACCGCTGCCAGGAGCTGGAGGGCCTGCTGGAGGACAGCAAAAAGGAGCTGGCCTCTCTTCGGGAGGAATTTGCCGCCCTCTCCGCCCAGAAGGACGAGCTGGAGGCGCGGTGCGGCGAACAGGAGGGGACCATCGCCGGCCTGACGGCGGAAAAGTCCGCCCTGAAAGCCCAGGTGGAGGAGCTGACCGGAGAGCGGGAGGACCTGCGCCGGGAGAAGGAGCGGGTGGCCCAGCTGGAGCTGGAGGCCCGGGGCCGCTGCGAGGCACTGGAGGCGCAGACGGCGGAGGCCGTCCGTGCCGCCGAGATCCAGGCCCAGGCCCAGGCCGCCGCCACGGTGGAGGAGGCCCGGAGCCGCGCCGACGCTATCCTGGCCCAGGCCAGGGAGGAGGCGGAGCGGACGGCTGCCCAGGCCCGGGAGCAGGCCCAGGCCCTTCTCTCTGACAGCCGGAAGGCCCTGGAGGAGACCTCCGCCGCCTACCGGGAGCTGACGGAGTCCTTCGCCGGCATCGCCGCCCATGTGTCCGGCGAGCTGCGCCGGATGGATGTGGCCGCCTCCCAGCTTACCTTGAACTTCGACCGCACCGGCCAGCGCCTGAAGGAGCTGACGGACGCCCCGGCCAAAGAATGAGCCATATCGGCCCCAGCGCGCATATAAGAGGCTTCCCGGGAGGATATCCTCCCGGGAAGCCTCTTATATCATTGGATGTGAAGTAAATTTACCTTACAGGGGATTCTCGTCGATCCAGCGGGAAACGGCCTGGCCGATCTCCCGGATGGCGCCGGGAGCGTAGGGGACCTTCAGCCCGGCGGTCTCCACCAGCTCCTGGAAGGTCTTGGTGCCGCCGGCGTCCAGGAAGCGGAGATACCGGTTCCAGGCGTCGTCCCGGCCCGCCATGGAGGCGATCCAGAACTGGAAGGCCACGGTCTGGGCCATGCAGTAGTCGATATAGTACAGGGGGCACTCATAGATGTGGAGCTGCCGCTGCCAGCCGGCGCCCCGGCTGTAGAAGGGCAGACCGTCAAAATCGATCCAGGGCCGGTACTTCGCCTCCAGCTCCAGCCACTTCTCGTTGCGCTGGGCGGGGGTCAGGTCCGGATTTTCGTACATGACGTGCTGGAACTCGTCCACCATACAGCCGTAGGGGATAAAGATGAGAGCCTCCTCGCAGTGGCCGATCTCATACTTCCGGGTTCTGTCCTTGAAGAACAGCTCGTGCCAGGGGGCGGTGAGAAACTCCATGGACATGGAGTGGCACTCGCAGGTCTCCATGGTGGCGTTCACCAGGTCGGACAGATAGCCCTTTCGGGAGGCCCGGTAGAAGGCGAAGGCGTGGCCCGCCTCGTGGGTCAGCACGTCCACGTCGCCGCTGGTGCCGTTGAAATTGGAGAAGATGAAGGGAGCCTGATAGGCGTCGAAGCTGGTGCAGTAGCCGCCGGGGGCCTTGCCGGCCTTGCTGAGCACATCCAGCAGTTCGTTGCCGAAAAGGAAATCGGCAAACTCCGCGGTCTCGGGGCTCAGCTCCCGGTACATCTGATGACCGGCCTCCAGGATCTCCTCCGGCGTGCCGTAGGGGTCGGCGTTGCCGTCGGGGAAGATGAGCAGATCGTCATAGAACTTCAGCTTGTCCACGCCCAGGCGCTTCTCCTGGTCCTTCTTCACCCTGGCCACGATGGGTACCATATCCTCCGCGATCTGGTCCCGGAAGGAGGCCACCTGCTTCGGTCCGTAGCAGTTGCGGCCCAGACGGTCATAGCCCAGAGGCAGATAGTTGTCGTAACCCAGGTTCCTGGCCTGCTGGGTGCGGTTCTTCACCAGCTTGTCGTACAGCTCGTCCAGCTCCGCCTGATGGCTGTCGAACCAGCGGCCCTCGGCCTCATAGGCCCGGCGGCGCACCGCCCGGTCGGGGCTCTGCTTGTAGGGACCCAGCTTGGGCAGGGGGATGATCTGGCCCTCCCACTCCACGGCGGCGGAGGCGTAGAGCTTCTGATACTGGCTCTGGAGCCTGTTTTCCTCGGCCATCAGGTCCATGTTGACAGGGTCGAAGCTGCGCTGGGCGATCTCCAGATTGGTGAACAGCAGCTTGCCCAGCTTCTCCTCCAGTTCGGCCCGGAAGGGGGAACCGAGGAGGGCCTGGATCACGTCCTGCTGCATCTCCTGAATCTGGGGCATGGCCTCATTGGCGAAATCGTTTTCTCTGTCGTAGAATTCGTCGGTGGTGTCGATGGTGTGGCGGACGTAGGCCAGGGAGATGCTGGTGTTGACCGTCTTGGTCACATCGTCCAGCTCCCGGTAGGCGTCGGCGGCCTCCTGGGCGGAGGCGGCCTCCCGGATGCGGCGGACCACCGCCTGGTACTCGGTCCTCAGGGCGCCCAGATCCGGGCGGGTATAGGGCATTTCCGTAAACTTCACAGTTTGATCCTCCCAATCAAAAGTTTTGGTCCCGCCTTTTCAAAAGCGGGCGGGGTCCAGGGGCGGCGCCCCTGGGCGCGTTTCGGGCGGCAGCCCGACCATTCACTCGTCAAAATCGCTGGTTCTTACAGCTCCTTCAGCACTGCCAGCAGGTACTCCCAGGTCCGGCGGGTGGAGGAGATGGAGAGCCGCTCCCGGGTGGAGTGGACCTCCGGCATGTCGGGGCCAAGGCTTACCGCGTCCAGTCCCGGCAGCTTCCCGGCAAAAATGCCGCACTCCAGACCGGCGTGGATGGCCTCCACCACCGGCGCGCGGCCGTACTGCCGGGTAAAGATCCGGACCATGGCGTCCCGCAGGGGGGAGTCCTGGCGGTACTCCCAGGCGGGGTAGTCCCCTCGCTGGCCAAAGGACGCGCCGAAGCGGGCGGCCAGGGCCTGAAGGTCCCGGCTCATGGCCTCTTTCTCCGCAGCCACGCTGGAGCGGATGGAGCTGGAGAGCATATAGTCCCCGGATTCCTCCAGACGGAGAATGCCCAGATTCAGAGAGGTCTGCACCAGACCGGGGATGTCCCGGCTCATGGCCAGCACCCCGTTGGGATAGTCCTGAATCAAGCCGATGAACCGCCGGGTATCATCTGCTGTAATGGCCTTTGCCCTTACAGTATCGCCGGTCTCCAGCCGAAGGGAGAGACCCGGATCCGTATCGGCGTACTCCCCCGCGGCGGCCCGGAGGACGCTGTCGGCGGCGGTTTGCAGGGCCGCCTCGCTGCCGGGCCCGGCCAGAAAGACAGCCCTGGCCTCCTTGGGAATGGCGTTGTCCTGCAGCCCGCCGTGGACGGACATGAGCCGCACCGGCGCGGCGTCCGCCAGAGACGCCAGACAGCGGGCCAGCAGCTTGCTGGCGTTGGCCCGGCCCGCGCCGATCTCGATGCCGGAGTGGCCCCCCTGGAGGCCGGAGACGGTCAGGACGCATCTGGTCCCGGCGCTCTCCTCCATGGGCAGGGAGCCGAAGATGTCGCACCGGGCGCCGCCGGCGCAGCTGACGGTGAGGACGCCCTCGTCCTCGCTGTCCAGATTGATGAGCCTGCGGCCCTTCAGATCGCCGCAGTCCAGAGCCTCGGCCCCCAGCAGGCCGATCTCCTCGTCGGCGGTGAATACCGCCTCGATGGGGGGATGGGGGATGGTCCCGTCATCCAGCACCGCCAGGATCATGGCCACGGCGACGCCGTTGTCGCCTCCCAGAGTGGTGCCCCGGGCCCTGACCCAGTCGCCGTCCACATAGAGGTCCAGGCCGTCTTTGGTGAAGTCGTGGTCCACCCCGGCGTCCTTGACGCACACCATGTCCAGGTGGCCCTGGAGGATCACCGGCGGATGGTCCTCATAGCCGGGGGTGGCGTCCTTCCAGATCACCACGTTGCCCGCGCCGTCCAGACGGCCGGCAAGGTCCCGCTGCCGGGCAAACTCCAGACACCACCGGGCGGCGGCCTCCGTGTTCCCGGACCCCCGGGGGATGGCGCTGAGCGCCTCAAAGAAATGGAATACCCGCTCCGGCTCCAGACCGGAGAGTACGCGCTGTTCCATGCTGCGAATAGCCTCCTTCAGTCAAGCGTGATTTTAATATGATTTGCGGAATTTACAGAAGTCTTACCCCCGCGGCCTGGCAGGTCTCCAGGGTCTCCCGGTCCCACAGGCTCACCTGGACCTCGCCGATGTGGCAGCAGCCGATCATCAGCATACACAGGCGGCTCTGGCCGATGCCGCCGCCCATGGTCAGGGGCAGCTCCCCGTTCAGCAGCATCCGGTGGAAGGGCAGGGCCCGCCGGTCGTCGCAGCCCGCCAGCGTCAGCTGCCGGTCCAGACTGGCCTCATCCACCCGGATGCCCATGGAGGAGATCTCAAAGGCCCGGCCCAGCACGTCGTTCCACATGAGGATGTCGCCGTTCAGCTCCCAGTCGTCGTAGTCCGGGGCCCGGCCGTCGTGGGGCCTGCCGCTGTTCAGCTTCTTGCCGATCTGCATGAGAAACACGGTCCGGTGCTCCCGGAGAAAGGCGGTCTCCCGCTGGGAGGGGGTCAGGTCCGGGTACAGGTCCTCCAGCTCCTGGGTGGTGATGAACGTCACCTCCCGCTCCAGCTTCACCCCCAGCTGGGGAAAGGCCCGGCGCAGGGCGTCGCAGGTGTCGCACACCGCCCCCACGATGGACCGGACGGTGTACTTGAGGAAGTCGGCGTTCCGGTCCGAGCGGGTAATGACCTTCTCCCAGTCCCACTGGTCCACGTAGACGGAGTGGATGTTGTCCAGGGCCTCGTCCCGGCGGATGGCGTTCATGTCGGTGTAGAGGCCGCCGCCGGGGTAGAAGCCGTAGCGCTTCAGGGCCAGACGCTTCCACTTGGCCAGGGAGTGGACCACCTCGCCGGTGGCCCCGTCCACGGCGGGGATGTCGAAGCTGACGGGCCGCTCCACGCCGTTGAGGTTGTCGTTGAGGCCGGAGTCCCGGTCCACGAACAGGGGCGCGGACACCCGGCGCAGATTCAGGGCCAGCTTCAGATTCTCCTGGAAGCTGCTCTTGACGAACTCGATGGCCCGCTGCATGTCATAGCCGGTGAGGGGAGGACGGTAGCCCTCCGGAATGTAGCAGTTGCTCATAGTGACGCCTCCATTTCAAGGTTACGCTCCCTATCATACAACAGGGCGGCGGAAATTGCACGAAGAATTTGAAAAAAGCCCCGGGAGCGGCCGCCGCTTCCCGGTCCGATTGTAGCATATCCGGCGGGGAAAGGCAAATTCTTTATGCCAGCCGGCGCCGGATTTGAAAAGAGGCGAAAATAGGGCTGTACAAACCGGCGGGGCTGTGTTAAACTGACCGTATAGACTGGCCTGACCGGCCGCAAAAGGGGTCCCTTTTGCTCTGTTATGCGGAGCATAACAGAATGGGCTCTCAGTACGAAGGAGGAAGAATGATGAAGAAACGGATATTAGCGATATGCATGGCCCTGTGCCTGACGCTGTCGGCCGTGCCGGTGGCGTTCGCGGCAGGAGTAGAGTGTACCGATGCGGATTGTACCCATGAGGCAGCAATCGGTGATGTGCATTACGACACATTGGCCGCAGCGTTGAATGCCGGAAAAGGCAAAGTTGTAAAGTTGTTGCAAAATGTGAAAGTTACTAAAAGTATGACACTCGCGCGGAGTACTTACACAATTGATTTAAATAACCATGATATTGGATTTGCTGAAGGTTGCTTTTACAGAATTAACAGTGGCATTACGTTAAACCTAATAGGTACGGGCAAACTGTATGAGGAAGTGCCCAAGTATAGCCCCATCGTAATCAACGGATCAACAACGGGCAAAACAACCCTTAATGTGGGAAAAGATGTTATTTTGGAAGGATTCTACGGCGGGTATATTGATCAATCAAGCGGTAAAAACCAGAATATCATTGTAAAAGTTGAGGGTACGCTGATTGGCACCGCGGATGCTAACGGGCAAAATGGCGCAGGCTTTTATATTCACGGCAATTTTAAGAATATGAAAGAAGCAACTGCACCTCAGATTACTATAAGCGCAACCGCTCATGTTTTCGGCGCTGGTAGCGGCATTTATGCGGCCGGCTATGCTATATGGAATCTGGCGGGCGATATAACTGGCAATGCGGGAGAGGCGCTGTCCATTAAGAGCGGTACGTTCAATATTACTGGCGGTACCTATACCGCCAAAGGCGCGTTTGCCGACCCTGCGGAAGCCAACTCAAACGGCTCCGAAGTTACCGGCGCGGCCCTGAGCATCACCAGCAATAAGGGCTATGCACCGAAGACCGAGGTTAATGTGACCGGCGGTACCTTCATCAGCGAAAATGGCTATGCGGTGTACGAGGGTATTGCGCAGCAAGACGGCACCCCTGCCGCTGAGGCCAGCTATGCGACACTGAGCATTTCTGACGGCGCTTTCACCGGTGGCGCAGACAAGGGCGCAGTAAGTATTACTACAGCGAATGACAAAAAAGTTATTTCTGCCGGTTCCTTCAGCGAGTCGGTAGCCCAATATGTCACCGATGATTTGAAATATGAATCGAGCAATGATGGCACCTATACCTACTATCCCACGCTGAAGGAGGCGTTAGAGGTTGGAGACACAGTGGCGACAATCGCCGCCGCAACCGCTGGCGCGGATGAACCGACCTATTCTGTGACCTTCAACAACGACGGCGCAGAGACGACATTTACCGCCGCCGAAAATGAGACCATTTTGCTGTCGGCTCCTACCAAGTCCGGCTATACCTTCAAGGGCTGGCAGGTTGGCGATACCCTTGTGAACGAAACGGCGTATCAGATCACGGCAGATACCGTTTTCACCGCCCAGTGGGAAAAGGACCTTGTCCCCGCCACCGGCATTGAGTTGGACGAGACCGCCCTGACCATGGACATCGGCGATACCGAGACGCTGACGGCCACGGTCACGCCAGATGATGCTACCGACACGACCGTGACTTGGTCCTCCAGCAATCCCGCCGTCGCCACGGTGGACAACGGCGTGGTCACCGCCGTGTCCGAGGGTACGGCTACCATCACCGTGACCACCGCCGATGGCGGGTTCTCCGACAACTGCGCCGTCACCGTAACCGCCAAGGCCGTTACCGTTACATTCGAGGGCGCGGACGTCGATCCCATCACGGTGCTGCCCGGTACGGAGATCGAGCTGCCCACCCCCGACGACACCCGTGATGAGATCTTCCGCTACTGGACCGTGGCGGGGGACCCCGTCGGCACCCGGTATTACGGCGGCGAGACGGTGGAGATCACCGAGGACGTCACCTTCGTGGCCAACTGGAAGGACAACAGCTACATCCCCATTCCTCCCACCCAGCCCACTCGTCCCACCAGGCCCGCGGAGCCGGACGAGCCGGACACCCCCGACGAGCCGGAGGAGCCGGTGGTGAGCGAGCTGCCCTTCACCGACGTGGCTGTGGAGGACGAGTTCTACGAGGCGGTGAAGTACGTCTCCGAGAACGGTCTCATGACCGGTGTTGACACCACCGCGTTCGCGCCGTATAACGAGTTCACCCGCGCCCAGGTGGCCACCATTCTGTACCGGCTGGAGAAGGAGCCTGCCGTGGAGTTCGCGGCCACCTTCCCCGACGTGCAGGAGAATCAGTGGTTCGCCAGCGCGGTCCTGTGGGGCAACAGCAAGGGCATTCTGCTGGGCCACGACACCGGGAAGTTCGGTCCCGACGACGGTGTGACCTTCGAGCAGATGCTGACCATTCTGTACCGCTACGCGGCGCTGAAGGGTTACGACACCGCCGCCCGGGCGGATGTGAGCGGCTTCGAGTGCTCCGACTACGCCGCCGAGGCGGTGAGCTGGGCCATGGCTCACGGCATGGTGAGCGCTGCCGACGGAGCCGCCCTGAAGGCTCCCGCCGCCCGCTGCCAGGTGGCTCAGGTGCTGGCTGTTTTCTGCCAGACCGTGGTGATGAAGTAAAAAGTCCATAGAACAGCAAAAGGGAGGAGCGAAAGCTCCTCCCTTTTTGCGCTGTCAGCGCCTTACAGCAGCGCGCCGAAATCCTCAATAAACTGGTCGCAGATCTCCCGCATATCCGGGCGGCTGTCCTGAAAGTAGTTGTCCGCCACGCCCACCACCGTCATGCCGGCGGCCTTGGCGGCCTTGCAGGCGGTGAGGGAGTCGTCAAAGAGAACGCAGTCCCGGGGGCTGACGCCCAGAATCTCCGCCGCTCTGCGGAAGATGGCGGGGGAGCGCTTGTCCACCCCCAGCTCCTGGGCGTAGATGACCCGCTCAAAGTAGGGTCCCAGGCCCAGGTGCTCCATAGCCGCCTGGCAGTGCTCCGGCACGCAGGCGGTGAAAATGGCCATCCGGCGGCCCGCCGCCCGGCACCGGTCCAGATACTCCCGGACATGGGGCTTCAGGGGCACGGTGTGGTAGGCGTCCTTGGCCAGCTCCATCCACTCGGCGATGATCTCCTCGCAGGACTCCTCCAGATGGAGGTACTCCTTGGTAAAGACGGCGCAGTTGGATAAGATGGTGTGGGCCACGCCCTCGTAGTATTCCCGGGTATAGGGCGCGCCCCGCCGGGCCAGAAAGGTCTTGTCCACCTCCACCCACACGCCGTTGGAGTCGATGAGGGTACCGTCCAGATCAAAAATCAGCATAAGGCCGCTCCTTTCTCTATCGTTTGTCAGTCGGTCCAGAACCGCCAGGGAAAATCCACCGCCTCCTGGGCGTAGTCGATGCCAATGCGTTTCCCCGCGTGGATAGGCAGATCCCGCTCCCGCTCCGGCAGACCCAGCTCCGGCAGCCCGTCCGCCAGATAGAGGGCGTCGCTGCCCAGAGGCAGCCCGTTGAGGGACCTGTCAATGGAAAGCGCTTTACAGAGCTTCCCGGGACCGTTGAGGAAGTTCTTTCGCTGGTAGGGGGTCATCTCCGCCGCGCTTGCCCCGAAGCGCCGCCGGGCCATACTGTCGCCGCCCAGAACGGGCTGCGCGCCCCGGAGAAGGATGGCCGAGGCCGTCCCCTCCGGCCCTGTGACGAAGTTGAGGCAGCAGTACATCCCGTAGATCAGATACACATAGGCGGTGCCGGGAGGGGCATACAGAGTCTCCGTCCGGGCCGTCCGCCGCCCGCCGTAGGCGTGGCAGGCCTTGTCCACCGCGGCCACATAGGCCTCCGTCTCCGTGATCCGGCAGACCAGCGTCTCGCCGTCCACGTTCCGCACCAGGTAGCGGCCCAGCAGGTCCCGGGCGGCCTCTACCGTGTCCCGGAGAAAAAATTCCGCCGGAAGTCTTGCCATTTTCTCACCTCTTTGGTACTATCTTAGGGCCGCTTCCGCTTTTTTCCGGAGGACGGGGCGGAGCAGGGCGGCGTTTGCCCTCTATTCTATCATTGCGCCAATGCTTTGGCAATATTCTGAGGTGATCTTTTATGACGGAAAAGTGGATGAGGAAGCTGGCCAAGCCCATGCTGTTCGCGGCGGCGTTTATCTGGGGTAGTTCTTTCTTTATCATGAAAAACACCCTGGACGCCCTGCCGGTGCAGTATCTGCTGGCCCTGCGGTTCACCGCGGGCGCGGTACTACTGGGCCTGGTGTGCGGGAAGCGCTGGCGGAATTTTACCGCGGACTGCGTATGGAGAGGCGCCGTCTTGGGCCTGCTCCTCTATTTGGCTTACGCCATCCAGACCTATGGCCTGGCCCTGACCACCTCCTCCAAAAACGCCTTTCTGACCACCACCTACTGCGTGATGGTGCCCTTTTTCCACTGGCTGCTGGACAGATCCCGTCCGGACCGGTACAATATCGCCGCCGCCGTGCTGTGCGTGGCGGGAGTGGGGCTGGTATCTCTCAGCGGCGATCTGGCGGTGAACGCCGGGGACGGTCTGACCCTGGTCAGCGCCGTCTTCTTCGCCGCCCACATCATCGCGGTGTCCCGGTTCTCCCAGGGCAGGGACGTGATGCTCCTCACCGTGTTCCAGTTCGCCGTGTCGGGGCTGTGCGCCTGGGTGGGAGGCGCGCTGACGGAGACCTTCCCCGCCGCCGCGCTGGCGGACCCGACGGTGTCTTTGACCCTTCTCTACCTGGCCGTGATGCCCACCACCGTGGCTCTGCTGTTCCAGAACCTGGGGCAGGCCTACTCCGACCCGGTTTCCGCCTCGGTGATCCTGTCCCTGGAGTCGGTGTTCGGGGTGCTGTGCTCCGTGCTGTTCATACACGACCAGGTCACCGTCCGCATGGGGCTGGGCTTCGCCCTGATCTTCGCGGCGGTGCTGTGCAGCGAGACAAAACTCAGCTTCCTCCGCCGCCGGCGGGCAGGGAAGCGGTAAGTTTTACAAAATCTTCATCCAATGCCGGGCGTTTCCGGTTATACTGAACACAACTATGCCGGTCCGGAGGCTGCGATATGAAAGATCAACTGTCCGTATGTCTGCTCAACGATTCCTTTCCCCCCGCCATCGACGGGGTGGCCAACGCTGTGATGAACTATGCCCGGGTGATCCAGGGCGGCCTGGGCCGGGCGGTGGTGGGGGTGCCGGACTATCCCGGCGTGACGGACGACTACCCCTTTCCGGTGATCCGCTACCCCAGCGTGGATACCACCAGGATCGTGGGCTACCGGGCCGGCTACCCCTTCAGCGTCAGGAATCTGGCCGCGCTGGCGGATGAGAAGCCAGACGTCATCCACTCCCACTGTCCCGCCATGTCCACGGCCCTGGCCCGGACCCTGCGGGAGCAGACCGGCGCGCCGGTGGTGTTCACCTATCACACCAAGTTCGACATCGACATCCGCCGGGCCATCAGCGGCCATCTGCTCCAGCAGACCGCCATCAGGCTGCTGGTAAACAACATCACCGCCTGCGACGAGGTGTGGGTGGTGAGCCGGGGCGCGGGGGAGAACCTCAGGAGCCTTGGCTACCAGGGGGAGTACATCGTGATGGAAAACGGCGTGGACTTTCCCCGGGGCAGAGTCCCCCAGGAGGAGACGGAGGCCCTGCGGAGGGAGCTGGGCATCCCCCGGGAGACGCCGGTATATCTCTTCGTGGGCCGGCTCATGTGGTACAAGGGCATCCGCATCATTCTGGACGCCCTGAAGCGCCAGCAGGCGGCGGGGAACGATTTCCGCATGGTCATCGTAGGCGACGGCATGGAGCGGGAGGAGATCGAGGCCTACGCCGCCGAATTGGGACTTGGGGACCTTTGCCGGTTCACCGGGGCCATCCGGGACCGGGAAAAGCTGCGGACCTTCTTCTCCATGGCGGATCTCTTTCTCTTTCCCTCCACCTTCGACACCAACGGGATCGTGGTGCGGGAGGCGGCGGCCTGCGGCCTGGCCAGCGTCCTGATCGACGGCTCCTGCGCTGCGGAGGGCGTGGTCCACGGGCAGAACGCCCTGCTCATCCAGGAGGACGCCCAGTCCCTCTCCGCGCTGCTCTCCGGCCCCGGCCGGGACCGGGCGCTCCTGCGGCAGATCGGGGACCGGGCCATGGAGGAGCTGTACCTCTCCTGGGACGACAGCGTCCGCAGAGCCTGCCGGCGCTACGGTACGGTGCTGGAGAACTACCGCCGGGGCATCACCGACCGGAGCGTGGAGTGGTCCGACGATTTCTACAGCGTCATGGGGGAACTGTGCCTGGGCATTGAGAGGGCCCGGGCGCTGCGCTCCAGCCTCCGCCAGCGGATGCGGGAGCGGACGGCCTTCAGGGAATAGGAGCAGGCGGTGGCTCCCCTGTCATTTTCGTGGACAAAGCTGGGAAAAGGTGGTATACTATAGCGGAAGCGCCCCTGACGGGCGCGCCGGAGAGGAGGACCGCCCATGCGCGTTGACATTTTAGGCGTGGGGTTTGATAATATCACCATGGATCAGGCGGTGGCCGAAGGCGTGCGTCTGATGCATACGGAGGGAACCCATTACGCGGCGACGCCCAACCCGGAGATCGTGGAGATGTGCCGGAAGGACCCGGAGGCCATGGCCGCGGTGAATGGGGCGGATCTGGTGATCGCCGACGGCGTGGGCGTCATCTACGGCGCGCGGATACTGGGCACGCCCCTGAAGGAGCGGCTGCCGGGCATCGAGTTCGCCCAGCGGCTCATGGAGCGCATGGCGGACAGCGGCAGGCGGCTGTATCTGCTGGGGGCCAAGCCCGGCGTGGCGGAGGAGGCGGCCCGCCGTCTGGCGGAGCAGTATCCGGGGCTGCGGATCGCGGGGACCCACGACGGCTACTTCCAGGAGGACGGTCCGGTGACGGAGGCCATCCGCGCCAGCGGGGCGGAGGTGGTGTTCGTCTGCCTGGGCGCGCCCAAACAGGAAAAATGGATGGCCAAAAACGGCGCAGCCACCGGCGCCCACCTGCTGATCGGCCTTGGGGGCTGCCTGGACGTATTTTCCGGCCAGGTGCAGCGGGCGCCGGAGATCTATCGGAAGCTGGGTCTGGAGTGGTTCCACCGGCTCATCAAACATCCCGGCCGGGCGGGGCGGATGCTGAAGCTGCCCCTGTTCCTGGTCCATGTGCTGGAGGAGAAGAGGAAGCGGACATGAGAGGAAAGCTGATCGTGCTGGAGGGGACTGACGGCTCCGGCAAGGCCACTCAGACCCGGCGGATGATCCGCCGCCTTCAGGAGACGGGGATTCCCTGCCGGGAGATCGATTTTCCCCGGTACGGCAATCCCTTTGCCGAACCGGCGAAGCTGTATCTGGAGGGCCGGCTGGGGAGCGCCCCCGGGGATGTAAACGCCTACGGCGCCTCGGTGCTCTTCGCCGTGGACCGCTACGCCTCCTATAAGGAGGACTGGGGGGCGGACTATGAGGCCGGGGCGGTGATCGTGGCCAACCGCTACACCACCTCCAACGCCGTCCATCAGGCGTCCAAGCTGCCCGACGGGGAGCGGGAGGCGTTTCTTACCTGGCTTTTTGACCTGGAGTACCGCCGTCTGGGGCTGCCGGAGCCGGATCTGGTGCTCTATCTGGATCTGCCCACGGACCTCAGCGAGGCCATGATGCGCCGCCGGGAGCGGGAGACCGGGACCCAGGCGGACATCCACGAGCGGGACGACGCCTACCTCCGGGCCTGCCGGGAGAACGCGGGGCGGATCGTCTCCGCCCTGGGCTGGACCAGGATCGACTGCTCCCGGGAGGGGGCGGTGCGCCCGGTGGAGGAGATCCACGAGGAGCTGTGGCGGCGGGTCTGGGCGCTGCTGGCCCGGTAAGACGGCGGGGAGCCGCCTGAGATACCATTGATCCGCGGGACGGCCGGAGGGCCGGCCGCGGGCGCTTCGTAAAAGAAGGAGGATCACCCATGAACAATGAGGATCGCTACCATACTACAAGCTGGGACGGCGGCCAGGTCCGCCGGGAGGAGCCTGCCCCCCATCCCTCCACCCAGAAGAGCCGGCAGGCCGGCTCCGGCGGGACCGGCGGCAAAAAAAAGAAAAAAAAGAGGGGGAACCCCCTGCTGAATATTCTGCTGTGGCTGGTGATCGTGGCCGTCTCCTCCGCCATTCTGGCGGGGGTGGGCTGGATGCTGGCCAACGATCTGTGCGCCCTGAACAAGACGCCCGCCAACGAGGAGCCCAAGGAGATCACCGTAAAGGTGGAGGAGGCGTGGCACACCGGCACCGAGACCTTCACCAAGAAGGACAAGAACAACGAGGAGAAGGAGTACACCGCCGAGACTTACGATATGAAGCAGGTGGCCTCCATGCTGAAGGAGGAGGGCCTCATCGAGTACGAGTGGTTCTTCCGCCTGTTTTCCTGGGTGATGCACGGCGAGCGGAAGGTGGGCGCCGGCAGCTATAAGCTGAACACCGACATGGACTACCGGGCTCTCATCTACGGCATGATGCCCGGCGGCGATACCGAGGTGGCGGAGACCGTGGACGTGACCATCCCCGAGGGCTACAACGTCTCCCAGATCATCGCCCTGCTGGCGGAGAAGGGGATCAGCACCGAGGAGAAGCTCACCGACGCCGCCGCTAACCACGTTTTTGAAGGCTACGGCTTCGTGGACAACGAGAATCTGGGCAGCGTCACCCGGCTGGAGGGATATCTGTATCCCGACACCTACAACTTCTATGTGGGCCGGGACCCCGCCCTCGCCTTCAACGCCATGCTGAACAACTTCAAAAAGCAGATCTATACGGACAGCGAGATCTCCGGCCTGCTGAGCGACTGGGAGGAATCCGGCTACAGCTTCAGCGATATCATCACCATCGCCTCCCTCATCGAGAAGGAGACCGACGGCACGGACCGGGACAAGATCGCCTCCGTCATCTATAACCGCCTGAAGAACGCCGGAGAGACCAACTACCTGCTGCAGATCGACGCGGCCCTGGTCTATGCCGCTGGGCGGCCCATCACCCAGGCGGACTACACCGATCTGGACAGCCCCTACAACCTGTACCAGCACACGGGCCTGCCCCCCACGCCCATCGCCAACCCGGGCCGCCAGTCCATCCTGGCCGCCCTGCAGCCGGCCAGCACCAACTACTACTTCTATGTTCTGGACGGCAAGACCCATGTGTTCAGCGAGACCCTGGCCCAGCACCAGAAGGCCGTGGCCGCCGCCTCCGGCGGGAACTGACCATGGGGGAGGACCTTATCAAGAAAAAGCCGGAGCTGCTGGCTCCGGCGGGGGACATGGAGAAGCTGCGCATGGCGGTGCTCTACGGGGCGGACGCCGTGTACCTGGCGGGGGAGCAGTTCGGTATGCGCTCCTTTGCCGGGAACTTCTCCCCGGAGGAGCTGCCCCGGGCGGTGGCCTTCGCCCACGACCACGGGGTCCGGGTCCATGTGACGGTGAACACCATGCCCCGCAATGACGAGGCGGACCGGCTGCCGGCGTACCTGGAGCGGCTCCAGGACGCCGGGGCGGACGCGTTGATCCTGGCGGATCTGGGGGCCTTTGCCCTGGCGGAAAAGTACGCTCCCCGGTGTGAGCGCCATGTGAGCACCCAGGCGGGAGTGTCCAACTACGCCTCCGCCCGGGCCTGGTACGACCTGGGGGCCAAGCGGGTGATCCTGGCCCGGGAGCTGAGCCTGGAGGAGATCCGGGTCCTACGGGAGAAAACGCCCCGGGATCTGGAGATCGAGGCTTTTGTCCACGGGGCCATGTGCGTCAGCTACTCTGGCCGGTGCCTGCTGAGCAACTATATGACCGGCCGGGACGCGGGCCGGGGGGCCTGCGCCCAGCCCTGCCGCTACCAGTACTACCTCATGGAGGAAAAGCGGCCCGGGGAATATTTCCCGGTATTCGAGGACGAAAAAGGCGCCTATATCATGAACTCCCGGGATATGTGCATGATCGACCACATCCCGGACCTGATGGCCGCGGGTCTGGACAGCCTGAAGATCGAGGGCCGGGCCAAGAGCGCCTACTACGCCGCCTGCGTCACCGCCGCCTACCGCCACGCCATCGACGACGGCTTCGCCGGCCGGCCGGCGGACCCGGTCTGGCGGCGGGAGGTGGAGCGGGTGAGCCACCGCCACTACTCCACCGGCTTCTACTACGGCCAGCCGGGGCAGTACTACGAGGACGCCCGGTATATCAGGGAGTGGCAGGTGGTTGCCCTTGTCACCAGATGTGACAGCGGAGGACTGGCGGAGCTGTCCCTCCGGAACAAGTTCCGGGAGGGGGACGAGCTGGAGCTGGTGGGGCCGGACGTGCCCGCCCAGACCTTCGCCGCCGGAGCCATGACCGACGGGGACGGGCTGCCGCTTTTGGAGCCGAGGACCCCCCAGATGGTCTTTCATATGCGCCTGCCCCGTCCGGTCCCGGCGGGGAGCATTCTGCGGATCTACCGGGACCTGTCGGCCAAAAGCTGACCCGGAAGGCGAGGGGAGGGAGGATCATGCGCAGAAAAGACAGAGAGCGGGACGCGGATTTCGCCTGGGCGGCCTTTGATGGAGCGCCCTACGCGGTCCTGTCCCTGCGGGACGGAGAGGGAGGCTACGGCGTGCCTGTCAGTCCGGCCCGGGTAGGGGAAACGGTCTACTTCCACTGCGCCCCGGAGGGAAAGAAGCTGGACTGTATCGCCAGGTGGCCGGAGGCGGCCCTGACGGCGGTGGCCAGGAGCGGTCCGGCCCGGTTTTCCGTGGCCTACGCCAGCGCCGTTCTGCGGGGGATCGTCTCCCCGGTGGAGGACGTTTTGGAGAAGCGCCAGGCCCTGAAGGCCATTACCGCCCGGTACTGTCCGGCGGATCTGCCGGATTTTGACGCCTACGCGGCGTCGTCTCTGGACAAAACGGCGGTGTACCGTCTGGATGTACGGGAGATCACGGGAAAGGAGCGGATACCCGGATGAAAAAGGCAGTTAAACGAGGAGTGAAGATCCTGCTGTGCGCTCTGCTGGTCCTGGTGCTGGCGGTGGGAGGCTATGTGGCCTATGTGTTCATCGACTATGACCGGCTGGGGGACAACCTGCCCCTGGAGGTGGAGGGCGGCGCCCTTGCCGAAGCCATGCCGGCGGCAGGGGAGACCTACCGGGTGGTGAGCTATAACATCGGCTTCGGCGCCTACAGCGACGACTACAGCTTCTTCATGGACGGGGGCACGGAGAGCCGCGCCCGGTCGGTGAGCGCCGTCCATGAGAACGTGGGGGGCGCCATTGAGGCGGCCAGGGCCCTGGAGCCGGATTTTCTGCTGCTCCAGGAGGTGGACGTGGACGGCACCCGCAGCCATCATGTGGACGAGAAGGCGTACATACAGTCCCTGCTGCCGGGCTTCGGGCCGGCGGTCTTTGCCCAGAACTACGACAGTCCCTATCTCTTCTGGCCCCTGCTGGAGCCCCACGGGGCCAACCGGGCGGGCCAGCTCACCATGTCCCGGTATCCCATCGCCTCCGCCCTGCGGCGGAGCCTCCCCATCGAGGAGGGGGTCATGAAGCTGGTGGATCTGGACCGGTGCTACTCCGTCAGCCGGATCCCGGTGGACGGCGGCGGGGAGCTGGTCCTCTACAACCTTCATCTCTCCGCTTACACCTCCGACGGCAAGATCGCTGAGGAGCAGCTGAAGATGCTCTTTGCCGATATGCTGGCGGAGTACGAGGCTGGGAACTGGGCCGTGGCCGGCGGGGACTTCAACAAGGACCTGCTGGGTAATTCCGACGAGATCTTCGGCGTCTCCGGCCCGGATTACACCTGGGCCCAGGCCATCCCGCCGGAACTCATCCCGGAGGGGCTGGCTATCGTGGCCCCCTTTGACGGCGAGGCCCCTGTGGCCTCCTGCCGCAACGCCGACCGGCCCTACGGACCGGACAACTACCAGGTGACGGTGGACGGCTTCATCGTCTCCGCCAACGTGGCCGTGGAGGCGGCCCGGGTCCAGGACACCGGCTTCCGCTGGAGCGACCACAACCCGGTATATCTGGATCTCACCCTGAACTGACGCAGGCCGCAGGAGGGCCGGAGCGCGCGCTCCGGCCCTCCTGCTTTTTCCGCCCCCGCCTCTTTTTTGTCCCGTCCCTGGTTCCGACTGCTTTTTCCCCGGGGACAGACTATACTGCTCTCTGTGAAACACATGGAGGTGGCGGCATGTACATCGATCTGATCTTTCTGCTGAACGCCCTGGCGGACTGGGCGGCCCTGTGGACCGCCGGCCGTCTGGCGGGGCAGGTTCCCCGGCCCCGGCGGCTGCTGCCGGCGGCGGGGCTGGGAGGCGTTTACGGCGTGCTCTGCGCCCTGCCGCCCCTGGCCGCGCTGGGGGGCTTTTTCGGTCAGCTTATGGCGGCGCTGGCGGTAACGGCGGCGGCCTTCGGCCTGCGGCGGGGCTGCCCCAGGCTGGCGCTGCTCTTTTACGCCGTCTCCTGCGCCATGGGAGGCGCGCTGATGGCGGTCCTTCGGCTGCTGGAGGACAGCGGCGGCCTGGAGCTTTTGGGGGCGCTGAACTGGCGCGTCTTTCTCCTGGTGGGCGGAGGGACCTATCTGCTTCTCTCCCTCTTCCTCCAGGGCGGCGCCCGGCAGGCGGCGGAGGGCAGGCTGCTGCCGGTGAAGATCTCCCGGGGAGGCAGGACCGCCCGGCTGGCCGCCCTGCTGGATACCGGCCACACCCTCTCCGATCCGGTGACAGGGGACCCGGTCCTTACCGTCTGGTGGGAGGCCCTGGCTCCCCTGTGGAGCCGGGAGGAGCGGCAGGCTCTGGCCCGGCTGGAGGCGGAGGGGGCGGCGGCGGTGCTGGCCAGGCTGCCCCAGGGCCGGTTCCGGCTGATGCCCTACCGGGCGGTAGGCGTGGAGCAGGGGCTGCTGCTGTGCTTCACGGCGGACGCCGCCCTTCTGGGAGGGGAGGACCCGGGCCGCCTGACGGTGGCGCTGGCCCCCGCAGCCCTGACGGAGACCGGAGGGTACGCCGCTCTCTGGGGCGGTCAGGGGGGAAAGGAGGCGCGTTATGCCGCGTAAGCTGCTGGCGATCATCCGAAAGCTGCTGCTGCGGCTTTTGCCCCGGGAGAGCGTCCACTATATCGGCGGCAGCGACACTCTGCCGCCGCCTCTCACCCGGGAGGAGGAGGCAGAGCTGCTGGGCCGGCTGGAGTCCGGGGAGGAGGCGGTGCGCCAGACCCTCATCGAGCGGAACCTCCGGCTGGTGGTGTACATCGCCCGGCGGTTCGAGAACACGGGAATCAACATCGAGGACCTGATCTCCATCGGCACCATCGGCCTCATCAAGGCGGTGGGCACCTACCGCTGCGACCGGAACATCAAGCTGGCCACCTACGCCAGCCGGTGCATTGAAAACGAGATCCTCATGTATCTCCGGAAAAACGCCTCCCAGCGCAACGAGGTGAGCCTGGACGAACCGCTGAACACGGACTGGGACGGCAACGAGCTGCTGCTCAGCGACGTGCTGGGCACCGAGGCGGACACCGTCATGCGGCCCATCGAGGCGGACGTGGACCGGCAGCTTCTGGACGCCGCCATCGCCAAGCTCAGCAGCCGGGAGCGGGAGATCATCACCCTGCGCTTCGGTCTGGAGGGGCGGCGGGAACGGACCCAGAAGGAGGTGGCGGACCTGCTGGGCATCTCTCAGAGCTACATCTCCCGGCTGGAGAAGCGGATCATCGGCCGGCTGAAGCGGGAGATCCTGAAAATGAGCTGAGGCGGCCTTGACAAAGCCGGGGGTTTTGCGTATACTGATAGGGTAAAAGGCATGGAAGGGAAGGAGTACGCGTCCTCCCAGGGTACAGAGAGCCGCCGGTTCGGTGCAAGGCGGTCCCCACCGGCGCGGAAGGTCGTCCCGGAGCCTCGGCCCCAACGGAGCGCAGCCGCTCCCAGTAGACGCCGGCGGGTCCTCCCGTTACAGAGGCAAGAGCGTCCCCGGAGCTTTTCCGGGGGAATTCAGGTGGTACCGCGGATCGATGATGATTCGCCCTGAGCAAATCAGCTCGGGGCGATTTTTTTGCCCCGGAAAAGGAGTGTCAACATGAGAAAAGAACTGCCAAAGACCTATGAGCCCCAGGAGGTGGAGGGGAAGATCTACCAGGCCTGGCTGGACGCGGGGTGCTTCCACGCGGAGCCTGACCCGGACAAAAAGCCCTTTACCATCGTCATGCCGCCCCCCAACGTCACCGGCCAGCTCCACATGGGCCACGCCATGGACGATTCCCTCCAGGATATGCTGATCCGCTATAAGCGGATGCAGGGCTACGAGGCCCTGTACCTCCCCGGCACGGACCACGCCGGCATCGCCACCCAGATCAAGGTGGAGGAGGAGCTGCGGAAGAAGGAGGGCCTTACCCGATACGACCTGGGCCGGGAGAAGTTTCTGGAGCGGGTCTGGGAGTGGAAGAATCAGTACGGCTCCCGCATCGTGGAGCAGCAGCGGAAGCTGGGGATCTCCGCCGACTGGGACCGGGCCCGGTTCACCATGGACGAGGGCCTTTCCAAGGCGGTGCGGGAGGCCTTCTGCGCGCTGTACGACAAGGGCCTCATTTACAAGGGCAGCCGCATCATCAACTGGTGCCCCCACTGTGTCACCGCCCTGAGCGACGCGGAGGTGGAGTACCAGGACAAGCCCGGCCATCTCTGGCATATGCGCTATCCCCTGGCCGACGGCAGCGGGTATCTGGTGGTGGCCACCACCCGGCCGGAGACCATGATGGGCGATACCGGCGTGGCGGTGAACCCCCACGATGAGCGCTACGCCCATCTGGTGGGCAAGACCTGCATCCTGCCCCTCATGGACCGGGAGATCCCCATTGTGGCCGACGACTACGTGGAGATGGACTTCGGCACCGGCTGCGTGAAGATGACCCCCGCCCACGACCCCAACGACTTCGAGGTGGGCCTGCGGCACAATCTGGACACCATCCGGGTCATCGATGACAACGGCAAAATCAACGAAAACGGCGGAAAATACTGCGGCATGGACCGCTATGAGGCCCGGAAGGCCGTGGTGGCGGACATGGAGGCCCTGGGCCTCATGGAAAAGACCGAGGACTACAGCCACAACGTGGGCACCTGCTACCGCTGCGGCAGCGACGTGGAGCCTCTCATCTCCGCCCAGTGGTTCGTGAAGATGGAGCCGCTGGCCAAGGAGGCCCTGCGGGTGGTCCGGGACGGCGAGGTCCAGTTCATCCCCGAGCGGTTCAGCAAGACCTACACCAACTGGATGGAGAACGTCCATGACTGGTGCATCTCCCGCCAGCTCTGGTGGGGCCACCAGATCCCCGCCTGGACCTGCTCCGACTGCGGACACATCACCGTGGACCGGGAGGACCCCGCCTGCTGCGCCAAGTGCGGCAGCAAAAACATCGTCCGGGAGGAGGACGTACTGGACACCTGGTTCTCTTCCGCCCTGTGGCCCTTCTCCACCCTGGGCTGGCCGGACAAGACCCCGGAGCTGGACTACTTCTATCCCACCAGCGTGCTGGTGACGGGCTACGACATCATTTTCTTCTGGGTAGCCCGGATGATCTTCTCCGGCTGCGAGCAGATGAAGAAGTATCCCTTTGAGAAGGTGCTGATCCACGGCCTGGTCCGGGACAGCCAGGGCCGCAAAATGTCCAAGTCCCTGGGCAACGGCATCGATCCCCTGGAGATGGCGGACCGGTACGGCGCGGACGCCCTGCGCTTCAACCTCATCACCGGCAACAGCCCCGGCAACGATATGCGCTTCTACGAGGAGAAGTGCGAGGCCATGCGCAACTTCGCCAACAAGATCTGGAACGCCAGCCGCTTCGTCATGATGAACCTGACCATCGACGAGGTGAGACTCCCCGAAAAGCTGGAGCTGGAGGACAAGTGGGTCCTCTCCAAGCTGAACACCCTGATCCGGGAAGTTACGGAGAACATGGACGCCTACGAGCTGGGCGTGGCCTCCGCCAAGATCTACGACTTCATCTGGGACACCTACTGCGACTGGTATATCGAGCTGACCAAGGGCCGCCTCCAGTGTACGGAGACCGCCGAAAACGCCCAGAGCGTGCTGTGCTATGCGCTCATCCAGGTGCTGAAGCTGCTGCATCCCTATATGCCCTTCATCACCGAGGAGATCTACCAGGCCCTGCCCCATCTGGCGGGGGAGGACAGCGCGTTTATCATGACCAGCGCCTGGCCGGTGTACGACGAGTCCCTGGCCTTCCCGGAGGAGGAGAACGCCATGGAGCTGGTGATGGACGCCATCCGGGCCGTCCGCGCCCGCCGGTCAGAGATGAACGTGGCCCCCGGCAAGAGGGTGCAGCTCACCATCGCCACCACCGACCGGGACGTGTTTGTAAGCGGCGCGCCCTTCTTCAAGAGGCTGGCCGGGGCCTCGGAGGTGGAGGTGATCCCCGCCGGGGAGGCCGGCAGCAGCGACGAGATGCGCGGCAAGGGCATGGTGGAGGTCATCACCCACGCCGCCCGGCTCTTTATGCCCCTGGCGGAGCTGGTGGATCTGGACGCCGGGCGGGCACGCCTGGCCAAGGAGAAGGCCAAGGCCGAGGGACACCTGAAAGGCATCGAGAGCAAGCTCTCCAACGAGGCATTCACCTCCAAGGCTCCCGCCCACATCGTCCAGAACCAGCGGGACCAGGCGGAAAAGCTCCGGGCCCTCATCGCCCAGCTCACCGCGTCTCTGGAGGCGCTGGGCAAGTAGGAATACAGTCTTTCCTTTTTGAAAAAAGGAAAGACTCAAAGGAAAAACTTTTGGCGCGAAACCGTGTTTCGCGCTGGGATCAAGAAAGTATTCTGCAATAAATTTTCAGGAAAGAAGGATGCTTCTATGCGTATCGCGGTCACCTACGACAAGGAAAACGGCCAGATCTTCCAGCACTTCGGCCACACTGAGCAGTTCAAGCTCTATCAGGTGGAAAATGGCAGGGTGGTCAGCTCTGTCACCCTGCCCACCAACGGTACCGGCCACGGCGCTCTGGCCGCCCTCCTGGCCCAGATGAAGGCCGACGTGCTCATCTGCGGCGGCATCGGCGGCGGCGCCCGGGCCGCCCTCATGGAGCAGGGCATCATGCTCTATCCCGGCGTCATCGGCATGGCGGATCAAGCGGTGGAGGCGTTTCTGAACGGCTCCCTGCGGTTCGACCCCGACACCGTCTGCAACCACCATCACGAGGGGGAGGGCCACGACTGCGGCTCCTGCGGCCACCACGGCGGCCAGGGCCACGAGTGCCGCCACGGTAACTGCAACGGCTGATCGTATCAGCGGCAGCATACGGCAAGGCCCGGCGGGTAAGCTCACCCGCCGGGCCTGAAAATTTTCCCCAATTGTAAAATCCGTCTTGCTATCCCCGCCGCCAGGCGATATAATATAGGTCTGGTTATGATATCTTGCTGAATTTGTCCATATCGCGGCGTTATTTCTGCCGGACAGGCCCCGGCAGTTCATCATCTTGGGAGGGATACCGTATGAAGCATTGGAGACGTTTCCTCAGCGCGGCGCTGGCGCTGGTCATGGCGCTGAGCGTATTTCCCGTGGCGGCGCTTCCCGCCCTGGCGGAGGGGGACGACGATCCGCTGGGCGGGGCGACCTTCGCCATTGTGAATCCGGGGCATAAAATGGCCATGACGGCGGAAGCGACGGCCGGTGACCAGGTCTCGCTGAAAAGCGTGCCCGTCAGCGGCGTCAGCGAGAAAAACGGCGAGTGGACGGCGGCATGTGACAGCCAATCCATCGCGGACCGGATCAAGATCTGGACTCTTGAGCCCGCCGGAGAGGGCAAATACTACATCACCACCGGAAGCGGCGGGAACAAGCAGTATTTGCAGATAATTCGATACGGACAAACGAATGGCGTTGGGAGCCTCCAACTTGTGTCCAAGGCCGATGCTTCCCAATTCACAGTCGCAGAAGGAACAGGAAATAAGGCGGGCCTGTATCGCCTGTCCGCCTTGGTCACCTATGGCGGCGAAGAGATCGATGTTGCTGCCAGCAGCAATCAGGGGGACAGGTTATTCGGCGGCTGGAGTGGATCTGGAAACACTGAATATCACGCCCTATGCACGGCTGTCACCGCCCCGGAGCCGCCGGAGCCGGCCCAGGGCGTGTCCCCGGCGGGAACCACCATCGACCTCTTCGACTACTGGGTCAAGGGCAATTCCACAGAGGACGGCAATAAGATCGACCTGTATGATAGAGGGTATGTACCGAAGACAGATGAAAACGGGGGTGTGGTAAAAGACGAAAACGGTAATGTAATAAAGGAATTGAATTCTTCCAAACTGGACGAAGCTGTCTACGATGGCGGCATCAACGCGGGCCACGCCCTGAAGTTTACCTCGGACGGAGACGGAAAAATTGATCGCACCGCCAGACACATCAACGAGTGGTCGGGCAGCGCGGCGGTGACGGAGAACATCGTCTACCGCCTGCTGAACCAGGACGGCTACCCGACGGTCCGGGCGGGGCAGGTCATCGACGAAGGTACGCTGAATGCTGATGGCACCACAACTGTGGCTAATACATCTAAAAACGATCCGCTGGATTACCTCTTCGACCCCGACGAGAATGTAGCGAGCCGGGAGACCTACCCCAACGTCATGGGCCTGC
Organism: uncultured Oscillospiraceae bacterium; assembly: GCA_958423465.1. Lineage (GTDB taxonomy): Bacteria > Bacillota > Clostridia > Oscillospirales > Oscillospiraceae > Pelethomonas. The sequence continues at coordinate 103,421 of CATZRD010000001.1, read as the reverse complement.
TCCAGATAGACGAGGAGGGGTACTTCCGTTTCGACAGCGCCAAGACCTCCGCCCAGCTCAACGAGGACGGCAAGGCCTTCACCATCTACAATATGGGGAATTGTATCGGGTTTTTCCCCTTTAACGAGGCCACGAATACGGGAAAGGGCTATGTCGGCATTAATGACCGCGCAGACAAAGCTCTGAACCACTTCTTCGGGGTCCATATGTCCACCCAGTTCATCCAGCCCAAGGACGGCAAGACCGACCAGGACAAGGACATCACCTACGACTTCAGGGGAGACGATGACGTGTGGGTGTTCCTGGACGGCGTGCTGGTGGGCGACATAGGCGGCAACCACGACGCGGCCACCCTGAACATCAACTTTGCCACCGGCGAGGTGGTGGTGAATGAGGGCGTTTATAAGAATGGAGTTAGCCTGGAAAACGCCTCCACTCTTCTGGACCAGTACATTCTTGCGGCCATCGAGGGCGGGGACCGCGGCTCGGTGAAGATCGATGGTGTAGCGGCAAATTTGACCGAAGGGAACTACCAAACCGCGCTGGCCAACGCCAGGAAAGTGGAGGTCACCATCGACGGCACGGTCCAGCGGTTCCGGAAAAATGAAGCGAAAACCGGCTGGATCTACGACGACGACACCTACCACACCCTGGACTTCTTCTATCTGGAGCGGGGCGGCTTCGACTCCAATATGCGCCTGAAGTACAACCTGCAGGAGATCGCCCCCACCTACATCAAAAAGGTGGACCAGGACGGCGAGGGCCTCGAAGGCGTCCAGTTCAACCTGCGGGTGGTGAAGCCCCAGGATAACGATTTTGACGAGTGGACCTCCGGCGACCCCACGGCCCCGGTGGAAAACAAGGTCATCGCCACCGGCGAGACCGACGCGAGCGGCAGCCTGACCCTCCGCTACAGCGGGCAGATGGGCACCCGGGCCGGTAAGCTCCTGAGTCTGGCGGACCTGTACACCCAGTACCAGCCCTACTGCGTGGGCACGGTGGTATCCTCCGGCGGCCTGACATACCAGAACGCCCTGCTGCTGGAGCTGGAGGAGGAAAACGGGGACCCTGGCTACCGGACGCTGGACAAGATCTCCCTGCGTCTGGAGAACATCAACGGCACCTACATCCTCCGGTCCAACGACCGCTGGAACAACGGCGTATACGCCACCCCCAACGTCATCGTCTCCGCCCCCCAGGAGATCCGGTTTATGGCAAAGGCCGGGGAAACTCAGAGAAAGCCGCTGAACCTCAAAGCCCGTCAGGATACGCTTGACAAAGAAGGACGAACCGAGGTGGGCCTGTTCGCGGTGGTCCTGGGCTGGCTGGGGGATGAGCCTCCGAAAGAGGATAGCGATATCACCAGCATGCGCAACTGGGGCCTGGTCCACGGCAGCGCCGAGGAGGGCTGGACCATCACCCCGGTGCTGGAGGCTGAGGACAGCGAGAACGATTTCTCCCAAAAGCTGGGCGCGCTGATCGGCCGGCTGTCCAGGCAGTCCCGGGACGCCTCTCTGGACGGCATCGCCTACCGGTTCTCCCCCGGGGCCTCCGGCGGCTACGAGACCACCATCCCGGATCTGCCCGGAGAGATCGATTCCTACTATTTCATGGTGGCGGACGACCACGGCAATCTTTCAACGGATGAGACTATAAAGAAAGAACAGCTGTCCCATGTAAAATTCTCCACCGGCTTCTACTACTCCGAGGCGGAGACCTGGGATGACATGGACGGCACCCAGACCTGGCGGGTCAACCACCGGGAGAGCAACTTCAAGCGCAACTTCGGCGCCACGGTGAACGTCCCCAATATCCAGGACCGCCTGCTGGTCCAGCGTCTGGACGAGGTGGGCAACACCCTCACCGGGGCGACATTCGCGCTGTATGATGAGAAGGCGGTTGATGTTGATGCCGCCACCGGCGAGCTGAGGCTGAAACCCGGCGCGCGGCCTCTGGAAACCAAAACCACCGACGACCTGACGAAGGAACACGACGGCGTGACCATCAACGGCGGCGCGCTGTTCGACAACGATGGCGAGGGTCTGGCCAACGGTGTGTACTACCTGGTGGAGGAGGCCCCGCCGCCGGGCTACGCCCCCAACAAGGAGATCGTCAGGGTCATCGTGGACGCCCAGGGCGTTCACGCCTACGCCGGCGAGCCGGGAACAAACAGCGACGGTGACGAAATCGACCCGAACAAGGGCATCGCCTACGGCGACCATGACGGCGTATCGGTCCTGGTGGGCGTGGGCCGGCTGGTGGACACCATGGCCAGCTTCGGCTCCGTCGGTCAGATCAACAACACCCTGACGGACATCTACGTCCTCCGGGCCAGAGCGAAGACTGAGGGCGGCGCGGACGCCGAACGGGACGCCGGTGAGCTGAACTGGTACGAGATCGAGATCGAGGATAAGGCTAAGGAGACCGTCCGCCGCCAGCGGAAGTGGAGGCGGTACGACAGCAACGCCGCCCTGGAGTACGCGTATGTGGATGATCTAACCGATACGCTGGGGCTGCCGAACCCCCTTGGAAACGAGGAGAACCCCTCCGGCTACCTGTCCTCCAGCGGCTGGAACTGGCTGCTGGTGTCCCAGAACTACTGGGGCATCTACGATCAGGGCAGAAGCTATCAGGAAATCGATTTGGCGGATTATTCGCCAGCCGTGCAGGCTGCCGTCAACAAGGAGATCAGCAAAAAGACGCCCCTGCCCCATAGAGAACCGAGTACGGACGATACATGGCAGGACGATGCGATCTGGAGCGACGGCTATACCACCTACGGCAACAAGATCCTCAACGGCCTGTTCAGCGGCAGCACCACCGTCCGCTTTGCCAGCGCCTCCCGGACCAGCCTCAGCGTCACCAAGGTGGTAGAGGGGGAGGAAGCGCCGGAGGACGCACAGTTTGCCTTCGATCTGGGCTTTACTTACACGGCCACACCGCTTGCGTCGAACCGGGATTCAAAAGTCGTTGGCGACATCGATCTGGCCGAGCCGGCCCTGGCGGGGGAGTACCCCTACCGGGTGACGGACGAAGATGATTATGAGATCGAGACCGGCACGCTGACGATCGGCAAAGACGGGGACAAGTACAAGATCGTATCGATGGAACCCGTGAGCGCCGCGCTCACGGATGCGGCCGGCGCTGACGCGCCGGCCGGGGAGGGCCGCTTCCAGAACGAGAGGCTGTGGTTGTCGGATCAGGAGACCCTGACCATCGAAAATCTCCCCGCGGGGACCACCTACACCGTCACCGAGGACGAGGCCGCCCAGTACGAGACGGCAGTCGAGGGGACCAGTACGGCAAACTCCGCGCCTACGCTGGACCAGGAAAACTGCACCGCCTCCAATAAGCTCTCCGCGGCGGGCCAGTCCGACGCTGTGACCTTCACCAACACCTACGACCCCGACCAGCCCGACGATCCCAAGCCCGAATCGGTTAAACTGGCCCTGACGGTCAGCAAGACCTGGACGGGGGAAACCTTCCCGGAGGGGTTTGCCTACACCGCGAAGTTTAAGCTGGAGGCGGATGAAGGCAATCCCGACGGCGCGGCGCTGCCGGACAACGCGGAAAGCCTCACCATCACCGGCGAAGAGAAAACCGGCAGCTTTGACCCCATCACCTTTACCGAGGTGGGGACCTACACGTTCACCGTCTCCGAGGTAGCGGGCGACGCCCAGGGCGTGGCCTACGACGACACCAAGTACACCGTGACGGTGGAGGTAACGGAGAGTGAGACTGATTCCGTGACACTTGCGATCGGGCCTGTGACGTACACAGACGCAAGCGGCGGATCTGCGACCGGCCTGACCTTCACCAACACGTACACGCCTGACCAGCCCGACGATCCCAAGCCCACACCGGTCACTCTGCCCCTGACGGTCAGCAAGACCTGGGAGGGGGGACCCTTCCCGGAGGGGTTTGCCAAGGCCGCGACGTTCCAGATCAAGCAGGTGGATACAGACGCCCCTCTGGTCACTGTGCCGGGTGACATCACTATCACCGGCAACGAAACCGCCAGCTTCGGCGACATCACCTTTACCGAGGTGGGGACCTACACGTTCACCGTCTCCGAGGTAGCGGGCGATACCCTGGGCGTGGCCTACGACGGCACCAGGTACACCGTGACAGTGACGGTAACGGAAAGTGAGACCGATCCCGCCAAACTTGCGATTGGAGCTGTGACATACACAGACGCAAATGGCGGATCTGCGGACAGCCTGTCCTTCACCAACACCTACGAAAAACCCGACGAGCCCGACCCCGGCCCCGACGACCCCGAACTCCATCCGGATATCTCTGTGACCAAGGAGCTGGTCGAGGTCAACGGCAGGCCCTATCGGGGCGGCCCCGTGGAGGAATACGACGATCTGACCTATGCAATCACCGTAAAGAACACCGGCGACGTGATCCTCTACAATGTGGACCTCCGGGACTTTGCGCCTGACGAGCTGGTCCCCGACGGCAAAGACCGTTGGAAGTGGGATGAGCTGGATGTGGGCGAGGAAAAGACCGTCGAATTTTACGCCTGGGTGGACCAGGGCGCGGAAGGGCGCCTTACCAATCGGGTGGAGGTCACCGGAGAATCCGAGGACGGGGAGACCGTTGAGGATCAGGACCGGGAGACCGTGCGGGTGGAGGAGCCTTATGAGCCGCCCACGCCGCCGGATGAACCCGACGAGCCGGATGAGCCTGTGCCGCCGCCGGAGGACCTGAACACCCGGGACCATGTGGCCTACATCATCGGCTATCCCGACGGCTCCGTGCGGCCCGAGGGGTCCATCACCCGGGCGGAGGTGGCCACCATCTTCTTCCGCCTCCTCACCGACGAGGCCCGGGAGACGTACTGGTGCCAGGTCAACGGCTACACCGACGTGCCCTACGAGAGCTGGTTCAACAACGCCATCTCCACCCTCAGCAACATGGGCATCGTCTCCGGCTATCCTGACGGCAGCTTCCGGCCCGACGCGCCGATCACCCGGGCGGAGCTGACCAAGATCGCCGTGGGCTTCTTCCAGTACGCGGACCAGTACTTCACCTATCTGGGGAACTTCTCCGACGTGGCCGGCAACGAGTGGTACGCCAGCTTCCTGGCCGCCGCCAGCGCCCTGGGCCTTATCGAGGGCTACCCCGACGGCAGCTTCCGGCCTGACGCGGCCATCACCCGGGCGGAGACCTGCACCGTCGTCAACCGGACCCTGGGACGCAGGCCCCATAAAGACCATCTGCTGCCCTGGTCGGAGATGATCACCTGGCCCGACAACCAGATGATAGAGGCGTGGTACTACCCCCAGATCCAGGAGGCTACCAACTCCCACGACTACCGCTGGACCTCCCTCACAGAACTGCTTGAGACAGCCACGGTGGAAAACTGGACCGAAAAGCTTCCCGAGCGGGATTGGGCCGCTCTGGAACAGGTCTGGTCCACCGCCCACTCCGCCCCCGGCGGCGAGGTCATGGGCTGACGCCATTTCCAAGAGATCACGCACAGCGCGCAGAAGAGGCCGCCCCATTACGGGGCGGCCTCGGTTTCGCGGTTCAGTTCGCGGTTCAGAAGGAGGCCGGCTCCCTGAGGGAGCCGGCCTCCTTGCTGCCGTTCCTATGAAAGTTCGCCCAGATACAGCTCCGCCCGCTTTTGGATGGATTCGGCGGCGGCCTTCGCCGAGATCTCCCCGGCGAAGAAGGGAGCGGTCTGCTCCGCCAGAATGTTCCACAGGGGATCAGCTACTCTGTATTCCACCTGGTTGACGGCGTTGTAGAGGTCCATGAACCGGTCCACGTCGGACTGCCGGACGGCCAGGACATAGACGAACATGGTGATGGGGTGGCCGATCCGCTCCGGGAAATCGGATATCTCCACGGGATTTCCCTCCGCGTCCAGATAGGGATCGTCCCCGCCATAGTATCGGGGCTCCATTTCCTGGGCCATTTTCGTCTCGAAATCCGCCTTGTTGATGGGGAAGTTCCGGTAGAAGTACGCGGCGCTGCCGTCCCAGTTGGTGCCGTCGGGGTACAGGGAACCGCCGGGCAGCAGGAGCTGCCGGATAAAGCTCCAGGCCCCCTCCTTGTTGGGGCAGGCGGCGGGCATGACCACCAGATCGCTCAGTTCGAAGGACCCGGCGGAGGTTCCGCCGCCGGTGGGAAATTGGAGGAAGGAGGCGTACCGCTCATCCTTCAGCGCGCCGTGGACCGCGTTGTCCGCCACCGTCAGATTGCTGGTGGTGTAGCTCATATTGGCGCCCTTCGCCCGCAGCATCCCCAGGTAGTCCCACAGAGCATCCGGGCCGCCGCAGCGGGCCTCGTTGGCCAGGAAGGTGTCCATATTGTAGATGTAATCCCGACAAAGGAGCTGCCGCCCCTCCCGGAGGGCCGCGCCGCCGTCGTCGCATAGGAAGTGATCCGCGTACTGAGGGTCCTCCCGGGGCTGCCGGTCGCACAGCTCCAGCAGACGGACAAATTCCGAACTGTCAAAGGAGCAGGTCATGCCGGCCCAGTCCACGAAGCTCTCGCCGCTCTGGGACAGCGCCTGCAGGGCTGCGGCGGGCGAGCTTCCGGCCCCCAGGATATAGCTGCCCTCCGGCATATCGTCATACAGATCCATCAGGTCCTTCAAGGTGTATCCCGATCCGTCGCCGATTCGGGCGGCGGGGGCGGTGAGGACGTTCAGCGTGAAGCTGCTGCCGGCCGCGTACAGCTTGCCGCCCAGGGAGGCGCAGTCCAGCACGTGCTCCATGAGCTGGTCCCGGGCAAGCTCCGGGTCGCTGTCGATCCAGGGCCACAGGTCCTCCAGGTACCCCTTGGCGGCGTACTGCTGAATGGGAAGGCCCTCCCCGGCAATGAGGTCCGGCACCTTCCCGGCGGTGAGGTCCACGTTGAGCCGCTCCAGGGTCCGCCGGGTCACCTCCCCCCAGTCCAGGCCGCTTTGGTCCAGACCGTCGGTGTAGTTCTTGATGACCACGAAGTAGTCTGGGCTGCTCTTGTTGAACTGGATGACCCGGTCCTTCAGCTCCACATAGTTGGATACCGCGGCCAGCGTCAGCACCGTCCGCCCGTCCGCCGCCGTGTCCGAGGGGGTCAGCAGCGTCAGACGGGGGGTGTCGCCGGTCTGGCTCAGCAGGGCGATCTGGTTGTCCTCCAGCAGGAGAAAGTCCCTGGCCGCCTGATCGTTGGAGTCGCTGAGCTGCCAGTCCAGCAGCTTATAGCATCCATCCTTGTCCGCCGTCTGGCCGTACAGGGCGAGGGGATTGGAGTAGAAGAACGCGAACTCCCCCCGGCCCGGCCAGATCCGGAGCGCCTCGCTGGCGGAGGAATAGAGGGTATCGCCCCAGCTCCCGCCGTCCGGAGCCACAGTCCGCACGCCCTCCGGCGTAAGGACCGCCGCCGTGCCGTCCGCCAGAAGGCACAGGCTGCTGCCGCCGTTGGAGTAGCTGCGCTGGACGGCCCCCTCCAGCACCGCCAGCTCCTGCCCGGAGGCATCCAGCACCGTGAGGCCGGTCTCCGTGGCAAGATACACCCGGCCCTCGCCGTCAATGAGCCAGTCGATCAGGTCACCATAGAGGGGGGAGAGGGCCTCCGTCAGGTCCCGCTCCTCCAGGGCCGCGCCGGTCTCCGGGTCCAGCCGCCGCAGCAGGCCGTGGTAGGTCTGGTCCGTGATGTAGGGGTATTTCTCGTCCGTCTCCGGGTCGAAATCCTCCGGCAGGTCGTAGGTGAAGATCACCCAGGACTCCAGCACCCACAGGTTCCCCTGGCCGTCCGCCTTCATGCCCAGGGGGAAGACCCGGCCGTCGGTCTCCGCCTGGACAGGGGCGTAGTCCGCCAGCCGGCGGGCGGAGCCCTCCGTCAGTCCCGCCCGGCACAGGACGGTTTCCCGCGTCTCATTCTCCTGGCGCTCCAGCAGGTAGAAAAAGGTCTCGCCGTCGGTGCAGCTGTGCCACATATCCCCCCGGTCCTCCGTCAGGGGCAGGTCCTCCGCTTTGTAGAAGGAGGCGGGGTGGAAGGAGATGGGAGCGGGGAGCTCCGCCTCCGGCTCCTGACCGCTGCCGACATTGCCGCTGCCGCCGCAGCCCGCCAGCCCCAGCAGCAGGGCGGCGGTCAGGACCAGCGCCAGGGCGCGGCTCGCTCGTTTCGTTCGTTTCATGGAAGAATCCTCCTCGCGGGCTTTCCTTGTATTATACAACGGTATAATACAACAGCCAGAGGCGGCTTGTCAATCCCCGCCATTCCAGCGGGCGGAAAAAAGCAAAAAAGTTTTCCGCGCCCCCTTGACAGATCGCCTCCTTAGTGCTATGGTTAGTTACACAAGTAATGAACCATACAACTTGAAGGGAGGGACCGGTTTGAATGAGCGCCTGACGGAACAGAAGTCCATCTATCTGCAGATCAGCGAGATGATCGAGACGGATATCCTGCGGGGCATCCTTCTGGAGGAGGAGCAGGTGCCCAGTACCAACGAGCTGGCGAAGCTCTACACCATCAATCCCGCCACCGCCGCCAAGGGAGTCAATCTTCTGGTGGACGAGGGCATTTTGTACAAGCGGCGGGGCATCGGCATGTTCGTCTCCCGGGGAGCCAGGGACAAGATCCTGGCCAAGCGGAAGGCGGCCTTCGCCCGGGATCATCTGGCCCCGCTGCTGGCGGAGGCGAAGAGCCTGGGCATCACTAAACAGGAACTACTGACCATGATAGGAGAGAGAGAGCTATGAACCTGACATGCGAGAACATCACCAAGGCGTACAGCGGCAAGGAAGTGCTGCAGAACGTGACCCTCACCCTGGAGCAGGGGAAGATCTACGGCCTCATCGGCCGCAACGGCGCGGGCAAGACCACCCTTCTGAGCATCCTCAGCGCCCAGAACCCCGCCACCCGGGGGACCGTGGCCCTGGACGGCCAGCGGGTGTGGGAGAACCGGAAAAGTCTGGAGCAGATCTGCTTCTCCCGGGAGATCAACGCCAGCGCCGAGAGTGGGCTGGCCTCCATGAAGCTGAAGGAGTATCTGCGCATCGCCTCCACCTACTATGTCCACTGGGACAGGGACATGGAAAAGCGGCTGGTGGCCCTCTTCGGACTGAACGTGAAAAAGGCCCTCAGCAAGCTCAGCAAGGGGATGCAGTCCATGGTGACCATCATCGTGGCCCTGTGCTCCAAGGCCCCCTTCACCTTCCTGGACGAGCCGGTGGCGGGGCTGGACGTGGTGGCCCGGGAGCAGTTCTATAAGCTGCTGCTGGAGGAGTATTCCGCCTCGGGCCGGACCTTCGTGGTGTCCACCCACATCATCGAGGAAGCTGCCGACGTGCTGGAGGAGGTCATCATCCTCCACGAGGGGAAGGTCCTGCTGGAGGCCGACACCCAGGAGTTCGTCGCCAGCGCCCGCCACGTCAGCGGCAAGATCGAGGAGGTGGACGCCGCCACCGCGGGCCTGGAGGTCCACCACCCAGAGACCGTGGGCCGCAGCAAGGGCGTCACCGTGTTCTTAAAGCCCGGCCAGGCCGTGGACGAGAGCCGGGACGTGTCCGTCCAGCCGGTGAACCTCCAACGGGCCTTTGTGGCCCTGTGCGGGGAGGAGGAGCGGCATGAAGCGTAATCTGCGGTTCTGGACCCGCTTCACCGGGGAGAGCGCCGCCGGTGAGCTGGTGGTGGTGGCGGTCCTGCTGGCCATCACCACCCTGGGGGCCGACCGGCTGCAGCTTGAGGTCGTGGCATCGGTTGTGCCCTACTTCCTGTGCGTCTCCGCCGTCCTGTGCATGATCATGATCAACCTGAGCTGCCACACCCTGTACATTCCCCTGCTGCTCTCCCTGGGGGAGACCCGGCGGAACATCTTCTTCGGCTTCCACTACTACCGGGCGCTGATCATCACCGTGACTTTGGCCCTCAGCGCCCTCATCTGGGCCCTGGCGCCCTGCGACATATCCTCCATCGGCCTTCACAGTATGCCCACTCTGCTGACGGTGCTGGTCATCGCCTCCTCCCTGGGCGGTATCATGGGGACCCTCTTTACCAAGTGGAAGTGGGTGGGGATGATCCTGGTGGTCCTCATCTGCGGCGGCATGGGGGGATGCATGGGCTTCTTCTTCGCCGGCGGCGCGACGGAGCTGCTTTCCGCAGATATCGCCAAGCTGGTCAGCCTGTTCCTGGCTCTGCCCTGGTGGCTGGTGCTGGCGGCGGCGGTGCTGTTCCTGCTGGACATGGGGTTCCAGTGGCTGCTGCTGCGGCGGCAGGAAGTAAGACTGTGAGAGGGGAGGAGAGACGATGTTTCTGAAATACTGCAAGGTGAACCGGTTCGCGCTGCCCTATATGCTCCTGTGGCAGCTGGGGTTCTTCCTTTTCGGCGTGGCCATGGTGCTGATCATCAACGGCTTCATCAACAGCGACCCGGACTACGGCAACATGGGCGGTATGTTCGTTCTGATGGCCTCTCTGGTTGGCAGCCTGGCCCGGGGCAACACCACCCTCAGCACCCGCTTCAATCTGGCGGTATCCATGGGCATGACCCGGCGGAGCTTCCTCCTGTGGGATACGATCATCACGCTGCTGGTGTGCCTTTTGGGCATGGCTGCGGCCTGGTGCTTCAACCGGCTGGAGCTGCTGCTCTACGGCGTACTGTACCCCGGCTTTGAAAACGGGATGCCCCTGGATATCGTGTACCGGTGGCAGGTCCTGGTCCCCGCGGCGGCGGCCCTGAGCGTATTTTCCCTGGTGTTCGGCGCGCTCCAGCAGCGCTTTGGCATGAAGGGCTTCGGCATCGCGTGGCTCATCTTCTGCGCCAGCTTCATGGTGTTCCCCCGGGCCATCAGCTCGGCCCTGGACGGCGGCACCAGCCTCCTGGCCCGGCTGGGCGGCGGCGTCCTCTGGATCGCGAAGGCCATTCCTCCGGCGGCCTGGGCCGGTCTGGGCATTGCCGTTCTCGTGTTCCTCACCGTCTGGTCCGTCCGCTTCTTCTGGCGGGCCGCCGTGAAGCTGTAAGGCGTGAAACCAAACAAAGTCCGCCGCCCTCCCGGTCCGGGAGGGCGGCGGACTTGTTCTCTCAATCAGACTACCGCAGATCCTGAAGGGTGATGGCGGCCTTGTGCTCGATGGGCTTCCACTCCACCCTGCCGAAGAGCGCGGCGATGGTGATAGGGATGTAGGTGAGGATAAACAGGGGGAAGGTAAAGGTATACAGCACCCGCTTCCAGGGGGCGGCGTGGATGTGGGACCACTGGGTGACGGTGGTGACGGCCCCCGCCAGAAACAGCAGCCCGTAGGGCACCAGGAAGGAGGAGAGGCCCGCCGCCAGCAGGGGCAGAGGGGAGTTCCCCGCCAGCAGCTCCAGGACTGTCACCACGATCCCCACCGCCGTACTGCACACGGTCAGCAGGATGGCCGGGGGAATGGACAGCAGAAGGTCCAGACAGGACAGGGCGTTTTTGCCGCCCAGGCCCTTCAGCAGCGCCCAGCCGTGGCGGGAGAACACCTGGATGTTTCCCCGGACCCACCGCAGACGCTGGTTCCAGGACTGGGAGAACCGGGTGGGCTGCTCGTCGAACAGCTCCGCCTCCCGGCAGAAGCTGACCTTCTCCCCCTGAAGCACGCTGCGGACGGTGAACTCCGTGTCCTCGCTGAGGGTGTGGAAGGGCCAGCCGCCGTTTTTCAGCATGATCTCCCGGCTGAAGAGAAAGCCGGTACCCGCCACCACGGCGCTGATCCCCAGCCGGGCGCGGGGGTGGTTGAGGAAGAAGGAGTCCCGGATGAACCAGAGGCCGTAGCCCGCGCTGATCCAGTTGTCGCCGAAGTTCTTGGAGTTGCGGTAGCTGGTGACGATCTGGCGCTGGGGCGAAAAGACCTCGTTCATCCGGGAGATGTAGTCCGGCCGGAGGAGGTTGTCCGCGTCAAAGACAAAATAGCCGTCAAAATACTCGTCCCCCCAGGCGTCCCGGATCTCCCGCAGCAGAAAGTCCAGGGCGTAGCCCTTGCCCACATGGGTCCGGTCCGTCCGCTCGTAGACCACCGCGCCGGCGTCCCGGGCCGCCCGGGCGGTGCCGTCGGAGCAGTTGTCCGCCACCACAAAGGGCACCACATAGTCGGCGGGATAGTCCTGCTGGCGGATGCTGTCCAGCAGCCGGCCGATGACGGCCTCCTCGTTCCGGGCGGAGATCAGCACCGCGTAGCGGCGCGGCGGAGCGTCTGCGCGCTCCTTTTTCCGGCCCAGGAGGGCCACGGGGATATAGAGGAGCTGGTAGAAATAGCAGATCAGGAAGAGAAGGCCGATGAGGCCGCTCACCTCCTGCAAAAAGCGCAGCGCGTTCATGACGTTCTCCTTTCACGGACCTTGCAGATGGTGTGATAGACCAGCAGCCCCGCTCCGCTGACGGCCAGGGTGGCGGCGAACACCAGGGCGGCGAAGGCGTAGTCGCCCATGCCCAGAGCGTTGCCGCCGATGGTGGAGGTGACGATGGAGGGGATCCGGGCCACGGCGGAGATCACCAGCCAGCTCCGCAGGGGCAGTCTGGTCAGCCCCACGAAGTAGCAGAGCACATCCTTGGGCGTGCCGGGCAGCAGAAAGATGAAAAAGACCCAGATGGTCAGCCGCCGCTCGTTTTGCAGGAAGCGGAGAGACTGGAGCTTTTCCAGAGGGAAGAACACCTCCACCGCCCGGGCGCCGAACCGGCGCACCAGCAGGAAGACCAGGACGCTGCCGAGAAAGGCGCCCAGCATACACAGCAGCGTGCCCTCCCACGCGCCGAAGGCATAGCCCGCCGCGATCTCCAGAGGCTCTCCGGGGATCACCGCCACAATGATCTGCAAAATGACCATGCCCACAAAGAGGGCCGGCGCCCATACGCCCTGCTGGTCCACCCAGAGCCGGAACAGCTCAGGCTCTCTGGCGAAGCGGATCAGAGGCCGCCCGGCGAACCAGCACACCAGGGCGCTGAGGAGCAGAAACAGGGCAATTCCGCTGCCGGCCAGCCATTTTTTCTCTCTGTCTGTCAGGTGTCTGCCGTCTTTCATCGGTGGTCGTTTCTCCTTTGCGCCCAAAAGCCGCCCGCGGGGGCCCTCTGCATTCGCTGGCTATTGTAGCCCCTTTCCTATTAAAATGAAAGAGGGGAACTTATAAATATTTTCTTAAGGCGGGGGAGATTCCGGCATGGAAGAAAACCAGCGCGCCCGGTACTTGTAATTTTCGGACAGGTCTGTTATACTAATAAAATCGAACTGATCGGGAGCGCCGGGGGAGGAGGCTGCCATGTCCGGATATCTCGCGAGCTTCTGGGAACAATTTGACTGGGCGGCCCTTCTGGACGCGGTGGAGCGTCTGGCCTGCGTCCTCATCTGCCTGACGGTCCACGAGACCTGCCACGGCCTGGCGGCCTGCGCCCTGGGGGACCCCACCGCCAGGCGGCAGCACCGGCTGAGCCTCAACCCCCTGCACCACATTGACTGGCTGGGCCTGCTCAGTATGCTGCTGTGCGGCTTCGGCTGGGCCAAGCCGGTGCCGGTGGATATGCGGTATTTCAAGCGGCCCAAGACCGGTATGGCCCTCACCGCCCTGGCGGGACCGGTCAGCAATTTCCTGCTGGCCCTGCTGGCCATGTTCGCCGCCTCCCGAATCGCGGCCTGGGCCGCGCCGGGGGCTTTCGCCCTGTGGCTGTTCTATTTTCTCCTGGACATCGCCGTGCTCAGCATCGGCCTGGGGCTTTTCAACCTGATCCCCATTCCGCCGCTGGACGGGTCCAAGGTGGTCTTTTCCCTGCTGCCGGAGAAGTGGTACTATACCCTGATGCGCTATGAGCGCTATGGGATGCTGGTCCTTCTGCTGCTGATGTGGCTGGACGTGGGGGACAGCTTTCTCACCCGGGCCATCCAGGGCGTGTACCTGGCCATGGCGGGCCTATTCTTTTGACGTATGAGGTGACGGGATGGACAGTCCTGTTTTCAAACTGGAGCAGGTGGTCCAGAGCAGGGAGGGCCTGGAGGATTTCGAGGGCCCGCTGGACCTGATTCTGTTTCTCCTGAGCAAAAATAAGATCGAGATTCAGGACATCCCCATCGCCCTGATCCTGGACCAGTATCTGGCCTATCTGGATCTGCGCCAGCAGATGGACCTGGAGATCGCCAGCGAGTTTATGACCATGGCCGCCCATCTCATGTACATCAAGTCCCGGATGCTCCTGTCCATCGAGGACGAGGAGGCCCAGAGCGAGATGGACCTTCTCATCAAGTCTCTGGAGGAGCGGCGCAATACCGAGACCTACCAGCGGATCAAGGCCGCGGCGGCAAAGCTGGGCCCCATGGGGGAATTCGGGCGGAACATCACCCTCCGCCCGCCGGAGCCCATGGAGCGGGGAAAGGTCTACCTCTACGACCACTCGCCCCAGGACCTGCTGGCCGCCATGGGGGAGGCGCTGGACCGGGGGGAGCGCCGCTCTCCGCCGCCTATGGCCAACTTCAGCCAGATCGTCCGGCGGGAGCCCTACCCGGTGCAGAGCAAGGCGGGCGAGATCCTGCGGCGTCTGAAGGAGGCGGGGATCACCACCTTCCGCAATCTCTTCCGGGGCAGCCGCAGCCGCAGCGAGGTGGTGGCCACCTTCCTGGCGGTGCTGGAGCTGTGCAGATCCAGGGCCATCCGCCTGGCCGGCAGCGAGACCGACTGCACGGTGACGCCCACCGGCGAGGCCGGCGAGATCGACTCCCTTGAAAGATCGTCCCTGTGAGGTATGCTATGACGCTTGAAATGAAAGAACTGGAGTCCGCCGTGGAGGGGATCCTCTTTGCCTCCGGCGAGCCGGTACATATCGACCGCATCTGTCTGGCGCTGGATATCGACCGGCTCTCCGCCCAGCAGGTGCTGCAGCGGCTGGGGGATTACTACGCCTTTGAGCGCCGGGGGATCCGGCTGATCACCATGGAGGATACCTACCAGCTGTGCTCCGCGCCGGACTATGCCGATATGATCCGCCGGGCCTTTGAGATCCGCAAGACCGCCAAGCTGTCGCCTCCGGCGCTGGAGGTGCTCAGCATCATCGCCTATTATCAGCCCACCACCCGGGCCTATGTGGACCAGGTGCGGGGCGTGGACAGCGCCTATACCGTGGGCCTGCTGCTGGACCGCAAGCTCATCGAGGAGTGCGGCCGGCTCCAGGTGCCGGGCCGTCCCCGGCTGTACCGCACCACCAAACAGTTCCTCCGCTCCTTTCATCTCACCAGTCTGGACGATCTGCCCGCCCTGCCGGGCATGGAGGCGGAAGGTCAGCTGCGCCTGGGCGACGACGGGAGCCTGATCGACCCCGACGGACCGGCGGAGGCGGAGAACGGGGAGAGCTGAGGCGCCGGAGAGAACAGGAGAGGGGGGAGAGGCCACGATCATACGGATCCTGCTGGGCGTGCTGTGGACGGTCCTGGGCCTTTTGGGCCTGCTGCTGCTCCTGATTCTGGCGCTGTCCCTGGTTCCCGCCCACATCTATCTGGACTACGAGGCGGGCGCGCTGTCCCTCCGGGCGAAATACGGGCCGGTCCGGCTGTCCCTCTATCCCCGGGACGAATCGGAAAAGCCCCGAAAGCCCAAAAAAGAAAAGAAAAAACAGAAGGAAACCCCGGAGGAGGGAGAAAAGCCCCCCCAAAAAAAGCGCTCCCTCAACCTGGAGCAGATCCTCTGCTGTCTGGAGGACCTGCCGCCCATCCTGGGGAGGGCGCTGCGCCGGGTGGGACAGCGGCTCCGGGTCCGGCCCTTTTTCCTCCACGTGCTGGTGGCGGGAGAGGACCCGGCGGCCACCGCCATCCTCTATGGCCGCCTCTCGGCGGCGCTGTGGGCGCTGCGGCCGGCTGCGGCAAATGTGGTCCACGTCCGGGACGCCGACGTGAGGCTGTTCCTGGATTTCCGCCGGTCCGCGCCGGACTGCATCGCCCATGTGGGTCTGTCCCTCCGTCTGTGGGACCTGCTGGTCATCGCCCTGTGCGCCGGGGCCAGCGGCCTGAAGTGGCTGCTGCGCTTCCGCAGGCTGGCGTCCCCGCCCCCGCCGGCAAAGAAAGAAAAAGCGTCCCCTCCGCCCCCGACCGCTGGGCCGGGCGCCGGTGAAGATCACAGTGCCGCCTGACCTGGGCGGATGAAAGGAGAACTCAATGGAAAATAATCACTCTCTCACCAAGATGATGCAGGATGCCATGGCCAAGGTCCGGGAAATGGTGGACACCAACACCATCGTGGGCCAGCCTATCTCCACCCCCGACGGCGTCACTCTGATTCCCATTTCCCGGGTCAGCATGGGCTTCGGCGGTGGAGGCGGCGAGTTCGGCAGCAAGAAGAACGCCGACGCCGACAATCTGGCCGGCGGCATCGGGGCCGGCGTCAATGTGGAGCCGGTATCCTTCCTGGTGGTGAAGGACGGCACGGTCCGGGTCCTGCCGGTGGCCGCGCCGCCTGTGACTACCGTGGACCGCATCGTGGAGATGGTCCCCGACGTGGTGGACAAGGTCACCGGCCTGATTCAGAAAAAGGCCGGGGAAAAGGCCGCTCCGGAGGAGGAGACCTTCCAGGAGTGATCGTTCTCGCCGGGCCGCTTTTCGGCATCCCCGGAAACGCTGTTTCCGGGGAAAAGCCATGCCCGTTTCTGCCAATAACAGGCGGCTGAGCGAGAAGTTACCTGCTGCCCCGGCGGATTTTGCGTTATACTAAAGGCACCATACCACGAGGAGGTGCCTTATGCGGACAACTGTGTGCCGGACCGGGCTGTGCCTTGTCCTGGCTCTCGCGCTGCTGGCGGGCCGGGGGAGCTGTCTGGAGACCTCCGCCGCCTCCGCCATTCTGGTGGAGCAGTCCGGCGGCCGGGTGCTCTATGAGCGCGACGCCGACCAGCGGCGTCTCATCGCCAGCATCACCAAGATCATGACCGCTCTGGTGGCCCTGGAGCACGGCGATCTCAGCTCAACCTACACCGTTACCGCGGAGGATATGGCCGAGGGCTCCAGCATGTACCTGAAGCCCGGGGACCAGCTGACTCTGGAGGAGCTGCTCTACGGTCTGATGCTCTCCAGCGGCAACGACGCCGCCCTGGCGGCGGCCCACTGTGTCTCCGGGGAGCTGGAGGACTTCGTCGCCCTGATGAACGAGACCGCCCAGGCCCTGGGCATGGCGGATTCCCACTTTTCCAACCCCAACGGCCTGGACGCGGAGGACCACTACTCCACCGCCCGGGATATGGCCCGCCTCACCTGCCGGGCCATGGAGAACGCGGACTTCTGCCGGATCGTGTCCACCGCTTCCGTCACCATCGGGGACCGGTATCTGCAAAACCACAACAAGCTGCTGCGCACTTATCGGGGCTGCCTGGGGGTCAAGACCGGCTTTACCAAGGCCGCGGGCCGGACCCTGGTCTCCGCCGCCCAGCGGGATGGGATGACCCTGATCTGCGTTACCCTCAGCGACGGGGACGACTGGCGGGACCATGCCGCTCTGCTGGACTACGGCTTTGAGACCTATCATATGGAGACCGCCGTCCCCGCCGGGAGGGTGCTGGCCTCGGTGTCCGTGACCGGCAGCGCCGCGGCGTCGGTTCCCCTGGCGGCGGACCGGGATCTGGCCTGTCCCCTGACGGGGGAGGAGAGGCTGCGGGTAGCGGCCCGCCTGCCGGTCTCCATCCCCGCCCCTGTGGTCCCCGGACAGAAGGTGGGGGAGGCTGTGGCCTACCTGGACGGGCAGGAAATGGCCCGGGTAGATCTGGTGGCGGCGGCTCCCGCCGCCAGAATCGAGGAGCCGTCCCCGGAGCGGGGGAGCTTCTGGGACCGGCTCTTTGACCGGTCATAGACGAGAAGAGGAGAGAGTGGGACCATGGAGGAACGCCTGCAAAAGCTGCTGTCCGCCGCGGGGCTGTGCTCCCGCCGGCAGGCGGAGGCGTATCTGCGCGCCGGACGGGTCACTGTCAACGGCGTTCCCGCCGCTCTGGGGGACAGGGCGGACCCGGACCGGGACCGGGTGGCCCTGGACGGCCGCCCGGTGGAGATTTCCCGGGAAAGGGTCTATGTGATGCTCCATAAGCCCCGGGGCTATGTGACCACCCTCTCCGACGAGCGGGGGCGGCCCACGGCGGCGGACCTGGTCTCCGGCTGCGGGACCCGGGTATACCCGGTGGGGCGGCTGGACATGGCCTCCGAGGGCCTGCTGCTGCTGACCAACGACGGGGCCTTCGCCCAGCGGCTGGCCCACCCCAGCCACGGCATGGAAAAGGAATACCTGGTAACCGTGTCCGGAGAGCTGGCCGGCTGTGACCGCCGCCTGGCGGCGCTGGAGCGTCTGGAGGACGGGTCTCCCATCGTTCCCGCCCGAGTGGCCGTGGCGAGCCGGGGAGAGGACCGGTGGACCCTGTCCGTGGTCATATGCCAGGGCCTCAACCGGCAGGTGCGCCGGATGTGCGCCCTCTGCGGCCTTACGGTCCACCGGCTGCGCCGGGTGCGGGAGGGACCCCTGGCCCTGGGGGAGCTGCCGGCGGGCAAATGGCGGTATTTGACAGAGGACGAGGTCCGCGCTCTCATGGGAGCGTGACCCACAGGCCGGCCTGTCCATGCCGCGGGAACAAAATAACGTTTACGCTGCCGCTGGGGCGGCCGGAGGAACTATGAGCAAGGACGTGCTACATACCATCGAGACGCGGATGCCGGAGCTGAGCAAGGGCCAGAAGCGCATCGCCGCCTATATCCTGTCGGATTACGATAAGGCCGCCTTCATGACGGCCGGGAAGCTGGGAAAGCTGGTGGGCGTCAGCGAATCCACAGTGGTGCGCTTTGCCGCCCTGCTGGGATACGACGGCTACCCCGCCATGCAGAAGGCCCTGCAGGATATGATCCGCAGCAAGCTCACCTCCATCCAGCGCATCCAGGCGTCCAACGATACCCTGTTCGGCGGCGACGATCTGGTGTCCTCCGTGCTCCAGCGGGACATCGAGCAGGTGCGGCTGGCCATCGAGGAGGTGGACCGGTCCGCCTTTGAGCGGGTGGTGGACCATCTGGTGGCCGCCCGGCACATCTATATTCTGGGGGTCCGGTCCAGCTCCTTTCTGGCGGGCTACCTCCACTTTTATTTCCATCTGATCTTTGAAAACGTGACATTGGTCACCAGCAACAGCGCCGGGGACATTCTGGAGAGCATCCTCCATATCGGCCCCGGGGACGTGCTGGTGGGGATCTCCTTTCCCCGGTACTCCCAGTCCACGGTGAAGGGCGTCCAGTTCGCCCACGACCGCGGGGCGGATGTCATCGCCATCACCGACAGCGACTTGTCGCCGCTGTATCCTTTGGCGGCCTGCTCTCTGCTGGCCCGCAGCGACATGATCTCCTTTGTGGATTCCCTGGTAGCCCCGTGCAGCCTCATCAACGCCCTCATCGTGGCGGCGGGACACCGGAAAAACGCGGATATCGCCCAGATCTTCAACCGGCTGGAGACCATCTGGGACGAGTACGGAGTGTTTGGCTATGGCAGCGAGACATGATATCATCGTAGTGGGCGGCGGGGCCGCCGGCATGATGGCGGCTATCGCCGCCGGGGAGCTGGGGGCGGACGTCCTTCTGCTGGAGCCCAATGAGCGCCTGGGCAAAAAGGTCAACATTACCGGCAAGGGCCGGTGCAACGTGACCAACAACTGTGATCTGGACGGCTTTCTCCGAAATGTTCCGTGTAACGGAAGATTCCTTTACAGCGCATATTCTCAAATGGATTCGCAGGCCGTCATGGCGTTTTTCGAGGATCTGGGCGTGCCGCTCAAGACAGAACGGGGGGGCCGGGTGTTCCCGGTGTCGGACCGCTCCTTTGACGTCACCGCCGCTCTGGAGCGCCGCCTGCGGCAGCTGGGAGTCGCCATCTGCCGGGACCGGGCGGTGGCCCTCCTGCGGCCGGAGGGACGCCTTGCCGGCGTGAAAGGGGAGCGGGGGGCCTATGACGCCCCCAGCGTGGTGATCGCCACCGGCGGCGTCAGCTACCCCCTCACCGGCTCCACCGGCGACGGCTACCGGCTGGCGGCCTCCGCGGGGCACACCATCGTGGAGCCGAGAGGCTCTCTGGTGCCGCTGGAGGCGGCGGGCACGCTGTGTCCCAGCCTCCAGGGGCTGAGCCTGAAAAATGTCAAGCTGCGGCTTTTTGAAAATGATAAGAAGATCTACGAGGAGCTGGGGGAGATGCTTTTCACCCACTTCGGCGTCAGCGGCCCGCTGGTGCTCACCGCCTCGGCCCACATGAGAAAGCAGGGGAAGGCGTCCTACCGGCTTCAGATCGACCTGAAGCCCGGCCTGGACCTCCAGGCCCTGGACCGGCGGCTGGTGAACGATCTGGGAAAGCACCCCAACAGCGATTTTATCAACGCCCTGGGCGAGCTGCTGCCCCAGAAGCTCATCGGGCCCTTCGCGGACCTGACGGGGATCGGGCCGCGGACCAAGGTCCACGACATCACCCGGGAGCAGCGCCGCCGGGCGGTGGAGCTGCTGAAGGCCCTGCCGGTGGAGATCACCGGCCCCCGGCCCGTAGCGGAGGCCATCGTCACCTCCGGCGGGGTGAAGGTCCGGGAGGTGGACCCCGCCACCATGGAGTCCAGGCTTCTGCCGGGGCTGTACTTTGCCGGGGAGGTGCTGGATGTGGACGCCTATACCGGCGGCTTCAATTTACAGATCGCCTGGTGTACCGGCTATGCCGCCGGACGGGGGGCGGCCCGGGGGCGCTGAGGGAAACGGAGCGCGCCGCGAGACTATCACGAGGAGGGTCTCCCCCAGGGGAGACAGAGAGAAACGATATGCCGGAGAACAGAAACATCGCCATCGCCATCGACGGCCCCAGCGGGGCCGGCAAGAGCACCCTGGCCCGGGCCGTTGCCAGGGAGCTGAACTTTCTCTATGTGGATACGGGGGCCATCTACCGCACCGTTGGCTACTGCGCCTGGCGGTCCGGGGTAGACGCCGGCGACGCCCCGGCGGTCATCGCCCTGCTGCCCTCTCTGCGGATCAAGATGGCTTACGGGAGCGACGGCCTGCAGCGGATGTACCTGAACGGGGAGGACGTCACTGACGCCATCCGCCTGCCGGAGGTGTCCATGTACGCCTCCCAGGTCTCGGCCATTCCGGAGGTGCGGGCCTTCCTGATGGATATGCAGCGGAGCATGGCGGAGAAGGGGAACGTGATCATGGACGGACGGGACATCGGCACTGTGGTGCTGCCCGGCGCCCAGGTGAAGATCTTCCTGACAGCCAGCGACGAGGACCGGGCCATGCGGCGCTGGCGGGAACTCCAGCGGCGGGGGACTCCCAGAGACTTTGACGAACTGCTGGCGGAGCTGCGCCAGAGGGATCACAATGACCGTACCCGGGCGGCGTCGCCCCTGCGCCCCGCGGAGGACGCGGTGACGCTGGACACCACCGGCAACACCTTTGAAAAAAGCCGTCAGGAGATCCTGACCATCATTCGGGAGAGGATACAGCTATGAACTGGTTTTACCGTTTTGCCTACGTCCTGGCCTGGCCCTTTATCCGCCTCTTCTGTCCCTTCCGGCTGGTGGGGTTGGAAAAGCTGCCGGAGGGCGGGGCGGTGCTGTGCGCCAACCACTCCAACGCCATGGACCCCATCCTCATTGCCCTGAGCCTGCCCAGAGACGTGAACATGGTCATCATGGCCAAGGATCAGCTGTTCCGGATCCCCCTGCTGGGACCCATTCTTCGGGCCCTGGGAGCCTTTCCGGTAAAGCGGGGCCTCAGCGACATGGCCGCCATCAAGACCGCCATGAAGAGCCTGATGGAGGGCAGGCGGCTGCTGGTGTTCCCCGAGGGGACCCGGGTGGAGCGTCAGGGCGACGCGGATGCCAAGGGCGGCGCCGCCATGCTGGCCGTCCGCACCGGCGTGCCCATGGTGCCCGTTTACTGCGGCGGCAGGCACAAGCTGTTTCACCGTACCACCATCGTCATCGGAGACCCCTACATACCCCAGATCGCCGGCCGCCGGCCCACCCCGGAGGAGAATCACCAGGCCGCGGAGGAGATCATGCGCCGGGTCTACGCTATGAGCGGGGTGAGCGCGTGGAAGTGATCCAGGCCAAAAGCGCCGGCTTCTGCTTCGGCGTGGCCCGTGCCGTGGAGATGGCCAGGGCCCTGGCGGAAAGCGGCCGAAGCGCCAAGATGCTGGGCGAGGTGATCCATAACCGGACGGTGATCGACGCGCTGGAGGCCCGGGGCATGACCGCCATCGAGAGCCCTCTGGAGGCCCAGCCGGGAGACGCGGTGCTGCTCCGGGCCCACGGCGTGGGCCGCGGGGTCTACGACCAGCTGCGGGCCCGGGGCGCCGACGTGGTGGACGCGGCCTGTCCCAAGGTCCGCCGGGTCCAGGAGCTGGTGCAGGAGGCGGAGAGGGAGGGACGCCAGCCGGTGATGATCGGCGATCCCCGCCACCCGGAGGTGCTGGGCGTAGGGGGCTGGTGCCGCCGCCTGCTGGTGTTTTCGGGGCCGGAGGAGGTGGACGCGTGGCTCTCCACCCTGCCAAATCCCGCTGAAATTCCCCTTACTGTGGTGGCTCAGACCACCCTCATCCGGGAGGTCTGGGAAAAATCTTTGGAAAATCTAAAAAAACTGTGTACAAACGCGAAAATATTTGATACAATATGCGGAGCTACCCATACCCGCCAGTCCGAAGCGGCCGCACTCGCCGCCCGGGTGGAGGCTATGGTGGTGGTGGGCGATCCCAAAAGCGCCAATACAAAGCACCTCGCCGAGATCTGCCGGGCCTATTGTCCCCGGGTCTATCAGGTCCAGGGGGCGGACGAGCTGCCCATGGAGGAGCTGGCCCGGTGCGGCGTAGTGGGTCTGACGGCGGGGGCGTCCACCCCGGTCAGCATCATTAAGGAGGTCAACAAGACGATGAGTGAAGAAAAGATCCAGGGCGAGGGCATGGAAAATTTTGCCGAAATGTTTGAACAGTATACCAATACTTTAAATACAGGAGATAAGGTAACCGGTGTGGTCACGGCCATTACCCCCACCGAGGTGCAGGTGGATCTGGGCTGCAAGCAGTCCGGTTATATTCCTGTGGACCAGCTCAGCGACGACCCCTCCGCCAAGCCGGAGGACGTGGTGAAGGTGGGCGACCAGGTGGAGCTGTTCGTCATCCGCGTCAATGACGTGGAGGGCTACGCCACCCTGTCCAAGAAGCGCCTGGACACTGTGAAGGTCTGGGAGAACATTGAGGAGGCCAGCGCCAACCGTCAGGTGATGGAGGGCGTTGTCACCGAGGAGAACAAGGGCGGCGTCGTGGTGTCCGTCAAGGGCGTGCGGGTCTTTGTCCCCGCGTCCCAGTCCGGTCTGCCCCGCTCTGCGGAGATGAGCCAGCTGGTCAAGCAGAAGGTCAGCCTGGTGATCACTGAGGTCAACCGCGCCCGCCGCCGGGTGGTGGGTTCCATCAAGGCCGTGCAGCAGGCCGCCAGGGCCGCCGCCGCCGCCCAGGTCTGGGAGAATATCGAGGTGGGCAAGCACTACACCGGCACGGTGAAGAGCATGACCAGCTACGGCGTGTTCGTGGATATCGGCGGTGTGGACGGCATGGTACATATCTCCGACCTGAGCTGGAGCCGCATCAAGCATCCCAGCGAGGCCGTCAGCGTGGGCGACACACTGGATGTGTACGTCATCTCCTTCGATCCCGAGAAGCGCAAGATCTCTCTGGGCGTGAAGGACCGCAGCGCCAACCCCTGGGAGAAGTTCATGGAGACCTACAAGGTGGGCGACGTGGCCTCTGTCCGCATCGTCAAGCTGATGCCCTTCGGCGCCTTTGCCGAGGTGGTCCCCGGTGTGGACGGCCTGATCCACATTTCCCAGATCGCCGACCGCCGCATCGAGAAGCCCGGCGACGTGCTGGCTGAGGGCGATGTGGTGGACGCCAAGATCACCGCCGTGGACGAGGAGAAGAAGAAGATCTCCCTGTCTATCCGCGCCCTGCTGGCTCCCGCTCCCGCCCCTGTGGACGAGGAGTAAGCCTTTCACAGATCCCTCCAAGGCCCCTGCCTGACGGCAGGGGCCTTTTCTCTGCCCATGGGTGGATTTCCTCAGGGGAAAGGCCTTGAATTTCTGGAAAAATCAGGGTACAATAGAATTCGGAATGTCCCGGGCCGTCCGGGACGGTGTGTGTGAAAAGCTGTGGTAACAGGAGGGGAGGCGGCATATGTTCCGGATAGGGGACAAGGTGGTCCACCCGATGCACGGGGCGGGCGTCATTGACAGTATCACCCGGGAGAGATCCGGCGGAGCGGTACGGGAGTACTATGTGTTCCGCACCCATATGGGCGGGCTGGTGCTGAAGATCCCCACCGCCTCCAGCCACCTGGTAGGTCTGCGCTCCGCCATGGACGCTGACGCGGCCCGGCGGCTTCTGGCGGCTCTTCCCAGCCTGAATCTCGCCATGACCAGCAATTGGAATCTGCGCTACCGGGAAAATCTGGAGCGGCTGAAGAGCGGGGACCTGTATCAGGTGGCCGGTGTGATGAAGGGACTGATGGCGCTGGACCGGCAGCGGGGCCTCTCCAACGGGGAGAGGAAAATGCTGCGCGCCGCCAAACAGATCCTGATCTCCGAGGTGGCCATGGCCACCGGCGGGGATTGGCGGGAGCTGGAGCGGTACATAGACAGCTCGGTGACAGGAGAAAGTACGCTATGAAAGATTTTTTTGCGAAGCTGTTCCGCAGAGAGCCGCAGCGGGCGCCTTTCTGCAGCGCGGTAGTGGCGGCGGCCGGCAGCTCCAGCCGCATGGGCGGCGAGAATAAGCTGCTGGCTCCGGTGGAGGGCGTGCCGGTGCTGGTCCGGACCCTGCTGGCCCTGGAAAACGCCCGGCTGGTGGACGAGATCGTTGTGGCCACCCGGGAGGAGGATCTGCTGCCGGTGGCGGACCTGTGCAAAGCCTACGGCATCCAAAAGCCCCTGAAGATCGTCCGGGGCGGGGCCAGCCGAACGGAGTCGGTGCTGGCGGCGGCGCTGGAATGTCGGGAGGACGCGGCGTATATCGCCGTCCACGACGGCGCCAGACCCCTGGCGGAGCCGGAGCTCATCGACCGGGTGATCGAGTACTGCTATAAGACCAACGCAGCCGCCCCGGCGGTGCGGGTGAAGGACACCATCCGGGTAGTGCGGGACGGCCGGGTGGTGGAGACTCCCGCCCGGGACACCCTCTTCGCCGTCCAGACGCCCCAGGTCTTTGACGCTCAGCTCCTGCGGGCGGCGCTCCAGGCCGCGGCCAGGGACGGCGCCGCCGTCACCGACGACTGCTCTGCTGTGGAGCGCCTTGGCAAGGAGATCTACTTGACAGAAGGTTCCTGGGAAAACATCAAGATCACCACCCCGGAGGACCTGCTGACCGCCGCCGCTATCATCCAAAAACGGGAGGGACGGTTATGATCGCGCCAAGGATCGGACAGGGCTATGACGTACACCGTCTGGTGGAGGGGCGCAGGCTCGTCCTGGGAGGCGTGGAGATCCCCTATGAGAAGGGGCTGCTGGGCCACTCCGACGCGGATGTGCTGCTTCACGCCCTGATGGACGCGCTGCTGGGGGCCGCGGCCCTGGGCGATATCGGCCATCTGTTCCCTGACAGCGACCCCACCTACGCCGGGGCGGACAGCCGGGCGCTGCTGCGGGAGGTGGTCTGCCGTCTGGAGACGGCGGGCTGGACCGTAGGCAATGTGGATGTGACCCTCATCGCCCAGCGGCCCAGGATCGCTCCCTATATCCCCGCCATGCGGCGGAACATCGCCCAGGACCTGGGAATAGACCTGGACCGGGTGAACGTGAAGGCCACCACGGAGGAGGGCCTGGGCTTCACCGGTTCCGGTGAGGGCATGGCCGCCCTGGCGGCGGCGGTGGTGGTCCCCCAATAATTGGGCGCAAGGCCCGCTCCGCCAGACGGCGGTAGGAAACCCGGTTTCCCACCGCCGTCCGCCATGTCCGGCGGCACCTCTGCCGCCCGGCGGCATACAATGGTCCAGGGAGGCGGTGGACTTGCGATATGATCTTCTGCTCAGCCGCTCCATCACCCACGCCCAGCGCATGAGCGCCGTCCTGAAGCGGGCGGGGATCCCCGCCCGGTACGCCAGACCACCCATGGAGCTGACGGATCAGGGCTGCGGCTACGCCGTGTACGTGGACGCCGGGCAGGCGGCCCGGTCCATGGCGGCGCTGCGGGAGGCGGGGCTTCTGCCTACCAGGGTGTTTTATTTCAGAGATGGAGCTTACCAAGAGGTGAGCGCTTGATCGGCGGGACCGGGCAGACGTCCGGTCCCGTTTTCCAACAGAACAGGGAGGTAGTCCATGATCTATTTTGACAGTGCCGCCACCACGCTGCAAAAGCCGGCGGCGGTGCCCCGGGCGGCTGCCCGGGCCATGACCACCATGACCACGCCGGGAAGGGGAGACTATCCCGCCTCCCGGGCAGCGGCGGAGCTGATGCTGGCACTGCGCACGGAAGCCGCTGACTTTTTCGGCGCGGCCCAGCCGGAGAACGTGATTCTCACCGGCAGCGCCACCCACGGTCTGAACATCGCCATCCGGGATCTGGTCCATCCGGGGGACACGGTGGTGATCTCCGGCTACGAGCACAACGCCGTGACCCGTCCCCTCCACGCTGTCGGCGGCGTATCGGTGAAGATCGTCAACGCGCCGCTTTTCGCGCCGGAGCAGATGGCGGAGGGATTCCGCCGGGCTCTGGCGGAGGGGGGCGCGGCGGCGGTGATCTGCACCCACGTCTCCAACGCCTTCGGCTATGCGCTGCCGGTACAGGAGATCGCAGCCCTGTGCCGGGAGCGCCAGGTACCGCTGATCGTGGATGCGGCCCAGTCGGCGGGGACCCTGCCGGTGGACGTGGAGGGCTGGGGTGCGGCCTATGTGGCCATGCCGGGGCACAAGGGGCTGTACGGTCCCCAGGGCACCGGCCTGCTGCTGTGCGGCAAAGACCGGACGCCCAGTCCGCTGCTGGCCGGCGGCACCGGGAGCCTCTCCCGGCAGCAGGATATGCCGGACTTTCTGCCGGACCGGCTGGAGGCGGGGACCCAGAATGTCCATGGGGCGGCGGGCCTGCTGGAGGGACTGCGGTTTGTGGCCCGCCAGGGAACGGGACCGATTCTCCGCCACGAGCGGCGGGTCATCCGGCGTCTGGCGGAGCGGCTGGGGGACCGCAGCGGCGTCCGGGCCTTTTACGGCGGAGACCAGAGCGGCGGCGTACTGTCCGTGATCCTGGACGGCGAGGTGCCGGAGGTCACGGCGGACCGGCTGGCGGAGCGGGGAATCGCCGTGCGGGCGGGCCTCCACTGCGCGCCGCTGGCCCACATTACCGCCGGAACCGTCCGGACCGGTACGGTACGGTTCTCCGCCTCGGCCTTCAACACCCTTCAGGAGGCGGACCAGGCGGCTGACGCCCTGCTGGAAACGTAAAATTTACGATTTCGTCAAAAATTGCGGGCAGAATTTGTTGCTTTTTTCTGGCGATTAGATTAGAATGGGGGTAATGAAGATGGGGGCGTGGGTCCTTCGCCGCCCCCGTCACTTTGAGGGAAAACGGAGGGGACGATATGGAGTGGCTCGCCGGTCTGCCGCAGAAGCTGGTGGACATGTTCCTTACGCTGCAGATCACGGATATCCTGGATATCCTGATCATCGCCTATATGGTCTATCGCCTGCTGGGCCTGGTCCGGCGGAACAACGCCACCCGGGTGCTCAAGGGCGTGCTGCTGATCCTGCTGGTGCTGTGGATCTCCTCCTACGGTCTGCGGGGACTGAACTACCTGCTCAGCCACATCCTGGAGTGGGGGATCGTGGCCCTCATCATCCTGTTCCAGCCGGAGATCCGGCGGCTGCTGGAGCAGATGGGCAGCAGCCAGTGGAAGATCATGTCCATCTTCAGCAAGCCCGCGGTGGATGAGGAGACCCTGACGGCGGCCATCTCTCAGACCGTCCAGGCCTGCGGGGATATGAGCCGCTCCCGCACCGGCGCCCTCATCGTCTTTGAGCGGCAGAACCAGCTGGACGAGATCCTCCGCAGCGGCACCAAGCTGGACGCCCAGGTCTCCTCCGAGCTTTTGAAAAACATCTTCTTTGTCAAAGCGCCGATGCACGACGGCGCGGTGATCATCCGCAGCGGCCGGGTCCTGGGAGCCGGCTGTATGCTGCCCCTGAGCCGAAATGTAAATCTCAGCAAGGACCTTGGGATGCGCCACCGGGCGGGCATCGGCATGAGTGAGAACTCCGACGCCGTGGTGGTGCTGGTCAGCGAGGAGACCGGGGCCATTTCCGTGGCGGTGGGCGGCATGCTCAAGCGCCACCTGATGACCGAGACGCTGGAACAGCTTCTGCGCAACGAGCTGATGCCCCAGAGCGGCGAGGACCCCGCCGGAGGCAAAAAGGGGGTCCGGGCGGGGCTGAAGGCGCTGCTGCCCCAGGGCCGGAAGGAAAAGAAGGAGGACGGCAATGAGCGAAAAGGCGAATAAGATCCTTTACATGGTGCTCAGCCTGCTGATCGCCATTCTGTTCTGGCTCTATGTGGATGGGCAGGAGGGCAACAAGATGACCCGGTCCTACTACAACATCCCCATTGAGTTCATTGGTGAGGAGAGTTCCCTCTTCAACAGGGGGCTGATGCTGGAGGAGGGCGGCGGCACCATGGTGGACCTGCGGCTCAGCGGTCCCCGGGCGGTCCTCAGCGGACTGAACCAGAAGGACATCCACCTCCAGGCCAACCTCAACAGCATCACTGGGCCGGGCCGGTGGCAGCTGACCTACTCCATTTTCTTCCCGGACAACATCAACCGCAGCGAGATCACCGTGGAGAGCCAGTCCCTGTACAGCGTGACGGTGCTGGCCTCCCAGCTCAGCTCCCGCACGATCCCGGTGAAGGCAGTGGTGGAGGGAGAGGTCCCGGAGCCGTACATCTATCGGGGCGAGCGGCTGGAGCTGGACCCCCTGGAGCTGACCATCAGCGGCAAGGAGGAGGTCATCGACCAGGTCCGGGAGGCCCAGGTCGTCATCGACCTGACGGGCCAGGAGGAGACTATCCAGCAGGAGTTTGAGTACCAGCTCCTGGATAAAAACGGGGAAGTGGTGGATACCGAGGGTATCATCTGCTCCTTCAAGCGGGTGAGCGTCACCGCGCCCATTCTGCTTATCAAGGATCTGGACCTGGCGGTGAAGCTGGTGGAGGCCCCCGGCGCCATGCTGGAGAATGTGGATTATAAGATCCTCCAGCCCGGCACCAACGACGCCACCAAAAAGATCACCGTGGCGGGTCCCGCCGCCAGCCTGGAGGGCAAGGAAAACATCATCCTGGGCGAGTTTGATCTGGCGGACTACTCCACCGACGTGGATATCCCCATTGACATCAACATGCCGGCGGACTGCGAGAACCTCAGCGGCATTACCCAGGTGGTGCTGTCCATCCAGTTCAAGGGCCTGACCACCAAGATGTTCTCTGTCAGTAATATTACCACCCGGAACCACAGCGAGGGCCAGTCCGCCAGCGTCATCACCTCGGCGCTGAACGTGGTCCTGCGGGGTGACCCCGCGGACCTGGAGCAGGTAACGGCGGAGAATATCCGGGTGGTGGCGGACCTGAAGAACTACAACAACGACGGCACGGTCACTGTTCCCGCCAGCGTGTATGTGGACGGCTTCGACGCCGTGGGCGCCGCCGGCATCTACACCGTCACCGTCAAGCTGACCAGCTAGGAGGAGATCCCATGACCCAGACCGCCATCGTTACCGCCGTATCCGGCGACGGAAGGGCCCGCGTGGAGGTCCGGCGGCAGAGCGCCTGCGGACATGACTGCGAGCGCTGCGCCGGCTGCGGGACCGCCGCGGCCATCCAGGTAGAGGCCCAGACGGACCTGCCCCTGGCGGTGGGGGACCGGGTGGAGATCTCCTCTGACGCGCCGGTGCTGGCCTATGCCGGCCTGGTGTATCTGATGCCGCTGGCCCTGACCCTGCTTGGCTACTCCCTTCCGTTCCCCACCGAGGGGCTGCGAATCGCTGGCTGCGCCGCCGGGTTCGCCCTTGGACTTCTGGTGACGGCAGCGGTGGACCGGCGCCTCCGGCGCACGGGCCGGACTGTGACCTACCGGGTCACCCGGGTGCTGTAGCCTATGTTTGGATATGTGCGGCCCTCTCTGGGGAGACTGTCCCAGGAGGAGCGGGACCGGTTCTCCGCCCTGTACTGCGGCCTCTGCCGCCGTCTGGGGCAGCGCTGCGGCCAGGCGGCCCGGTTCATCCTTAACTATGATTTCACGTTTCTGGCCGCCCTGCTCTCCCCGCCGGAGGAGGAGGCGTCGGAGTCCTTCCGGTGCGTGGCCCACCCCCTGAAGGGGCGGTCCGCCCTCCTGGGCGGCGAGGCGCTGGATCTGGCGGCGGACTGCAGCGTGATCCTGGCCTGGTGGCAGCTTCAGGACGGCATCCGGGATGACGGCGGCGGCAAGTACCGGGCGGCGTCTCTGGCCCTGGGGCCAGCCTACCGCCGGGCAAAGGGCCTGCGGCCCGGCTTCGACCGGGACACCCGGGAGCGGCTGGAGGAGCTGTCCCGTCTGGAAGAGGCGCGCTGCCCTTCGATGGACCAGGCGGCGGACGCCTTCGCCCGGCTGCTGTCCGGGATCAGCCGGGAGGTGGACGAGCCGGTGAAGGCCCGGGTGCTGGAGCGGCTTTTCTACCACCTGGGACGGTGGATCTATCTGGTGGACGCCATAGACGACCTGGCGAAGGATTTTGCCAGCGGCAGCTACAATCCGCTGATCTGCCGCTTCGGTCTGACGGAGGGAAAGCTGACGGAGGAAGCGCGCAGGACTGTGGCGCTGACGCTGGACCACTCCATCCGGCAGATGGCGGCCGCCTATGAGCTGTGGGATTTTGGTGTGTGGAGTCCCATTTTGCAGGCCACTGTGTATGAGGGGCTTTTCCTGGTAGGAAGAGCCGTACTTGAGGGAAGATTCCAGGCCGCCCCCGGTCTCCGGATCGGCGGCAGAGAAGAGGAACCACTATGACCGACCCCTATCAGGTGCTGAACGTATCCCCCGACGCCTCGGACGAAGAAGTGAAAAAGGCCTATCGCGAGCTGGCCCGGAAGTACCATCCGGACAACTACCACGATAATCCTCTGGCGGATCTGGCCCAGGAGAAGATGAA
Organism: uncultured Oscillospiraceae bacterium; assembly: GCA_958423465.1. Taxonomy (GTDB): domain Bacteria; phylum Bacillota; class Clostridia; order Oscillospirales; family Oscillospiraceae; genus Pelethomonas. The sequence goes on along the minus strand of CATZRD010000001.1, from coordinate 72,290 downwards.
GGAGATCAATGCCGCCTACGACGCGATCCAGCGCCAGCGGACGGGCCGCGGCTCCGCCGCGGACAGCGGCGGCAGTCAGGGGAACTACGCCTACCAGCGGCAGCGGTATACCGCCTATGAGCCAAACGCCGGCTCCGCCGCGTACCGGCAGGTGCGCATGGCCATCAACCGCAACGACCTGAACATGGCCCAGCAGCTGCTGGCACAGATCCAGGACCACGGCGGGGAGTGGAACTTCCTCATGGGCACCATCTGCTACCGCCGGGGCTGGGCGGACGAAGCCAGGCGCTACTATCAGACCGCCTGCCAGATGGAGCCCAACAACGCCGAGTACCGCCAGGCTCTGAACTTCATGGAGAACGGCAGCGAGTCCTACCGGCCCCGGGGGTTCGAGGCGATGGGCACCGACTGCGGGGAGAATATGTGCCTGAAGCTGGGCTGTACCTATTTGATGTGCAACGCCTGCGGACTGGGCGGGATGCGGTTCTGCTTCTGCTGAGGCGGGGGCTTGGTCAAAACATACAGGAGGGGAAAGAACTTGATCAGAAGCATGACCGGCTACGGCCGGGCGAGAGAGACAAAAAACGGACGAGACATCACCGTGGAGGTCAGAAGCGTCAACAACCGCTATCTGGACTGCACGGTGAAGCAGCCCAGGGCCTATATCTTCGCCGAGGACAAGATCAAGGCCCTGGTGCAGAAGCGGGTGAGCCGGGGAAAGGTGGACGTGTTCATCACTGTGGACGCCCTGGGCGCCGGGGAGACGGTGGTCAGGGTCAACGAACCCCTGGCTCTCAGCTATCTGGAGGCCATGGCCCGCCTGACGGCGGTGGGCGGTACTTCCCGGGTAAAGGGAAGGATCGATGTTTCCGACCTGGCCCGCCTGCCGGACGTGCTGACGGTCACCAAGGCCGAGGAGGATCTGGAGGCCATCGCCGCCGACATCCTGGCGGTGCTGGACGACGCCCTGGCGGCATATACTTCCATGCGGGAGACCGAGGGCAAAAAGCTGGCGGAGGATATCCTAAGCCGGCTGGACACCATCGAGGCCCTCACCAAGCGGGTGGAGGAGCGCTCTCCCCAGACGGTGGCGGAGTACCGGGCCAAGCTCACCGCCCGGATGGAGGAGGTCCTTCAGTCCACCTCCATCGACGAGAGCCGGATCCTCACCGAGGCGGCCATTTTCGCCGACAAGGTGGCGGTGGACGAGGAGACGGTGCGCCTGCGCAGCCACATCAGCCAGCTGCGGGACATGCTCTCCGGCGACGGTCCCGTGGGGCGGAAGCTGGACTTCCTGATCCAGGAGGTCAACCGCGAGTCCAACACCATCGGCTCCAAGTGCTCGGACCTCTCCATCGCCCGGGACGTGGTGGAGCTGAAGGCGGAGATCGAGAAGATCCGCGAGCAGGTCCAGAATATCGAGTGACCGGGAGGACCGTATGGACTTTGTCAACATCGGCTTTGGGAACCTGATTTCCACCAGCCGGCTGGTGGCGGTGGTCAGCCCGGACTCCGCCCCCATCAAGCGTCTCGTCAGCGAGGCCCGGGACAGGAGCATGCTGGTGGACGCCAGCTTCGGGCGCAGGACCCAGGCGGTGCTTATCATGGACAGCGACCATGTGGTGCTCTCCGGCATCCCCATGGAAAAGCTGGCCGCCCGGCTTGGAATCGATCCCGCTGTATGGGAGGAGGAGCTATGAAAAAAGGAAAGACCTTCATCATCTGCGGTCCCTCCGGCGTAGGGAAGGGGACGGTGGTCTCCCGCCTGCTGGAAATGGACCCCACGCTTTACTTTTCTGTGTCCGCCACCACCCGGCCCCCCCGGCCCGGCGAGGTGGACGGCGTACATTACCACTTCCTGAGCCAGGAGCAGTTCCGCCAGTGGATCCAGGAGGACGCCTTTTTGGAGTACGCCCAGTTTGTCAGCAACTACTACGGCACCCCCATGAAATATGTGGACGAGGCCATGGAGGCAGGCCGGGACGTGCTGCTGGATATCGAGATCCAGGGCGCGGCGCAGGTCCACGTCAAGCGCCCGGAGGCGGTGCGCATCTATGTGGCTCCGCCCAGCTGGACGGAGCTGGAGCGCCGGCTCATGGGCCGGGGCACCGAGACGCCGGAGAAAGTCCACCAGCGGCTGGAGCGGGGCAAGCAGGAGTTCGCCGCCGCCGCGGGCTTCGACTACTTCATCATCAACGACACGGTGGACCAGGCGGTGGCGGATATCCGCGCCATCATGCGGGCGGAACACTGCCGGCCCCAGGAGGGACTGGCGGAGGTGGCCCGGTCCTAGGCTGTTTCAGAGGGCCAAGCCCCTTCAAGCCCCTTATGGTGGGAAGGAACCCTCTTGAACTGATATACATTACACTATAAAAAGGAATGATTCTGTTATGATGCTCTATCCCGCTATGAATAAGCTCACCGCCAATGTGCCCAACCGCTATCTGCTGGTGAACGTGGTGGCCCGCCGTGCCCGCCAGATCGCCCAGGAGGCCGAAGACATGGGGGAGAAGATGGACGTGAAGCCTGTGACGCTGGCCATCAACGAGGTGGCGGAGGGGAAGCTCTCCATCTCCCGGGCTGACGTCACCATCACCAACGTAGAAAGCTGATCGAGGCCCGCGCCGCCGCGGACCGGAGGAGGGGACCATGGAACAGGTGGCCAAGGTGGCGGTATCCGCCGCCACATACGCCATTGACAAGCCCTATGATTACCTGGTGCCCCAGAGCCTTTCGGACCGGGCCGCCGTGGGCAAACGGGTCACCGTGCCCTTTGGGCGGGGGAACCGGGCCAGCGAGGGGATCATTCTGGCCCTGGCCGAGGCGCCCCGCCGCCCGGAGCTGAAGGCGGTGTCCGCCGTGCTGGACGACCGGCCGGTCCTGACCGCCGCCCAGCTGAAGCTGGCCCTGTGGCTGCGGGAGCGGTACTTCTGCACCCTGTACGACGGGGTGAAGGCCATCCTCTCCGCCGGGCTGTGGTACAGGCTTCAGGAGCGGTACGCCCTGGCCCCCGGCGTGGACCGGCAGCGCGCGCTGGACAGCGGGGAGACCCCTCTCCAGCGCCAGGTTCTGGAGGCCCTGGTCCTGAATCACGGCGGGCTGGACGCGGACCGGCTGGCGGACCTCTGCGGTCCGGATGCCGCCGCCGCCGCCCGGGAGCTGACGGCCCAGGGGCTGGTAGAGGCCCAGACCGCCGCCCTGCGGAAGATCTCCGACAAGCTGGTCCGCCGGGTAACGCTGGCTGTCAGCCCCGAGGAGGCCATGGCCATGGTGGAGCCGAAGCGCCGCTCCGCCCCCCTGCGCTACGAGGTGGTGAAGCTGCTGTGCGCCATTGGCAGCGGCCTTTCCACCGACATCTGCTATTTTACGGGGGCCTCCGCCCCGACGCTGCGAAGCCTGGAGAAGAGCGGCATCGTGACCTTCTCCCAGGAGGAGTCCCTTCGGGTCCCCCGGCAGCCGGAGGCGTACGCGGGCCCCATCGTCCTCAATCGCGAGCAGCAGGCGGCCTACGACGGTATTCTGGCCCTCTGGGGCCGGGAGTCGGGGGCCTGCGCCCTGCTCTATGGCGTCACCGGCAGCGGCAAGACCTCCGTCTATATCCGGCTCATGGAGGAGACCCTCCGCCGGGGCCGGCGGGGGATGGTGCTGGTGCCGGAGATCGCCCTGACGCCCCAGATGATGAGCAAGTTCACCGCCTACTTTGGAGACCGGGTGGTCATGCTCCACAGCAGCCTCTCTCTGGGGGAACGCTACGATCAGGACAAGCGCATCCGCCGGGGGGAGGTGGACCTGGTGCTGGGCACCCGCTCCGCCGTTTTCGCGCCCCTGGAGAACCTGGGCATGATCATTCTGGACGAGGAGCAGGAAGCCTCCTATCAGTCGGAAAACACCCCCCGCTACCACGCCCGGGACGTGGCGAAGTACCTGTGCGCCCAATGGGGAGCCACGCTGGTCCTTGGCTCCGCCACCCCGTCGGTGGAGAGCGCCTGGCTGGCCCAGAAGGGCGTCTATCAGAAGATGATCCTGCGGGAGCGCTATAACCGGCAGCCCCTGCCCCGGGTGGTCATCGCCGATCTGCGCCAGGAGGTCCGCGCCGGCAACAGCGGCGCTATCAGCGAGCCGCTCCGAATGGAGCTGGAGGAGAATCTCCGGCGGGGGGAGCAGTCCATCCTGTTCATCAACCGCCGGGGCGCCAGCCGCACGCTGCTCTGCGGAGAGTGCGGCGCGGCCCCACAGTGTCCCCGCTGCAGCGCGCCCCTGACCTATCACAGCGCCAACGGGCGGCTCATGTGCCACTACTGCGGCTACTCCCAGCGGGCGGAGGAGCGCTGCCCCGACTGCGGCGGGCTCCGCAAGCAGGTGGGCGTGGGCACCCAAAAGGTGGAGGAGGAGCTGGGCCGCCTGTTTCCGGAGGCCCAGGTGCTGCGCATGGACGCGGACACCGTATCCGGCAACCACGAAAAGCTGCTGGCAAAATTTGAGAAGGAACGAATCCCCATTCTCCTTGGCACCCAGATGGTGGCCAAGGGGCTGGATTTTGAAAATGTGACCCTGGTGGGGGTCCTGGCGGCGGACCAGGGCCTGTATGTGGACAATTACCACGCCGCCGAGCGAACCTTCAGCCTGCTGACCCAGGTGGTGGGCCGGGCGGGCCGGGGCAGCAAGGACGGCCGGGCCGTCATCCAGACCTACACCCCGGACAACGAGGTCATCGCCGCCGCCGCCCGCCAGGACTACAACAGTTTTTACGCCGCCGAGATCCGTTTGCGGCGGGCGAGGCGCTATCCGCCCTTCGCGGACCTCTTTACCCTGACGGTCTCAGGTCCCCAGGAGGGGGCAGTGCTCCGGGCCGCTTCCGAACTGCGGGACGCCCTCCGGACCGCGGCGGCCGCTCCGGCGGAGGACAGTCTGGAGCAGGAGGTCCTTGGTCCCGCGCCGGCCCCCGTCGTCAAGGTGAACAACCGCTACCGCTACCGCCTGTTTTGGGTGGGGCGCAACGACCACCGGACCAGAGAGCTGCTGGGCAGCTACATCCGGGCTTTTCATCAGCAGAAAAATAACCGGGGCCTGAACCTCTTTATCGACTGCAACGCCGCCGAGTAGCGCGGCAGGCTCCGGGTCAGAATAAATGCCGCGGGCGAGACCCAGCGGCCCGCCAAGGAGGACATTGCTATGGCTATCAGAAGGATCGTGACGCAGGAGGACGAGATCCTCTATAAGAAGAGCCGGGTGGTGACGGACTTCAACGACCGGCTCCACCAGCTGCTGGACGATATGAAGGACACCCTGGCCCAGGCCGGCGGCGTAGGGCTGGCGGCGCCCCAGGTGGGGGTGCTGCGCCGGGCCGTCATCGTGATCAACGATGACGAGGAGATGCTGGAGCTGGTCAATCCCGAAATCATCTACACCGAGGGGGAGCAGACCGGACCTGAGGGCTGCCTCAGCGTCCCCGGCAAGTTCGGTATGGTCACCCGCCCCTACTTTGTCCGGGTCAAGGCCCAGGACCGGTTCGGCAGATGGTTCGAGACAGAGGGGGAGGATCTGACCGGCCGGTGCTTCTGCCACGAGCTGGAGCATCTGGACGGCCACCTGTACACGGAGCATATCGACCGCTTCCTGACAGAGGAGGAGCTGGCGGACTACTATCGGGAAATGGACGATGAAACGGAGGACGACGCGCCGTGAGGATCGTCTTTATGGGGACCCCCGCCTTCGCGGTGGAGGTACTGCGCCGCCTGACGGCGGACCGGTGGGACATCGTAGGGGCCTACACCCAGCCGGACAAACCCAAAAATCGGGGCATGAAGCTGGTTCCAACGCCTGTGAAGGAATTCGCCTTAACACATGATATCCCCGTCTATCAGCCGGTGTCCTGCCGGGATGAGGCGGTGCTGGAGCAGCTTCGGGCCCTGGAGCCGGATGTGATCGTGGTGGCGGCCTATGGCAAACTGCTGCCCCAGGCTCTGCTGGACATCCCGAAGCGGGCCATCATCAACGTCCACTCCTCCATTCTTCCTCAGTACCGGGGGGCCGCGCCTATCAACTGGGCGGTGCTGAACGGCGACAGCGAGACCGGCGTCACCATCCAGTATATGGCCGCCGAGCTGGACGCCGGGGACATTCTCCTGGTGAAGAAAACGGCCATTGGCCCGGAAGAGGACGCTTCTCAGCTCTATGACCGCCTGGCGGTCCTGGGGGGCGAAGCCGCCAGCGAGGCCCTTGCCCTGCTGGAGCGGGGAGACGCGCCCCGCACGCCCCAGGTCTATGGTCCGCAATATCAGTATGCCGCTATGCTTAACCGGGAGATGTCTCCTCTGGACTTTACCCGGCCCGCCGGGGAGCTGGTGAACCAGGTGCGGGGGCTTCTGCCCTGGCCCTGCGCCGCCACCGACGTCGCCGGCGTTCGCTGGAAGGTCTACCGTGCCCATGTGGGAGGCGAGGCCTCAAAAGCGCCGGGGACTATCCTCTCCGCCGGCCGGGAGGGAATCGCCGTGGCCTGCGGCGACGGACGGAGCCTGGTGATCGACGAACTGCAGGCCGACGGCGGCAGGCGCATGGCCGCCGCCGACTATCTGCGGGGACATCCCATTCATTTCTAACGCTGGGAGGCGATGATCTTGCCCTACCACTCTGCGGGATATGGAACTGCCTTTTATACTGACAGCATCTATTGGATCGTGCTGATTCCGGTGCTGCTGCTGTCGGTCTGGGCCCAGGCCCAGGTCAGCGGCAGCTTCAGCAAATACAGCCGAGACCGGAACCGCCGGGGCGTTACCGGCGCTCAGGCGGCCTACGACGTGCTCCGCGCCCACGGCGTTTTTGACGTTTCGATCAAGCCCTGCCGGGGGAAGCTGACGGACCACTACGATCCCCGGGACAACACCATCTATCTCTCTGAGCCGGTGTATAACCGCGCCACGGTGGCGGCGGTGGGCGTAGCTGCCCATGAGGCGGGCCACGCGGTACAGTACGCGGTGGGCTACGGGCCCGTCCGTGTCCGCTCCGCCATCATTCCCATTACCCAGTTCGGCTCCCAGTTCGCCTTCATCGCTCTGGTACTGGGCCTGGCGCTGTATTCCCAGCCCCTCTTCGCCGTGGGGATCGTCCTCTTTGGCGCTACCACGGTCTTTCAGCTGGTGACCCTGCCGGTGGAGTTCGACGCCTCCGCCCGGGCCCTGGCCACCATTGAGGGAAGCGGGCTTCTGGAGGAGGACGAGCGTCAGGGGGCGAAGAAGGTCCTGCAGGCGGCGGCTCTCACTTATGTGGCCGCCCTGCTCATGAGCCTTCTGCAGCTTATGCGGTATGTGCTGCTGTTCCTGGGACGGCAGAATAGCCGGCGCAGATGAAGAATCCAATGAAAAGCAGCGGAAGAGAGACCGCTCTTGAGGTGCTGACCGCCTGCCGGAGGCTGGACGCCTGGAGCGACGGCAGCCTTCGCTCCGCCTGCCGCCGGAACGGCCTGGACCGCCGGGAGGCGGCACTGGCCGCCCGGCTGACCTACGGTGTGATTCAAAATCTGGCCCTGCTGGACTTCTGCCTGGACCAGCTCTGCGCCCAGCGGATGGACCGGCTGGAGCCGTTCGTGCGGGACGTACTGCGGCTGGGGGCCTATCAGATCCTGTTCATGGACAGGGTCCCCGACAGCGCCGCCGTCAACGAGGCGGTGGAGATGGTCAAGTCCCACCGCCGCGCCCGGGCGTCTGGCATGGTCAACGCCGTGCTGCGCCGCCTGAGCCGGGAACGGGACCATCTGCGGCCCATTCCCGATACGGACCCGGCATACTATCTCTCCATCCGCTACAGCCATCCCAGATGGCTGATGGAGCGGCTGCTGGAACTTCTGGGCCGGGAGGAAGCGGAGGCGTTTCTGGCGGAAAACAACCGCCCCGCCCCTCTGGAGATCCAGTATAACCCCCTGAAAACCACCCGGGAGGAGCTGGAGGCCGTCTTTCCGTCGGGGACTCTGACACCCCACAGCAGTCTGCCCGGCTGCTACCAGCTCAGCGGCGCCGGCGACCTGGAGGAGCTGGAGAGCTTCCGGACGGGGCTGTTCCAGGTCCAGGACCCGGCGGCCAAACTGGCGGTGCTGGCGGCGGCCCCCAGGCCCGGAGACCGGGTCATCGACGTGTGCGCCGCCCCCGGCGGCAAGAGCTTTGCCTGCGCCATGGCGATGGAGGACCGGGGCAATATCATCAGCTGCGACATCCACCGCCATAAGCTGGCCCTGATCCAGGAGGGCGCGGAGCGGCTGGGGGTGACCATTCTGGAGACCGCCCTGGCGGACGGCAGGGAATTCCATCCCCAGTGGGGGGAGAGCGCCGACCTGGTGCTCTGCGACGTGCCCTGCTCCGGCCTGGGCGTCATCCGCAAGAAGCCGGACATCCGCTATAAGGACCCGGCGGCTCTGGCGAAGCTGCCGGAGGTGCAGCTGGCGATTCTGCGAAACGCCTCCCGGTATGTGAAGCCCGGCGGGATGCTGCTGTACGCCACCTGTACCATTCTGCCGGAGGAGAACCAGGGCGTGACCGGCGCTTTTCTGGCGGAACATCCTGGCTTTACCCGGGAAGCCTTCTCCCTGCCGGGAATCGCCGGCGGGGAAGAGGGAGAGCTGACCCTGTGGCCCCAGCGCCACGATACGGACGGGTTCTATCTTTGCAAAATGAGGAAGCTATGAAAGAGGATATCAAATCCATGACGCTGCCGGAGCTGGAGACGGCGCTGGCGGAGATGGGGGAACCCAGGTTCCGGGCCAGGCAGATCTTCACCTGGCTGCACCGGGGCGCCGTGTCTTTCCAGGAGATGAGCGACGTGGCCAAGCCCCTGCGGGAGAAGCTCTCGGAGCGATATTTCATCTCCGTACCCCAGGTGGAGCGCAAGCAGGTCTCCCGGCTGGACGGGACGGTCAAATATCTGTGGCGGCTCATGGACGGCAACTGCATCGAAACAGTGCTCATGCGCTACCACCACGGCAATACGGTATGTGTGTCCAGCCAGGTGGGCTGCCGCATGGGCTGCGCTTTCTGCGCCTCCACCATCGGCGGAAAGGTCCGGGACCTGCGCCCGGCGGAGATCCTGGACCAGGTGCTCTTTACACAGCTGGACAGCGGCGTGCCCGTCAGCAACATCGTCCTCATGGGCATCGGCGAGCCGCTGGATAATTTCGACAATGTGATCCGGTTCCTGGAGCTGGTGAACCACCCTCTGGGACTGCATATCGGGATGCGGCATATCAGCCTGTCCACCTGCGGCCTGGTGCCCGGCATCCGCCGCCTGGCGGAGCGGGACCTGCAGCTCACCCTGTCCGTGTCCCTCCACGCCCCTGACAGCGAGACCCGCAGCAGGATCATGCCGGTAAATCGGGCATACGATGTGGAGGAGCTGTTTCGTGCCTGCCACGGGTATTTTGAGAGGACCGGACGCCGGATCAGCTTCGAGTACGCCATGATCGACGGCGTCAACGACAGCGATTGGCAGGCGGATCTGATCGCGGAAAAAGTGAAAGGGATGCCGGGCCACGTCAATCTGATCCCGCTGAACGACGTGGCGGAAAGCCCGCTGAAGCCCAGCCGGCGGGTCCGGCAGTTCCAAAAGCGGCTGGAAAGCCGCGGCCTTACCGCCACCGTGCGCAGAAGCCTGGGCGGCGACATCGACGCCAGCTGCGGCCAGCTGCGCAGGAAAGCCATGGAGGACGCGGAGAAAAGGAGTCAAAGCAAATGATGAAGACCTGGGGTGTGACCGACGTCGGTCTCGTAAGGAAAGAAAATCAGGATGCCTACGCCGTGGTGGAGAGCGGACTGGGGTTTACAGTCTGCGTGGTCTGCGACGGTATGGGCGGCCCCAAGGGCGGTAAGCTGGCCAGTTCCCTGGCGGTGGAGACCTTTATGGACCGCTGCCTCACCGGCCTGCGCCCGGATATGCCCTCCGATCAGGTCCAGCTCCTGGCCGAGCAGGCGGTGGAGGCCGCCAACAGCCGGGTGTATCAGCGGTCCCTGGAGGAACCCAGGCTGCGGGGCATGGGCACCACCCTGGTGTCCGCCGTGGTCTGGCGGGGCCAGGCCCTGGTCACCAACGTGGGGGACAGCCGGGCCTATGTGATCCGCACCGGCGCCCAGGACCAGAAAAGGGGCATCGCCCGAATCACAAAAGATCATTCCGTTGTAGAAAAGCTGGTAGATATGGGTAATATTACTGAGGAGGAGGCCCGCCGGCATCCGGACCGCAACCTGATCACCCGGGCTCTGGGCCCTGAGAAGGCCATCCTCAGCGACAGCTATCTGGTCCGCCTGTATCCCGGCGACAGCCTTCTGCTGTGCAGCGACGGGCTGGTGGATACCGTCACCAGCGCTGAGATGGAGGCCGAGATCCTTCGGGAGGAGAACGGGGAGCTGTGTCTGGACCGGCTCCTGCTGCTGGCCAAGGACCGGGGCGCCTCTGACAACGTTACCGCCGTTCTGCTGCAGCAGCAATGAGAGACCACCGGGAAAGAAAGGACGCTTGACTATGGAACGATACATAGGAAAGATGCTGGATAACCGCTATGAGATTCTGGAGGTTATCGGCACCGGCGGCATGGCCGTGGTATTCAAGGCCAAGTGCCACCGGCTCAACCGGCTGGTGGCCATCAAGATGCTCAAGAAGAATCTCAGCGAGGACGCTGAATTCCGCCGCCGGTTCCACGATGAGTCTCAGGCCGTCGCCATGCTCTCCCACCCCAATATCATGGCGGTGTACGACGTGAGCCGGGGGGGCGATATGGACTACATCGTCATGGAGCTCATCGACGGCATCACCCTGAAGCAGTATATGGAGCGCCGGGGGCGGCTCAACTGGCCGGAGGCCCTTCACTTCATCACCCAGATCATGAAGGGGCTCAGCCACGCCCACAGCCGGGGAATCGTCCACCGGGACATCAAGCCCCAGAATATCATGGTCCTGCGGGACGGCACCGTCAAGGTCACGGACTTCGGCATCGCCTGCCTGGCCGGAGGAAAGCAGTCGGCGGGGGAGGCCATCGGCTCCGTCCACTACATCTCCCCGGAGCAGGCCAAGGGCGACTACACCGACAACCGCAGCGACATCTATTCCGCCGGCGTGGTGCTCTACGAGATGCTCACCAGCCGCCTGCCCTTTGACGGAACGGACCCCGTCTCCGTGGCGATCCAGCACTTTTCCGCTACGCCCAAGAGCCCCCGGGAGCTGAACCCCGACGTGCCCGAGGCCCTGGAGCAGATCTGCCTGAAGGCCATGGCCCCGGACCGGAACAAGCGCTACGCCACCGCCGACGAGATGCTGGCGGACCTGGAGGAGTTCCGCAAGGACCCCTCCGTCAGCTTTGACTACTCCGTGGAGGACCTGTCCGTAGGCGAGGAGCAGATGGATGAGCCCACCCAGTATATCCCCAACGTGGCCGTGGCCAGAAACAAGCAGAACCACACCGCCGAGCCGGCCTATCAGGAGGAGGACGAGGAAGAGGATGGCCGCCGCCGGTTCGGCTGGCTGAAGGTCCTGGTCCTGATCCTCCTGCTGGCGGGCGCGGGCTACCTTGTGGTAACGCAGCTCTATGACAGCATCATGGGCAGCTTCATCCAGGGGGAGGTGCAGGAATACACAGTCCCCCGGGTCATCGGCATGACCCTTGAGGAGGCCCGGGCCGACGAGGCTGTGAAGGATATCTTTACCATCGAGCAGGTCGGACAGGAGTACAGCAGCCAGTACGCGGCGGGGCAGATCATCTCCCAGACGCCGGAGGAGGATACGGTCAAGCGCTCCAACCTGGTCATCGAGGTGGTGGTCAGCCAGGGCGCCCGCTCCGGCGATATGCCCTACCTGATCGGCAGCGACCTGCGCACGGCCAAGCTCCGCCTGGAGCAGGACGAGTACGGAAAGCTGGGCCTCCAGATCGTGGAAGGGGAGGCAGAATACTCCGACACCATCGAGGCGGGCAAGGTGAAGCGGACCGTCCCCGCTGAGGGGGCCGCTCTCAGCGAGGGGGACACCGTGACCCTGATCCCCAGCAAGGGGCCGGAGATCAAGTATGTTACCATGCCCGCCTGCCTGACGCTGACCATGGAGCGGGTGCAGCTCATGATGGACCAGGCGGGCCTGGTGGCCGTCTTTGAGCCGGAGGAGAGCGCGAAGCCCGAAGGGGAGGTCCTCAGCCAGAGCGTCAAGGCCTCCGAGCTGGTCCCCGAGGGCTCCACCGTCACCTTCACCTACAGCAATGGGGAGAAGCTCATCGAGAAGCTGGTCCAATACGACATCCGGGAGAGCGAGGAGGACGTCTATGTGGAGGTGTTTTTGGACGACACCCTGATCCTGTCCAGCTCCCTGGCCGGGGACTACGGTACTCTGGACATCTATCTGGCCCAAAAGGCCGGGACCTATACCCTGCGCATCTATGTGGATTACTCCCTTGTCCGGCAGGAGGAGCTGACGTTCAGTGAGTAGGGGCAGGATCCGTAAGGCCCTCAGCGGCTTCTATTATGTAGATATGGGGGATGGACGCCTGCTGGAGTGCCGGGGCCGGGGAAAGCTCCGGCAGGCAGGGGAGACCCCTCTGGTAGGCGACTGGGTGGAGGTCCGGGAAACGGAGCCGGGCCGGGGCATGGTCTGGGAGATCCTGCCCCGCCGCAACGCCTTTGACCGGCCCGCCGCCGCCAATATTGACCAGCTGGTAATCGTGGCCTCCGCCGCCGTCCCGGTGACGGACCCCTACCTCATCGACCGGATGACCGCCGTGGCGGCTCTGAAGGACTGCGACGTGGTGGTGTGCGTCAACAAGTGGGATCTGGCCCCGGACATGGGCCTGACCGCGATCTATCGCGCCGCCGGCTTTCCCACTCTGGCGGTCAGCGCCGAGACAGGGGAGGGCATGGAGGAGCTGCGGGGGCTTTTAGTTGGCAAGCTATCTGCCTTTACAGGCAATACAGGCGTTGGCAAATCCAGTCTCCTGAACCGGCTGGACCCCCAATTTCATCTGCCGGTGGGGGATGTGAGTGAAAAGCTGGGCCGGGGCCGGCACACCACCCGGCATGTGGAGCTGTTCCGGCTTAGCTGCGGCGGCGACGTTATCGACACGCCGGGCTTCAGCTCATTTGACGGGCAGCAGCTGGAGTGGGCGCTGAAGGAGAAGCTGCCGGAGTGTTTCCTGGAATTCCGGCCTTATCTGGGCCGCTGCCGCTTCGTGGGCTGCGGCCACACCCGGGAGAAGGGCTGCGCCGTTCTGGCGGCGGTAAAGGCGGGAGACATCCCTAAAAGCCGCCATGAGAGCTATCTGCGCCTGCGCCAGGAGCTCAGCCAGCTGCGGGAGTGGGAGCGCCGGGAGAAACAGCCTTGAGCGTGAATCAGAGCCGCCGGACCACAGGTCCGGCGGCTCTGCCGCTTCTGTCACCGTCCGAGGTCCATCGGCATACCCTGTGGGGAAGGGAAGTGGTATCTATGCCTCCGGGCCTGACCCCTTATGACCGCAGGGCGGCGGTGTCTTATGCCCACCGATGGGCCTACGGCCGCAATCCGGCCTTTTACGACTATGAGAAGATCGGCGGCGACTGCACCAATTTCGCCTCCCAGTGCGTTTACGCCGGCAGCGGCGTGATGAATTACACGCCCACCTACGGCTGGTACTATATCGACGCCAATCAGAAAGCGCCGGCCTGGACCGGCGTGCCCTACTTTTATAACTTCATGACCCGAACGGAACCATCCCCAGGGCCGGTCGCGGAGGAGGCGCCCCTCCAGCGGATTCTCCCGGGGGATGTGATCCAGCTCTCCTTTGATGGCCAGAGCTTTCAGCACACGCCCGTGGTGGTGGCGCTGCTGGGTCCTCCGGTCCGTCCGGCCAACATTCTGGTGGCGGCCCACAGCTACGACGCCGATAACAGGCCTCTGAGCACCTACGACTACAAAGCGCTCCGGCCTCTCCATTTTCTGGGCGTATACCGCTCCTGAACGCAAGGCCCGCCCACGCCGTGCTTTACGGCTGGGGCGGGCCTTTCTTCGGGGGCTTTACTTTGGCCAGAGGATTGGCCCGGGCCGCCACCCGAAGGGATTCATTGTCGATATGGGTGTAGATCTCCGTGGTGTTCAGATGCTCATGGCCCAGCACCTCCTGCACCGCCTTGACGTCCACGCCGTTTTGCAGCATCAGCGTAGCCGCGGTGTGGCGCAGCTTGTGCGAGGAATACTGGCTGCTGTCCAGTCCCGCCTGGCTCAGGTGCTTTTTCACCAGGCTGTGGACCGTGGACCGGCTGATCCGCTGATTCTGGGCAGAGAGGAACAGGGCGTTCTCGTCCCGCCCGCTGATGGGCCGCCGTACCGCCAGATACCGGGCCAGGGCGTCCTTGCAGGCGTCGTTGAGATAGACGATGCGGACCTTGTTGCCCTTGCCCAGCAGCCGCAGAGCGTCTCCCTGGATATCGCCCAGATCCAGTCCGATCAGCTCGCTGATCCGCATACCGCAGTTGAGGAACAGGGTCAGGATACAGTAGTCGCGCTCGGCGTATTTCCCGTCAACGCTCTCCAAAAGTTCAACGCTTTCCTCCAAAGTCAGGTATTTTGGCAACGATTTTTTTAACTTAGGGGAGTCAAGATCCTTGATGGGGTTATTGTCCAGCAGATGGGCCTTGTTGACAAGATAGTTAAAAAATGAACGAAGTGTGGCGATCTTTCGGGCGCGGCTGGAGGCGTCCAGACCATAGCCGGTCTTATCGCTGTTCTGGCGTTTGGGCCGGCTGCGGCTGAGATAGGTCAGGTAGCCGTACACATCCGTCAGGGTGATGGAGCGAATCAATTGAATGTCAACGTCCATAATGGAGATCTCATCCATGGGCGTATCCCGCAGAGCCGGCTGGCGGCTCTGCTTGAGATAGCGAAAGAAATTCCGCAGGTCCAGGTAATACTCATCCACGGTTTTTTGCGAGTGGGCCTTGATGGTCTCGTGGTAGGCCAGAAAATCCCGCAGGATCTGGGGCGCGTCATCGTAATGGTTCATAGCAGTAACGGGATACAAATTGCAAAGGGTTCGGTCAGGAATGTCCGGCCAGTGAACCGCGCAGGCACTTAATGGGCTCACTGACAGACTCTACGGCGCCGGAAATGCGCCTGAATCAGGTCCGGGCGCTTTTGGACCCCGTTTCCCGCCTTTGCCCCTCCCCTAAATTGAACAAAATTTTTATTTTGTTCAATTATGTGTATCCCCGCTTTTCCCTCCTCTCCCAGGGTCTCTCCGGACAACAGGCCGCCGGCAAGACCGCGCGTTGTTGGATCAACGCCGTTTCACTCTTGTGATAGGCTCCCGGCGGAAGCTCAGATCAGATCGATCCAGTAGCGCTGGACGATTTTGCCGTCAAGGAGCCGTTCATCCTCCAAGACGCCGCCGTTGCGCTGGATGCTCTTGGCGGAACCGACGTTATCCTTGTCACAGGTGATGAGCACCCGTGTGATCCCCAGCTCCCGGCACTTCTCCAGGGCCAGGCCGATCATGGCGGTAGCCACGCCTTTGCGGCGCTCCGACGGCCGGACGCCGTCGCCGATGTGGCCGCCGCACTCCAGCAGCTTATCATTGAGATAACGGCGGATGTTGACGGCGCCCACCAGAATGTTCCGCTCCCGGTCCAGGCAGAACCAGGTGCTGTCCGGCACCAGGCCCTCCGTAGGCTTTGTTACCTCTAAATGAGCCAAATAGTGATCAAAGTCGTGATAATCACAGCGAAAAATGGCATAGGGAGAACTGTTTGGTTCCATGCTGACCCATTCGTCCATCATATCGAACAATTGATCTTTGTAGGCGCAGCTCAGTTTGATCAGGCACAGGTCCATCACAGTCCCTCCTCCCTCTCCAGGATCTTCACCCCCAGGTCAAAGGCCAGAAGGCCGATTCCGGTCTTGTGATCCAGCCGGACGTCGCCGCTGAGGCTCCTGGGGTCCCAGACGTCGCTGTCCAGATTGTCCCCGGCGTACAGAAACTGGAAAAACTCCGTCCCACGGAAGTCGCAGGCCGCCTGCATCCCGGCGCACTCCATCTCCACGCAGACGGCCCCCTGCTCCCTGCGGCGGGCGACCTTGTCCCGGGTCTCCCGGTACATGGCGTCGGTGGTCCAGGTAACGCCCTCCACATAGGGGACGCTCCGCTCCGTCAGGACCTCTCTGAACAGGTCCCGGTACTTTTTGTTTACAGGAATGGTATCGCTGGCGGGGGCGTAATGGTAGCTGAGTCCCTCGTCCCGGATAGCGGCGGTGGGGATGATGATGCCGCAGTCCTGAATGCTTCCGTCCAGCACGCCGCAGTTGCCGAAAAGGATCAGCCGTTTGCTGCCCATGGCCATCACGTCCTCATAGACGCCCACGCAGCCCGGCTCCCCCACGTAGGACAGGAAGAACGCGAAGCGCCGGCCCCGGTAAACCACCTCATACACCGGATGAAGGGCGGTGGCCATATGGACCTCTCCGATGATCCGCTTCTCCTCAAACAGCTCCAACAACGAGGCAAAGAGCTGCCGGGAGAAGCAGGACACGGAAACTCCCGGAAAATTCTCCACCGGCGTATGGATGGCGGTGGGATCGATCACGGCGCTTCTGGCCGGATCAAATTCTGTCAGCAGCATAGTATTTCTCCTATGTAAAGCGGTATCGCCTTATGGCTTCATCATGTTTTTCAGGGCCTGCCGGATGATCTGCTCCAGGGTCAGGCTCTCCATATCCACGCCCTTCAGGGCCACGTTGATCTCCGCCTGGGAGTAGCCCAGCACCGCCAGAGCGGCAGCGGCCTCGCTGGCCTTGTTCTGGGGGATGATGGTGACGGCGGGACCGCTGACGCTCTCCCCGGCGGCGGAGATGGTCTGGCCCTTGGCCAGCTTGTCCTTCAGCTCCAAGATCACCCGCTGGGCGATCTTCTTCCCGATGCCCTGGGCGCAGGTCAAGGCCTTCTCGTCCCCGGTGATGATGCTGAGGGCCAGGTTAGCGGGGGTGCTGGCGCTTAAAATGCTCAGGGCCGCCTTGGGGCCCACGCCGGAGACGGAGATGAGCTGCCGGAACAGCTTCAGTTCTTCATTGGTGGCAAAGCCATAGAGGTCCATGGCGTCCTCCCGGACGCTGAGATAGGTGTAGAGCCGGGCCTTGTCCCCCTTCTTGATCTGGGACAGGGTGAAGCTGGTGGTGCGGCAGGCGTAGCCCACGCCGCCGCAGTCGATGACGGCCAGGTACGGCTCCACATGGGCCACCGTGCCGGAGACATAGTAGTACATAGCTTACCTCGTGTCGTATTTATTGGGATCGAACACCCGCTCAGTGTTCAGCAGACTGGTGGCGCTGCGGCCATGGCAGATGGCCAGGGCCAGGGCGTCGGCGGCGTCGTCGGGCCGGGGCAGCTCCGGCAGCTTCAGCAGCCGCTGGGTCATGAGCATGACCTGCTTCTTCTGCGCCCCGCCGTAGCCCGCCACCGCCTGCTTCACCTGCATAGGGGTGTACTCGTACACCGGGACGCCGGCCTTTTCCAGCTCCAGCAGCAGCACCCCCCGGCCGTGGGCCACGGCGATGCCGGTGGTGATGTTCTTGGTGAAGAACAGCTCCTCCATGCCGCACTCGTCGGGGTGAAAGGCCTCGATGAGCTGGGCCATATCCTGTGAGATCTGGTACAGACGGTTGGAGAGGGGCAGCCCCGCCGGCGTGGTGATGACCCCCCAGCGCACGGGGCGCATATGGCCCCGGTCACAGTCCACCACGCCGAAGCCAATGGTGGCCACGCCGGGATCGATGCCCAGCACCCGCATATGCTCCCTCCTCCCCGCTGTTATGGCGTTAGTATAACATTTGTTTGGGTAAAATGCAAGCGCTGTCAATTGCCGCCGAACACCGCCGCCGCCACCTTGGCGGACTGGGCCGCGTCCCGGGTGTAGTAGTCCGCGCCGATCTGGCGGGCAAAGGACTCCGTCACCACCGCGCCGCCCACCATGATCTTACAGGGCGCTCCCGCCTGGCGCAGCGCCTTGATGGTGACGGCGATGTTCTGGGCGGTGGTGGTCATCAGGGAACTGAGGCCCACCAGGGGGGCCCTGGTCGTTAGCGCGGCCTCCACCACCGTCTCCGGCGACACGTCCCGGCCCAGGTCAACGACCTGATAGCCGTAGTTCTCCAGCAGCATCTTCACGATGTTTTTCCCGATGTCGTGGACGTCCCCCTTCACCGTGGCCAGCACGATGGTGCCCTTGCCCTCCGCCCTGGGCGGCAGATACCGGTCCAGGACGGAAAAGGTGGCCTTCACCGCTTCCGCCGCGGCCATGAGCTGAGGCAGGAACAGCTCGCCCCGCTCGTAGCGCTCCCCCACCGTGTCCAGAGCGGGAATGATGTGCCCGCTGATGACCTCCAGAGGCGGCGTATCCGCCAGCAGCCTCTCTGCCGCCGCCGGGACCTCCCCCTTCTGGCCGGAGACGATCAGGTCCTCCAGAGACGCGGCCTTTCCGCTGGGGACAACTGCCCTCTGACCGGCGTGGCGGCTGATATACGCCCCGCAGCCCCGGTCCTCCCCCAGCAGCACCCGGGCGGCGTCCACGGCGTCGTTCACCCGCTGGGAGGCGGTATTCACGATGGCCACGTTCAGTCCCGCCGCCAGACATATGGAGAGGAAGGCGCAGTTGACGGCGTCCCGGTCCGGCAGGCCGTGGCTGACGTTGGAGACGCCCAGAATGGTCTTGTACCCCGCCTCCCGGACCAGACGGATGGCCGCCGGGGTGGCCATGACCATATCCTGGCTCACGGAGGCGGCCATCGCCAGGCAGTCGATATAGATGTCCCGGCTGGCTACCCCAGCCTCCCGGGCCTTCTGGGCGACAAAGAGGGCCACATCCCGACGCCGGGCCGGATCGTCGGAGATCCCGCTGTCGTCCAGGGCCAGGGCGATGAGTCCCGTGCCGTAGCGGGCCGCCAGAGGCAGCATAGTTTTAAGGCTCTCCGATCCGCCGTTCACGGAGTTGAGGATGGGCCGGCCCCGGCACACCCGCAGAGCCGCCTCCAGGGCGGCGGGATCGGAGCAGTCGATGACCAGAGGCAGGGGCGACACCTTCTGGATGGCCAGCACCAGGTTGGGCAGGGCCTCCCGCTCGTCGATGTCCGGCAGCCCCGCGTTCACCACCAGGAAGTCCGCGCCCTCCTGCTGCTGAAGAATCGCCAGCTCGCCGGCGTAGTCCCAGTTCTTGGCGTACAGGGCCTCTTTCAGCTTTTTCCGGCCAGTGGGGTTGATCCGCTCCCCCACGGTAGCGATGCCCGTCGGGCCGATCTCCCGGACGCCCTGCCAGCCGCACAGGCGGCTGACGCCGTCAGGGCGGCGCTGGGCCGGATCTCCCCGGCCCGCCAGCAGCTCCTTCAGGGCCCGGATGTGGTCCGGCGTGGTGCCGCAGCAGCCCCCCAGAATAGCCGCGCCGTCGTCCAGAAAACCGGCGGCGGCCTGGGCGAACGCGGCGGGGCCTATGTCGAACCGGGTCTCCCCGTTCACCATCCGGGGCATCCCGGCGTTGGGCTGGACGATGACGGGCAGATGGGTGGCGGCGACGATCTTTCGGACCACGCCCCGGAGCTGCTCCGGCCCCAGAGAGCAGTTGACACCCACCCCGTCGGCCCCCAGGCTGGTCAGCGTGACGGCTGCGGCGGCGGGGTCCACCCCCAGGAAGGTGCGCCCATCCTCGCCGAAGGTCATGGTGACCATCACCGGCAGAGTCGTCCGCTCCCGGGCGGCCAGCAGCGCCGCCTTGGCTTCCAGCAGGTCGCTCATGGTCTCGATGAGCACCAGATCCGCGCCGGCGGCCTCCCCGGCGGCCATGATCTCCGCGAACTGGCGGTAGGCCTCAGCGAAGCTCATATCGCCGTAGGGCTCCATCAGGCCGCCCAGAGGCCCCACGTCCAGAGCGATATAGGGCGCTCCCGCCCGGCGGGCGGCATCGACGCCGGCGGCGATATAGGGGGCCGGGTCCTCCCCCAGCTTCCGCCTGCTGGCCCCAAAGGTATTGGTGGTGATGATGTCCGCCCCTGCCTGGAGATAGGCCGCGTGTACGGCCTCCACAGTCCGGGTATCAGAGCAGTTCAGCCGTTCCGGGCATTCCCCCGCCGCCAGGCCCCTGGCCTGGAGCATGGTGCCCATCCCTCCGTCAAAGATGTGGTATTGGGTCAGATCGATCATAGGAGCGTCCTCCGTGTCAGTGGGATGCTGAATTTCCATTTGATGTATCATACCACGAAAACCGGCCTGTGACAACCCGCCTTCCGGGAAAGATAAAAGCCGCCCGGCACAGCTGTGCCGGGCGGCAAACTTTTTTCTCTCAGCCTCAGGCCCGGGGGTGGGCCTTGTGGTACACATCCTGCAGTTTTGCCTTCACCATGTGGGAGTAGATCTGGGTGGAAGAGATGTCGGCGTGGCCCAGCATCTCCTGAATGGAGCGCAGGTCCGCTCCGTTTTCCAGCAGATGGGTGGCGAAGGAGTGGCGCAGGGTATGGGGCGTAATGTCCTTGTCGATCTGGGCCTTCTGCTGGTACTGCTTGATGATCTTCCAGAAGCCCTGGCGGCTCATCCGCTCGCCGCTCATATTGACGAACAGGGCCGGCTCCTGGGGGTCCAGAAGGATCTGGGGGCGGATATCCCGCACATAGTCCGTCAGCGCCCGAATGGCGGTGGGATACAGGGGGATGATCCGCTCCTTGCCCCGGCTGGCGCAGCGGAGAAAGCCGGCGGAGAGATTCAGGTCGTCCAGGTCCAGCCCGATCAGCTCGCTGACCCGGATCCCCGTGGCGTACAGCAGCTCCAGCATGGCGTGGTCCCGATAGCCCTTGGCGTCCACGCACTGGGGCTGCTCCAGGAACAGCTCCACCTCCTTGCCGGTAAGGATCTGGGGGAGCTTCCGCTCCGAGCGCACCGGAGCGGCGCCCTTGGCGGGGTTCGACTCCACCAGTCCCCTGCTCAGCAGGTAGTTGTAGAAGGATTTCAAAGACGCCACGCTGCGGGCAATGCTGGCGGAGGATTTGCCGTGGCCGGTCATGTAGCCGATGTACCGCTCGATCTGCGCCGGCCGGCAGTCCGTCAGCTCCATTTCCTCCACGTCGGTCAGGTAGGCGTAAAACTGATGGACGTCCCTGACGTAGGAGGACACCGTGTTGTCGGAGGCGCGCTTTTCATTCCGCAGATAGTCGGTATAGCTTTCGATCAGATCCGCCATGGACAGCGCCTCCTCTCCATCAAACTCAGGGCAGGCCCCTCAGAGCCAGCCGAAACAGCAGCGGCGTCAAAAAACGTTCGCAGCAGACGCCCGCCGCCAGACATAAAACACACAGGAAAAACAGCAAAAAATACCGGCTGCGGTAAAGCACCGGCGCGGAGCGCTTCCCACGGCCCAGGGCCAGCGCCGCCAGGTCGGTGGACAAGGGCCAGGCCTGAGAAGCCAGAAGGAAAAAGCAGGGCACGGTAAAGAGCATCCGGACCCCCAGAAGCCCCATGGCCAGCACAGCCCCGTAGCGGCCATAGGACTGGACGAAACAGGAAACGGCGTACATGGCCGAAAACCCCAAAGCGCCCGCCAGGGCGGGAATGAGGATTACCCCCAGAGACGCGAAGCCCAGGAGAAAGGTCAGCACCCCGGGTCCCAGATACAGCCACAGGCAGCCCCCCAGGGAAGGAGCGGCGCCGCCGTCCTCATAGACCCGGCAGTAGTCCGCCAGGTACGCGGCCAGCTCCTCCGCCTGCGCCCCGCTCCAGCCGGCGGCGTACCACCGGCCCAGCAGCCCGCCGCCCAGAAAGGCGGCCGCCAGCAGCAGCCCCCGGACCAGGGCCGGGTCCGCCCACTTCAGCCGGATCGTTCCCAAAATCGGCCGCGTCCTCATGTCCATCACCTCGTCACAAGCCTATGCGGCTGGGACAAGTTTTAGAAGGGCGCCGGCCAAAATGGGTGACAGGTACACATAACGACAACGTACCTAATACTATAGTGCAAATGACGGATTTTCGCAAGAGAAAAACCAAAAGTCGGAAGATTTTGTAAGTTATGTCAAATTTTTATGTAAACAAGATTATGTAAACTTAAACTACTAAGTGGGGGCACGGCTTCCTCCAGAGGCGCACTTTCCGGTTATCTTGTGCTGACGCCCCGCCGTTTGCCCTAAATGTGGGGGAGAGGGGATGATTACCCTTTGTAATCATCCCCTCTCCCCCACTTGGACCGTAAACAGGTCCATCCAGCGGTTTTTGGTCATTTCACCAAAGCGGCGTCCTCCCCATGCCGCTCCCTCTCCGAGATCCGCTATCGGAAAGCGGATTATGTAACTCACCGTTCCCGTCAGCCGGCCTTGGTCCGGCGGCGGACGCCCCGCCTGCCTCTTCCCTGCTTCTTCGGCAGATTGGCGCCAATGAGGGCCGCAGCCAGTCCCCCGGCCGCCATGGACAGTCCGATGCCGGTGAGACCGTTGGCCACGGAGATGGAATCCGTGGTCAGGAAGGCCGCGGCCAGGGTCACGGTCAGAAACACCACCACCACCACCGAGGCGGTCAGGACGCTGCCCTCCCGGCGGCGGAGCACACTGTAGCCGCAGCCCAGAAAAGCGGCGATCCCGGCGCTGGCGCAGGCCATGGGGTACAGCGCCTCCATGCCCACCACCTCCCGGTGGACCAGAAGCGCGCAGGCAAACTGAAGCGCGAGATAGGACAGCAGCGCGATGATTCCCCCCATCAGACAGTTTCGGATCATGCCTTTCGGCAGGGACATGACGACCTTTGACATAGAAAGAGGACCTCCCGGCAGATGATACTGATGGCACAGTATATGAGCCGGGAGGTCCCTCTATGCGGTTTTTTCAGATCACTTGGTCTCGTTGTCGCTGCCTTCGGGAATCTGCGCGGGCTCCTCGTCCTTGTTCTTGGACTTCTTCCCCTTCTTCTCGGCGGGCTGCTGGCTGTGGTTGGTAGACACGGACCACTTGGCCAGTTCCATGCGGACCCGGTCGTCGCTGGTCTCGATCACGATGGACTCCTCGTTCACCGCCACGATCTTGCCCATGATGCCGCCAATGGTGGTGATCACATCGCCCTTTTTCAGGCTGTTGCGCATGTTCTCGGCTTCCTTCTTCCGCTTGTTTTCCGGGCGGATCATCAGGAAGTAGATCATGGCTACCATGATCACGATCATAACCAGCATATAAGTATTCTCATTCATTGGGGTCACTCTCCTTAAAAATCAGACTTTCATCATTATACAGAATTTGGACAGGTTTGGCAAGCCCTAAATTTTCGCCTCCACCCGGGGCAGGTACTCCTCCCAGAAAGCAGCGTACTCCCCTGCGTCCAGGGCGTCCCGGATGCGCTCCATCAGGGTATTGTAGAACCAGAGATTGTGCATCACCGCCAGACGCATGGCCAGCATCTCCTCCGCCTTGAAGAGGTGCCGGAGGTAGGCCCGGGAGAAGCTGCGGCACACCGGGCAGCCGCACTCCGGGTCAATGGGCCGGGTATCCAGCCTGTACTTCTCGTTTTTGATATTCAGGCTGCCCCGCCAGGTGAAGAGCTTGCCGTGGCGGGCGTTCCGGGCGGGCATGACACAGTCGAAGAAGTCCACCCCCCGCCAGACCCCCTCGATAATGTTGCCCGGGGTGCCCACCCCCATGAGATAGCGGGGCTTGTCCTGGGGCATATGGGGCTCCACGGCCTCGATGACGCGGTACATGGTCTCCGTGCTCTCCCCCACCGCCAGGCCGCCGATGGCATAGCCGTCGCAGGGGAGCCGGGCGATCTCTCCCATATGCCACACCCGCAGGTCTTCATAGGTGCCCCCCTGGTTGATGCCGAAGAGCATCTGGCCCGGGTTCACGCAGTCCGGCAGGGCGCTGAGCCGCTCATGCTCGGCCACGCACCGCTCCAGCCACCGGAGGGTCCGCTCACAGGACGCCTTCACATAGTCGTAGGGAGCGGGATTCTCCACGCACTCGTCAAAGGCCATGGCGATATCGCTGCCCAGGTTGGACTGGATGCGCATGGACTCCTCCGGTCCCATGAAGATCCGCCGGCCGTCGATATGGGAGGCGAAGGTGACGCCCTCCTCTTTGATGTTCCGCAGAGAGGCCAGAGAGAACACCTGAAAGCCGCCGGAGTCGGTGAGGATGGGGCCGTCCCAGTCCATCATCTTGTGCAGTCCCCCCAGGGCCTTCACCACGTCGTCCCCCGGGCGGAGATGGAGATGGTAGGTGTTGCTCAGCTCGATCTGGCATTTCAGCTCCTTCAGGTCGTGGGCGCTGACCGCGCCCTTGATGGCCCCCTGGGTGCCTACGTTCATGAACACGGGCGTCTCTACCGCGCCGCCGTGGGCGCAGGTAAACCGCCCCCGCCGGGCCCGCCCTTCCCGCTTGATCACAGTAAACATGCTTCGCCTCCTATCTGATCGGTCATAGGGCCCGGAACCAGGCTTTCAGCTCCGCCTTTCGCTCCGGCGGCAGCAGGCTCTTTGGAACGCCCGCCGCCGCGCCGGCCAGGGCCTCCAGCTCGTGGAGGCAGGCGTCCGGAGCCGCGGCGGCGCGGATTCGGAGAAAGGCTTCCTCCGCCCCCAGTTCCCTCAGCCGCTCAGGCGTCCCGATCCCCGCCTGTTCCAGATGGTCCGCCAGCTTCGGGCCAACGTTGGGCAGATCAGTCAGCTTCGTCATGGCAGGCCTCCTCCGTTTTCTCCTTCGGCTTCTCCGGGTCCTCAGTGAGCATCCCGTCAAAATAGCCCTTATTCCGCTTTTCCTTCTTGTCCAGCCATTTGGCCAGCCGGGGCGTCAGCCACAGGGCGCCGCCCATGATCACCAGAAACACCACCAGAAAAACAAAGGGCGCGGCGGCCTCCCCCACGGTTCCCTTCAAAAGCTCCAGCATGTCGTCTTCTCCTCTCCGTCAGCTCCGGTCCCTGAACGCGAAAAAGCGCTGGCCCAGGTAGTTCAGTATCACGAAAAAGCCCATTCCCGCCAGCATGGACAGGTTGCCCTGGGCCTGGGCGCTGAGGGCCGTGCCCGCCAGGAGCCAGATGACCAGCCGCTTGGCCACGCCGTAGGCCAGGACCATGCACACCGCGATGTTGAGGACGAACCGCAGAACCACCTTGGGACCGGTCTCCTTCGAGCGGAAGGTGAAACGGCGGTTAAGGAAAAAGCTGACCACGCTGCCTACGGTGTAGTTGGCCGCGGTGGAGAGCCAGTACCCCGCGTCTCCCCACTTGTGGAGCCCCAGGGCGTTATAGAGCAGGAACATCACCGCGGTGCCCACCAGGGTGTTGACCACGCCCACCAGCAGAAAGCGGAAAAAGGTGGGGTCAAAGATCTGTTTCATTCGTTTTTTCACTGGGTTCTCCTCCGCAGCGGTCGCTGACGATATAGCGTGGCCTGTCCTTGATCTCCTCATAGATCTTCGCAATATAGTAGCCGATGATCCCCAGGGAGATCATCAGCATACTGCCGATGAACAGCAGCAGCAGTATCACCGTGGTAAAGCCCTCCAGGGCCCGCCCTGTCAGCTTTTTCCACAGGGATTGGACGCCCAGGACGACGGCGATCACCAGCATGACCTCCCCCAGGAAAGTGACCATCTGCAGGGGGGCCGCGGAAAACGCGGCGATATTGGTGACCGCATAGCGGATCAGGCTGCCCAGAGACCACTTCGACTGTCCCGCCGCTCGGGGCTGCACCTCAAATTCCACCTGGGCGGAGGAGAAGCCTACCCAGCTGGACAGCGCCCGGAAAAAGGCGCTCTTTTCCCGCATGGTGAGCAGCGCGTCCACCGCCGCCCGGTCCAGCAGCTTGAAATCGGAGGCCCGGGACATGTCGATGCCGGTGGCTCTGCTGATGATGGCGTAGAAGGTCCTGGCGGCGGCGGCGCGCAGGGGGCTTTCCTTACCCCGGTGGACCTTCACGCCCTCCACCACCTGATAGCCCTGTTGCCACAGCCGGTACATGTCCGCAAGCTTTTCCGGCGGGTGCTGAAGATCGCAGTCCATGACCGCGCAGCAGCTTCCCGCCGCCGCGGCCAGACCCGCGAAGATGGCGGCCTCTTTCCCGAAATTTCGGGAGAACCGAAGGCCCCGCACCCCGGGGAACGCCTCCGCCGCCCGGCGGATCTCCTCCCAGGTGCCGTCTTTGGAGCCGTCGTCCACAAAGATCAGCTCGTAGGGGATGCCGGCGTCCTTCAGGACGCCAACGACGGCGGCGGCGGCCAGCGGCACCGACTGCTCTTCGTTAAAGGCTGGTATCACCACCGAGAGGAGGCCCTCCCGCTCTGTCTCGATCCCGCGCGTAGTCATCGCCGCGCCTCCTTCCTCCCCTGCTTTCAGGGGATATCGCCGGTAAAATGCCCGTTTTGGTCCTCGTCCTCCCAGATGGCGCCGATCGTTCCGCCGTCCCCGTCCAGCACCAGGAAGCTGTTTTCCCCGGTCCGCTCCAGCGTCACCGGCTCCACGCGCTCCCCGTCGTAGAAATACAGCACGTCGAACCGCTCCGGAAGGCAGGCCTCCCGGTTCCATCTCCGGTACATGGGCTCCCTGGGCAGCGGCGTGACCTGATACTGCTGGCCATCCCCCAGGGCGGAGATCAGCCCGGACAGCGCCCAGTCGCTCTCCGTGCAGCCGTGGATATGCTCATGGAAGTAAAAGTTCTGATCCTCCAGGTAGGACGCCTCTACCCCCAGGACCCCCACAAGGGCTTCGCCGTCAATCCGGTCGGCCTCCAGGGCCGCCAGCACCGCCTGACCCACCTGCCGGTCCCGCTGCCAGGTGAGCCGGTAGTCGCTGACCTCCGAGAGGGACGCCACGGAAAAGAGCAGGGCAAGCCCTCCCGCCAGCGCGCCGGCAAGCCGGCCCCGCCGCTCTCCGTCCCGGAGCAGCAGGCACAGGACCCCCTCCAGCATCAGCGCCAGCCCCGGAAAGGAGGGCAGGGCGTTGCGCAGGGACACCCAGGTGTTGCCCAGGAGGAAAAAGGGCGTCAGCGGGGCCAGGGCCAGCAGAAAACCGGCCAGAACGGCCAACCAGGGACTTTTTCCCCGGCATGGCGCCGCGGCCTCCCGCCGCCATGCCAGCCGGATCAGAAGAACGCAGCCGGCCAGCACCGCCAGCAGCCACAGCAGCCGCCCCGGGGACAGCAGCAGAGGAAGCCCCCGCAGAAAGCCCTTGACCGTAGTGGCCGCCGCGCCGTCCACAAAGATGGATTTGATCTGCCCCAGCAGCTCCGGCAGAAACGTCCGCCAATAGTAGGGCGTAAAGGGGCTTAGAAGCTCCATCCGCGACGCGAAGCGGTTGCCGGCGGACATCAGCCCCAGCAGCAGGAAGTACATGGCCATGGCGGGCAGGGACCACAGGGCCAGAAGGGGCCGGAGACGGTTCTCCCTGCTCCACTCCAGCAGGCCCATGCCCAGCGCCAGGGTCATGGAGAACACGGCGGCCTGCTCATAAAAGCCGAAGGGGACCAGCTGCAGCGCCGCGTATCCCAACGCCCAGTACCATTTGCCGGTATCCAGCCAGCGGGCGAAGGCGGTCCCCGCCAGCACGGCGAAAAACAGTCCCACCGCCACCCGGCTGGAGGCCGACACCCAGTACAGCCCCTCCATCCCCAGGGGAAGGAGGCACACGATCACCAGAAAGAGGGGGCCGACCTCAAAATACCGGCCCAGCAGGCGGCGCAGCAGCACCGTCCCGGCCACATAGAGGAGGGTCACCAGCCCTACGCCCAGAAGAAGGCATCCGGCCCGGGACAGCTGGCCCCAAACGAAGTAGTCGAAGATCCCCGCCAGGGGGCGGCTGGCCAGCAGCCCCACCCGGTCGCACAGGGCAGAAAAGGAGCTGCTGTTTGGGTAATTGACATACTGGATATAATCGTCCAGCTGGTAGTAGTAGGTGAAACCGAAGGCGCAGTACCGGGCCAGCATCAAACAAAACAGCGTCAGCGCCAGCAGCGCCTCCCTCCGGCGGCTGCCCGGCCCGCCGGTTTTGCCGGGAAGCCCCGGCTCTCTCATCAGGCGTCCCATAGCCCGCCTCACAGGATCAGCATGGCGTCGCCGAAGGAGAAGAATCGATACCGCTGCTCTACAGCCTCGGCATAGGCCGCCAGGACGTGCTCCCGGCCCGCCAGGGCGGACACCAGCATGATAAGGGTGCTCTCCGGCAGGTGGAAGTTGGTGATGAGGCCGTCCAGCACCTTGAACCGGTAGCCGGGATAGATAAAGATATTGGTCCACCCCGCTTTGGCCTCCATGTGGCCGTCCTCCCCCGCCCAGCTCTCGATGGTGCGGCAGGAGGTGGTGCCCACGCAGATCACCCGGCCCCCTGCCGCCCGGGTCTCGTTGATGAGGTCCGCCGTCTCCTGAGGAATGACGCAGTATTCGCTGTGCATATCGTGGTCTGTGATCTCTTCCTCCTTCACCGGGCGGAAGGTGCCCAGACCCACATGGAGGGTCACATAGCCGATCCGGACGCCCATAGCCTCCAGCCGGTCCATCAGCTCCCGGGTGAAGTGCAGCCCGGCGGTGGGGGCGGCGGCGGAACCGGTGACCCGGGAATACACCGTCTGGTAGCGCTCCCTGTCCTGAAGCGTCTCCTTGATATAGGGGGGCAGAGGCATCTGGCCCAGCCGGTCCAGCACCTCCAGAAAAATGCCCTCATAGGTGAAGCGGACCAGCCGGTTGCCGCCCTCCAGCTCCTCCGCGATCTCCGCCGTCAGCTCTCCGTCCCCGAAGGAGACCTTCGCGCCGGGCCGCAGCTTTTTCCCCGGACGCACCAGACACTCCCAGACGTTGTCCCCCCGGTCGATGAGCAGCAAAATCTCACAGGCGCCGCCGGCGCTGCCGTCGGCCAGGATGCGGCGGCCCAGCAGCCGGGCGGGCAGCACCCGGGAATCGTTCATGATCAGGCAGTCTCCCGGCCGCAGAAGCTGAGGCAGCTCATAGAAGTGTCTGTGTTCCCACCGGCCGGTGGTCTTGTCCAGGGTCAGCAGCCGGGAGGCGTCCCGCCGCTGGAGGGGCGTCTGGGCGATCAGCTCCGGCGGCAGGTCAAAATAGAAATCATGTGTTTTCAAAGCAGGTATCCGATCCTTTCCACCAATGTCCTCACAGCAAAAACGGGCGCGGAAAAAGCGGCCGCATGGCGAGAACATATGCCTGATCCAACAGAAAATATCCAGTTTGTCCCCTGTAGAAAGAAATATATCCTTGACACAGCGACAAACATATGGTATGAATACATCAGCACATCCGCGGGGCGGCCCCGCGGGCAGAGCGCGGACATATACTGATTTAGTATACACGAGGACCGGAAATTTTTCAAGCCAGGATTCAGCGCTTTTCCCCTGGACCCGGTCCCGATCCTATCTTACAAGGAGGCTGACACATGAAACAGTACAGAGTAGGGGTCATCGGCGGCACCGGCATGGTGGGCCAGCGGTTCGTCACTCTGATGGCGAACCACCCCTGGTTCCATCTGGCGGTCATCGCCGCCAGCGGGCGCAGCGCCGGAAAGACCTATGAGGAGGCGGTCTCTGCCCGCTGGGCCATGGCGGAACCGATTCCGGAGGCGGCCAGGTCTCTCACGGTCATGGACGCCCAGGCGGACGCGGAGAAGATCGCCGGCATGGTGGACTTCGTCTTTTGCGCCGTGGACATGAAGAAGGAGGAGATCCAGGCCCTGGAGGAGAAGTACGCCCGGCTGGAGTGCCCGGTGGTATCCAACAACAGCGCCCACCGCTGGACAGAGGACGTGCCCATGGTGGTGCCGGAGATCAACGCCGATCACATCCGCCTCATCGACGCCCAGCGCAGGCGTCTGGGGACTGAGCGGGGCTTCATCGCGGTGAAGTCCAACTGCTCCCTCCAGTCCTACGTCCCCGCCCTCCATCCCCTGCTGAAGTACGGCCTGGACCGGGCGCTGGTCTGCACCTATCAGGCCATCTCCGGCGCGGGCAAGACCTTTGAGCGGTGGCCGGAGATGGTGGATAACTGCATTCCCTATATCGGCGGCGAGGAGGAGAAGAGCGAGCGGGAGCCTATGAAGCTGTGGGGCACGGTGAAAGACGGCAGGCTGACCCTGGCCCAGGGTCCTGCCATCACCGCCCAGTGCTTCCGGGTGGCCTGCTCCGACGGCCACATGGCGGCCTGCTTCATGAAGTTCAAGGAGGGCTGCAAGCCCACTATGGAGCAGATCAAGGCGGACTGGGCCAATTTCTCCGGCCGCGCCCAGGAGCTGCATCTTCCCTCCGCCCCCAAACAGTTCCTCCACTACTTTGAGGAGGCGGACCGCCCCCAGACCAGGCTGGACCGGATGCTGGAAAACGGCATGGCCGTGTCCATCGGGCGGCTCCGGGAGGATACCCAGTACGACTACAAGTTCGTCTGTCTCAGCCACAACACCCTCCGGGGCGCCGCCGGCGGCGCGGTGCTCCTGGCGGAGCTGCTGTGCGCCGAGGGCTACATCTAAGTTCCTGTTTCAATCGTCCAAAACAGCGGCGTGGTCTTATTGGACCGCGCCGCTGTTTTGCCGCCGTTTTCACCCTGGTTTCCCTCGGCGCATATGATGGCCTATCTTGCGTCATCAGGAGGCCGATCGGATGAAAGCTCCCCTTTTCACCGGCTGCGGCGTGGCCGTCATCACGCCCTTTACCTCGGACACCGTGGACTACGCCGCCCTGCGGCGGCTTTTGGACTTCCAGCTTGACGGCGGCGTGGACGCGGTGATCGTCTGCGGCACCACCGGCGAGGCCGCCACCATGAGCTATGTGGAGCGGATGCGGACCATCGAGACAGCGGTGCGCCATGTGGACGGCAGGGTTCCGGTGATCGCCGGCACCGGGGCGAACAGCACGGAGACCGCCGTCACCCTCTCCAGGGACGCGGTGCTGGCGGGGGTGGACGGCCTGCTGGTGGTGACGCCCTTTTACAACAAGGCCACCCAGCGGGGTCTGGTCCGCCACTACGAGACCATCGCGGGGGCGGTGACCAGGCCGGTGATCCTCTACGACGTTCCCTCCCGGACCGGCGTCAAGTGCGCGCCGGAGACCTACGCCAAACTGGCGGAGCACCCCAACATCATCGGCGTGAAGGAGGCCAGCGGCGATTTCGCTCAGATCCAGCGGACCCGGGAGCTGTGCCCCGCCGATTTCTACATCTGGTCCGGCAACGACGACGAGACGGCTCCCATCATGCTGCTGGGCGGCTCCGGGGTCATCTCTGTGGCGGCCAACGTGGTCCCCCGGGAAATGGTCCGGCTGACCCACGCCTGCCTGGAGGGGGACTTTGTCTCCGCCGGAGCGCAGCAGCTGAAGCTGCGGAAACTGTGCGAGGCCCTGTTCATGGAGGTGAACCCCATCCCGGTCAAGACCGCCCTGGCCATGATGGGCTACTGCCAGGAGCGGCTGCGCCTGCCCCTGTGCGAAATGGAGGAGGCTGACCGGGAAAGCCTGCGGGCGGTGCTGGCGGAGTACGGCCTGGTGTGACCAGTCCCAGACGAAAGCAAAGGAGGGATGGCAAATACCATCCCTCCCTTGCTTTTGCAGCCGCCTTTAGTCGCCGTAGTAGGCCCAGATGGCCTTGGCGAAGAAGTCCGCGGAGCCGGGGGCGGCGTTTTGGTCGTAGTAGGCCTGGAAACGGTCGTCCTGGGCGTACATCGACACCAGGCCCATGTGGGCCTCCGGGGTACACAGCTCCGGCCGCCAGGTGTGGCGCAGCCACGCCATATGGAGACGGCAGGCCTCCCTGGCGTCCTCGCCGGCGGGGTCCCCCGCCTCCATGGCCCGGACCAGAGCGGCCAGATAGTCCTTCTCCTCCCGCCGCATCTGTCCCCACTCCTCCCGGCTCATGCCGCTGATCCGGCGGTTGGCGTCGTCCACCGTTTCATCACCGTACTTCTCCCGGGCCTCCCGGCCGTAATGGGCCTCGTTCTCCCGGATCACCTGGGCCTTCATTCCTTCAAAGGCCGCGCGCTCTTTCATGCTGGTCTCTCCTTTCATGTCGCGGATGGTCTGTTTCACGGCGCGGATCAGGTCCTCCGTCTCCCGCTGGCGGCGCTCCAGACGGCGCAGATGCTCCCTCAGGGCCGCTGCCCGGTCATAGCCGGGGTCGTCCAGCAGCCGCCCGATCTCCTCCAGGGGCACTCCCATGTCCCGGTACAGCAGAATATCTTCCAGCCGGGATACCTCCTCCGGGCCGTAGAGCCGGTAGTCGTTGCCCCGGTCCCGCCGGGGATGGAGCAGGCCGATGGCGTCGTAGTAGCGCAGAGTCCGGGGGGTCAGCCCCGTCAGCTCCGCCAGCACCTTGACGGTGTAGTCCATGTTCCTCACCTCGCTTTACAGGATAGACCATGACGCGGCGTCAAGGTCAAGGGGTTTTTCAGGAAAATTTTACCGCCTCCCGGACGCACCGCTCCCAGTCGGCCCGGGCCTCCTCCCAAAGCTCCGGCGGCAGATGGTAGGTACAGTCGGCCTCCGTGTAGGTCTTGCCCGTTACGCCGGAAAAAACCTGTTCCCCGCAGTCGATCCCCACCTTCCGGGCCACGGCGGCGGCAAATTCCCGAAAAGCGTCGCCGCAGGCGGTGACCAGATTGCCGTCCTCCACCAGCTTGGATCGGACTACCCCCTCCCGGGGCAGCACCGGGAAGGCGTCCAGCAGCTCCTCAAAGGCGCCGTGGCAGAAGCGGCGGCCCTCCAGCAGCCCCGCCTTCCCCAGCAACAGAGGCGCGGAGGAGATGGCGCCGATCACAATATCATCATCCCCCCGGAAGCGCTCCAGGAAGCGGATGTTCCGCCCGTCCAGCAGCACCGGCAGCGGCTCCCAGATGCCGGGAAGGATCAGACAGTCCGCCTCCTCCCGGCAAAATACGTCAAAACTCCGGTCCGGCAAAATGGTAAAGCCGTCTTCGCTTTTCACCGGACCGCCGTCCGCGGAATAGGTCACGATATCCTTGTCATAAAATTTAAACAGCTCCGTGGTACAGCTGATCTCCTGCATGGAGAACATGGGGTAGAGCATCACAGCGGCCTTTTTCATAATGATTCCTCCTGATGCAAGTCCGCTTTTTCCACCGGTATCAGCCCGGATTCTGTCAAGCGATATACCTTGTCACACACTTCTGTCAGGAACTTCCGGTCATGCGATACGCTGATAACGCTGCCGCCGAAGTCCCGGAACACCGCTCTTACCCGGGGACCGGAGAGGGGCGAAAAATTCCGGGTAGGCTCGTCCAAAACCAGCACGTTCACCCCGTCCAGCATCATCTTTGTCAGCAGCAGCTTGGCCTTCTGACCGCCGCTGAGTTCCCGGATGGGGTGGAACATCTCCTCACGGGCGAAGCGGATGCTGCCCAGGAAGGTGCGGGCACGGGTGGCCTCCTCCTTTTCCCCGCCGGGAGCCAGATAGTCGATGGGGGTCCGGTCCAGGGGGAGCGTGTCGGCGTAGTCCTGGGGCATGTAGGCGGCCTTCAGGTCCCGCCGGGCCAGGAGCTGCTCCGCTATGAGCCGCAGAAGAGTGGTCTTGCCCGCTCCGTTGGGGCCCATGATCCCGACTTTTTCTCCGCCCATCACCCGCAGGCGGAGATCGGTGGCCAGAAGTCGCTCCCCTGCCCGCAGATCCTCCAGCCGCCAGTCCAGCACGGTCTTCCCGGCAGGCAGAGATATTTCCGGGGAAAACCGGAGAAAGACCGCCTCCTCCACCTGGGGAAGCTGGGTCATGCTCTCCGCCTCCCGGTCGAAGCGGCGTCCCATGGCCAGAACGGTGTGCATCTTCTTTTTCAGCAGCCGTCCGGTAGCTGGGGCCTGGCGGGTGATCGTAGCCTGGGCGTGCTCCACGCTCTGCTGGATCTGGCGGTACTTCTCCATCTTTTTGTCGTATTCCTCCCGCTCCTTCCGGGCCTGCCGGGTCTGATCGGCTATGGCCGCGTCCCGGCGGCAGACATAATCCCGATAGCCCGTCCGCAGGACGGAGCACCGGGGCGGCTTTCCCTCCCTGGGGTGCTCAATGTGAATAATTACGTTGGCGGTATTCTCCAGAAGTGTCTCATCGTGGGAAATGTAAAGGATGATCCCTTGATAGCTTCGGATGAACTGTTCCAGCCACCGCAGGGTCTCAAGATCCACGTCGCTGGAGGGCTCGTCCAGCAGCAGCACGTCGTGCCGGGCAAAGAGCAGGCGGCTGAGCTGCACCTTGATCTGCTCCCCGCCGGAGAGAGTGCCCATCGGCCGCTGGCTATAGTACTCCCCCGGATCAAATCGGAGGCGGCGGGCGGTCTGAGCCAGCTCCCGGTAGTCCAGGTCCAGAAAGGCGGGACACTGGGCGCAGAAGTCATAGACGGACAGGTCCTTTTCCTCCGCCGTCAGCTCCTGGGCCAGGTAGCCCAGGGAGTGGCCCCGTCCCGCCAGGGAGCCGGACCACTGGCAGTAGCTCTCCACGAGAGCCGGGTCGAAGATCCACTTGAGGACGGTGGATTTGCCGTTGCCCTCCTCCCCGATAAGGGCCGCCTTATCCCCCGGGTTCAGGACAAGGCTGAGATCCTCCACCAGGGTCCGCAGGTCCTTCCGGTGGGTCAGGGTCAAATGTTCGATTTGCAGCATCATGGCCTCCCTTCCGCCCTCTTTCAGAGAAGAAGGCAAGAAAAAATCTGCTTCCGGACAGGCCGAAAGCAGACAGAGAGCCATGTATGGGCGCGCCGAGGCGGACGCTTCGGCCAATACCACCAAGCATCTCTGACTTTCGGCGACAGGAATCAGGCCCGCCCCGTGGGCGCGCCTGCCGGAATCCATCCCGCGGCACGAAAATCAAATTACTTGATGATCATTCTTTCACCCTTTCTCCCGCCGTTTCTTTTCCATCAGATCGGGCGGCAAATGAAACCTTCTTGGCAAAGCCCTGCTTTGCCTTATAGGTCCTTATAGGTATAGTATACGCGGCCTGGGAAAAAAGTACAGTTACAGTTATGTTACAGATGGCCGCCCCGGCGGAGACGCTCCGCCGGGGCGGCCTTTTCCGGCCTGTCAGCTCATGACGGCCCGGTGGAAGACCTTCTTCCCCTTTTTGATGATGAGGCCCTCCCCCAGGAACAGCTCGCAGCCAAATTTCCGGTCGATGTCGGTGATCTTCTCATCATTCACCGACACGCCGCCCTGCTGGACCAGACGCCGGGCCTCGCCCTTGGAGGGGGCCAGGCCGCAGGCCACCAGCAGATTCAGAATACCGATCTGCCCGTCGCCGAACTGGTCGTTCACAAGCTCCGTGGTGGGCATCTCTCCCCTGTCTCCGCCGCCGCCGAAGAGGGCCCGGGCGGCCTCCTGGGCCTTGTCGGCCTCCTCCCTGCCGTGGACCATATTGGTCAGCTCCCAGGCCAGGATCTCCTTGGCCCGGTTCAGCTGGCTGCCCTCCCAGCGGTCCATCTCGTCGATCTGCTCCAGGGGCAGGAAGGTCAGCCAGCGGATGCACTTCATCACATCCGCGTCTCCCACGTTCCGCCAGTACTGGTAGAAATCGTAGGGACTGGTCTTGTTGGGATCCAGCCACACGGCGTTGCCGGCGGTCTTGCCCATCTTGTTGCCCTGGGAGTCCGTCAGCAGGGTGATGGTCATGGCATAGGCGTCCTTGCCCAGCTTGCGGCGGATCAGCTCCGTGCCGCCCAGCATGTTGCTCCACTGGTCGTTGCCGCCGAACTGCATGTTGCAGCCGTTGTGCTGGAACATGTAGTAAAAGTCGTAGCTCTGCATGATCATGTAGTTGAACTCCAGGAAGCTCAGGCCCTTCTCCATGCGCTGCTTGTAGCACTCGGCCCGGAGCATGTTGTTCACGGAGAAGCAGGCGCCCACCTCCCGCAGCAGGTCCACATAGTTCAGCTTCAGCAGCCAGTCGGCGTTGTTGACCATCCTGGCCTGGCCCTCGCCGTCGCCGAAATCAATAAAGCGGGACATCTGGCGGCGGAAGCAGGCGGCGTTGTGGTCGATGTCCTCCTTGGTCAGCATCCTGCGCATATCCGTGCGGCCGGAGGGGTCGCCGATCATGGTGGTGCCGCCGCCGATGAGGGCGATGGGCCTGTTGCCCGCCTGCTGCAGGCGCTTCATCAGGGTCAGCGTGACAAAGTGACCGGCGGTCAGGCTGTCCGCCGTACAGTCAAAGCCAATGTAGAAGGTGGCCTTCCCGGCGTTGATCATGGAGCGGATCTCATCCTCGTTGGTCACCTGGGCAATGAGGCCCCGGGCAACCAGTTCTTCGTAGAGCTGCATGGTTCTGTTCTCCTTACTCATCATAGATTCGGGCGTGAGGATATAAAAATGCCCCCGTCCCGCAGGACAGAGGGCGTAAATACGCGGTACCACCTCTGTTCACCCCACCCTCGCGGATGAGGTCTCAGCAAGTCTTGCGACTCACGCGCTGTATCGGGCGCACCCGGCGGAGCCTACTGGCGGAAAAAGCCCGCGGTTCGGTCCGCTGCTCCGGGATGTATTCACGGCCCGCCCTCTCCCCTTTCCACCGGCCAGGGGCTCTCTTGGCAGGGGTAGGACCGCTACTTCTTCCCTTCATCGCGTCTATCTGGCAGTATAGCGGCAATCCGTCCGTTTGTCAATGGCGGTATTCCCCACTTTTTCTCTATTTTTCTTCTTTTTATAAATTCCTCTTGACTTTTGGCGGAAAGTACGGTATCATAAACAAGGTTTGTAAAGCCAAAACACTTTACGCTTGGAGGGCACGCCGTGAAAAACCAGACTTATCGCATGACCATGCTGTTCGATTTTTACGGTGAGCTTCTCACCCAGCGGCAGCGGGAGTTTTTTGATCTCTATTACAACGAGGACCTGAGCCTGGGGGAGATCGCCGAGAACAACGATATCACCCGCCAGGGCGTCCGGGACGTGATCGTCCGGGCGGAGCGGACCATGCAGGAGATCGAGGACAAGACCGGCCTCATCCGGCGCTTTCTGCAGATGCGGGAGAAGCTGGACGCCGTCCAGTCCGCCGCCGACGAGCTGAAGACCATCAACTACCGCCAATATGAGGACCCGCGGATCGACGCCCTTGCGGACGCCATCTCCCAGGCCGTCGCGGCGATGCGTGAATAAGGAGTAACCGGTTATGGCATTTGAGGGCCTGTCTGAAAAACTGAACGCGACGTTCAAGCGCCTGCGGGGCCAGGGACGCATCACCGAGGCCCACGTCAAGGAGGCCATGCGGGAGGTCCGTCTGGCGCTGCTGGAGGCGGACGTCAGCTACAAGGTGGTCAAGGACTTTGTGGCCAAAGTCACGGAGCGGGCCGTAGGCGCCGACGTGCTGGAGAGCCTTACCCCCGCCCAGCAGATCATCAAGATCGTCAACGAGGAGCTGACCGCCCTCATGGGCGGGTCCAACGCCAAGCTGAACATGGCGCCCCACCCCCCCACTGTCGTCATGATGGTGGGCCTTCAGGGCGCCGGCAAGACCACCAACGGCGCCAAGCTGGCGGGCCTCATGAAGCGCACCCAGGGAAAGCGCCCTCTGCTGGTCGCCTGCGACGTGTACCGTCCCGCCGCCATCACGCAATTGCAGGTGGTGGGCCGTCAGCTGGACATTCCCGTCTTTGAGATGGGTCAGTCCGACCCGGTGCGGATCGCCCAGGCGTCCGTGGCCTACGCCAGGGACCACGGCTTCGACATGGTGTTCCTGGACACCGCCGGACGGCTCCACATCGACGAGAAGCTGATGGACGAGCTGAAGAACGTGAAGGCCGCCGTCCATCCCGACGAGATCCTGCTGGTGGTGGACGCCATGACCGGCCAGGACGCGGTGAACGCCGCCTCCGCCTTTGACCAGGCCCTGGGCATCGACGGCGTGCTGCTGACCAAGCTGGACGGCGACGCCAGAGGCGGCGCGGCCCTTTCCATCCGGGCCGCCACCGGAAAGCCCATCAAGTTCGTGGGCACCGGCGAGAAGCTGGACATGATCGAGCTGTTCCACCCCGACCGGATGGCTTCCCGGATCCTGGGCATGGGCGATATGCTCTCCCTCATTGAAAAGGCCGAGCAGAGCTTCGACGAGAAGAAGGCCGCCCAGCTGGAGGAGAAGCTGAAAAAGAACCGCTTTACCCTCAGCGACTATCTGGATCAGATGGCCCAGCTGAAGAACATGGGCGACCTCAGCCAGCTGGCGGCCATGATGCCGGGGCAGATGGGCCGGCAGCTGGCCGGGGCCCAGGTAGACGAGAAGCTGCTGAGCCGTCAGGAGGCCATCATCCTCTCCATGACGCCCAGGGAGCGGGAGAATCCCGGTCTGCTCAACGCCAGCCGGAAAAAGCGTGTGGCCGCCGGCTGCGGACTGGACGTGTCGGACGTAAACCGGCTTTTGAAGCAGTATGAGATGATGCTCCAGCTCACCAAGCAGTTCTCCAAGGGCAAGATGCCCAAGGGGATGGGCGGTATGCCCAATCTGGGCAAAATGGGCGGCGTCAGCAAGATGCATGGCTTCGGCCGGAAAAAGCGGCTGAAATAAGCCGCCTGGATCAGATAAATGCAGCGGGATATCCGGCATTTATGATAAATAACTTATTATCAATCACATTACTGGAGGAACAACATCATGGTCAAGATCAGACTGCGCCGCATGGGCGCCAAGAAGGCTCCGTTCTATCGCGTTGTCGTCGCCGACAGCCGCTATCCCCGGGACGGCCGCTTCATCGAGGAACTGGGCACCTACAATCCCTGCGTCTCCCCCGCTGAGATCAAGATCGACGCTGACCGCGCCCGGGAGTGGATCAAGACCGGCGCTCAGCCCACCGACACCGTCCGCGCCCTGCTGAAGAAGGTTGACGTGCTGTAATGGAACCGGTTGGAAGCAGCAGCATGAAGGATCTTCTGCTCTATGTCGCCCGGAACCTGGTGGACGCTCCTGACGAAGTCACCGTTACAGAGGTGGCGGGAGATCAGGAGCTGACCCTGGAGCTGCGGGTGGCCGCCGACGACATGGGCAAGGTCATTGGCCGCCAGGGCCGTATCGCCAAGGAGATCCGGACGCTGATCCGTTCCTACGCTCAGCGTACCGGCCAGCGGGTCTCCGTTGACATTGTAGATTGAAGGAAGCGGCCCGCCCATTCGGTGGGCCGCTTTTCGCAAGCTGAGACCGAAAGGAGGGCGATCCCATGTGTGACGCCATTGCCGTGCGGCAGATCGACCAGGCCCACCGCCAGGACATTCTGCTGCCCAATCACCCCTTCCCCCTCTTCGGCCGCCTTCTCCCCTCCTACGCCGACGGGCGCTGGAGCTGGCGGGAGGAGCTGTGGCCTCCGGAGAAGACCGGGGAGATGTGCTTCCCGGAGGACAGGTACGACCTGGAGGACCTGACTTCGGACACGATCTTTCTGGGGGCCTATCAGGGGGAACGGTGCGTGGGGCTGGCGGTCCTGAAGCCGGGATTTTTTGCCTACATGTATCTGGAAAACCTGAAGGTAGACCGGGCGTTCCGGCGGCGCGGCGTTGGCTCCCTGCTGGTGGGCAGGGCCCTGGAGGTCAGCCTGGCCAACGGTTATCGGGGCCTCTACCTCCAGGCTCAGGACAACAACCTGGCCGCCTGCCGCTTCTATTTGAAGCAGGGCTTCCAGATCGGCGGTCTGGATACCCGGGTCTACCGCGGCACGTCCCAGGAAGGCAAAAGCGATATCACCTTTTACCGGGACGCCTGAGAGCGCCTCTGAGACATCCGCCGCCATCAACATCCCATCCCCGAAGGAGAAGAGCCCATATGGAACAAGCGTATATCGCCATTGGCATCATTGTCAACGCCCACGGCATCCGCGGCGAGGTGAAGCTGCTGCCCCAGGGCATCGCCCCCCAGTACCTCACCGGCTGCGGGGCCGTCCGTCTGGCGGGCAGGACCGTACCGGTCTCCGCCTGCCGGGTCCACAAGGGCTGCCTGCTGATGAAACTGGAGGGCGTGGAGGATATGGACGCCGCCCTGGCGCTGAAGGGGCAGCCGGTGTCTGTCCGGCGGTCCGACGTGACGCTGCCGGAGGGGGTCTATTTCGATCAGGAGCTGGTGGGCCTCACCGCCCGAAACGCGGAGACCGGGGAGGCCCTGGGGACCGTGGAAGAGGTCCTTTCCTATCCCGCCCACAAGGTCTACGCCGTCCGGGGCGGGAAGGATGAGTACCTGATCCCCGCTGTTCCGGCATTTGTAAAGGATATCAACTTGACGGACGGGATCATGGAGATCCATGTCTGGGAGGGGATGGGCAGCCATGAGGATTGACATTATGACCCTGTTTCCCGAGACTGTGGGGGACATGATGAACGAATCCATCCTGGGCCGCGCCCAGGAGCGGGGGTTCATCCGCATCGAAGCCCACCAGATCCGGGACTACACAGTGAACAAGCAGAAGCAGGTGGACGATTACCCCTACGGCGGCGGCCGGGGGGCAGTGATGCAGGCAGATCCCCTTTACAGATGCTGGTCCTACATTAAGGAGAGCTTTGGAACCCCCCGCAGCCGCACCATTTATCTGTCCCCCTGCGGTGATACCTTCTGCCAGGACAAGGCCCGGCAGCTCCTCCGGGACTACGACCACCTGATCCTGGTCTGCGGTCACTACGAGGGGGTGGACCAGCGCTTCCTTGACGAGTGCGTGGACGAGGAGATCTCTCTGGGGGACTTCGTTCTCACCGGCGGGGAGATTCCCGCCATGGCGGTGGCGGACGCGGTGTGCCGCATGGTGCCCGGCGTTCTGCCGGAGGCCGCCTGCTACGAGGAGGAGAGCCACTGGAACGGCCTTTTGGAGTACCCCCAGTACAGCCGCCCGGAGGAGTGGCATGGCCGGAAGGTGCCGGAGGTCCTCCTCTCCGGCCACCACGAGAACGTGGCCAAATGGCGCAGACGGCAGTCCATGCTGCGGACCCTCCGCCGCCGGCCCGACATCTTCCGGGAGGAGGATTTCATGTCCACCAAGGCGGACCGCCGCCTGCTGGCCGAGGTCTATGAGGAGCTGCGCCGGGAGGGTCGGGAGCCGTCGGAGCCGAAAGCCCCCTGACTGACCCCGCGCTCCGGGACAGTCCTGTCCCCCGCTCCCGTCCGCTGAAAAGCCGCCGCCCCGCCGGAGAACTTCCGGAGGGGCGGCGGCTTTTCGCTCCGCGCTGTAACTTTTTGTAACCAGTCTTGTAACCTTTTTCGCGGAATTTGGCGGTTTTTTCCTTGTCATAACCGCCGCTTCCTTCTGTTATGTTAACCAATTTGCGGGAATTATGACGAAAAGCTTGACAAAACATTTGATTTACGGTATACTACACGAAGTTTTCAAAAAAGTAACAAAAGTTACAGATCATCTGCATACACTGTTTAGGGACTGGAAATTCTGGATATCCTTTCCTGTGAACGGACCGGACAGGCGGCCTCACCTCCCGTTTCGCCGCCGTCGCGGGGATGTGCACATGCGCCATACTTTGGCATTTTTTTGAAAACCAATGGAGGAAACGCATCATGTTTCATGCAAGCAAAAAGGCGCGCCGTCCGGCTCTCTGGCTGATGGCCGCCGCGGTCATACCCCTCTCCATGCTGGTCCTCTCTCTGTCGCCAGCGGAGGAATCGGCCTCCGCCCTCTATATCGTATCCAATGACGGCGGCGTGGTGGACCTGGAGGAGCCGGAGGCCCAGGTCTTTCTGACGGACGCCGGGGCCGAGCTGGTCTCCCGCCAGGGGAGCAGCGACCTGTACCTGACCGCCGGTATGCCGGTCACCATCGATCTGGAGGACCGGGACGAGCGGATGACCACGGTCTCTCAGGAGGAGACAGTGACCCAGCTCCTCTCCCGTATGGAGATTGAGCCAAGCCCGCTGGAGATGGTGGCGGTGGACTTTGAAGAGGACAGCCTGATCGTGACCATCGGCTCACAGTTTCTCTTTTATGAGCATATCACCAACGTCGACGAGCACGAGGTGGTGTATCAGTACAACGACCAGAAGCCCGACTGGTATGAAAGCGTGATCCAGGAGGGCCGGGACGGCCTGTACAGCGAGGTTTACGAGATTGTCTATCAGGACGGCCGGGAGACCTCCCGCCAGCTCATCGACGTGGTGGAGGAGGCGGCTCAGCCCACTGTGATCGAGGTGGGGACCATCCCCAACTTTGCCAACAACGCCGATCCCGTGGCGGATATCGCCGTCAATGAGGATGGAAGCGGCGTCATCACCCTGGAAAACGGCGAGACCGTCACCTTCCGGGAGACGCGCACCATGCGGGGCACCGCCTATACCGCCTGGGAAAACAGCAAGGTGGACGACGTGACCGCCACCGGCACCACCGTCCGGCTGGGCGTGGTGGCCGTGGATAAGCGGCAGATTCCCCTGGGTACCAAGGTCTATGTGGTCTCCAACGACGGGGCTTACGCCTACGGCTTCGCCATCGCGGAGGACACCGGCGTCCGGGGCAATACCATCGATCTCTATATGAACACCTACGAGGACTGCATCCAGTTCGGCGTCCGGGACTGCACGGTGTATATTCTGGACTGACGGGAAGAAGCGAAAAACAGCAAGGGGGGGAGCGCGGCGCGCTCCCCCTCTTCCCTTTTGACAGGCCGATTATTTCGCCAGCAGATCGACCAGCATCTTGACGAACAGCATCCCCAGGACCACGAAGATCATGTTTTTGATCTTTTTGCCGCCGCCCCGGATGGCGTACAGCGCGCCGCAGTAGTTCCCCGCCACGCTGCACAGGGCCGCGGGGATCACCAGCGCCCACATGACCTTGCCGCCGATGATGAAGCTGACGGCGGCGGCCACGTTGGAGGCCAGATTGCCCACCTTGGCGCAGCCGGAGGCGGTGACCATATCCAGGCTGAGGAGGGCGGTAAAGGCCATGATCATAAAGGTCCCGGTACCCGGTCCCACCATGCCGTCGTAGCAGCCGATGGCCAGACCGATCAGCAGGCTCACGACGATCTCGTACCGGTGGGAATGGACCTTTTCCCCGGTCTCCTGGCCAAAGTCCTTTTTCACCACCAGGAAAACGGCCACCACCGGCAAAGCCACCAGCATCAGGCCCTTCAGCAGCCCCTCGCTGAGGAGCTTGGCGATCTCCGCGCC
The DNA here is from genome assembly GCA_958423465.1 of uncultured Oscillospiraceae bacterium. Classification (GTDB taxonomy): domain Bacteria; phylum Bacillota; class Clostridia; order Oscillospirales; family Oscillospiraceae; genus Pelethomonas. The sequence continues at coordinate 29,260 of CATZRD010000001.1, read as the reverse complement.
GATGTACCCCCCCGCCAGAGCGCCGATGGCGGCGCAGACGGCGATGAGCACCCGGATCTTGCCGCTGCGGAAGAATTTCACTGTGGCGGTGGCGGTGCCGATGCCGTTGACCACCTTGTTGGTGCCGGCGGCAAAGTGGACGGGCACCCCCGCCATCATATAGGCCGGCAGGGTGATGAGGCCCCCTCCCCCGGCCACGCTGTCCACAAAGCCCCCCAGAAAGATCAGCGGGCAGACGATGAGATACATTTTCAAAAGCTCGTTCACGGCGCGTTTCCCTCCCGTTTTCCAGATCTCGCCGCTATTGTACCACAGGGCGTAAAATTGTGCTACCATTTTTTGCCCGCCGGTGGTATAGTAATGCATGAAAAATCCCTTTCAGGAGGACAAGCCATGGATCTCTGCGATATTCAGGACATCAGGGAGCTGCTGCAGCGCCACGGCTTCCGCTTTTCCAAATCCATGGGCCAGAACTTTTTGATCGACGGCCGGGTCCCCCGGGACATTGCCGCCGCCAGCGGCGCGGACCGGACCTGCGGCGTGCTGGAGATCGGCCCCGGCATCGGCCCTCTGACCCGGGAGCTGTGCGCCAGAGCCGGGAAGGTGGCCGCCGTGGAGCTGGACCGGGCCCTGCTGCCGGTGCTGGCGGAGACCATGGCGGGGGCAGAGAACTTTACCCTGATCCCCGGGGACATCCTGAAGCTGGACATCCCGGCCCTCATCGACCGGGAGTTCCCCGGCCTCACGCCGCTGGTGTGCGCCAACCTGCCCTATAACATCACCACCCCTGTGCTCACCGCCCTGGTGGAAGCAAGGCGCTTCTCCGCCATTACGGTGATGATCCAGCGGGAGGTGGCGCTGCGGATCGCCGCCGCCCCGGGCACCGCCGACTACGGCGCTTTCTCCGTCTATATGCAGTACCACACGGAGCCGGAGGTCCTCTTCGACGTGCCTCCTTCCTGCTTCCTGCCCGCTCCCAAGGTCACCTCCGCCGTGCTGCGCTGCCGGACCCGGACGGTCCCGGCGGTGACGCCCCAATGCGGGGAGGAATTCTTCTTCCGGACCGTCCGGGCGGCCTTCGCCCAGCGGCGCAAGACCCTGGTGAACAGCCTCTCCTCCGTCTTTGGCGGACAGCTCAGCAAAGAGGCCCTGGCCGGAGCCGCCGCGGCGGCGGGCCTGGCCCCGGACGTGCGGGGGGAGCGGCTGGACCTCCATCAGTTCGCCGCCCTGGCCGACGGGCTCTGGACCGCCCTGAGCAAAAAGGAGGCCGCGGAAAATGACTGATCGGATCATCATGGATATCACAGATTTTATCTTTCTATCAGATGAGCCCGAGAAAGCCGACGCCATGTTTCTGCCCGGCGGCTCCCATCCGGCTCAGCCTGAATACGCCGCCCAGCTGTATCACAAGGGCTTCGCGAAGTGGCTGGTCCCCTCCGGCGGCGTCAGCGTAAAACGCGGTCAATGGCCCGGCGTCCGGTCGAAAGCGGACGTTTACGATGGCGATTATCAGTCTGATTGTGAATTTCTGACAGATGTACTGCTGAAAAACAGCGTACCGGCCTCCGCCATCATCGGAGAGGATCGATCGGGTCATACCCGCGACAACGCGTTTCTCTCACGAAAGGCCGTTGACGAAGCGGGAATCGAGATCAAAACGGCCCTGCTCGTTTGCAAAGCGTTCCACGCCCGCAGGTGTCTGATGCTGTACCAAATGGCTTTTCCTGATGTGAAAATCAACGTGTGTCCTGTCCACTGCTATAACATCACAAGGGATAATTGGTATCAAAGTGAAATGGGAATCGACCGGGTCCTCGGCGAATTGGCCCGCTGCGGAGGTCAGTTTCCCGGGGATATCAAGCGGTACATAGGGGACAGGCTGTAAAACCAGACGGTCCTGTCATACGCCAGCGCCCCCGAACCGGCGGTTTCTCCGGTTCGGGGGCGCTGGGTGGTTTCTAATGAATCGCCTATTGTCCGATAAATACGGCGTCCGCGTCCTTGACAAAATTTTCCACACTGTAGCACAGCAAAATGGCGTCCGCGCCCATATCTGCGGCGTACTGGGCCACGCCTGTCCGGTAGTACCGCAGGTCCAGCAGATGGACCTCCGCGAAGGTCTGGCTGAGGAAGGGAGCCAGGCTGTCGGAGTAGCTGTCCCGGACCGCCAGCAGCTTTCGATCTGTGGCGGCGTCCGGATTTCGAACGATATAGAGCGGGGCGTTGCCCCCCAGGAAGGAGGCGTACTGGTCCTTCTCCTCCAAAAAGCTGTCAACATAGAGCCCGTGGGTCTGACCGGTCTGGCCGTCCTCCACGGTGACGCCCTGGCCGGGGACGTACCGCTGGATGGTGTCCGGCTCCAGCCAGTGGATGCCGGAGGTGGAGTACAGGGTGCCGCAAAAGTCCTCCGACACCGTCTCCCCCTGGCCCAGGGGCGGGACCGGCAGGCCCATGGCCTCCAGCACGGCGGTATAGCCGTAATAGGCCCCCAGACTGGTCCAGTGGTGGTCCGTGCGGTAGTACACCGCTTCGCCGGCGTGGGAAGCGAGGGCCGCCGCCATATCCACCCACAAAGCCCCAGTCTCCCGGGCCTGGTCCAGATAGGCCCCCTGGTCGAAGGTCTCCGCCCCGGCGGGCAGCTTGTCCCGCCAGATCTCGGCGGCGGTGGGGATCAGCCCCAGGTACACCGGCAGGTCCGTCTTTTCCAGGAGGCGGCGGACGCAGTCCAGGTTCTGCTCCCCCCGGCTCACGTCCGTGGGATTGGAGATCAGGGTGTCGCCGCAGAGGTACACGTGGTGGAACTCCCGCTTCCCCAGCAAAACCTCATACCGGGTCTTGAGGCCCATCCAGCGGTCCCGCAGAGGAAACTGGTCCGCCAGGTACTCCTCCAGCTCGGCGGTGTAGCTGCCGTCCGCCAGCTTTTCCCAGGAAAAGGCCGGGACCTGGGCCAGATTCCGGTTCTCCACCGGGGAAAAGGTCCGATCCGGCAAAATCAGATGGAGAAGGCCGAAACCACCCAGAAAGGCGCAGAAGAGAAGGATCGTGATCCACTGGGATGTCTTTTTCGTCATGGTCTCTCCTCCCCTCTCAGAACCGGAAATACAGGAATGGGTTGTAGCTGGCGTCCACCAAAGCCGCGGTACACAGCACCAGAGCGCTCAGCACCAGCAGGGGGGTCAGGAGGTTCCGGGTCCGCTCCCCCAGCCTCTCCCAGCATTGCCTGCCCAGCGGCGTGGCCGCCAGGGCGAGGATCGCCAGCAGGGGCAGATAGCTGCGCAGATCGTAGCAAAAGCTCCCCCCCACCAGCGGCGCGCCGCCGAAGAGCGCCGCCAGATACCGGCCCAGCCGGCCCATGTCCTCCACGGCGAAGAGGGCCCAGCCCACCAGCACCACCGCCATGGCGTAGACGTGCCGCAGAGCCGCCGGCAGCTTCTCCAGCCAGGCCCCCAGAAACAGCCGCTCCGCCAGCATGAAAACCGCGTAGTAAAGCCCCCACAGCAGGAAGTTCCACCCGGCGCCGTGCCAGACGCCGGTAAGGAGCCAGACGATCAGGATGTTTCGGACCCATTTCCACCGGGGCACCCGGTTCCCGCCCAGGGGAAAGTACACATACTGCCGAAACCAGCTGGTGAGGGAGATGTGCCACCGCTTCCAGAACTCCACCACGGACCGGGAGATATAGGGGTAGTTGAAGTTCTCCAGAAACTCAAAGCCGAACATCCGCCCCAGACCAATGGCCATGTCGGAGTAGCCGGAAAAGTCAAAGTAGATCTGAAAGGCGTAGGCGAACAGGCCCAGCCAGGCCCCCGCCACGGTCAGGCTCTCCGCCGCCAGAGTCCTGTCCCAGAGCTGGCCGATGGCGTTGGCCAGCAGCACCTTCTTGGCCAGGCCCACGGTGAACCGGGTGACGCCGGAGGCGAACTTCTCCCTGCCCTGGTCCCGATCCACCAGCTGCCGGGCCACGTCCCGGTACTGGATGATGGGCCCGGCGATGAGCTGAGGAAAGAGGGTGACGAAAGCGCCGAAGGTGACGATATTTCTCTGTACCGGCGCGTCGCCCCGGTAGACGTCGATGGTATAGCTCATGGTCTGGAAGGTATAAAAGCTGATTCCAATGGGCAGCGGCAGTCCCAGCACCGGCAGGCCAAGGCCTGTCAAGGCATTGACGTTCACAGCAATAAAGTCCCAGTACTTAAAGAAGATCAAAATTGCCAGATTGAAAAAAACCGACGAGGCCACCGCCCGCCGGGCCTTTTTGTCATCCTCCCGCCAGCGCTCCACCAGCATCCCGTGGGTGTAGTCCACCAGGATGGAGAGAATCATGATGAGGATATACACCGGCTCCCCCCAGCCGTAGAAGGCCAGGCTGGCCAGCAGCAGGAACAGGTTCCGCAGCTTCAAAGGGGTCAGACGGTAGATGAGCACCACCATCATCAGATAAAAAAACAGGAAAGGCAGTCCTGAAAATACCATAGGAACCTCCATAGGCGGAGCGCTCCCTCACAGGAGGGAGCGCTCCGGGCGTTTTAGGCGAAAAGGGCGTTGAAAGCCTCCACCACATCGGCCTGCTGGTCGCCGGCTACGATGAGGGCCACCACGCTGCCATTGACCAGCAGCTCAGCCTTTTCCCAGGCCTCGGTAGTGGCGGGATAGAACGCGCCGCCGTTCACCTGGTTGTCGATGCGAGCCTGGAAGATACTCTTCACGGTCTCCACGTCGCCCTCCTTGGCGCACTCCACCAGATCGATCTCGTAGGCCACGGCGCTGATCATGGCCATCTGCAGCACGCTCTGCTTCAGTTCCACGCCGTTCAGCCCCGGGAAAAAGGCGTCCACATAGCTGGCGTCCTCGTTGGCGTCCATCATGGCGGGGGTGTTCTCCTCGTCCAGGCCGGCCATGTAGTCCTCGTAGAACTGCTTCAGGTCCGGAGCCTCCTTGGCCGGCTCGCCGCCGCAGGCCGTCAGGGCCAGCGTCAGGATCAGGGCCAGAGCGGCCGCCATCATTCTCTTTACAGTATTCATTGATTGTCTCCTTGTTTGATACCCTCGTGAACATGGGTAAAATCGCTGTGACCCGCCGGGGTCCGGGGGATTAGACGGGGCGGTAAGAAAATTGTTCCCCGCCGGGGCGAAAAACTTTCAGGATACACCCTACAGCTTTGTGATGTGGGCCCCCGCCACCTTCAGCATCAGCCGCTTGGTGCCCACCTGATCGAAGGCCACCTCCATGAGGACGTCGCCGCCCATGGGCTTGAGAGAGACCACCAGCCCCTCCCCGAAGCTCTTGTGCCGGATGCGGTCCCCCGCGGCCAGCTGGAGCAGCGGCGCGGGAGGCGCCTTTTCCGTCCGGCCCACAGCGGAACGTCCGGCGGCGGAGCTGTGGTAGGGCCTGGGGGACGACGCCTCCCGGCGGGCCTGGCTGCGCTGGCCGTAGCCATAGCCGGAGAAGCTCTCCCCGCCGAAGCTGCCAAACTCCCGGCCCTCGTCCCACTGGGGCCGGGGCTCCCGCTTGTTCTGCCACTGGCAGGTCTCGGAGGGGATCTCCTCCAGGAAGCGGGAGGGCATGTTATTGCTGGTGCGGCCGTAGAGCATCCGCTGCCGGGCGGTGGTCATGGTCAGGCGCTCCTTGGCCCGGGTCATGGCCACATAGCACAGCCGGCGCTCCTCCTCCATCTCCTCGCTCTCCCCCGCGGCCCTGCCGCTGGGGAAAATGCCCTCCTCCAGACCCACCACATACACGTCCGGGAATTCCAGGCCCTTGGCGCTGTGCATGGTCATGAGGGATACGCAGTCGTCGCCGCTGTCCGCCTCGTCCAGGTCGGTGTACAAGGCCACCGTGTCCAGAAAGCCCGCCAGGGACCGGTCCTCCGGCTCTCCCTCCAGAAAGCTCACGATGGAGGAGCGCAGCTCCTGAACGTTCTCCAGCCGTCCCCGGCTCTCCATGTCCCCCTTCTGCTCCAGAGCCAGGGTGTAGCCGGTGCGCTGGCACACCAGGTCGTAAAACTCCGGCAGCTCCATGACCTCCGTCTGCCCCGCGAGCTGATCGATCATATCTGTAAAGGCAATCAGCTTTCCAGCGGCGGACTTCAGGGCGGGGTAGTCCCTGGCGCTTCGCAGCACCTGATAGAGGGAGATCCCCTGACTCACTGCGATGGCCTGGGCCTTGTCCATGGTGGCGGCCCCGATTCCCCGGGCGGGGATGTTGACGATCCGGCGCAGGCGCAGATCGTCGGCGCTGTTGTGGATGACGCACAGGTAGGCCAGCATGTCCTTGACCTCGGCCCGGTCGAAGAACTTCATGCCGCCGAAGATCCGATAGGGGATGCCGTTGCGCTTCATGGCCATTTCCAGCGCGTTGGACTGGGCGTTCATCCGATAGAGGACGGCGCTGTCCTTCCAGGCCCCTCCCCTGCCGTACCGCTCCAAAATGCGGCCCGCCACAAAGTTCGCCTCGTCGCTTTCGTTGTACACCGTGCGGATCAGCACCGGCTCTCCCCGCCCGCTGTCCGTCCACAGGGTCTTGCCCTTGCGGCCGGTATTGTTGCGGATGACACCGTTGGCGGCGTCCAGGATGTTCTGAGTGGACCGGTAGTTCTGCTCCAGGCGGATGGTGCGGCAGCCCTTGTACTGGCTCTCAAAGCTCAGGATGTTCTCGATATTGGCCCCCCGGAACCGGTAGATGGACTGATCGTCGTCCCCCACCACGCAGATATTCTCATAGCCCCCCGCCAGCAGCCGGGCCAGCAGGTACTGGAGATGGTTGGTGTCCTGATACTCGTCGATGAGCACATACCGGAACTTCTTCTGGTAGTAGCCGCGCACCTCCTCGCTCTGCTGGAGCAGGTGGACGGTGTGGAGGATGATGTCGTCAAAATCCAGGGCGTTGGCCTCCCGCAGGCGGCGGGTATAGCCGGCGTAGATCTCCGCGATCTTGGGCATCCGCCAGTCCCGGGACGCCCTGGCCCGGGCGGCGAACGCCTCCGGGGACAGATCCTCGTCCTTGGCGTTGGAGATGATGGCCAGGACGCTGCGGGGCTGATACTCCTTCTCGTCCAGGCTCATGTCCTTCAAAATGTCCCTGATGACCCGCCTGCTGTCGTCAGTGTCATAGATGGTGAAGCTGTTGGTAAAGCCCAGTCCCAGCCGCTCCAGGTCCCGGCGGAGGATCCGGACGCAGGCGGAGTGGAAGGTGGCCGCCCAGATATCGTTGGCCGCCGGTCCGCACATCCGCTCCAGCCGCTCCCGCAGCTCCCCCGCCGCCTTGTTGGTGAAGGTGATGGCGATGACGGACCAGGGGACCGCCGGCTCCACGGCGCACAGCCGCCGGGCCTGCCGCCAGTCCTCCGGCGAGGGCTTCTCCGGAAAGCTCTCCAGAAAGGCCAGGTCCTCCTCAGAGGCCCAGTCCGGCACATAGTCGGAATCGCTGCCCCGGCCAAAGGTCAGCAGATTGTCCACCCGGTTGATGAGCACCGTGGTCTTGCCGCTGCCGGCTCCCGCCAGCAGCAGCAGCGGTCCCTGGGTGGTCAGCACCGCCTCCCGCTGAGGCGGGTTCATCCGGCTGTACCGCCGGGCGATGACCGCCCGCCGGGCGGCGATATAGCGCGATGTAAAATCCTGTGTCATATGTCTCTTCCTATCTCTGTTCTCGTTCCTGATTTCCGCGGGGATAGCCGTCACGGCCTCCATTGTACCCCAGATGCCGCCCCCGGTCAACAGGAAAAGGCGCTGATCGCCCCCTTCCCACTTTTCTCTCCCAGCCGTTGCCTTTTGCGCCGGGAAATGCTATACTGTGGCAAAGCGCCCATAGAGGCAGCGTGTGTTATAAGGAGGACATTCGACCATGGAAGAGACCAATGTGCTGACGCCGGAGGCCCCGGAGGAGAAAAAGCGCCCCGGCGGCGGCAAAAGAGCCCTGCAGATCTGTCTGGCGGTGGTGCTGCTGGCGGGAGCCGTATGCTTTGCCGTCATGGGCATCGGGGAACTGACAGGCGGCCAGGAGGCCGGCGAAGAGCCGGCGTTCTTTGACGCCACCGCCTTCTCCCCGGACCGGCAGTATCTGGAGTTCAATATGCTGACGGATCCGGTGGCTACCTTCACCCTGGGGGAGAACCACGGCATCTATCTGGCCTTTTACGCCGACGATACCGGGATCTACCCCTATCTGGTCTGCCTCTCCCAGCAGGATTTTGAGCGGTATCAGGACATCTATGAGTTTACCTTTGACGACCGGGACATCGGCGACGGTCCGGGCTTCGCCACCGTCTACGGCTACAGCGAGAAGATCAGCGGCGAGCTGAAGGACTACGCCATCGAGTATTTCAATTATTTCACGGATACGGACCTTCTCAACGACGGCAACTTTGAGGAGTACCTGGGCAGCTACTATCTGAACACCACCGCCGCGCCGGAAACGGACAGCGGCAGCGCCTACGGGATGCTGGCTGGTGCCGCGGCTTTTCTGATCGTGGCGGTCATCCTGCTGCTGCCCAAGCGCCGGAACAAAAACACCCCGTCCGCCCCCGGCCAGTCCGGGACCCAGGCCGTCGAGGAGGCCGCCGCCCCTGCCTGGGAGATCCAGCCCAACGCCAACCCTGCCCTGGGCATCCTGGGCGCCGTTCTGGGGTCTCTGGCAGGCGCGGCGGTGTGGATCGTGCTGTACCGGCTGGGCTATATCGCCGGGATCGCCGGGTATCTGGCGGTGTTCTGCGCCATCTGGGGCTATCAGAAGCTGGGCCGCGGCCGCGCAGGCAGGCTGGCCGTGGTGCTCTGCGTGCTCATCGCCATGCTGATTCTGGCATTGTCAAACAGCGTGGCGTATGCCTGGGTCGTCGCGGACACCATCAACGAGAGCAATCCTGGCCGGTCCAGCATCGCCTATATCCTGCGCAATTTCGGTTCTATCATGGAGTCTCTTGATCTGTGGCGCAGCTTCTGGGGCGATCTGGTCATCGGCCTGATCCTGGCCCTGGTGGCCGGGATCTCTCCCCTGGTGTCCGCGTTCAAGGCCCACAAAAAACAGTCCGAGACGGTCTGAAGCCATCTTCCAAAATGAGGTGATCCCATGATTCATTTCCGCAACGACTACTCCGCCGGGGCCTGTCCCGCCGTGCTGGAGGCCCTGACGGCCACCAACGGCGAACTCACCGCCGGCTACGGAACAGATCCCTACTGCGCCCAGGCGGCGGAGGCCATCCGCTCCCTCTGCGCCTGCCCCCAGGCCGCCGTCCACTTTCTGGTGGGCGGCACCCAGGTGAACAAGGTCGCCCTGGGGGCCTTTCTCCGTCCCTGGGAGGCTGTCATCGCCCCGGACTCCGGCCACATCTGTGTCCACGAGACCGGCTCCATCGAGTCCGCCGGACACAAGATCGTCGCCTGCCCCTCTCCCGACGGCAAGCTGACCCCCGCCATGGTGGAGGCCGCCTGCTCTGCCCACAGCGGCGAGCACATGGTGGCCCCCCGGCTGGTCTACATCTCCAATACCACCGAGGTGGGCACGGTCTACTCCCGGGCGGAGCTGGAGGCCCTGCGGGCCGTCTGCGATGAGCTGGGGCTGCTTCTCTACTGCGACGGGGCCCGGCTGGCCAGCGCCATCACCGCGCCCCAGGCGGACGCCGCCGGTTTCGCCGACTACGCCCGGCTGTGCCACGCCTTCACCGTCGGTGGCACCAAAAACGGTCTCCTCTTCGGCGAGGCCCTGGTGGTGACGGACCCCGCCCTCCAGCCGGGCCTGCGCCACTACATGAAGCAGCAGGGCGCCATTCTGGCCAAGGGCCGGCTGCTGGGGGTCCAGTTTTCCGCCGTTTTGAAGGACGACGTCTACCTCTCCATGGGGCGGCACGCCAACGCCCTGGCCGCCCGCCTGACGGAGGGCCTTCGGGGACTGGGGGTGCCTCTGGCGGTGGATTCCCCCTCCAATCAGGTGTTCCCCATTCTGCCGGACGCCGTGCTGGAGAAGCTGGCGGAGGATTTCACCTTCGAGGTCCAGCGCCCCGCGGACGATACCCACACCTGCATCCGGCTGGTCACCGGGTGGAGCTCCGCCCGGGAGGATGTGGAGGCTCTTCTGGATGCCCTGGGAGGGCTTTTGCCATGACGGAGCTGGAGAAATACCGGGCCTTCCATCAGCGGATGCGCCAGCGGAAGGCGGAGATTCCCGGGGAGCTGGAGGCCCTGCGGCAGGCAGGCAAGGGCAAGACCGTCCAGTTCAGGGAGCTGCTCAGCGAGAAGCTGGTGGTGGAGATGGTCCTGACCCAGCTCCGGTACGCCGGACTGGAATGACCGGATACAGAGAAGGACCGGCGCAGACACATCTGCGCCGGTCCTTCTTCGCTTTTCAGCCCACCTCGGGCAGGGCGCTTAAAAACGCCTCCAGCTCCTGGAAGCTGCCCCGGCGGAACGCCTCCAGAGGCGTGTTGGCCGGGTCCTCCAAAAAATCCGTCACCAGGTAGCCCTCCAGTCCCAGCTTTAGGGCGGACATGTCGTCTACCGGGTTGTTGCCCACCATGCAGCACTCCTCCGGGCTCCGGCCGATCTGGTTCAGGATGTTTCGGTAATAGCCAAGCTCCGGCTTGCTGTACCGGGAGTTCTCATAGGTGGTCACATAGTCGAAGTCGTCCGCCGCCAGTCCCACCCAGCTCATACGGGTCGCCACCGCCACAGCCGGGAAGATCGGGTTGGTGGCCAGCACCAGACCGTAGCCCTTCTGCCGCAGCCCGGCCATCAGCCCGTGGCGGTCCGCCTGGCGGCGCAGCACGGACCGGACCCCGTCAAAGTCCCGGGCGTAAAAATTCTCCAAAATGCTTTCCAGCGCCATGGCGGCCATTCCCAGATCTCCGGTAAAGCTCTCCCAAAACACCTGGCGGTTGGTACGGGAGCCGTCGTTGGCGATCATGGCGCCCGTCCCCTTCCAGATGGCCGCCACCAGCTTTTCCCCGTCGTAGCCCATAGGGGCCAGGCGGCGGACCAGCGCCTTGAAGTAGGCGCGGATGAACTCCTCCTGGACAAAGGGGATCAATGTCCCGTCCAGGTCGAACAAGATCGTATTCACCATAGGGATTCTCCTTGCAGGCAGTTGCCTTTTGCGCATTATACCAGATTTTTCCCCATATGGCAAGAGGCCGCGATTGGGGGCGTTCCTCCCCGGGCCGCGGCCCCCGCTTCAGTCCCTGTAGGGTTCCCTGATTCCCGCCCGGGCCGCGGCCTCCTCCGCAGGCGGCGGCCACACGCCGCCGTCCGGCAGGAGGAAGGTATCGTCCCCCTGGGGCTCCTGGGACAGCTCCCCGGCGGTGAACCGGTAGACCAGCTCCCCCCGCTCCGTCCGCTCGGCGGCCTGGAGCAGGCCCGTGGCGGTGCTGATCCAGTACTGATCGGCGTATCCGTCCCCGGACTCCCGGGTCGCCACATAGATGCAGGCCACGCCGTCCCGGTCCCGGTAGTCCGCCTGAGCGATCTCCTCCACCGGCAGGGTCAGCACGGTCTCGTAGGTGGGCATCCTGGCGGCGGCGTCTCCGGAGAAGCCCTGGGCGCTGAGGACCGCATAGGTCTCCTCATCGTCATACCACACCGCCGCCCGGTCTCCCGCCACCAGCGTATGCCGGAGGCTGCCGTCCGGCTGCTGGGCGTCCACCCGGGTGACGCCGCCGCTGACGGACACCACGCTCTTCACGGTCCCGCTGCCGCCGCTCCAGAAGATCTCCACGGACTGGGAGCGGCTGTACGCCGAGGGGCGGTTCAATGTGCCGACGGCGAGCTGGACCGTAGCCGGCGTGACGCGGACCTCATTGAGGCCGCCGGTCTCCTGGCCCGTCTGGGGACCGTCCTCCGCCCCCGCCGTCAGGTCCGGCAGAACGATCCGGTCCCCGGCCCGGAAAAAAGTCCGCTGGGCCAGGAGCAGCAGCACGACCACCACCAGCAGGCCGAAGCCCGTCATAAAATAGATTCTCTGCTTTCGGTCCACCCCGCTCCTCCTTTCCCGTCAAGCGCGCGTCTCCGGCGTCAGACGCCAAAGCTCTCCGGCCGCTCTCCCCTGCCGAAATGCCACAAAATGGCGTCCGTGATCCGGCGGCAGGCATTCCCGTCGCCATAGGGATTCACCGCCCGGGCCATAGCGGCGTAGGCCGCCGGATCGTCGATGAGCCGGTCTGCCATGGCGACAATGTCATCATAGGCCACCCCCGCCAGCTTCACCGTGCCGGCCTGGACGGCCTCGGGCCGCTCCGTCTCCCGGCGCAGCACCAGCACCGGCTTGCCCAGAGCCGGCGCCTCCTCCTGAAGGCCGCCGGAGTCGGTGAGCACCAGATAGCACCGGGCCATGAGATTGTGCATCTCGTCCGCCGCCAGAGGCGCCGTGAGGTGGACGTTGGCGATGCCGTCCAGATGCCGGTGGGCGCACTCCTGGACCACAGGGCTGAGATGGACGGGATAGACCAGCTCCACATCGTCGTGGGTCCGGGCGATATGGGCCAGGGCGGACATGATATCCTCCATGGGCTGGCCGTAGTTCTCCCGCCGGTGGCAGGTGACCAGGAGGATCTTTTTGCTGTCATAGGGCAGGGCGTTCAGCTCCTCTGTGGCAAAGGTGTAGTCCGGTCGCACCGTGGTTTTCAGCGCGTCGATCACGGTGTTGCCGGTAACGAACACCCCCTGGGTGACCCCCTCCTGGCGGAGGTTCTCCCGGTTGTTCGCCGTGGGGCAGAAATAGAGGTCCGCGATGGCGGTAACAAGCTTCCGGTTCATCTCCTCCGGATAGGGGGAGTATTTGTCATAGGTCCGCAGCCCCGCCTCCACATGGCCCACCGGGACCTTGTGGTAGAAGGCGGACAGCGCCCCGGCGAAGGTGGTGGAGGTGTCCCCGTGGACCAGGATCATGTCCGGCCGCAGGGCCTCGATGGCCTCGTCCATCCCCGTCAGGCACCTGCTGGTGATGGTACTGAGGGTCTGCCGGGGGGTCATGATGTCCAGATCCCAGTCCGGCTTCAGACCGAACACTGCCAGCACGCTGTCCAGCATCTCCCGGTGCTGGGCGGTGACGCAGCAGATGGACTCGACCTCCTGCCGGGAGGCCAGCTCCTTCACCAGGGGGGCCATCTTGATGGCCTCAGGCCGGGTGCCGAACACGCTCATGATTCGCAGCTTTTCCATTTACGGCTCCTCTCCCCCGGACCGGTCCTCCGTCTCCGCCGGCTGGGGCTTCTCCTTCTCGTGCTCCGCCTCATGCTCCGCCTGATGGTGCTCATGGGGGTAGCGGGCGATGCGCTTCACGGTGTAGGCCGTGCCCACCAGCGCCAGGGCGGACAGGATCACCTTCACATAGCCGCTGGTGACCAGCATCACCGCGCACAGGCCCAGTACGCCGGACACCATGTACAGCGTGGCCACAGCCTGCTTCTGGTTCATGCCCATATCGATGAGCTTATGGTGGGTATGGCTGCGGTCCGCCTTCATGGGGCTCTGCCCCTTGAGGATGCGGCGGGTGAAGGCGGATACGGTATCGAAGATGGGGAAGCCCAGGATGATAAAGGGCACCACAAAGGAGATCACGGCGTACAGCTTGAAAAGGCCGATCACTGACACCGTGGCCAGGATATACCCCAGGAAGGTGGAACCGGTATCCCCCATGAAGATCTGGGCGGGGTTGCGGTTGAAGGGGATGAAGCCCAGGCAGGCTCCCACCAGAGCGGCGCAGATCGCCGCCATCTCCATATTGCCCGTCATCAGGGCGATAATGAGCATGGTCAGCGCGCCGATGGTGCTCACGCCGTCGGCCAGGCCGTCCAGCCCGTCGATGAGGTTCACAGAGTTGGTCACAGCCACGATCCAGATCACGGTGATGGGCACCGCCAGCACGCCGAAGCTCAGATAGCCGCCGTGGGAGAAGGGGTTGGCGATCCCCTGGATCACCACGCCGTGCCACACGGCCACCAGAGCGGAAATGATCTGAAAGATCAGCTTCACGCCGGCTCCCAGGTTCCTGGCATCATCCACAATGCCCACCGCCGTAATGATGCAGGAGCCGAGAAGGATGCCCCTGAGGGGCCGGTCGATCTCCGCGAACAGCAGCACCGCCAGCATAAAGCCCAGAAAGATCGCCAGGCCGCCCATCCGGGGGATGGGGTGGTCGTGCATTCTCCGGTTGTCCTTGGGCACGTCCACGGCCCCGATGAGCCGGGCCAGCCGCTTGACCGGAGGAGTCAGGCAGAAGCTGGCCGCCATGGCCACCGCCAGGGCCAGAATCACCGGTATGATCTGGCTGCGGTCAAACAGATTCTCCATGTCTTATCTCCGCCTCCCGGTCATCTGGCCACAAAGCCCACTTTTTTGTAGACCTTGCGCAGGGTCTTTTCCGCAACATAGGAGGCTTTCTCCGCGCCGGCCTTGTAGACGCTCTCCAGATACGCCTTGTCGGCCAGCAGCCGCTCCGTCTCCTCCCGGATAGGGCGTAGGGTTTCCACCACGGCCTCGCCCACGGCGGGCTTGAATTTTCCGTAGCCCTGACCATCGAACTCCCGCTCGATCTCGTCATAGCTTTTACCCGTAGCGGAAGCGTAGATCTGCATCAGGTTGGCCACACCGGGCTTGTTCTCCGGATCAAAGCGGACGCAGCGCTCTGTGTCGCAGTCGGTGACCGCCCGCTTGAACTTGCGCATGATGTCCTCCGGCCTGTCCAGCAGGGCGACGCACCCATCGGGCTGGGACTTGCTCATTTTGCTGTCCGGAGTGGTCAGGCTCATGATCCGGGCGCCTACCTTGGCGATATAGGGCTCGGGCACCTTGAACACGTCGCCGTAAATGCCGTTGAACCGCTCGGCGATGTCCCGGCAGATCTCCACATGCTGCTTCTGGTCCTCCCCCACGGGGACAAAATCCGGCTGGTACAGCAGAATGTCCGCCGCCATCAGCGCCGGGTAGGTGAACAGCCCCGCGTTGATGTTGTCCTTGTGCTTGGCAGATTTGTCCTTGAACTGGGTCATGCGGCTGAGTTCTCCGAACATGGTATAGCAGTCCAGCACCCAGGCCAGCTGGCTGTGAGCGGGGACGTGGGACTGGATGAACAGTACGCACTTTTCCGGGTCCAGGCCGCAGGCGATGTACTGGGCCAGCTGGGTGAGCACCCGGCGGCGCAGCTGGGCCGGGTCCTGCCGCACGGTGATCGTGTGCAGGTCAGCCATAAAAAAGTAGCAGTCGAACGCATCGATCATCTCCGGCCAGTGGCGGATGGGGCCAAGATAGTTGCCGATGTGCAGGTCCCCGCTGGGCTGGACGCCGGAGAGCATGACTTTTTTCTCGTCCATGATTAAAACGCTCCTTTGTATCTCGCAGTTGCTGCGTATTCATTCAGAAATAGGGACGCCATATTCTGTAAACTGTTTCATTGTACCACAAGCGCCGGTTATTGACAACCGGCTTTTCAAAAATAGACGGGCAGTATTGATTTACACTTCTATTTGAACAGGGGCAGTTCCTCTGTATCAAATAAGAAGTGAGGAAAAAGTCAATGAAGGTCATCGGCTATAAGCAGAGCAATTTCCGGGCGAAGGACGGTACTGCCGTGGAGGGATACAACATCTACTGTACCTACCCTCTCAACTCTCCTATTGCGGATGGCGAGGCGTGCGAACGTCTGTATATCTCTGACAAGAAGCTGAACGATTGTGGCTATGTTCCCTGTGTGGGCGACGAAGTGGAAGTTATGTACAACCGCTTCGGCAAGGTGGCTTCCATCAAAATCGCCGGTGCGAAAATGTGATCGTTTTCACCGTTCATCCAGCCCGGCCCCCACCACGGGGGCCGGGAGTGGCCCTACTTGATAGGGCAACAAATCGACATCAAGGAGAAAACGCAATGGACCGACCACGGGGATTGATGGTCCCACGGGCTGAGACTGTCACCAACGCCAGAATTAAACAGTATCTAACTAAGGACGTTCTTCAAGTCGCAAATGATTATATTTTTCCAGCCGGTGATTATGAGATTGCTGGATGGAACGGCAAAAGTAAGCGCGATTATGATGTTTCCAAGCCCGGCGAGGCGAAGGACCCGGAGCGTTCTTTAGAGGAAAGCAAGCGCAGGGCGAAAGCCAAGGTAAAGGATATCGCCCTTTGTAACCGCTTCACTCATATGTTTACTTGGACTTTGAACGGCGAGTTGATAGACCGATATGACGCTACTCAGGTATATAAGAAAGTCCGGGCGTTTCTTTCTAACGCCGTCCAGCGTCAGGATTTCCGCTATGTGCTGATACCGGAGTATCACAAGCAGAAAGAGGGCGAGGACAAGCCCGCTATTCATATGCATGGCCTCTGTTCGCTGGGAGCTGTTCCAATTGAAGCCGCACTTTCAAAAGACGGTACTCCCCTTAAAGACAAGGCAGGTCGGCAGATTTTCAATGTGACTTCCTGGTCATGGGGCTTTTCAACCTGTGTTGAACTTGATGTAGACTATGAGAAAGCCGTAGCCTATGTTACAAAGTACATTACAAAAGCAGAAGCCAAGATTTTCGGGAAATGGTATCTTTCAACCCGCTCATTGGTAAAGGCCCCGGATATAATTCCTTTGGAGTGCATGAACTTTGAGGAATTTAGAGATGAGGACAAGATTTTAAGGAATGAGCAGTATGAAGCGGTCATTTACCGTGACGTGCGGGTAGTAAGTGAGGAATATAGTAGAGGTTTGGCGGGGTAGTGTAAAGGTAACATATCGGGTTTTGACCCCGAAGATTTTGGTTCGAATCCAGACCCCGCAACCATTTTGGAGGTGTTCACGCAAAAATTTAAACGCATTGCTTCTATACTGCTCTGCGCTGTTATCACGCTTTTGGCTTTTTCTGCTAGTTTTTCTGCGTTTGCGGTGGATTATGGCGTTTATAACGGTAGTGTTATTCAAGAGTGGATGTCTCGTGCGGATAAGTACGGTGAGTTCGGTTCTTCTGGTAAGGTAGGCGCTTTCGGCGGTGGTCGAGGCGGTGGCTTTGCTTCCAACGTTCCCAAAAATTATTACACCACGCCTACGGAATCCAAGGAGGACAAATATGGTAATGTGACCAACTATTACCGTGGTGGCGATACTACCAGCACGAAAATTATTGACAGCTACAACCATACTTTCAACACCATTCATAACACCAATACCACGAATAGCTATAGCGCCAATGTGAAGTTGTCTGACTTCCTGAACACCTATACCACTGTCAATAACGATTATACCTACAATACCCAGTTCAAAAGTTGGTATTACGACAATACGCAGAACACCCTGAATTATTCAGATAATGATACATTTTATTCGTTAGATAATCGTCAATACTATGTATCCATCGACAACAGCACGGATGAATATTATTTGGTAGATGTCAAGTATTCTCCTACCTTTGTCACGGTCAACTACACCTATAACACCACGAACAACAACACCACCAATAACTACGGTGATGTGACCAATATCTACTACTTTGAGCTGACGGACGGCCGCAACAGCTCTACCCTCTCCGCTTCCGAGGTGGCCGGCCTTGATTTGGGCTATGATGTGGCTCCCTATGTGCTGGTCCCGGATGACCCGAATACTTTGAGCCTCCAGCACTTCGACGGCGACTATACGGATAGCTCCAGCTATGGCCGGGATTTCTACAGCGTCAACCGCTCTACCAACTATGTAGATAGTGGCGCTTTCGGCAGGGCGGTGCAGCTTCCCTCCGGCTCTGCCGCCGGTGTGACCATTCCCGGCCTGTCCGGCTATGATAAGTTGTCCTTTGATTTCCGTGTGTATTATTCGGATATCGCCAATTTGGGGATTTATTTTGGGGATACTTGCCTATTCCAGCAAATTCCTAGTTATATGTCTCAGTTTGTTTATGATTACTATAAAGATGATGGTAACTCTATTAGTCTTGGTCGTTATTGTCAATATTATAGTTCTATCTATGACTGTCCCGGTGGTGAACCTCCTGACAAAAATAGTCGTCTTGATTTAACAAAATATGACTATACATATTCAAACGTCTTAAAAACCCGTCATTCTGTTCCTTCTATAAACGGTTCTGGTTGGGCTGTTATAAATAGTTCATATTATGGTTGGTATATATGGCCGTCCACACCTACATTGTATAATTCTTCTCGGGCACAGTACGGAACTTCTGTTAAATATACATATTATGGTAAAGAGAATGATCCTGATCATTCTCATTGGCATTACTATAATGATTATACTGCTACTATTCGCAATTATACGGAGTATTGGTATCGTGTAACCCCTCAGTCTGTTAAAGCTGATTTCTCCTATGCCACCTACAAAAACCAGTGGGTCCCCATGCGGATTACGATTTCCGGCGGGAAGCTGTATTACTTCGTCAACGGTGATCTGGTCGGTTCCGGCGATTTTACCAAGCCTACGGCGGACAAGTTTTATATCAAGTCCTCCGGTACGCTCTATTTGGATGAGCTTCGTGTTACCACCGGGGACCTGACTTCTACCGGCGCATATACTCCTTCCAGCTCCCCTTACGACACGAATAAAGTTTTAGCGCTCCCGGATGCCAAGACGGCCAATACCATTTACGTCCGCCATTCTACCCCCGTCAGCGCCTACCGCATCGGCGGTGTGCGTCCCTCTAATCCTACTACCGGCTTTTTCTATATCCCGCTCCATGACGATTATACCGGCGGACAGCCCCAGCTTTATGACGGCTCCAATTGGGTAGATGTAGAGGCCATGGTCTATGACGGCTCTACCGTCAAATCTGCTTTAGGCTATGTGTTTACCCCCGTGGGCAGTTCCCCGGACGTGGACGCAGATCTAAAACCGGAGCGGCCCACTAAGCCCGGCGAGGATGTAGACCCGGATACCTGTCAGCATGAGTGGAAAGAGACAAGCCGTAAAGAAGCGTCCTGTACGCTGGCCGGTTCCATTATCTATACCTGCGAGAAATGCCGCACCACCAAAACGGAGACGATTCCGAAGCTGGGCCATTCTTGGGAGGTCAAGACGTCTGTACAAACTACCTATGACGAAACCGGTAATTTGGTCACGCAAGGTTATACCATCTACCGTTGTACCGTTTGCGGTGAGGAATACAAGGACACGGACGGAACAGGTCCTCCCGTTCCCAGTACCCCGGATACCCCGGACGATGGGGAAGGAAACTGGTTCACTAAGCTGCTGAAAAAGATAGGCGACTTCTTCGGTACTACCATTGGCGGACTTCTGGATCTTATCGGAGCGGCCCTTGGCAAAATTCTGGACAGCCTCATAACTCTGGTAGAAAATACCATTGGCAAGCTGAAAGAGCTGGTAAATCTGTTTGGCTCCTTTGGCGAGGCTCTGGGCGTTCTCTGGACTTGGCTCCCGCCGGAAATCATGACGGTTCTGGTAGCCGGTGTGACCGTGTTTATCTTTGTGGCTCTGCTGAAGCTGTTTCTTAAGTAAGGAGGTCCCGCCATGTTTGAAACGACTGCACAACTGGGTAAGGCCCTGATAGATGGTATCTGGGGGTTATTCGGTATCTACGTTCCCGGTTTTAGCTTCACGTTCGGTCAAATGTGGCTTGGCGTGGCTCTGGCCTCTATCTCTATTCTGGTTGTTCGCCTTATCTTCGGTATCGGCGGTTCCGGGGGCGACAGCCCCCGGACCGGAAGCACTAACAATCCGAAAATTTCCAAGGAACGGAGGAATGATGAATTTTGAAACGTGTACTTCAAATCGCCTTAGCGCTGGCCGCTGTTTTCATGCTCTCCGTTCCGGCGCTGGCCGCTGACCCTGACCAATTTTGGATTACCAACGCAGACGGTGAACGGGTCTTTGACTATGGCGCATATGACTTTGCGGTAGCTCAGGAGATGGTGCAAGCTGCAGAAGTTGACGTTGACCCGTGGGCTTACTTCTTCGTAGATGGCTGTATCAACCGTTTCGACAACATAGCCTTTAACGCCGCTCTGGATGCCGCTGTAGCCGCCAAAAATCAGCCCCAGAAAGAACCCGTCTCTAAACCGGATGAAAGCGCAGGTATGAACGATGAACAATCAGCCCTCCCCGATGATAACAGCTCTGGTAACGGTAAGTATCCTGTTGGCTCTTATGTTGACGAGGCCGGGAACGTCTTTTCTGCGGATGGTGAGTTGTTATCTCCCGGCACTACTCCCGCTCGTGAACCTGTCGGAGACTCTGCGGTTCCGGGTGATGTGCTGGATACCCCGGATGCGTCTGAGACTGGCCCGGTGGAAGCTGAACCGCCTGTCTACCGTGTGTCTGATATGCGCTCT
The DNA here is from genome assembly GCA_958423465.1 of uncultured Oscillospiraceae bacterium. Lineage (GTDB taxonomy): Bacteria > Bacillota > Clostridia > Oscillospirales > Oscillospiraceae > Pelethomonas. Next base: position 9,012 of record CATZRD010000001.1, on the reverse strand, counting down.
GGTGCTGATACTGCTGGCCCTGCCGCTGTTGGCCTGAAAGCCTTGGTTATTTCCATCTTCGGTGAGTATACCCCGGTCATGACCACCGCCGCTGTCACTGAGACGGTAGGCAATGAAACCACCACTACTTTGATTGACACTGTGGCGGATGGCGCCGCAGGCGTGGATTATGAGTGGTGCGCCGGTGTATTCCTGTTCGGTATCCTCCTGTTCTGCCTCATGAAGCTGTTGGGAGGTGTCCTGAAATAATGGAAGCCATGATAGCCTTTTCTTCCGGTATGCTGGACGCTGTAGCCCGGTTCCTAGGCTCTGAGCCTATTATCTACCTCTTTGGCCTTGTATGCCTTTGCTTCGTGGTAAAGGTGTTTAAGGATATTATTACATAGAAAGGAAGTGCATTGTTCAAGAGACTCCCGCCGCTATGACTATGGCAACTCTCATCAGCACCATTACCGAGGTGTTCACCGCCGCTATCGGTTGGGTGGGTACTGTCGCCTCTACTGTGGCCAGCAATCCCCTCCTGCTCATCGGCTGTGTCATCGGCTTCATCGGTGTGGGCATCGGCCTGTTCTCCCGCCTCCTGCGGGTGTAAGGCCCCCAAAGGGGGGAGGAGCGCGCCAAACGGAGTGCGCGCCCTCCCCCCCGTACTTTTGTATCTTCACATTCAAAAAAGGAGTGTTTACTATATGGCGGTCCTGATATTGGCCGGTGTGGTCTATCTGATGATTTTTATTCATTCGTTTCTCTGCCCGAAACATCCCCATGTGCTCAACGTTTATTTTGGCGTTCCCGGTTCCGGTAAGACCACCTTTGCCGCCTATCTGACCAAATGGGCTTTGCATGAAAACGTTCTTATCCGATTTTCCCGGAAACATTCCAATTGGGCGCTTTGCAAGGCTCTGCTGAACAGCAAATATCTGAAACGCCGCATTGATGTATACAGCAATGTCCCTATTACCGGCGCTTATCAGTTGGACGCTAAGAACGATATCGGCAAGTACATGATAGAGGACGCAAAGGTCATTATTGATGAGGCCGGTATTGAGTACAATAACCGCAACTTCAAATCATTCCCGCAGGATGCCATTTATTTCTATAAGTATCACCGGCACTACAAGACCAGCGTAGACGTGTTTTCCCAGTCCTATGAGGATATGGACGTTACGCTCCGCCGTCTGGCCCAAAATTTCTATGTGGTCCGACGCTCTCTGGTCCCGTTCTGCATCGTGGCCCGCCGTATCCGCCGTAAAGTTGGCGTAGATGAACAGACCAAACAGATAGCGGACCTGTACGCTATGGGTCTGCCTGTGCTGGATACCAAGCGCATTTTCTCCCCGCCGCTCTGGAAGCTGTTCAATTCCTATTCCCGGAAAGAGCTTCCGAAAAAAGAGTGGGAACAGTGGTAAAGCAAGCCCCCGCCAGTTGTTACGCTGGCGGGGGTCATTTATCTAATTTTCGATAATTCAGCTTTGAATTTTTCTGCTGTCTTTGAGATTTTGCGTAGAGCTTTTTCCTCTTCTCTGGAAATGGTTCCGTCGTCTTTGAGTGCCGCCAATTTACACGCTTGCTCAAATGTTTCTACCATGGTAATCATGTTTTTGCATTGGGCAGTTATGTATTGGTTCACGTTTCTCCCTCCCTGTCCGTTCCTATTAGACAACAGGGGAAAGTTCAGTATTTACCGGTTTTCATCCATTTTTCTTCTGCACTCATCTTCTTTTTCCTGGGACGGAAGATAAGGCGCAGAACCGTAATAAATCCAATGATTGCAAAAAGGCACAGGAGGCCGACAATGAGATATGCAAGCACTCCGCCCCATGTTCCGTTATAGAAAAGGCCAATAGCGCCGTCATACGTTGCCCTGTCTAACCATTCTAGAAAGGATTCGCCGCCGATGATGAATTTCATGTTGTTTCCTCCATGTCTTTTTCTATCAGGCTGATAATATAGGCGTTAAGGCTCATGCCCCGCTTTTCCGCCTGGGCTTTATAGGTTTCTTTTTCACCCTTGGGAATTGTGATCTCTATTCTGTCATATGCCTTGGTTCTATATTTTAAAGTTGCTCTTTTTTGGGCTTCACTATAGGGCATCGTCTCACCACCTTTATTTGCAGTATAATATATTCCCGGAAGTATGTCAAGGAATTATGAAAACAAAATCTATTTTGTTTTCACAATATAAACCCCGCCCGTGGCGGTCCCGATTTTTGGCCCCGCAGGGCCAAAAATCGGCGACGACAATTTCGTCATTTTGCATATATTCCCGGTAGTATATTTGGGCATTTTGTATGTGCATCTTCAATAACTTTTTCTTGACTTTATATACTTCCGGGAGTATAATTAAATCATCAAGAGGGGAACAAATTTTTAGAAATTGAAAGTGAGGTTTCAACCATGACCATCAGCCAAGCAACCAAATTTCTTGAAGATGCGTTCGACGCTCTGAACAAGGAATACTTTAAAAATGTACTTCCAAAACCCATCATTACCATTCAGACCAGCCCCCGTGCCTATGGGCACTTTACCACAAATGAGGTCTGGCAGGATGCCCAGCGCAAGAGATCCTATCACGAAATCAATATCGGTGCTGAGCGATTGAATCGGCCTATAGCGAATACCATTGCTACCCTCGTTCATGAGATGGTCCATTACTACTGCAAGCTGAACGATATTCAGGATACCAGCCGTGGGAACACCTATCATAACAAGCGCTTCAAGGAAGAGGCAGAGAAGCGGGGTCTGCTTATTGACTATGACCAGAAAATAGGTTTTTCCATCACCCAGCCCGGCCCTGATTTGAAACGCTTCTGCACCGCCCAAAAATGGCGTAACAAGCTGACAATTTCCCGTTCCGGTGAGTTCGGCGGAACAGACCCGAAACCGAAAAAGCCCAGCAGCACCAGAAAGTATGTTTGCCCTTGCTGTGGTCAATCCATCCGGGCCACAAAAGATGTCAATATCCTTTGCATGGACTGTCAACAGCAAATGGAGAAAGCCAGTTGAAAAGTACACTTCAAGTTTAGAGCCGTCCGGCACTCCCGGGCGGCTTTTGCCCTCTTTGGATGTACCGGCTTCCGCCGTGGAAATGCGAAGCATGAACAACCGCCCCCGATAGCCGGTAGATATTATGTAAACCCACATCAACCGTGTATGCGGCACCTGGCCCGGTATAGAACTACATACCGCCTTGTATACCGAGCGCCCCGCCGCTAAGCTAACGAAAGGAAAACGCTACCATGAAAAAAGAACGTAAGTACCGTCGTATCACTTGGACTGATAGATTGAAGATAGAAGCGCTTTATAATGTCGGTCACAGTTATCGCTTTATTGCCGCTCAAATCGGCTTTACTCCTGCCGCTGTCTGTACTGAGGTCAAGCATGGTCTATATAATCATCTAGACGGCAAGACATGGCTTTATGTGAAGTGCTATTCGGCTACCATTGCGCAGGAATATGCAGACCAGCAAGCCACTTCTAAGGGCGTTCCCATCAAGCTGGGAAAACGCTATGATTATGCTGACCATGTTGCTTCTGAAATACTCGCTGGCAATTCCCCGGATGTCATTGTCAGCACGTTAAAGAAACAGGGTAGGTGGACTGTCTCCACAACTACCCTGTATCGCTATATAGACGCTGGCTATATCCCCGGTGTGACTTCTGTGGACCTGTTGGAAAAGCCTAAGCGGAAGCCACGTAAAAAATCTGTTCAGCCTGCCGCAAAACCGCCTAAGGGAACCAGCATAGAACGCCGTCCATACGAGGTATCTTCCCGTAAAACCTTTGGTCACTGGGAGATGGATACGGTTATCGGTAAGGCCAAGGGTAAGAAACAGGCTGTTCTTGTCCTGACCGAGCGAAAAACACGATATGAAATCATTGTAAAGCTCTGGGACAAATCGTGCAAATCTGTTGTTCGTGCTCTTGACAATGTACTTTCAAAATACCCATCTGGTATGTTCAAAACCATAACAGTAGATAACGGTTCAGAATTTCAGGATTGCTATAGAATGGAGCATGATAAAAAGGGTAATAAACGTTTGCAAATTTACTATTGTCACCCATATTGCAGTAGCGAAAGAGGGTCCAATGAGCGGGCAAACCGAATTATCCGCCGCTTCTTCCCAAAGGGGAAGTCTTTTGCAAAGTACACTTCAAAAGATTGTCAGAATGTTATGGATTGGATGAACAACTATCCCCGCAAGATACTGGACTATTCGACCCCTGCCGAATTATTCCAGGCAGAGCTACAAAAATTTTTTCCATAAAGTGTTAAAATGGACTTGACAATTTACAAAAATAGACGGGCAGCGGCGGAATTTGTTCCCGGCGGGGTTGACCCTATCTCCGCTTTCGGCTATAATACTTGAGAATACTGAAACGGAGCGGCAGGCTCCCACCCGAAATACAGCAGCGCGCGGCTGCCGCCGCGCGAAAAAGGAGACCGATATGGCACTTGATATGACCTACTTCCAGGAGATGGAGGCGAAGATCCCCCACGGAAAGGTCCGCACCCGCTTTGCCCCCTCCCCCACCGGCTATATGCATGTGGGCAACCTGCGCACCGCCCTGTACACCTGGCTCATCGCCCGGAACGCCGGCGGCACCTTCATCCTGCGCATTGAGGACACGGACCAGGGCCGTCTGGTGGAGGGCGCTACCGATGTGATCTACCGGACCATGGCGGAGTGCGGCCTGACCCACGACGAGGGTCCCGACGTAGGCGGCCCCGTGGCCCCCTATATCCAGTCCCAGCGCCGGGACACCTACGGCAAATATGCCCGTCTGCTGGTGGAAAAGGGCTGCGCCTACTACTGCTTCTGCGAAAAGACTGAGTCCGAGGAGGACGCCGGCGACTTTGACCGGGCCGCCGACCCCTGCCGGGACCTGGACCCCGCCGAGGCCCAGGCCCGGGTGGACGCGGGAGAGCCCTACGTCATCCGGCAGAAGATCCCCAGCGGCGGGACCACCACCTTCCACGACGCCATTTTCGGCGACATCACCGTGGACAACAGCACCCTGGACGACCAGGTGCTCATCAAGCGGGACGGCCTGCCCACCTATAACTTCGCCAACGTCATCGACGACCACCTCATGGGCATCACCCATGTGGTCCGGGGCAGCGAGTACCTCTCCTCCGCCCCCAAGTACGATCTGCTGTACCAGTCCTTCGGATGGGAGGTCCCCACCTATGTCCACTGCTCCCCCGTCATGCGGGACCAGCACAATAAGATGTCCAAGCGCCACGGCGACCCCTCCTATGAGGATCTGAAGGCCCAGGGCTACCTCACGGAGGCCATTTTGAACTACGTGGCCCTGCTGGGCTGGAGCCCCCGGGGGGACCAGGCGGAGCGGGAGGTGTTCTCCCTGGAGGAGCTGGCCCAGGTGTTCGACATCGGCGGTATCTCCAAGTCCCCCGCTATCTTCGACATCGAGAAGCTGACCCACTTCAACGCCCTGTACCTGCGGGCCATGGACCCGGCGGACTTTGCCCGGACGGCGGAGCCCTATATCCGCCAGAGCGTGAAAAACCCCGCCATCGACGCCGCTACCGTGGCGGCTCTGCTCCAGGCCCGGTGCGAGAAGCTGACGGACATCCCCGAAAAGGTGGATTTCTTCGACGCCCTGCCGGATTACGACACGGAGCTTTTCAGCAACAAGAAGTCCAAATGCACCCCCGAGGTGTCCCGGGCCATGCTGGAGGCCGCCCTTCCCGCTCTGGAGGGTCTGGCTGACTGGACAAGCGAGGCCATCCATGATGCGCTCATCGCCCTGGCGGAGAAACTGGGGGTCAAGAACGCCACCCTTATGTGGCCGGTGCGCATCGCCGCCGCAGGCAAAGCCGTCACCCCCGGCGGCGCGGTGGAGATCTGCGCCATCCTGGGCCGTGAGGAGTGCCTGCGCCGCCTGCGGGCCGGGCTGGAGAAGCTGGCGTGACCGGCCTTGTCCGCCATCTGCGGCGTCTGGGCGAGTTTCTGACCACGGATTTCCGCAAAATGCTGCTGATCAGCGCCGCGGTCCTGGTCCTGGCCGCCGCCGCCGGCTGGGTCGCCGCCCTGCTCTATCCGGCGCAGGTCCAGGTGGTCCTGGAGCGGTTCATGGACGCCGTGGACCAGTCCGGCCTGGTGGATCAGGAGACCGGTTCCATCTCCGCCCTGGGGCTGATGGCCAACAACTGGCGGGCCTTCCTTGTGACGGTGCTGTACGGCTTTCTGCCCTTTTTCCCCCTGTCCGTCCTGTCTCTGGCGGCCAACGGGCTGCTGCTGGGCCTTCTGGGGGGCTGGTATCAGGCCGGCGGCCTGCCCATGGCGGCCTATCTGGCCGGCATCCTCCCCCACGGCGTACTGGAGCTGAGCGCGCTGGTGCTGGCCGCCGCCTGCGGCCTGACCCTGTGCCGCGGCATGTCCCGCTGGGTGGTGGTGGACCCCCGCCGCCAGCCCCTGCTCCCGCTGCTGGAGGACCTGCTGCGGGTGCTGCTGCTCATGATCTTCCCCATGACCGCCGCCGCGGCCCTCATCGAGGCCTATATCACCCCTGTCGTCATGAGCTGGTTCCTGTGAACCGGCGGAAAGGAGCGCCCCCGGTCCACCGGACCGGGGGCGCTCCCCTGTCGCTGTTTTGTCACCCATGGCACAGAATGTCCAGAAGCGTCTCCGTATCCAGCCCCGTGAAATAGAGGCCGGCGTCCACCCCCTCCAGAGCGGCGCGAAGCTCCTTCTCCTCTGGCCGCAGGCCAATGAGGCGGCGGGCCAGGACCTCCGGCTCCACGGCGCTGAAGAAGTCCCCCCGGAACTGTACGTCCGTCAGCCGGCCCCGGTCCGTCCGGAGATACGCCTCCACGGTCCCGCAGCCCTCCACCCGCCGGCGGCGCAGAGCGGAGCAGGCCGGAGAGGCCCCGTAGTTCCACTCCCAGGTATCGTACCGCCGCCGGCGCAGATCCTCCACCTGGACGGCGTCCTCCGCCGTCAGGTCATAGCGCTCCATGGGGCGGCCCCGGGACACGCTCTCCAGGATCCGGGCCTTAAAGAGATCCATGGTGACCTCCGGCGGCAGGTAGGGGCGCACATTGGTCACCCGGCTGCGGACCGACCGGACGCCTTTGGTCTCGATCTTCTCCCGGCTGACCTGCAGGGCCTGCCCCAGCACGGTCAGGTCGGAATCGAACATGATGGTGCCGTGGTGCATGACCCGGCCCTCCCGGACATACTGGGCGTTGCCGGAGAATTTCCGCCCGTCGATGGTAATATCGTTGCGGCCGTTGACCCGGGCGTCCACCCCCAGGGACCTCAGGGCCTCCGCCACCGGCTGGCAGAAGAGCCTCAGGTCCACCCGGGGACCCTGGGCGGCGTCCACGATGTAGGTGAAGTTCAGATTTCCCAGGTCGTGGTAGACCGCCCCGCCGCCGGAGAGCCGCCGGACCACCCGGACGCCGCGGTCCCGGACAAAGTCCTCGTTGATCTCCGCCAGGGTGTTCTGATGCCGCCCGACGATGATGGCGTTATCGTTCCTCCACAGCATGAAGTAGCCCCGGTCCCTGGGCATCCGGTCAAAGACATACTGCTCCAGCGCCAGGTTGAAAGCGGGGTCCGTGGTGGATACGTCGATGAAGGTCATGTCCATGGTCCGCTCCCAGTCAGCGCCGCCGGGCGGGCATCACATGGACCGCCTGACCGTGGGCGGACTCGACGGCCTCTGTCACCGCCTCCGCGAAGGTGGGATGGGGCCGCAGGGCCGCCAGAAGCTGCCGGCTGGTGAGTCCGTTCACCACCGCGGTGGTCAGCTCCGCGATCAGATCCGTGGCCCTGGGGCACATGAGCTGGGCGCCCAGAAGGACATCCGTCTCAGCGTGGAACACCAGCTTCACAAAGCTGCGCTCCGTGCCCTCGATCACGGCTTTGGCGCTGCCGTTCATCACGTACTTTCCCGTCACGGTGGGAATGTTCCGGACTTTGGCCTCGTCGGCGGTGACGCCCGCGCAGGCGATCTCCGGATCGGTGTAGACGCAGGCGGGGACCACATGGGGGTCCACCGACGCCTCTCCCCGGCCAGCGATGTACTCCATGCAGGCCATGGCCTGGGCCTCGGCGGCGTGGGCCAGCTGCAGGATGCCGTTGCAGTCTCCCACGGCGAAAACGCCGGGAACGCTGGTCTCGTAGCGGTCATTGACCCGCAGGAAGCCCCGGACCGTCTCCGGCCCCCAGTCCCCCTCAAAGAGATCCTCCGTATTGGGCCTGCGGCCCACGGAGATCAGCACGCCGTCCCCCTGGACCGCGCCGCGTCCCTTTTTGTCGGTAAAGGCGCAGGTCAGCGCGCCACCTTCCCGGCAGATTCCGGTGACGGAGGCCCCCGTGTGGACGGCCACGCCCCGCTTTTTCAGGATCATGGCCAGATTCTGGCTGATCTCCCGGTCCATCATGGGCAGCAGCCGGTCCATGGCCTCGATGATCGTGACCTGGCAGCCCAGGGCGGAATAGATGCTGGCCATCTCCACGCCGATGACGCCGCCGCCGATGATCACGAGCCTTTGATAAAAGCGGTCCGGGTCCTCCAGCAGAGCGTCGCTGGTAAAGACGTCCGGGTCATCGCCGGCGCCGGGGATGGGCGGGACGCTGGGGCGGGCGCCGACGGCCATCAGGATGTGCCGGGCCTCCGCCAGCTCATCCCCCACCCGCACCCGGCCGGGGGCGGCCACCCTGGCTCTGACGGGGTAGACCGTCACGCCGTTGGCCTTCAGAAGCTGCTCCACGCCGGCGCGGAGCTTCTCCACCGTCTCCCGCCTGTAGTCGTGGATCCTGCCGTAGTCAAAGGCGGCGTTTTCCACCGTGACGCCCATGGCGGGCAGCTCCCGCAGCCGCCGGTAGGCGTCGGCGGCGTGCATCAGCGCCTTGGTGGGGACGCAGCCCCGGTTCAGACAGACGCCCCCCAGCTCCCGTTCCTCCGCCCGGGCCACGGTCCGCCCCAGCTGGGCCGCCCGGATGGCGCCCACATCGCCCGCGGGCCCGCCGCCGATCACGAC